>DATJTJ010000001.1:0-18371 GCA_035503515.1 Steroidobacteraceae bacterium
GCCGTGTACATGGACTTCTGCTGGTCGCAGGTGCGTTGTTGGTCTGGGCGCTGCATCCGTAGGTCCGCGGAAATTCGCCGGCCCTTCGCCCGTCATCGTGAAACCTCGGCGCGCGGAAATCCAGGCCAGGCATGGGCGTCGTGTTATCGCGAGTCACTGAAACGTGCGGCGGTAAACGGAATCCACGCATGGCAGGAAGCATCTGCTCGCCCACGCTGGCACGCTCGCGCCGACTGGAAGGCCCGCAGACGGATAAGGGGTGGCGGCAAACCCGGGGACGCCGGACACTTAGGATGAGCCGATCTGCAGTCCGATCGGCGTCGGGTGCAACGCGATCATGACGAGGGCCCCGCGAGATGTCAGCTGTCGGCTATTCAATTACACCGTTGGCAAAGAAACTCGGCATCAAACCCGGGAGTCGCGTTTGTGCGGTGGGCGCGCCTGCCGGTTACGCAGATCTGGTGGCGCCCCTTCCGGCCGGCGTTAGGATGCAGGGGAAGCCCAGTGCCATGACGGACATTACGCACCTCTTTACGACGGACCGGAGGGAACTTTCGGAGCGTCTGCGTTCGCTCCGGCTTACGCTCAATCCGAATGCAACCGTCTGGGTTTCCTGGCCCAAAAAGGCGTCAAAAGTCGTGACCACGGTCACCGAGGAAACTGTGCGGGAAATCGCGTTGCCGCTCGGCTTCGTTGATGTGAAGGTGTGCGCCGTCAATGAGGTGTGGTCTGGCCTGAAGCTCGTAGTTCGCAAGGCTCTCCGATGAGGACGCGTTATGCTCCCGGGCCATGGATGGATAACCGATGAAGCTGCTTCTCACCTCCGGAGGAATCACCAACGCGAGCATCCGGGACGCGCTGGTCAATCTCCTGGGCAAGCCGATCGCGGACTCCAACGCCCTGTGCATCCCTACGGCGCAGTACGGGCACCCGAGGTGCACGCCCGGCACGGCCTGGCGCTTCGTCTCCGGTCATAGTCCTGCACCCATGTGCGACCTCGGCTGGAAGTCGCTCGGTCTGCTGGAGCTCACGGCGCTGCCCAGCATCGCGGACCAGCGCTGGGTTCCTTGGGTCCGTGAGGCCGATGTCCTGCTGGTGGATGGTGGTGATGCGGTTTATCTGTGCCACTGGATGTGCAAGTCAGGGCTGGCGGCAATCCTACCATCGCTGTCCACGACGGTTTGGGTGGGAGTGAGCGCCGGCAGCATGGTGATGACCCCGCGGATCGGCCAGGATTTCGTAAACTGGGAGCCGCCCGGCGGAGGCGACGATACCTTGGGAGTCGTTGGATTCTCCATCTTCCCGCATCTGGATCATGAACTTATGGCGGAGAACACCCTGGACAACGCGGAACGGTGGGCGGCGGATATCGGAGGTCCGGCATACGCAATCGACGACCAGACCGCCATCCAAGTGGTCGACGGCGTCCCACAGGTCATCTCCGAGGGCCACTGGAAGTTCTTCCTCGGAACCCGTTAAGTTGGCAACGCGCCTCGATCTGTGGATCTTCGCCGTTCGGGGCAGCCGTGTGGAGTGTGTGACGCAATAAGGAGTCAGCGCCATGACGGACGCTCGGAGCAGGCCGGTGCCGAAGCCCAAGGCAAGACGGCCCCGATGGACATCATTTGTGGCGACGGTTCAGAAGGGCAGGGCCATTCGTGGGCTGCAGGAGGAGGGCAACGCCCGCCATCGGGTCAAGGTAACGCACAATGCGAGCACGTTGCTTGTTCATATATCCGACGAGGATGGGAATGGGTGGACGACGCTTGCGATAGACCGGGCGACGCGTGAATGGGCGATTGCCCAGCGGCAGCGCCAGGTCGATGCTGCGGTATCGGCCTACGATCAACTCTATGTCGGCGTTTGAACGCGACTCTTCCATGCCAGATGGTTCGGGCCGAGGCTTGTCACCGTGCAAGGCTTGCCGCACTTCCGGTCGCGATCGATCATGGGCAAGCTAGCATCCACGGTTCCATGTTGTTTCGTGCCATCGTCGCCTTCTTTGCTGTCCCCGGCCTGGTAGCGCTGGCCTTGCCGTTGGCGATTGCCCGCGGAATTCGAACGTCGCTCCATCCGGGCATCCCGGCTATTGCCGCCCTGATTCTCGGTCTGCTGCTGCTGCTCTGGTGCGTCCGGGAATTCTACGTCTCGGGTCAGGGGACCCTCGCACCGTGGTGGCCGCCGCAGCATCTGGTGATGACGGGCCCGTACCACTATTGCCGCAACCCTATGTATATTGGCGTAAGCCTGATGCTCGTCGGGTGGGCATTGCTCTACCGGTGCCTTCCGCTTCTGCTCTATGCTGGAAGCGTTGCGGCGGCATTCCACCTGCGCGTCGTTCTGGCGGAAGAGCCGGCGGCATCCAGGATCTTTGGGGAAGCCTGGCAGCACTATGCGCGAACGACGCCGCGCTGGGTGCGCTGGAGGATCGTTCGTTGAGCCGCGCACAGTCCGAACTGAATTCCATCGGCGTTCCCTTCTCCGGCGGCTGCGCGTGCCGATCGATCCGTTACGTGTGCTCGGCCGCACCGGTCGCAATGCTCAACTGCCACTGCCTGGACTGCCAGCGTTTCAGCGGCACACCGCAGACGTTCGCAGTGCGCGCCGGCAGCGGGAAGCTGGCGACCCGCAGCTTCTGTCCCGAGTGCGGATCTCCTTTGTTCACGCGCGGGGAGGTGGCGCCGGAAGTCCTGTCCATCCGGTTCTCGACGCTGGATGATCCGTCGGCATTCAAGCCGATGCTGGACATCTGGACCTGCAGTGCCCAGCCCTGGGTTTGCCTCAGCCAGGCAATCCCGCATTATCCTCGGTCTCCCTAGTCACAGACAGATGAGGCAGTCAGCCATGGCCAAGGCTTATTGGATTTCAGTGTACCGCTCGGTAAGGGACGAGAAGGCTCTCGCCGAGTACGCACGGCTTGCCGGACCGGCGCTCACGGCCGGCGGCGGCCGCTTTCTGGCGCGCGGACTGCCGGCCCGCTTCTATGAAGGCGGGGCCAGCCAGCGTACCGTCCTGATCGAGTTCGACAGCGTCGCGCAGGCGGTTGCGGCGCATGACAGTCCTGCGTATCAGAAGGCGCTCCAGGCGCTCGGAAATGCCGTGGACCGGGACGTGCGCATCATCGAGGCCGCCGAGTAGACCGTGTGAACAAAGCGCCCGCCATCCTGGGTATCCTGGTCCTGGCGGCGCTGCTGCTGGCCTTCCGGATGTCGAGGACCGCAAAGGCCAGAAATGGCCGCAGACCCGGTGGCGGTAACCCATTAGGTTGGGCACTGCTCTTCCTCGCCTCCGGACGGATGCCACCGCCTCCGCCTGAATCCCAGATCGAGACCGAGTTGAGCACGGAAAAGGACCGCGGCGCCTCGGATCCGCTGCGAAGTCCGGCGGCCCATCGGCCCCGCGAGGATGACGATAAGGCGGCCGGAAACCAAGTCGGATCTCGTATGGCGATTCCTGCGCGACCTTTGCCTCGCCCGCCTCCGGGACTATCATGACCGCAAGACGCGAGTCGGGAATCCTGCAAAGGAGACGGCCATTGCTTGAACTGCGCCCCAGTTGCGAATGCTGCGATCGGGACCTGCCACCGGACTCGGGGCTGGCTCGGATCTGCTCGTTCGAGTGCACCTTCTGTGCGCCCTGCGCGGATACCCGGCTCGAGGGCAGGTGCCCGAATTGCGGCGGCGAGCTGCTGCCCAGACCGCGCAGACCGGCGTCGAAGCTGGCGCAATACCCGCCCTCAACCCAGCGCGTGCACAACCCCGGCAACTGCGGTTCCGCCGCATGAGAACCGCATCTTGCAGTTGTGGCCAGTTGACCGTGACAGCGAACGAGGACCCGGTCCGTGTCGGGATCTGCCACTGCCTGGCGTGCCAGCGACGCACGGGCAGCGTGTTCGGCGCACAGGCGCGCTTTCGCACGCAAAGTCTCACGGTCCGTGGTCAGTCTCAGCAATACCTGCGCGTAGGCGACGAGGGTGGCAGGACCACCTTCAATTTCTGTCCGAGTTGCGGCGCCACCGTCTATTATTCAAGCGAAGGCCGGGACGGTTTCACGGTCATCCCGGTGGGAGCCTTCGCGGAGCCGGATTTTCCGGCGCCGAGCATTTCCGTGTACGAAGATCGCAGACACGCTTGGGTGAGCCTGCCCCAGGACATCGAGCACTTCGCGTAACGTCTCTAATATCAGTGGCAGCCGCGCGGGCTAGTTCATTCGGAACGTGCTGCGGCGCCGCACCGAGGTGCAGGTATGGAACCCCTTACTCCGCTCGATATCGCCCTGGAGGAGCGCGCGGCGCAGCGACGCGAACGGGCGCTGGCGGCGATCGCGAAGTACCGTATGTCCTCCATCGCGATGCTCATTCCCGTGTGGTTCGCGCTTCTGATGGCATTGCTCATGGCGCTGCTGCCGGCGCGCAGGTCCAATCCCGTCCCCTACGTCGCCGCCATGGCCGCCGCCGTAGTCTGGGTGACGGTGGCCATCATCCGCGGTAACCGCAGACTCGAGGCGATCGCCCAGCTGGTCACGCTGAACAGCACTTCAGGGTGAGGGACGCGCCTCATTCGCCCCAGCCGCTCTTGGTGCCGTAGGGCAGCGTGGCGCCCATGGCCTCCACGCCGACGATGCGGCCGCGGACGATCTTGAAGAGCTCACCGGCCTGCATGTTCGAAGAGGAGCCACCCAGCGGCAGGCTGTCCGTACCGGGCACGTTGTAGATCTTGATCGTGCCCGAACCACCGCGGTGCTGGAACATCGGGAACGAAAAGACGATGCCCAGCTCCTGATCGACGATCTCATGGCGCCGCGGCCACAGGCGGGTGATGAAATCCATCACGTGGGTATCGAGCTGATCACTGCAGCTCAGCGTGCCGATATAGGCCATGGCATCGTCGGCCTGCTTGGAGCCGAGCGGCACCGGCCAGGGGACCGGATGCGCGTTGTGCGTGGTCTGGCCGCCGTTCTCGCGGCGCACGCAGTCATCGGCGAAGGGCGCAAGCTTGCCGTTGGCGTGCTCGATGGCCTCGAAGTAGCTGTCGGCGATGTTGACCATCTGCTGACGCGGCAGACGGTCCGCGACCGGCACCGGCGTCACGAACTCGGGTCGGGGATTCGCCAGGTTCCGGACGGCATCGGGTCGCAGATTGCGGGCCAGCACGTGCTCGATCTCGGTGATCTGCCCGTTCACCACCTTCAGCCGCAGCGCGATGATCAGCGGCTTGTCGCGCTCCTTCATCACCCCGTAGAAACCGACCTGACCGGCACCCACGTCGACGACGTAGATATGAAAGCCGGTCGGCGGCGCGGACGCCCCTATCCACAGGCCCTCGCTGCCGACCTTCAGGCGCGCGGTGTTTTCAATGAACTTCACGTCGCGGTTCAGCGGCAGGCCACTCGGATCGTGGCGGACCAGCGCGGCCAGATAGCGATCGACCAGGTCGATCATGCAGACCCGGTCGCATGGGGGTGCCACCCCCGCGCCGATCGGCGTGGTGGACGCACCGAACGCCACTGAAGCCATGACGAGTGCGACCGCGGCGAACAGGTAACGACGTGACATCCGCTTGCCCCCTTTCTGGTTGTGCACAGCATGATACCTCAACCCACATGGCAGCCCCGCGCCGATCCCTGTATGGTCATACGCTCTGCTGCGCCCCCGCGCCCCGGAGTTCCCCGCACCATGTCCGCTTACGAAATCAGCTGCGACACGTCGCGTCTCGATATCGATGCCATCCACGCCTTCCTCACCCAGTCGTACTGGTCGCCGGGCATCGGCCGCGACATCATCGAGCGCTCCATTGCCCATTCACTGTGCTTCGGCCTGTTCCACGGTGCAGCGCAGGTCGGCTTCGCGCGCGTCGTGACGGACCGGGCGACCTTCGCCTACCTTGCGGACGTGTACGTGCTGCCCGGTCACCGGGGGCAGGGGCTGTCGGTGCGTCTGATGGAAGAGATCATGCGCCACCCGGACCTGCAGGGGCTGCGCCGGATGCTGCTCTCGACCCTCGACGCCCATGGGTTGTATGAGAAGTTCGGATTCGGGCCCCTGCGCCGTCCGGAACGGGTGATGGAAATCCACAATCCGGATATCTACAAGGCCGGCCCGAGCGTCAGGAGCGCCACCTGATGACCGGGGCCGGCGAAATCCACACGACGCACGACCCGCAGCAGGCCGGCGCTTCCGCCGCAGTTGCGCAGACTGCCGCACGAGACCGGCTCGTCATCAACCTGCTGCTGGTCGCAACGTTCGTGGTCATCCTCAACGAGACGCTGATGGCCGTCGCCCTGCCGCGGCTCATGCACGATCTCGATGTGTCGGCCGGTGCCGTCCAGTGGCTGACCACGGCCTTCCTGCTGACCATGTCGGTGGTCATCCCGGTGACGGGCTTCCTGCTGCAGCGGATGAACACCCGTCCGATTTTCATCTGCGCCATGTCGCTGTTCAGCCTGGGGACGCTGCTCGCCGTCGTCGCCCCCGATCTTCCGGTGCTGATTCTGGCCCGCGTGATCCAGGCCTCCGGCACCGCGATCATGATGCCGCTGCTGATGACCACCGCCATGACGCTGGCGCCACCGCAGACGCGCGGCAAGACCATGGGGTTCATCACGACCGTCATTTCGGTGGCGCCCGCCATCGGCCCGACCATCTCCGGCGCCATCCTCAACTATCTGAGCTGGCGGTGGATGTTCCTGCTGGTGCTGCCCATATCGCTGGGGGCGCTGGTTCTGGGCGCCCGGCGCATGCTGAACGTGACGACACCGCACACCGCGGCGATCGACGCATTGTCCGTCGTCCTGTCCGCCTTCGCCTTCGGCGGCATCGTCTACGGATTCAGCAACATCGGCGCGCCGGCAGCGCCCGGAACCCTCCCGGCCGGCGCCTGGTGCGCGGCGGGTGCGATATTCCTCGCCGTGTTCATCGTAAGACAGCGCCGCCTGCAGCAATCCGGCTATCCCCTGCTCGACCTGCGCACCTTCGGTTCGCGCAATTTCACGATTTCCGTCGTGCTGATGGCGACCATGATGATGGCCCTGTTCGGCACCATCATCCTGCTGCCGATCTACCTGCAGAACGTACTCGACCTGAGTACCCTGCAGACGGGACTGCTGCTGCTGCCCGGGGGACTGCTGATGGGCCTGCTCGGTCCCCACGTCGGACACCAGTACGACAAACTGGGCCCGATGCCGCTGCTGGTCCCGGGAGTCATCATCGTCAGCGGCGTCCTGTGGGCGACGACCCTGCTCGGACCTGCGACACCGGTGCCCTACATCCTCGCCGGCCACGTTGTCATGAGCATCGGCTTCGCGCTGCTGTTCACGCCGCTGTTCACCGTCAGCCTGTCCTCGGTGCAGCCCAGTCTCTATTCCCACGGCAGTGCCATCATCGGCACCCTGCAGCAGGCGGCCGGCGCCGCCGGTGTGGCGCTGTTCGTCGCGCTGATGTCGGCCCGCGCCGCTGCTCTCGCGACCCGCGGCATGCCGCGCATCGAGGCGCTCTCCGGCGGCATCCGCGCCGGTTTCCTCTGTGGCGCGATCATTTCGGTGTTCGCCGTAGTCTGCGTATTCTTCGTACGCCGACCCCCACACCCCGCAAGCTGATGGAGGCGCTCCCATGGACTCCCCGACCCCTGATCCGGTCCGGTTCGAAGGGATCTCACCGCGGCTGCCGGTGCCGGACGTAGAGCGGGCGCTCGCCTTCTATGTCGACCAGCTCGGTCTTCGGCGAGCCGATCAACGCTCAGTGAAGGCGCGGGTCGTCCGGCCCTGACCCACGATCCAGCAGGTCCCGGATCTTGTTCCCGAGCGCCGACATTTCGAAGGGCTTGGTGACCACTTCCATGCCTTTTTCCAGGTGACCGTTGCGGAACACCGCGTTCTCGGCGAATCCGGTGATGAAGAGGACCTTGAGGTTGGGCCGCGCCACCCGCGCCGCATCGGCGACCTGCCGCCCGTTGATGCCGCCGGGCAAGCCGACATCGGTGATCAGCAGGTCGATGCGCGTGTCGGACTCCAGCAGCCGCAGGGCACCGGCGCCGTCGGATGCCTCGAGTGCCGTGTAACCGTTGTCCTGCAGGATCTCGGTGATGATCATGCGCACCGTGGGCTCATCATCGACCACCAGCACCCGCTCCCCGGAGCCGTGCTCGATGGACTGCTCGGTGCCGGCCTCGGCGCGCTCCTCGGCGCCGGCGAACCGCGGCAGGTACAGGCGCACCGTCGTGCCCCTGCCGAGTTCCGAATAGATCCGGACCTGGCCGCCGCTTTGCCTCACGAATCCATACACCATCGACAGTCCCAGCCCCGTTCCCGAGCCCAGCGGCTTGGTGGTGAAGAACGGATCGAAGGCGCGCTCGATCACTTCCGGCGGCATGCCCACCCCGGTATCGGTCACGCACAGGGTGATGTACTGCCCGGACGCCAGTTCGCGCTCCTTCGCCGCCCGTTCATCGAGCCAGGCATTGGCCGTTTCGATGGTCAGCCGGCCGCCGTTGGGCAGCATGGCATCCCGCGCATTGATGCACAGGTTGAGCAGCGCGTTCTCCAGCTGCGAGACATCCACCTTGGTGTTCCAGAGGCCCCCTGCGTGCACGATTTCCAGTTCCACGTCCGGCCCGACGCTGCGGCGGATGAGGTCTTCCATGCCGGCCACCAGGCGGTTGACATCGGCCGTGCGCGGCGCGAGCGTCTGCCGCCGCGAGAAGGCCAGCAGCCGCTGCGTCAGTGAGGCGGCCCGGCGCGCGGCGCCCTGCGCCGCGGTGATGTACCGTTCCAGCCCCTGCGGCTGGCCTTCGGCCAGGCGCTTCTTGATGAGTTCGAGGCTGCCCGTGATGGCCGCCAGCAGATTGTTGAAGTCGTGGGCTATGCCACCGGTCAGCTGCCCGACGGCCTCCATCTTCTGCGCCTGCCGCAACGTCGCCTCCATGTGCATCAGCTCCTGGGTGCGCGCCTTGACCTTCGCCTCCAGGGTCTCGTTGGCTTCGCGCAGCTGGGCCTCGCGCTCCAGGAGCGCCCGTTCGGCCCGCAGCCGCTCGGACCGCTCCCGGCTTTCGGCCAAGGCCCGCTCGATCGCCGCCGGCAGCCGCGACAGGTTGCGCTTGACGACGTAGTCGGTCGCGCCCCGGGTCATGGCATTGGTCGCGAACTCCTCCCCGACCACGCCCGACACGAAGATGAACGGCGTGTTCGGCGTCGTCTCGCGCGCCATGGAAAGGGCGGTCAGGCCGTCGAAGTCCGGCAGCGAATAGTCCGCCAGGATGATGTCGTGATTGCCGCGCCGCAGGTGCGACTCGAAGGAGGCCCGATCGGCGGCCCAGTCGATGTGATAGTGCTCCCGGAACTGGGTGACGTTGCTGCTCACGAGTTCGGCGTCGATGGCGCTGTCCTCCAGCAGCAGCACCCGCACGACCTTCGGCTTCGGTTCAGTCACGACGGAAGCCCGGTGGCGGTTCGTTCAGGATGGCCCAGAATATGCCCAGGTCCTGGATGGCCTTGAAGAACTCCTGGAAATCGACCGGCTTGACGACGAAGGCGTTTACGCCGAGTTCGTAGCTGCGGACCACATCCCGCTCCTCCTTCGAGGAGGTGAGCATCACCACCGGAATCTGGCGCAGATGGGCATCCGCCTTGATCTGGCCGAGGACTTCCAGTCCATCGACCTTCGGCAGTTTCAGATCGAGCAGTACCACCGCCGGACCGCCCCCATCGCGTCCCGCAAAGGTCCCGCGGGCGTGCAGGTAGTCGAGCGCCTCCGCACCATCGCGCGCCACGACGATTTCGTTGGCTAGCTGACAGCGCTCCAGGGCCGTCAATGTCAGTTCCAGATCCCGCGGATTGTCCTCGACCAGGAGAATGGGCCTAAGGTCTGCCATCTGCACCTTCCTTGCGGCTGTCCCGCAGCTCGAAGCCGACGGTCGCCCCCTTGTCCACGTCGCCCTGCGCCCAGACCGTGCCGCCGTGTCGCTCGACGATGCGTTTGACCAGGGCCAGGCCGATCCCGGTGCCCTGGTATTCCTCGGTCCGGTGCAGCCGCTGGAACACCCCGAACAGCTTACCGACGTAGGCCATCTCGAAGCCGACGCCGTTGTCGCTGACGCTGTAGCGCGCGCCACCCTCGACCGGCGCGCCCTCGATGCGGATCTCGGCCGGATTGCGGGTGGCCGAATACTTCATGGCATTGTCGATGAGGTTGGCCCACACCTGGCGCAGCAGCGACGGATCGCCGTAGGCCGGGGGCAGCTCGCCGACCTGCCAGGTGATGGCGCGGCCCTGCAGGTCCGGGTCGCGGCTGCGCCGCACCTCGTTCACCAGCTTCTGCATGTCCACCCGCACGGGATTGAGCGTCGTGCGGCCCATCTGGGAAAAGGCCAGCAGATCATCGACGAGCCTGCCGGCATGCACCGCCGAGTCGACGATGGAATCGAGGTAATGCCGCGACTTCTCATCGAGGCCGGTCTCGCGATGACTGAGCAGGTCCGCATAGCCGACGATGTGCCGGAACGGCGCCCGCAGATCGTGGGACACGGAGTACGAGAAGGCCTCGAGTTCCGCATTCGAGCGCTGCAGTTTCTCGCTCAGCGCCGCCCGTTCCTCGGCGCGCCGCAGGACGAAATTGATCATGGAATGACGCACGTCCCGGGCGGCTTCGATTTCCACCTCCGTCCAGGGGATCGAGCGCATGCGCACCAGCTGCTTCCAGGTGTCGAAGGACTTGCGCGGATGCAGCCGGTCGGTGACCGGCCCCTTGCGCGGATCGCCGCCCCATTTGACGGTGCGCTCGACCTCCTGCCGGAACCACATGATGTAGCTCGGGTTCAGCTGCGAGACGGAAATCGACAACAGGCCGCTCGCGACGTTGGCGAAGGCGGCGCCCTGCGGCCAGTGCAGGGACAGCTGGTCGGTGGCGTACAGTTCGGACGGGTCGGTCGCATGCAGCCATTTCGCCAGCTCCAGCAGTTCGGGCTTGGAGGGCGTCAGCCCCAGTGCCGTGATCCCATCGGCCGACACCACCGCCACGCCGTCGGCTGCGACCAGCCGCTGCCAGGTCTGCTGGTGCGCGGAGACTCCCGCGTGAAAGTCGGCGCTCTGGCTCATCTGCGCGAGCAGCTCGCCTTCGATGTGCTTGAGATGGATCCGGCGTACCGCCCGGTCGGCCCGCTGGCGCGCGCCGATCTGCAGCGACACGATCTGTCCCAGGAAGTCGCAGGCCGAGCGGATCTGGGCGTTGACCAGCTTCGGTTCGGCGTTGTGGCAGGAGATCAGGCCCCACAGCTCATCGTCGATCAGGATCGAGATGGACATGGAGGCTGCCGTGCCCATGTTGCGCATGTATTCGAGATGGATGGGCGAGACGCTGCGCAAAGCCGCGTGGCTCAGATCCAGCGGCTTGCCGTCGACCGGACTCTCGGCCGGTGAAATCGTCGCCGGCTCGTAGCGGGCGTTGGGGATCAGCCGCAGGCGGCTCGACTTGTACAGCTCACGCGCCTGCGCCGGTATGTCGGAGGCCGGAAACCGCAGATCGAGATAGGAGGGCAGGATCCCGTCGCTCGCCTCCGCGAGCACCGTGCCGTCGCCTTCGGCATCGAAGCTGTAGAGCATGATCCTGTTGAAGCCGGTGAGGGTCTGGATTTCGCGCACGGCGAGTTCGGCGATGTCCTGGACGCTGCCCGCCCTGCCGATGGCATCGACGAAGGCCCGCAGCCGCGGGTACACCGCCTCCAGTGTTTCCCGTTCATCGCTCGGGGCGGCCTCGAATTCGAGCTGCAGTCCCTGCCGCGAGCGGTGCGCGGACAGCTGCAGGAGGCGCTCCCCGACACGCACCGTACGCAGGAACAGCGGCTCGTCCCGGCCGCGCCAGGCATCGAGCTCCTTGGGCAGGGAAGCCCCCAGGGCATCGCCCAGGGCCACCCCGACTCGCAGCTCGATCCCCAGCAGATCGCCGGCGTTGGTACTGTGCTGCAGGAGGCGCAGGTCCCGTTCGTCCACCACCAGCAGTGCCCCGTGCGGCTGCACGGCACCCGGGACGCGGATGGGTTCACGCGCACAGGCTTCAAGATCCAGCTCGTCGATTATCTTCTCCAAGCGGCGTCCAGCTCACGTCAGCGAGCGGCGATTCTTCAATGGCCGTCCGAGGCCTCGAATAAGGACAGGACGGCAACGCGCGCCAGAGAATTCCTACAGCGGGGGAGCTAGAAAAGACCCAGCTTGCCGCCCCCGGCGACATAGTGCTCGAAGACCTTCAGGGTCGCGGGTGGCAACACCGGCCGTGCCGTGGTGCGCCGTCCGATCTCGAGGATGCGCATGCCGGGGCGCTTCAGGGCGGGCCACGCGACAAGCCCCGTACCGTTCGGATTTCCCGTCTTGACGAAATTCACCCAGTAACCGCTCATTTCGACGGCCAGCCTGCGATCGACCGCCGTGAAGGGCCGCTGGGCTGCATCGAGCGTGCCGAATACGTACGGGATCTCCGAGGAATGGAACGCCCCGTAGCGCGCGGCCTCGGGGCCGGGTTCGGCGTGCGTCCACAGATAACCGTAGATCGGGTACCGCGTCGACTTCAGCCGCCCCACCGCCCAGAAATACAGCGACGCCAGTCCCCGATCGCGCCCCAGCGCCTTGGTCGCATCCCAGGCGGCCGCGTCGGACTTTGGCGCGTAGAGGGCGTCCAGCTGCGGTCCTGAACCGCCGTAGACCTGCGATACCTGTGCCTTGAAACTGGCCACGGTGGTCTTGCCATACGCAGGACTCAGACCTGCCATTTCCTCGGCGGTCATGCCGGTGAGGATCGGCGTGTCGTTCGTGTCGCGGCCGGCGCTGTCCGGCGTGAGAAAGAGGCCATCGATATCCGGGCCGAACTGCAGACCCCGCCCGGGTGCTGCGGCCATCAGCCGCCGGTTCAGTTCCGCGGGACTCAGCGCCCGCAGCTGGGCCAGGCTCAGGTGCGTGCCACCGGCGTTCGAGAGTGCCGTCCCTACGGCCTCGGCCGCCGAGCGGTCCGGCACCGCCAATCCCATGCCGGAGCCGCTTTCGGCGATCGCCTGGGAGAACAGGCCATCCGCCAGGGGGCTCGCGATGAGGTGATGCACCGACGCTGCACCCGCGGACTGCCCGGCGATGGTGACCCGGGCGGGATCCCCGCCGAAGGCGGCGATGTTCTGCTGCACCCACTTGAGCCCGGCCACCTGGTCCATCAGACCGTAATTGCCGGAGGCGTTCACGGGGCTCTCGGCGCTCAGTTCCGGATGCGCCAGGAACCCGTACACCCCGACACGGTAGTTGACGCTGACGACGATGATGCCCTTGGCGGCCAGGGCCGCACCGTCGTAGATCGCCACCGAGCCGGAACCGGAGGTGAACCCGCCCCCGTAGATCCAGAACAGCACCGGCAGGTGTTCCCCCGCGCCATGCGCCGGCGTCCAGACATTCAGGTACAGGCAGTCCTCGCTGACGGCACCCTGCACCACGTACTCGGCCGTCCAGGGGCCGAAGCCCTTGGGCGTGACCGCCTGCTGACAGCTCGCCGCGAAATGTTCCGCCGGACGCAGGCCCGTCCAGGGCTGAGGCGGCAGGGGTGGCTTCCAGCGGTCGTTGCCCACCGGCGGCGCCGCGAATGGAATGCCGAGGTAGGCGCTGACCGACCCTTCCTGATGTCCGGCGAGATCACCCTGCGCGACGTGCGTCCGCAGCAGCTGCGCCTGTGCGGAGTAGGCAATGAAAAGGGCGAGCAGTCCGCCGGACAACGGTCTGAGTGAACCCATGGCATCTCCCGGGTGGTCAGCGGCGGATTGCGCCAGCTTTCCGTGCAGTTTGCAATCGTTTGCACCCGCGTACCCGCTCCGCCCCCGAGCGGATCGCAGCGCACAATCCGCCGCCTTGTGGCGTCCTCATGGGTGCTCTACGCTGTCCCCGCAACACAGGGGGACTTCATGAAGACTGTCGCGAACCGCATGAACAGAGCGTGGATGGGCGTACTGGGCATCGCCCTGGGCGTGGCCCTGCTGGCCGGCGCGACCGCGGGTGCCGAGGAGATCACGGCGAAAACGCTCGTGGATCGCGCGCAGATACAGGATCTGATCACCCGGTACTACTACAACTTCGGCCGGGAAAATGCCGAGAGCTTTACCGACTTCTATGCCGACGATGCGGAACTGATCCTCGGCAACACCCACTTCAAGGGCAAGGAGGGCATCGCCAAGGCGTACACCCGTGGCAGTGCCCCGAGCCCGATGGCCAAGGCCTACTCGTTCAACGTCACCATCAGCAATCCGCTGATCATCGTGCACGGTGATACCGCGACCTCGCAGCTCACCTTTACCGAGTACCTGATCGACAAGCAGGGCGAGGCACCGCATATCACGACGCAGGGACGCGAGTACGCCACGTTCACCAAGGTCGGCGGCAAGTGGCGCTACAGGACGCGCCAGATCAAGGGTGGCACCGAGCCGCCGGCCGGCTGGAAGGAATAGGGCGAGCGCCCCTTGAGCCGCGGCCATCATGAACTATCGGACCGGCCAATGCCTGTGCGGAGCGGTGCGTTATCGACTCACGACGGAGCCGCTCGTCACCCGCATCTGCTGGTGCCGTGACTGTCAGCGCCTCGCGGCCAACGGGACGGTGAACATGGTCGTCCCGACGGCCGCGCTCGAGGCGACCGGCCGGCTGAGCGAGTACGTGAGTACCGCCGACAGCGGCAACGAGATCCGCCGCAGGTTCTGTCCGGCCTGTGGTTCGCATCTGTTTGCGAATTCCTCCGCCCGGCCGCAATTCACCGTGGTGCGCGTCGGCACGCTCGATGAGCCGGCAGCCGTGCAGCCCAGCATGAACATCTGGGCACACAAGGCGCCGGCCTGGGCGTGCCTCGATGAAACCCTGGAGCGCTTCGAAGGACAGCCTGCGCCACCGCAAGTGCCGCGAGGGTAGTCCGGCATGCCAGGGCCTGGACAGCGGGATTACTGGTTTCCGGCAAAGCGCTATGGATGGGGTTGGGGGCCGCCCCAGACCTGGCAGGGCTGGCTGGTTCTTCTCATCTGGCTCGTCATACTCGGCGCCGCGGCCCTGCGGTTGCTGCCGTTGCATCCCATTGCGTTCCTGTCTTTCGCGATCCTCATGGCTGGACTTCTGACCCTGGTCTGCTACCTCACCGGAGAACCCCCGCGCTGGCGATGGGGCGACGATTGACCATGGAACTCGTCTGGCCAGGCCGCGAATACCTGGCGGGCTACACCGAGGCGCTGCAGAGAGGCTGGTCCTCCGACAACGTCCGCGGCAAGGCCGCCGCAGACGAACAGCTGGCGCTGATCACCGTCAACAGCGCGGCGTTCCTGGCGGGCCTGGTCAACCGGGAGGGCAGGGGCAGGCCCATCACGCTTCCCGACGGTTCGACGGTGCCACGTCTGCCCGGCTTTACCCGATGGCTCTGGGATGGCGAGTTCTGCGGCGCGATCGGGTTTCGCTGGCAGCGTGGTACCGAGGCGCTGCCGCCGCATTGCCTCGGGCATATCGGTTATGCCGTCGTCCCCTGGAAGCAGGGACGCGGGTACGCGACGCAGGCACTGAAGCAACTGCTGCCGCAGGCCGCGGCCGAAGGGCTGCGATATGTCGAAATCACGACCGACCCCGACAACGCCGCTTCGCGGCGCGTCATCGAGGCCAATGGCGGAATCCTCGTTGAGACCTTCCTGAAACCCAAGCAGTATGGGAGCACGCCGGCGCTGCGCTTCCGCATTTTCCTCTCGTGAAGCCGCGCCGTTTGGCCACTGACCAGTCGCGAGGTGCAGACATGCGCATAGCCGGATTCGTCCCGTGGGTCCTTCTGCTGGCGGGCTGCAGCCGCACGATTTCACTCGAACTTCCGGCCCAGCCGCTGACCGTGGTGACCTATGCCGTGGGCAAGGCGAACCAGCGTTGCAGCGTTGCGCCCGCTTCCGACAAATTCCACAGGCTTGCGGCGTTCCTGAAGCAGAACAGCACCGACTGGCGCAAGCGGACCGCCGACTACACTCCCTCCCTGGTGGTGATCGGCTCGGACGTCAACATGTACTTCATGGATGACCTCATGGTCATGAGCTACAGCGGTGGTGAGTATTCGCGCAAGGTCGATCCTGCGGGCTATGCGTTCCTGCGGTGTGGCGCGCAGTAGGGAACCGCAGGCTCGCTCAGCGCGGTTCCAGTCGCAGCGGTACGCCGAGGGCACCGATCTCCGGGCACATGGTGACCTCGACGGGGCCGGTCACCTCGAAATGCCGGGTGCGCGTCAGGAGTTCTTCCAGGGCGATCGTCAGTTCCAGCCGCGCCAGCCACGCACCGGGACAGTTGTGCGGACCGCGCCCGAATGCCAGATGGTCCTTGATGTTGGGGCGATCGAGGATGAACTCGGCGGCATCCGGGAACACCGATTCGTCCCGGTTGGCGGAGGCGTAGTTGAGTGCGATCGGCTCGCCGCGACGGACGTGCACACCGTTGACGGTGACGTCCCGGGTGGGGGTGCGCGCAAAACCGCGGTAGGGCGTGAACAGCCGCAGGAACTCCTCCACCGCGTCCGGCACCAGCTGCGGGTTGTCGCGCAGCCGTTGCTGCAGTTGCGGGAATCGTGACAGGTGCACGCAGATGCTGCCGATCATCACGTTGGGGGCCACGATGCCCACCACCAGTATCTGCCGGACGGCACCCAGGATCATGTCCTCGGGAAGCGGCTGGCCGTTCTCGGTGACGGCCAGCAGCGCGCTCGTGATGTCCCGTTGGGGGTCCAGCGGCGCCGCCTTGCGATGCGCGATCAGCTCACGGGCCATGTCGTAGAGCCTGAAACTGGTCGACTTGACCATCTCGCCGTTGAAGCGCTGCACCGCATACACGTACGCGCGGGCCGTCTCGCGCAGCGTAGCGACGTGCTCGGCCGGCATGTTCATCCACTCGGCGAACACCGCGACCGGCAGCCGCGAGGAGAATTCCTCGCAGATGTCGCATCGTCCCCGCTGCAACAGCGGCGTCAGCAATTCGACCGTGAAGCGCCGGATGGGTTCGCGCAGCCGCTCGACCGCCTCGCGCGTCAGCAGCGGGTTGATCGCGCGCCGGTAGGCGGTGTGTTCCGGCGGATCCAGATGCAGCGGCGCCCGGCGCCCGGTGAACGCAAGTTTTGGTACGACGTTCTGCACGGTGGTCGTATAGGTACGGAAGTCCGCGGCCGCATCGGTCACGTCCGCATAGCGCATGAACGACCAGAAGCCGTTCCAGGCGCCGCTGTGGGCCACCGGACAGCGCTCGCGCAGATCGGCGAACAGCGCATAGGGACTGTCGAAGTCCTCCGCGGCCAGCGCATCGAAGTCCTCGGTGCGGTCGGTCGTCATGCGCTGGCCCTTCCCTGGTTGATCATGGTCCGGCCGGCGAGCACGGGCCACGTACCCAGCAGCAGGCAGACCGCGAGCCCATAGGCGGGTGCGGCGAACGAACCGGTGTGGGCACGCATCCAGCCGATGACATAGGGACCGATGAGACTTGCCACGTTGCCCAGCAGATTGACGGTGGTGATCGCCGCACCGAGGACCGCGCCGCTCCACAGATTGCCCGGTATGGCCCAGAACGCGCCCTGCGCGGCACCGATGCCGAAGCCTGCGACGAACAGCAGCACGAGACTCAACGCCCCGGCGCCGAGCGCGGCGGCCGCTGCCAGTCCGAAGGCGCCCAGCAGCATCGCCCCGATCACATGCCAGGATCGCTCCTGGGTTCGATCCGAATGCCAGGCATTGAGCAGCAGACCCAATCCCAGGCCCAGCCAGGGCACCGTGCTCATGACGCCGACGGCGAAGTCGCCGCGGCCCGAAAACTGTTTCAGCACCAGTGGCAGCCAGAAGAGGATGCCGTTGGAACCGAGCAGCAGGGCGAACCAGACGACCGCCACCTTCCACACGGCGGTGCCGGCCATCAGCCTGCGCACCGTATCGATGCGGCCGGTGGCCGTGGTGAACCGGTCGGTTTCGGCCTGAAGCTGCTGCCGCAGCCAGCGCTGCTGCGGGGCGCTGAGCCATGCCGCATCCTCGACCTGATTGGCGATCAGGCAGTAGGCCAGGACCGCCACGAGGATGGTGGGCAGTCCCTCCATGAGCATCATCCAGCGCCATCCGGACAGGTGCAGGGGGTTGGCATGCGAGAGCAGCCAGCCGGACAGCGGTCCGCCGATCACGACCGACACCGGAATGGCCAGCATGGTCGTGGTGATGGCCGCCGCCCGGTACCGGCGCGGCATCCAGCAGCTGCAGTAGTAGACGATCCCGGGGGCGAGCCCGGCCTCGGCGATCCCCAGCAGGAACCGCAGGGCATAGAGGCCCGCACGGTCATGGATCAGGGACATGGATGCGGCTATCGCGCCCCAGGACGCCCCGACCAGC
>DATJTJ010000002.1:0-21262 GCA_035503515.1 Steroidobacteraceae bacterium
GGGCTCCGCACCCCTCGACACCTGTGCACAAGGGCGGATCTGCGGGGGCCGGCGCCGTCGCGGTCGTCGCGGATTCGGCGCCCGCCGAAGCGGCGCGGGACTCGGCCATTACCGTGTCACCCCCGCCCCCTCCCGGCGTCGACTGGCTGGGTGAGCTCGCGGGCGCCGCCGATGCGACTCTCTCACGGGAGAAGAAAGCCCAGGAGCAGCTCGGCGCGCTGCTGCGCAAGTTCCGGATCGAGGACGATGCGCGCAATCCTCACGCGCGCCCGCCGGGTTCCTTCCGCTGGGACGGAGCCAGCATCCATCGGTTCGACACCCGCGGCTCCCTTCCGGTGTGGCACCTGAACGAGCGCTGCGTCGTGGTCGCGCTGATTTTCGCGGCCTGCGCGATCGGTCACATCGAGGTCCGCGGAGACCTGTTCGAGGGTGCCGCGGCGGTCCACGATGAAAGACTCGCGACCCCGCGCCCCAACGACGCACCCTGAAGCCGCCGCCGGTGCTCAGCGGCGCAGGCAGACGCTCATTTCAGCGCCTCGTCGCGCCCCTCCTTGACGAAGGCGCGTACTTTTTCCGCGTATTGCTGGATCTGGGCATTGTGGCCCGTGACCAGCGCGCCTGCCATGCGCACCGGATCGCCGAAGAAGAAGCGCTCGTAGAGCACCTGGCGCGAGCCGAATGCCGAAGCCGCGACATCCCAGGCCAGACGGAACATCGGCACCCGATCGAAGGCCTCGGCACGCGCCGCCTGGTAGTACTTGCGGATGTCATCGGCCAGGGGGCCGTTCATGTCCACCGCGCTCGGCATGGCGACCAGTCCGCTCGCGCCGATCTGCTGGATGATCTCCACCATCCGCGGATACAGCCGCGGATAGAGGTTGCGGGCGGCATCGAGTGGGTCCCACGCCGGCCGCATCACGCCCCACTCATCCTTCTGGGCGTCCGCCTCGGCCGCCCGCAGGAAGGCGCGCATGGTCTCCAGGTTCACCCAGATCTCGGCGAGCTTCTCCTGGATGTGCTGCAGCGTCTCGGCACCGATGGCATTCACCAGCATGGCCGCGAGACCCAGCAGGAATTCGGTCTTGGCGATGTTCTTGACCACCACCTGGTGCGTCATGTGCACCACGGCCCCGGTGCGCGAGTAGGCCTGGTTGCAGCGATTGACGTCCCGATACAGCAGCACGTTCTCCCAGGGCACCAGCACGTCATCGAACACCACCACCGCATCCATCTCCTCGTAGCGCGAGCCCAGGGGGTGGTCGAAATGCGAGCGCCCGTAGTCCAGGCTCTCGCGGCAGATGAACCTCAGGCCCGGAGTGTCATTGGGAATGCAGAAGCCGAACGCGAAGGGGGCGTCCTCGATCGCGTTCTTCAGCAGCGTCGAGGGGAATACCATGATCTCGTCGGAGATCGGCAGCGTGGCCAGCATCCGGCAGCCGCGGATGACGATGCCCGCGTCGGTCTCCTCCTTGATGCGCGCGGCGATGTAGGGATCGGACTGCTGGTGCATGCTTCCCGCCCGGTTGGCCTGCGGCGGAATCAGGGTGTGCGTCAGGCACAGGTCGTTCTCCCGCAGGTACTCGTGGTAGCGCAGCGCATTGGCGCCGAAGCGCGGATCGGCCTCGGCCAGGAATGCCGCGCCCCCGGCATAGCCGGAAATCGCCCGGTTGATGTAGTCGGGCGAGCGCCCCATCATGCCGTGCGCATAATCCTGCCACACCCGCATCGCGGCGGTGACGCCCCGCAGGTCCTCCTGCGAGCGCGGAATCATGAAGGAGCGCCCGACCTTGTGGCCCGTCGCCGGGGAGTCGAACAGGCTTACCGTCGCGTTCTGCCACTGCAGGTCATACAGCTTCGCAAGGGTCTGCACGCCGCCCCGCAGCGCCGGATGGGTGGTCACGTCCCTGATCTGTTCGCCGTGGTACCACAGGGTCGGCGGCCGCTCGCGCAACCGCTGCAGGACCTGCTCGCCGCGTCTCGCCCCGGAAGTGCTGGCGGCCGGCGGTGCTGGTGTTGTGCTCATCGATTCATCTCCCCGATCTCAAGGTTCCGGCGCGCCGACACTGGCCAGGTGGGCCTCGCGCAGGTCGAATTCGCGTTCGACCCGACGCCGGGCATCATCCTTCAGTTCGCCGTTGCGATAGGCGGCGTTGATGTGGTCGCGTTCAACCCCGATCAGCTGCTGTTCCAGTTCATCCCGGCCGCGCACCAGCGCCGTGTGCCCCGCATCATCGTCGCCACGATATTCGACATGCCGCAGCCGCTCCTGGTACAGCCGCCGGGCCGGTCCGAGGATGTCCTCGCTGAGCCTGCCTTCCCGGGCGATGCGCTCCAGCCGGGACAGGGCGGCCTTGATCGCCGCACGGCGCGCCCTGAACTCCTCGGTGCGGTCGCGGACGCGCTCGCGCCGGCCCGCGCGGGCAAGTCCCAGGCGGGTGATGACACCGGGCAGTACCAGGCCCTGTCCGACGAGCGTGACCAGGATCACCGCGAAAGTCAGGAACAGGATCAAGTCGCGCCCCGGGAACGGCGAACCATCGTCCAGCAGCATCGGCAGGGACAGCGCGGCGGCGAGGGATACCACGCCGCGAATGCCGGTGAAGGCGACCGCGAACGCGCGCTGCCAGGAGATCTCATCATTCCCGCTGACATGTTCCGGATGTCGGCCCAGAACCGCAAGGTAGGCGGCCGGGAAAATCCATGCGAAGCGCGCCGCGATGACCACGGCGCTGACGATGCCCGCGGCAATGGCCAGTTCAGCGGTCGAAAATCCGCGGATGCCCGCGATGACCGCCCGGGCCTGCAGCCCGGTGACGAGGAATACCAGACCTTCGACGAGATAGATCAGGAAATCCCAGAAGAACACCCCCTGCAGACGCGTCGCCGAACTGATCAGTCGCTGGCCGTTCCAGCTCACGTACAGACCACTGGCGATGGTGGCCACCACCCCCGAGCCCCCCAGGTACTGGGGCGGCCAGAAGGCCACGAAGGGCGTGAGGACCGACAGGGTGATTTCGATATGGGTGTCGCGCGCCCAATGGCGCAGATGCAGCATGAGCCAGCCCACCGCCAGGCCCCAGAGCACTTCGCCCACGATGATCAGCGCAAACAGGGCCGACGCATGGCTGAGCGATATGCTGCCGGCGCTCACGGCCACGACGGCGAACCGATAGAGCACCAGGGCCGTCGCATCGTTCGCCAGCCCCTCCCCCTCCAGGAGGATGAGGATGCGGCGCGGGATCTGCATCCGACGGGCGATGGCGAGCGGCGCCACCGCATCCGGCGGCGACACGATGGCGCCCAGCACGAATCCCACCGGCCAGGACAGCCGCAGCAACGCATGGCAGGCCGCCGCGACCAGCACCGTGGTAAACAGCACGCAGCCGACGGCCAGGAGCGAAATGCCACCCAGGTTTGCGCGGAATTCCCGCCAGCTCATGGAGAAGGATGCCTGATAGATGAACAGCGGCAGGATCACCAGCAGCACCAGCTGCGGCGCCAGTTTCACCCCGGGCAGCGTCGGGATCAGGGCGAGCACCACGCCGGTCAGGACCAGCAGGATCGAAGACGGTACCTTGAGCCTGTTGGCGACGGCCTCGACGCCGGCGATGACCGCCAGCAGGACGACGAGCAGCTGCAAGGTTCGAATCATAGAATGCCGATCAGCGGGCCATTTCGGGCAGCATATCAGGCGATCCGGCGGTCAACCCGCCGCCGGCCGCCACGTTGTTCTACTGTTGGGCGCCGAGACGGTGAGGAGTGACTCATGGACAGACCTGCAGTTTTCATCCCGATCGTCGCTGCGACCGTGGCGCTCGCGGGCTGCATGACCGTTCCGGTCAGGACCGATCAGAATACGCAGCTGCTGGCGACGGTGCACTGCCAGTCCGTTTCCTGGGCGGGCGGCTTCAAGGGGTCCAGCCCCCTGCGCAACGGCATCGCGAATCCCCTGAATGAGGCCCGCCTGCGCGATGCCATCGCGGCCAACCTGCAGGCGGCAGGCATCCAGCTGGTCGAGGCGCCTCCTCCGGGACCCCCGCCGGCGGGTTCGCCGCCGCCCCCGCCCCAGACCCCGCCCGCGGCCCAGTGCCTGATCGGCTATGGCATCGGCATATCGCGGCAGGTCGACACCGTGTACCCGGACTGGGGTTTCGGCTATGGCCCGGGATTCTGGGGTCCCGGCTGGGGTTGGGGTCCTGGCTGGGCCTGGGGCTGGGGCGCACCCTACTCCTACCATGAGAGCTTCATCACGGTGGACCTGTACGATGCCCGGTCCCGCAAGCCCATGTGGCACGCCTCGGCGGAACAGAGCCTTTCGGGCCTGACGGGTGATGCCGCGGCCCAGCGGATCCGGGCCGCCGTGGATGCGATCTTCCGCAAGTTCCCCAAGTAGGCCTAGGCGCGCAGCTGGACGTGGCCGATCAGCAGATCGGCACGGCTGGCCCGCGGACCGACGAGGATTTCCACGACCCCGGGTTCGAACACCGGGGCCAGGTCCTGATCGAGAATCTGCAGCCGTGCGGCGGGCACCCCGATCGTGACCGTGCCCGACTTGCCCGGGGCGAGTTCCAGGCGCGCAAAGCCCGCCAGTTTCAGCAACGGCGGCGCGACCGTCGCCACCGCTGCGTGAGTGAATACGAACACCGTCTCGCAGGCGGCGCGACTGCCCTCGTTGGTCAGGTCCACTTGCACCGTGATGGTGTCCTGGGCGGTCGGCTCGGACGGCGTCACGCGCAGGTTCGAATACCGGAAACGTCCGTAGGTCAGCCCGTGCCCGAAAACGAACAGCGGCTCGTTGGGAGAATCCAGATACCGGCTCGTGTAGTGGTCCTCGGGATTGAACGGGCGGCCGGTGCGGCGCTCGCAATAAAAGATCGGCACCTGGCCCACCGAGCGCGGCCAGGAAATCACGGTACGTCCGCTGGGGGAGACCCTGCCGAGCAGTACATCCGCCACGGCATGCCCGGCCTCGCAGCCCGGGAACCAAGCCGCCAGCAGCGCATCACACTCCGCAACCAGCCGGGTCACGGTCAGGGGGCGGCCTGAGAACAGCACCACCGCGCAGGGCTTGCCTGTTTGCCGGGCCCGCGCCAGCACGGCCGTCGCCAGGGCCTGCTGCTGACCGGGAAGGCCCAGGTGCACGCGGCTGGCCGCCTCGCCGCTCATGACCGCCGCTTCTCCGAGGCACAGCAGGATGCCATCGGCGCCCTCGCACACCGCCAGTGCTGCCGCGATGCCCGAGGTATCCTCGCCCTCGATGGTCACGCCCGCGGCATATCCGATGTCGCAATCCGGCAATGCCGCACGCAAGCCCGCGAGCACGCTGATGTGGTTTTCGGCGACGCCGGCCGCCGGCCAGGGGCCCCGCATTTCCTGCGGCGCATCGGCCAGCGGGCCCAGAACCGCGAGACGACGCAGCGGCAGGCGCAGGGGCAGCACCTCATGCTCATTCTTGAGCAGGACCAGGGATTGGGCGCCCACGGTGCGCGCCAGTGCACGGCGGCGCTGGATCCGCTGCGCGGATTCGACCGTCCTGCAGCGCCCGTAGGGATCATCGAACAGTCCCAGGCGCTCCTTCAGTCGCAGCACCCGGCGCACCGCGGCATCGACCTGATCCATCCCCACCAGTCCGCGTTCCAGGGCCACCGGCAGGCCATGACGATAGGCATCCGACATCATGTCGATGTCGACGCCGGCCTTCAGGGCCAGTGCGGCCGCTTCGGGCAGATCCGCCGCAACGCCGTGATTGAGCAACTCGCGGATGGCGTTGTAGTCGCTGACCAGCACGCCCTCGAATCCGGTGCGCAGGCGCAGCCAGCCCTCCAGCAACCGGGCATTGGCCGTCATCGGAATGCCGTTGAGGTCCGTGAAGGCCGGCATGATGGTCAGCACTCCCGCGCGGACCGCGGCTTCGAACGGCGGCAGATGCACCTCGTGCAAGGTCCGCTCGGAGATGTCCACGGATGCATATTCGCGGCCGGCCGTCACCGGTGCGTAGGCGACGAAATGCTTGGCGCAGGCCGCCAGCGAATCGACGGCGGCGGGATCGGCGCCCTGGAAGCCCCGCACCTTCGCGGCCGCCATCTGTTCGGCGAGCCAGGAATCCTCCCCCGACCCCTCCACGGTGCGGCCCCAGCGCGGATCGCGGGAGACATCGAGCATCGGCGCGAACGTCATCGCAAGTCCATCCGCGGCCCCCTCGGTGGCGGCCTCGCGGGCGGTGGCCTCCCACAAAGCCGGATCGAACACGCCGGCCTCCGCCAGCGGGACCGGAAACAGCGAGCGATGTCCGTGAATGATGTCCAGGCCAATGAGCAGCGGAATCTTCAGCCGCGATTCCTCCACGGCCAGGCGCTGCATGTCGTGCACCGGGCCTGCGCCCACCATGTTGAGGAGGTTGCCGATCTCGCCGGTCCGGATCGACTGGGTGGAATCCCCCGCGATCACAGGCCCGGTCACGGTGAAGGATGAGGCCGTCATGGTCAGCTGGCCGAGCTTCTCGGCCAGGGTCATGCTCGCCAGCAGGCTGTCGATGCGGCTCATTTTTCGTCCCGGCGCATGCAGTAAGATGCCTTGCGTCGAATGATACAGGACGAATTTCCGTGCCCAAGCCACCCGCAGCCGGATCCGCCCGAAGCCCCCGCCGTCCGCGCCAGACCCGCGCCCCCTCCCCCGCCCAGCTGGCGGCCCTGCCTGACGAGGAACTGCTGGAACAGGTCCAACGGCAGACCTTCCGCTTCTTCTGGGAGGGGGGCCATCCGCTGAGTGGTCTTGCCGCCGACCGGCGCGGCACGGCGCAGGCCCCGACCGATGACCTCGCCGCGATCGGCGGCACCGGCTTCAGTCTCATGAGCATCATCGTCGCCGTGGAACGCGGCTGGATCGGCCGCGATGCGGCCGTCATCCGCATCAATGCCATGCTGGACGTACTGACCCGCGCGCCGTGCTATCACGGCGCCTTTCCGCATTTCCTCAATGGCCGCACCGGCGCCACCATCCCGTTTTATCGCAAGGATGATGCCGCGGACCTGGTCGAAACCTCCTTCCTGTGCATGGGCCTGCTGTGCGCGCGCCAGTATTTCGACGCCGACAGCCCGGCGGAGGCGCACCTGCGGGGCCGCGCCAACGGGCTGTGGGAGGAAGTCGAATGGAACTGGTTCACGCACGAACGCAAGCTGCTGTTCTGGCATTGGAGCCCGAACAACGGCTGGGCGATGGACCTGGAGATCCGCGGCTGGAACGAGTGCCTGATCACCTACGTGCTGGCGGCCGCAGCGCCGCGCTACGGGGTCGAGCCCCTGGTCTACCATCGCGGCTTCGCCGGTGGCCGGGAGTTCCTGAACGGCAAGAGCTACTACGACATCAGCCTGCCCCTGGGCATGCCCTATGGCGGTCCGCTGTTCTTCTCGCACTACTCCTTCTGTGCGCTCGATCCTCGTGGCCTCAAGGATCGCTATGCCGACTACTGGCAGCAGAACGTGGCGCACGCCCGGATCAATCATGCCCATTGCAGCGCCAATCCCCAGGGCCATCCCGGGTACAGCGGCGAGTGCTGGGGGCTGACCGCCAGCGACGACCCGGACGGGTATGCCGTGCATGATCCCGCCAACGACAATGGCACGATCTCCCCGACCGCCGCGCTGTCGAGCCTGCCGTATACACCGCATGAGTCGCTGGCCGCGATCCGTCATTTCCTGCGCCGCCATGGGACGAAGGTGTGGGGCCGCTATGGGTTCGTCGACGCCTTCTGCGAGCGGCGCAACTGGTACGCGCAGACGTTTCTCGCCATCGACCAGGGACCGATCGTTCTCATGATCGAAAACCATCGGTCGGGACTTCTGTGGAAGCTGTTCATGTCCATACCCGAAATCCGCACCGGTCTCACCCGGCTCGGCTTCAGCGGCCCGCGGCTGCGGGCCCGCACTTGAACGGCTCGACCGTGCAGCCTGCTTCCCTGGAGCTCTGGATCGAGACCCAGTACCGGCACAGCGCCCGCCTGATGCTGCACGGCATCTCGGCGACCGGCATCGTCAAGGAGCGGCCAGGGTTCGGGCAGAGGGTGCGGGCCCGACCCGGGTCCGTCGTCGCCTCCCCCGTACTCGCCTCCTACGATCCGGACCCTGACTATTTCTTCCACTGGTACCGGGATTCGGCCGTCGTCATGGACGCGCTGCGCATCCTGTTCGAACGCGGCACGCTCGGCGCGGAGGCGCTGCAGCGCTTCGATGAGTTCGTGCAGTTCAGCCTCGAACTGGATGCGCTCGATGGACGCTCGCTCGTGCAGCGACCGCAATGGCGCACCGCCGTGCGGGCGGACTTCACGAAGTTCCTGCGCACCGATGCCGATCTTGAGCAGGTGCAGGGGGAGCGGATCCGCGGCGAGACACGCCTGAATGCCGATGGCACCCTGGACATCTCCAGCTGGCCGCGGCCCCAGCACGATGGCATCGCCACGCGGGCGCTGACGCTGATGCGCTGGTTGCGCCTGCCCGCGCTGGGCGTCGCGACCCACAAGGCCGCCACGCGGCTGCTGCAAGCGGACCTCGACTACACGCGCCGCCACTGGCAGCAGCCTTCCTACGATATCTGGGAGGAGGATCTGGGCCTGCACTACTACACGCTGTGCGCGGCCGCGGCCGCATTGGGCGATGACCCGGTGACGGCGGACATCCACCGCAGGCTCGATGCCTTCTGGGATGCGGGCGGCGGATTCTATCGCTCGCGCGAACTTGCGGACGGCACGGAATCGCCCAAGCAGCTGGATATCGCCGTGGTGCTGGCGGCCGTGCATACGGATCTGCCGGGGGCGCGACACTCCCCGGGCGACCCGCGCCTGCACGCGACCCTGCAGCGCCTCGAGGAACTGTTCGCCGCCGCCTACGCCATCAACGCGCAGCGGCCCGCGGGCTCAGGTCCGGCCATGGGCCGCTATGCGGGCGATGTCTACTATTCCGGCGGCGCGTACTATTTCTCGACCCTGGGGGCCGCCGAACTGTGCTTTCTCGCCGCCCGGCGATCGGACCCTGCTGCGGCACAAAGCTGGCTCAGGCGCGGTGATGCATTTCTCGAAACCGTGCGTTCATTCACGCCGCCCGGGGGGGAGCTGTCCGAACAGTTCGACCAGAGAACAGGTGCCCAGACCTCGGCCCGGCATCTGACGTGGAGCTATGCGGCCTTCATCAGCGCCACGGCCGCCCGGGACCGCGCCCTGCAAGGTCCTCGTCAGCTGGCGTAGGCCCCTGCCTACGTAGCGCCGGAATCGTGACAAAATCTTGAACCCCGACCGTGCACGGACGGGGCGGCCCTGCGTTTAATCGGTCAGCGGCGCCCTGGGTGCGCCATTGCAAACGAGGACTCCCATGCGAAAAGGTGAAATCTACCTCCGCAATCTGGCCGTCGCGGCCGCAGTGGCGCTCAGCGTCAGCGCCTGCGTCGTGGTTCCGGCGCGCGGCTACTACGCGGGTGGCGGCTACTACACGGGTGCCGTGACCATTGCCCCGCCTGCCCCGCAGGTGGAGGTCGTGGGCGCTCCGCCGGTGGCCGGATATGTCTGGCTGGGCGGCTACTGGAACTGGGTCGGGGGCCGGCACGTCTGGGTCGCGGGTCACTGGTCCGCTCCGCGTCCCGGGTACCGCTGGGAACCGGCGCGGTGGGAACACCGCGGCGACGGCTGGCACATGCGGGGCGGAGCCTGGGTTCGCCGCTGATCGCGAACGCCGCTTTCGGTTTCTCACGAGGCCGGAGCGGCGACTCCACCCGGGGTCAGATGATCGATGGCATGCGGCAGCGCCTGGGATAGCTTCTGCGCCAGCGTCTGCGGGTCCATGCCGAACCGCGCCGCCAGTTCCTGCAGCGTGCCGTTGTTGCCGAACGCCTGCGCCAGCTGCTCGGGACTGATGGGCTGATTCGCGCCATTGCCCACCCAGGAGCGCACCGTGCCGCCGAGGCCCTGGCTCTCCAGCTGCGACACCACACCCTGGACTCCACCGTGCTTTTCGATCAGCGCGTCGACCACCTGCGTCATTTCGGCGCCGACGATCCCGCCGAGGATGCCATCAAACAGTCCCATTGGATTCTCCTGGTTGGCCGATAGAATTCCGGACGGCTCTTGCATTATAAGACTCTGACGCCACTGTCGGCCAAGGCTGCCCCCGCGAGCGGATGGATCACGCGACCCAAACGGACAAGGACCATGCCGAGACCAATGCCGGGCTGATCACCCAGGTCATCGGTCTGACGCGCGCGACGTTCGCCGGCCGGGTCGGCAGGACCATCATGAGTCTGATGGTTGCGGCCTTCCTGGTCATCGCCGGCACCGCCTACCTGCAGATCCGTCTGAACCTGTGGAACAAGCCCTTCTACGATGCGCTGTCACGGCGCGACCTGCACGACTTCATCGTGCAGCTGGGCGTGTTCTTCATGCTCGCCGCCTGGCTCACCGTGCTCAATGTTGCACAGCGGTGGGTCGGGGAGATGCTCAAGCTGAAAATGCGCGAGGCGCTGGTCCAGGATCTGCTCGATCACTGGATGCAGCCGCGCCGGGCCTTCTGGCTGGCCAATGCCGGGGCCATGGGCGAGAACCCCGACCAGCGCATGCACGAGGACGCCCGGCACCTGTGCGAGCTCACCTCGGATCTGGGTATGGCGCTGCTGCAGTCGACCATACTGCTGCTGTCCTTCTCCGGAGTGCTGTGGGTCCTCTCCAGCGCCTTCGTATTCCGCATCGGCGTGCACGACTACGCCGTTCCGGGCTTCATGCTCTGGGCGGCGATCATCTACGCGCTCACCGGCTCGCTCTGCAGTTACTGGGTCGGCCACAGCCTCATCGCCCGCAATGCCTTCCGCTATGCCCGCGAAGCCGATCTGCGGGTGGCCCTGGTGCGGGTCAACGAGCATCTGGATGACATCACCCTCGCCGGCGGCGAAGCCGACGAACAGCGCCGCGTCGAGACCCACCTGACGAACGTCATCGCGGCCACGCGCAAGATCGTCTCGGGCCTGACCAGCATCACCTGGGTGTCGGCAGGATTCGGCTGGGTGACCAACGTCGCGCCGATCCTGGTCGCCGCGCCCCTGTACTTCACCGGCAAGATCTCGTTCGGCGGTCTGATGATGGCGGCCGCGGCGTTCACCCAGGCCCAGTCCTCGCTGCGCTGGTTCGTCGACAACTTCAGCACCATCGCGGACTGGCGCGCGACGCTGCTGCGGGTGGCGAGCTTCCGCGATGCGCTGATCCACCCGCGTGCCTACCAGCCCTTCAACAGCAAGATCCAGTACCAGGACGGCCCGGCCGGCACGGTGATCCTGGATGACCTGGTCGTGGAATCGAGCGCGGGCGAGGACGGCCTGCACGAACCGCACGTGGTCGTGCACTCCGGGGAGCGCATGCTCATCATCGGCAATCCCGGCACCAACCGCACGCAGCTGTTTCGTGCCCTGGCCGGCCTGTGGCCCTGGGGACACGGCACGATCACCCGGCCGCCCAACGAGCCGGTGTTCTTCGTGCCTCGCGGCACTCCCTATCTGCCGCGTGGCACGTTGCGCGAAGTGCTGGCCTATCCGCTGGCGGTCGGCAATTTCAAGGCGGAGTCCTTCGAGCAGTCGCTGCGGCGGCTGAACCTCAAGCGCCTGGTGCCGATGCTGGATGAGGTGCACCGCTGGGACCGGGAGCTGAGCCAGGAGGAGCAGACGGCGGTGGCGCTGACCCGTATCGTCGTGCAGGCCCCGAACTGGGTGCTGATGGACGGTACACTCTCGGCCTTACCGGATGACCTTCTGGAGCGGGTGTCCGACACCTTCGAACATGAACTGCGGTACACGGCGATCGTGCACATCGGGCCGGTGGGGCAGACGGCCGACCCGCTGTTCCGGCGCGTGGTGCACCTGGAGAAGATCAGCGGTGACATTCCGGCGCACACCGGCGAAATGAAAGCCCTGACGCCACCGGAGGCCCCCCATGAGGCCTAGGTTTGCGACCCTGATGCTGGTGGTGCTCACGGCCGTGACGTGGCTGCGGCCCGCCCGGGCCCAGGACGTCGATTTCCATGCACCCCCCAACACCAGCGATCCACAGCTCGCCGCCACCATGCGCGATCTGGCGGTGCGCATCCTGCCGGTGTATCAGGACGCCGACCAGTCGCGGTACCTGAACAACCTCTCGGCCCTGCAGCTGGTCGCCGGCAACACCGACTCGGCCTGGAATACCCGCCAGTCGCTGATCGAGCGCCGCCGCCCCCAGGAGGCGGGCCGGCCGGTCCGCCAGGCCGTGATCTTCGACCTGTATCTGCGGGCGCGGCAACTGGCCGCGCAGGGGCCGCTGCCGTTCGCCGAGGCCTACACGCGGGCCTACCAGCAGACCGTCACGCCGATGTCGGACCTGGATGCCTATACCTTCAACGGCTGGCTCGCGCGTCCGGTGTACCAGTTCCGCGATGCCCTGCAGCACCTGCTGGACCAGTACCGCACGCAGCAGCGGATCACCATCGACCGCGCCGTCGATCTGGTGTGGACCTACCTCACCTTCGATGCCTACCGCAACTTCTCCACGACCGCGGCCACCCTGATCAAGGAGGATGACAGGCGCCGCTACGTCATGGACGACAAGATCAGCATCACCACCACCGACGGCGTGCAGCTCAGCGCCCATCTCATCCGGCCCCGCAGCGGCCCGCCGATGCTGCCGACGCTGCTGGAATTCACTCTCGGTGACGAACCGAACAGCGACCTGCGCGAAATCGCCGCCCACGGCTACATCGGGCTGGTGACCAACGTCCGCAGCCGCGCCGCAAGCCAGGTGCTGGTGTTCGAGCACGATGGCGCGGATGCCGCGGCGGTCATCAACTGGATCACGCACCAGAGCTGGAGCGATGGGCGCGTGGGCATGTTCGGCATGCGCTACAGCGGCTTCACGGCGTGGGCCGCGCTGCGCGAACTGCCCCCGGCGCTCAAGGCCGTGGCCACCGCCGATGCGACCGCGCCCGGGATCGATTTCCCGATGCGAAACGGCATCTTCCGCGCCCAGGCCTACCGCTGGATCCAGGACGCCACCAACTCCGAGGAGCCCGACTATTCCAGCGAGACCGAGGACGCCTCCTGGCATCAGCTGGAGAAGCGCTGGTACACCAGCGGCGCAGCGTTCCGCGAACTGGACCGGCTCGCGGGCAAGCCCAGCCCGGTGTTCCAACGCTGGCTGAGCCATCCCAGCTACGACTACTACTGGCACCGCATGGTGCCCTTCGGTGCGCAGTTCGCGCGCATCAAGATTCCGGTGCTGAGCATCACCGGGTACTACGCGGCCGGCGAGCTCGGCTCGCTGTACTACTTCAACCAGCAGCTGAAGGCGAACCCCAAGGCGGACCACACGCTGGTGATCGGGCCCTGGACCGATGACAGCATCGACAACCGGCCGATGCCCGACCTGCGGGGCCTGCCGCTGGACCCGGTCGCGCAGCTGGACATCGATGACCTGCGCTTCCAGTGGTTTGACCAGGTATTCCGGCATGGACCCTGGCCCGGGCTGCTCAAGGGTCGCGTCAATGTGCAACTGGCGGGCGCCAATGAGTGGCTGCATGCGGCGAGCATCGAGGCCCTGGCCACCGAGAGCGTGCGGTATTACCTGGATCCCGAGAGCCTCGCACCGGCGCCGCCCAAGGGAACCGGCAAGGTGACGCCGGCCAGTGGCGGCCGCTACCGCCTGCTTCTCCGGCGCAGCACCCGCAAGGCGACGGTGACGCAGCTCGTGAAGCTCGCGGACCGCAGTGACGGGGACTGGACCCCGCCCGCGAGCCTCGTGCAGAAGAACCTGAGCGACCATGACACGCTGATCCTGGTCAGCGACCCGGTGACCCGGGTGACGGATCTGGCGGGCACCCCGAAGCTGCACCTGGATTTCACGCCCAACAAATTCGACATGGACCTGGCGATCACCATTTACGAGCAGCTGGCGAATGGCGATTACGTGCAGCTCTTCGACCCGCCCTACGAGCTGCGGGCAAGCTATGCCCGGGACCGCGCCCATCGGCATCTGCTGCAGGCCGGCGTCGAGCAGCAGCTCGACGTGACCGTGCAGCGGGTGCTGGGACGACGCATCCAGCCCGGCAGCCGGATCGTGATCGCGATTGCCGTCATCAAGCGGCCCGACCGCCAGATCAACTACGGCACCGGCGGCGACGTCAGCACCGAAACGATCGCGGACGGCCGCGTGCCGCTGCGGATCCGCTGGCACGGCGGGACCTATTTCGAGCTGCCCGTCCATCGCTAACTTTCCTGCCGCGGCGGCCGCGGCAGCGTACAATCGCGCCCCCCTTCCGTGCTCGAGCACCCTCCCGTGAGCGATGATTCCAACGTAACCGGCTTTCGTGAGCTGGGCCTTCCCGATCCCCTGCTCGAGGCACTGGCCGCGGTGGGGTACGAGACACCGTCCCCGATCCAGAGCGCAACCATACCGCGGCTGCTGCAGGGCGAGGACGTGCTCGGACAGGCCCAGACGGGCACCGGCAAGACTGCCGCCTTCGCGCTTCCGGTTCTGGCCCGTATCGATGTGTCGCAGAACGTCCCGCAGGCGCTGGTGATGGTCCCTACCCGGGAACTGGCCATCCAGGTGGCGGAGGCCTTCCAGCAATACGCGGCGCGGCTGCCCGGATTCCATGTGCTGCCGATCTACGGCGGGCAGAGTTACACGCCCCAGCTGAAGGGCCTGAAGCGCGGCGCGCAGGTCATCGTCGCGACACCGGGCCGGGTCATGGACCACATGCAGCGGGGTTCGCTGGACCTGAGCGCCCTGCGGTTCGTCGTGCTCGATGAAGGCGACGAGATGCTGCAGATGGGCTTCGTCGATGACATCGAGTGGATCCTCACGCAGACCCCGCCGGGACGGCAGATCGCGCTGTTCTCGGCGACCATGCCCAACGCCATCCGGCGCATCGCGCAGAAGCATATGCGCGCTCCGGCCGAGATCACGATCCGGCAGCAGACGACGACGGCGCCGCTGATCCGTCAGCGCTACTGGCTGGTCAGTGGCCTGCACAAGCTCGATGCGCTCACCCGGGTGCTCGAGGCCGAGCGCTTCGATGCCATGCTGGTGTTCGTGCGGACCAAGCTCGAGACCACGGAACTTGCCGAGAAGCTCTGCGCCCGGGGGTTCAACGCCGCCGAGCTCAACGGCGACATCCCGCAGGCCCAGCGCGAGCGCACGATCGCCCGGCTCAAGAACCGCCAGCTCGACATCGTCGTCGCGACCGATGTCGCCGCACGGGGCATCGACGTGGAGCGCATCTCGCACGTCCTGAACTACGACATCCCGTATGACTCGGAAACCTACACCCACCGCATCGGGCGCACGGGCCGGGCCGGCCGGGCGGGGGATGCGATCCTGTTCGTGGCGCCCCGCGAGCGCAACATGCTGCGCATCATCGAGCGGCATACCCGCCAGCCCATCGAAGCGATGAACCTGCCGACGGTCCAGGACGTGAACGACCAGCGCATCGCCCGTTTCAAGGAGCGCATCACCGCCGCCCTGCAAGGCGGCGAGGGCAAGGCGTTCCAGCCGCTGCTGGAACAGTTCGAACGCGAATCGAACGTGCCGGCCATCGAGATCGCCGCGGCACTGGCCAGCCTCATGCAGGGCTCCACGCCGTTCCTGCTCGAGAACCGCCCCGAGGAGCGTCCGGCCGCACCGGCCGGGGAGCGCGCCGAGCGTTCCTCTCGCGAGCCCCGGCCAGCGCGCGGCGCACGGTTCGAGCGCGAGCGCGATGACGGCGGGCGGGGTCGGCGCGAGCCGTCACCGCCGCTGGAGACGTTCCGGATCGAGGTCGGGCATGCGCATGGCGCGCTTCCCGGCAACATCGTCGGGGCCATCGCCAACGAGGCCGGCGTGGACGGGCGCCATATCGGCCATATCGATATCCGCGAGGACCATAGCTTCGTGGATCTGCCGGTGGGCATGCCGGATGACATCTTCAAGGAGCTGCAGGAGGTACAGATCCGGGGCACTCCCCTGCGCATCAGTCGCGCCGGCAAGCGGCCCGCGAAGGTGGACAGATCAGCCGAACGCCCGTTCAGGCCCCACGGCCGCAAACCGGCTGACTTCAAGCCGGGTGGCTTCAAACGCGGACCCCGCAAGCCGCACCGTAAGGGCCAGAAGCACTGACGAGGCGGCTTCAGTCACCCAGGCGGCCCACCAGCGCTCCAATGCCGAGGGTCAATGCCATGGCCAGGGCGCCGAGCACCGTCACCCGCGCCGCCCCCACGCTGACGCGGGCGCCGCCGACGCTCGCGGCAATGCTGCCCAGCAGGGCCAGGAAGGCGAGCGACAGCACGCCGATCGCCGGGATCAGGACGTTCTGCGGGGCCAGCGCCGCAACCGCCAGCGGCAGCACCGCCCCGCAGGCGAAGGAGACGGCCGAGGCGCCCGCGGCCTGCAGCGGCCGGGCCCGCCCGCGCTCGGAGATACCGAGTTCGTCGAGCGCGTGCGCCCCCAGGGCGTCCCTGGCGGTCAACTGCGTCGCAACCTGTTCGGCGAGCGCCGGAGTCAGGCCGCGCCTGACGTAGATTCCGGCAAGCTCGGCATGCTCGCCGGCCGCGTCGGTCTCCAGTTCCTGCTGCTCTTTCTTCAGATCGGCGGTCTCGGAATCGGCCTGCGAGCTCACCGAGACGTATTCGCCGGCCGCCATCGAGGCCGCCCCGCCGACCAGCCCCGCGATACCCGCCACGACCAGGGAATGGCGGGTGGCCTGCGCCGCCGCGACACCCAGCAGCAAACTGGCGGTGGACAGAATGCCGTCATTGGCACCGAGCACTGCGGCCCGAAGCCACCCCAGGCGTCCGGTTTTGTGTCGTTCACGACGATGTGCATGCATCGGTGACAAGTATAACAATGGCTCCTCGGCATCACGGCTGAAGCAACCGGAGAACTGAAGATGTCTGCAAAACGGCCGCTGTCCTGGCTGCTGGGGATGGCCTGGGCTTACGCCGCATCTCCTGCGCTGGCAGGTCCCGCGCCGCCGGTGGCTCCGGGCAGGCTCGCCGCCGAAGTGCAGAGCCTGCTTCCGGGCCTGGAAACGATGTACCAGGAGATCCACCAGCACCCCGAGCTCGCGTTCCACGAGACACGTACCGCAGCGGTACTGGCGCACCAGATGCGGCGGCTGGGGTTTACGGTGACCGAAGGGGTCGGCGGTACCGGCCTCGTGGCGACCCTCGAAAACGGTTCCGGGCCGACAGTACTGGTCCGTACCGAACTGGACGCCCTGCCCATGAAGGAGGCCACCGGCCTGGCCTATGCCAGCCAGGATCCGACGGCCGATCACAGTTGTGGACATGACCTGCACATGGCCATCTGGGTGGGTACCGCCGCCACGTTGCTCAATTTCAAGTCGGCCTGGCATGGCCGACTGATGTTCATCGCGCAACCGGCCGAGGAGACGGTCAGCGGCGCCAGGGCGATGCTCGCCGACGGCCTCTACAGCCGGTTCGGCAAGCCCGACTATGCGCTGGCGCTGCACGTCAACAATGGTCCCGCGGGCCATCTTTCCCTGAAGCCGGGAACCTACAGTTCCGCCGTGGACAATCTCGCGATCACGTTCAAGGGACGCGGCGCGCATGGTTCCATGCCCAGCGAGTCGATCGACCCCATAGTCATGGCCGCACACTTCGTGAGCGACGTACAAACCGTCATCAGCCGCGAGAAGAACGCCGCCGCGTTCGGCGTCATCACGGTGGGCAGCTTCCAGGCAGGCACTGCTGCCAACATCATCCCGGATTCCGCGGCGCTGCAGCTGACCTTGCGTTCCTACGACCCGCAGGTGCGCAGCCTGCTGCTCGATGGGGTCAGGCGCACCGCCGCAGCGGATGCCGCCATGGCCAACGCACCGGCACCGGACATCGTCGTGACCTCAAGTTCGGCCGCGGTCGTGAATGACGCGGCACTGACCACAGGCACCGCAGCGATGCTGCAGCAGGTATTCGGCCCCGACGTGGATCTGCTGCCGGCGGCCAGCCAGCCAAACTCCGCGAGCGAGGATTTCTCGGAATTCGCAGTCGATGGCGTTCGCGCCGTCTACTTTTCGCTGGGTGCCTACGATCCCAGGGTACTGGCCCAGGACAAGGCCGCAGGAACGCCGATCCCCGTGAATCATTCGCCGCTGTTCGCGCCCGCCATGGAACCGACCATCGGCACCGGCGTGGAAGCCATGGCGTACGCGGTAATGAATGTCCTGAAGCGCTGATGGGCATTGAGGCAACAACGCATTGCGCACCACCCCACTCCATGCGTACAATTCGCGCCCCTCCTGGTGCGGGGTGGAGCAGTCTGGCAGCTCGTCGGGCTCATAACCCGAAGGTCGTAGGTTCAAATCCTACCCCCGCTACCAAAATCAAGCACTTACGAGCCCCTTCTGGGGCTTCCGTTTTCTGTGCCGGTTTTCGTGCTTTCAAGTCAGAGCGGATTTTATGAGGGAAACGATGTAGGGGCCCCACAGGGCCAGCTTGGCGGGAGTGAAGATGTCGGAGTGACCCGACACGGCGGGGAAGTCTGGCCTGTGGGGGTGCCCACAGTCGACGTTCGTGATGAAGGGGTTGTCGCCCTCGTATCCGGCATGGCCCATCTCGCCCCAGACGGGGCTTGCGATGCCCAGGCATTCGGCGAGGATGGCGGCCTCGGTCGCCAGATCCCCGCAGTTGAAGTACACATCCACGAAGGTCCCGGCCGGGACCTTGATGTTGCGCTCCAGGGCGGCGTTGATGAAGGCGGCTGCGCGAAAGCCCGCGCCCCCGGTCATGAGGTCGTAGCCGATCGCGCAGCCGTTGCTGTGGCCGACGTACACGTCCCCGGGGTCGAGGTAGGGCTTGAGCGTGCGCTCGATCAGCGGGTTGACGATGCGCGTCTCACAGGCGGTGATAAGCCCGTAGTCGGGCACCTTGCACTCGAATCCCTCGGCCTGGAAGAAAGGCACCAGGCCGAGGAGTCCGGACTTGCCCACAGGATCCAGGATCCCGTGAACGAAGTGGCAACGCACAGTCAGTTCACCCAGTCATCAAGTAGCGCGGCGCCCACCGCGAAGCAACACCGTAAGGGCGGCGGCCGTGGGCGCATTGACCGTGACGTGGTCAAAGGCCTGGAGCGACGACACTATGACCAGGCTCGCCGCGGCGCCGACGGCCTGCGGGGTCTCGATCGAGGCCAGGGCGAAGTGCTTGGCTTGCGCCGGAACGTCGGTGACCTTCGCGCCCGCCGGCACCGAGGCAGCCGGAGCGCTTGAGGGCGCGGAGCTCGCCGCCGGCGCGAGGTCAATCAGCTGGTTGACAACCGGTACCAGGATGAGCTGAGCGGCCGTCAGGCCCGCCAGGATCTCCGCCTGGTCGGGGATCTGCGGCACCGAGGCCACCACCGCGGTGATCGCCGGGAGCACCGTATTGACGATCGTCTGCAGGCTCGTCACATCCACGGCTGCACCGGAGGCGCACACCGCGGCGATGTCGGGCCCGATGACCGTGGAGATCTGCTTCTGCGCGGTCGGGTTCGAGGCCAGCAGGGTCTGACCGGTCGGTCCTTCGAGGACAGCCACGTCGGCATTGAGCGTGGTGCACACCGACTTCGTCACCGCCTGCAGCTGCGCGGTGGTGAGTGTGGGCACCGCGAGCTTCCCGCCGGTCGTGGCGCAGCCGCCCATCAGCGGCAGAACGACTGCCAGCGGAAGGAACACCTTCGCAATGGTCGTCACAGAGGCCTTCGAGGATGGCATCCAGCCGCTCTGGTGGGCGTAGGCGACGATCGAGGCGGCAACACCGATGAGGCCCGCGATGACTGCGGCGGCCTTAGGGCCCAGAAACTGGAACTCCGCGGGCGGCTGCACCGCGAGCCACGCGAGAGCCATCAGGGCGAGGCCTCCGACGTACGCCAGGGCGTGATACAGGTTCATGGTCTTCATTGCGAGTACTCCGGTTGAGGAACGAGAGACAAAGGGACGCCCGGCGAGCTGCTCGAGCTCGCGCGGTCGGGCAAAGGGGTTACTTATGCGGCGACGCCGCTCAGGAGGATCTTCGCCAGGTGCGCATAGCGCGGCTCAAGATGCGGATCCTCCACCGCGCACTCTCCGGCCGCGCCCTCCCAGTCACGGTGGGCGAGCGCGGCAATCATCTTCGGGAAGTGCAGCAGGCCTCCGACGCCTTCGTTGATGGCGATGTCGAGGCATACGGATTGGCGCACCGGGTCCAGGCCCAGGTACCAGCTGTAGGCGATGAGCTCCCCGTGCGCCTCCTGGATCTGCGCCTGCAGAGCGGCCGCGGCGACGGGTTCGGAGATCCCCCGATCGACGCACAGCCCGTAGCCGATTGTCTGCAGGTTCTCCGAGTCCCGATACAGGGTCGGGCGGAAGCCCTCCTCCACCTTCAGGCGCTCCAGCGCCAGGTCGATGGCCGTCGTCATTTCATTGCCCCCGCCAGCTGTCCTCGTCGCCGTGCTCATCGCCCCCGACCTTGAGGATGTCGCCGAAGGGCACGTTCAACTTCCGGCACACCAGCGAGAGCGCGATCCGCAGCCGGTCGATCATGACCGAGCGCATCTCCGCGTTCTTGCGCAACGACTTCAGCTCCCGCTTCATGTCCAGGTAGATCCACGTCAGCAGGACGCCGATCACCGTGAACAGGTATTCGACCGGGATGCCGGTCGCGCTGTGTGCTTCCATTCGTTACCCCTCAAATCTTGAGTGACGAGACCTCGTCCTCGATCGCCATGAGCCGCCGGGCGGCATCCTTGTCGCCCAGGACCGCGCGGCGCATGTCATCGCTCTGGCTGGCGAGGAGCTCGGCGTGGCGAGCTCGAGCAGCTGCCTTGGCATTCGCGGAGGCCTGCGCGGCCGCATTCGGCACCCACCGCTTGGCTGTCGGGTTCCACTCGTGATCGGCCGATGGCGCCGGCGGCTGGTAATCGACGACGTGGCGCGCGGTGGCGGCCGTGCGTCCTGGCTTCGGTGGATCCTTGACGTCCGCGCCGGCGGTGCGCCGCAGCCGGTTCGCGTCGCAGGTGGCGGCCCAGGCGGTGGCGGCCGTGTCGTCGTCGGCCTGCAGGAGCGCCAGGTCCACGCGTTGCGAGAGATGGTCGTGTCGACCGAGCACAGTTGCGTGCCCCTCAGGCACATTTGCCGCCAGGTGCTCATCTGGGCACGAGATCGTGCGGCCGAGCAGTAGCCCCGTCTTAGGATCGTAGAGTGACCAGATCTTGTTCATACCTTGATCACTTCCACCTTGGCCACACAGTTCGTCACGG
>DATJTJ010000003.1:0-79776 GCA_035503515.1 Steroidobacteraceae bacterium
CGGATGCCGCGTCGCGATGCACCACGGGTAGACTGCCTACGTATGACGGAAACCCCAAATCCGATTCATGAGAGAGCGCGGATTCGCGCGGATGCGGAATTTCGCAAACAAGCGGAAGTACATTATCGAATTGAGCGGCGGAACTGGCGACGACAGGCCACCATCATGAAGGCGCAGCTTACCGCTGCACGCCGCCTCAATTGTGTAACAGGAGTTGCTGCAATCGTCGCCTTCGTTGCCCTGATCGCAACGATTGCCTTCACCATCTATCAGTTCAGACAATCGACGGCCGCGTTACATCTCGATCAAAGGGCATGGGCTGCTACCGGGGATTGGCACTATGACAAGGTGAATTCGCCCACCATTGTCAGTGTAGATATTAGGAATAGCGGCAAGACTTTCGCCTTACATGCTTCGGCGTGGCTAACCCACGCTCTGGAGCTTACGAAAATCCCGAACACCGACGATCAAATTATGACTGAGAATTCCGGAATTCTGGTTCCGGGTGCCTCATTCAATATAAGTTTGGCGGATAGTCCCCTCAGTCAGGGTGAGGTTTATGCATTGGAACAGGGAGATCCCCTCTACTTTTTCGGAACCGTCTGGTACTACGATATTTTTGGACCACCCGAGCACTGGACACAATATTGCGAAAGGCTAAAACTTAAGAAAGTAGATGAGAAAACCTACACACCAATCTGGTCGCCGTGCCCCAATGGACTGCACAACAAAACTGATGATGAGCCTGAGCGTTTGACTGGTGGATCAATTGGAAACGCCAGCAGCAGTCCACCACTTCTGAAGGGTCGATAGCTTCACCAGTTTTTCCCCGGGGATGCCGCAGCAAACAATGCTGTACTTGCCATCGTCGTCCAGCGTGAACTCCTCGATGCCATCGATGCTACCGGCTTTGGCCGCGTCGAGGAAATCCGTAAGTTCCTTATCCTCCGTCCGGCTTGCATGCATGGCCCCGATCACCTTTTCCCGCACGGGATCACGCCATCCAAGCCGTTCCTTGGCCAGTTGCCGCAGCAATTCGCGTGTTTGTGATGGGGACGGTAGCTGTGCGGGGAGTTCAATGCCAAGGTCACTTGTCGGGATGCCGTAGACGACGGCATTCGGGTCGCCATTCAACGCGGCGGTCCACGCTGAGGATTTCTTCTTTTTCGACGGCTTCGTGGCCATGATTTCGTTTATGCCGACTTCTTCGCGCCGATGCCGACGACATTGCCGCTACCGGCCCGCAGGCCATCCAGGTAATCAGCCCATGCCTGCATCATCCTGCGCCGATCCGCGAGGCGCACCGACTTGTTGTACGCGCCGCGGACCGAATTGCGTTCCTTGTGCGCCAATTGCAATTCGATCAGGTCCGGATGCCACCCCTGCTCATTCAATAGCGTGCTGGCCATGCTGCGGAACCCGTGGGCGCACATTTGTTTTTTGGTGTCGTACCCCAACCGACGCAATGCACTATTCAATGTGTTTTCGGACAACGGCCGATCCCCTACCCCGATGGCCGGGAACACATACCGCTTGTCGCCGCTGACTTGCTGGATCTTTTTCAGAATCGCCACGGCTTGGGTGCTCAACGGCACGACATGTTCATCCCGCATCTTCATTTTCGGGGCAGGGATGCGCCACGTGGGTTCCTTCGAATCCACATCCATTTCGGACCACTCGGCCGCACGCAATTCGCCTGGACGGGTGAAAACCAACGGGGCCAACCTCAACGCCGCGCATGTCGGCGCCATGCCATCGAACCCGTCGATGGCCCGGAGTAATGCCCCGACCTGGGTGGGGTCGGTGATCGACGGATAATGGACCTCACCCCGCGCTGCCAATTCATCCTTGTCGATATCCGCCACTACGTCGTGCTTGGCACGCTTGGTTAGGATGGCGTATTTGAACACCCGGGAAATGACACCCCGTACCCGGTGTGCGGTATCGATGAGCCCCTTCTCCTCAATGTCCTGAATGACCGCGAGCACGTCCTGCACCTCGATCTGCGCGATGGGCTTCTTGCCAAGTTCCTCCGATGCCATTTTGACCAACCCGTTGTCGCGCTCCCACGTCGATTCGGCCAACACCCGTTTGGTTTTCCGATTGACCGACCCACGTCGGCGCGTCATCCATTCGGTGGCGATGGCATCGAAGGTATTTGCCCGCTCGGCTTTTTTCTCCCGCCGCTTCGCGGACGGATCGATGCCAGCGGCGACGAGTTTGCGGGCTTCCTCGTGCCGACCTCGGGCAAGCTTCAGCGGTACGTCGGGGTAGGTGCCGAACGAGAGCATCTTTTCCACGCCGCCGATGCGGTAGCGGAAACGCCAATAGCAACGCCCGCCGGGGTAGACCCAAAGGTGCAATCCCTTGCCGTCGGACAATTTGGACGATGGCTTACTCGTCAGCGGCTTTTCGCCTGCCGCCTTGATCGCGGCTTTGATCCCGGTATCGGTCAACATGGCGGTGTTACCCACACGTGGTTGCGGTTACCCACAATGTTACCCGCACGGGGTTGCGCGTGGTGGCGCGTGACGGCGGGCAACGACGGGGCCGCAACCCCATGAATTACCGTGGTTTTTCGGATGAATTTAGCGCGCCGGGATGTGGCGGCGGGCAACGGCGGATTCGGTGGTGGTGGGCCGTGTAGGGATCGAACCTACGACCAATTGATTAAGAGTCAACTGCTCTACCAGCTGAGCTAACGGCCCATATTGTCTGCCAAGCACCCGTTGCAGGCGCCTGTCGCCGACCCTCTGGCCGGGCCGGCGATTCTAACTGAACTTGCCCTATTCGGGGCAAACCAAATTGGGGTGGACGATGGGACTCGAACCCACGACGGCCGGGATCACAACCCGGGGCTCTACCAACTGAGCTACGTCCACCATCGAAACCACGTGTCCCGCGCGCCCTCGCACCTATGGCGCGCCCGGCAGGACTCGAACCTGCGACCCTCGGCTTAGAAGGCCGATGCTCTGTCCAGCTGAGCTACGGGCGCACAGTCACTGTTACTGGTCGGGGCAGCAGGATTCGAACCTGCGACCCTCTGCTCCCAAAGCAGATGCGCTACCAGACTGCGCCATGCCCCGCCCCACCGTAACTTGAGGATCCCCTTGGACTATACCTGCAGGACCCTCCCGACGGGGGCCGGCATGATACGGAAGACCCCCGCGAACCGTCAATTTGGGCCACGGGCGGCATGGGACGTGGTGGCTCAGGCCCGGCGCCACTCCGTGCGGCCGTCCGGCCGGTCCTCCAGGGCCACGCCCTGGGCGGCGAGCAGGGTGCGGATGCGGTCCGCTTCCGTGAAGTCCCGGTTCTTGCGCGCCTGCAGCCGGCGCGCGATCATCTCATCGACCGCGGCATCGTCGAGGGTTGCGCTCTCCCCGACCTCGTCCGGCGCGGGCGGGGTCCGCAGCCGGGCCCACTCCTCGGCAGGCAGCTGGGCGATCCCGAGGACCCCGGCCAGCACCCGCAGTTCGGCGGCGATCTGGCTGGCGTGCGATGGCTTGCCCTCGCGCTTGGCCACGTTCAGATCCCGGGTCATGGTCTGCAGCACGGCCAGGGCTTCGGGCGTGTTGAAGTCATCGTCCATGGCCGCGCGGTAGGCCTGGGTGTAGGCCGTCACCGGTGCCGGCACCACCGGCTCCACGTCCCGCAGCGCACCGTAGATGCGCTCGAGCGCCGCGGTCGCCTGGGTCAGCTGGTCCAGGCTGTAGTTGATCGGCCCCCGGTAGTGGCTCGACACCATGAAGTACCGGATCACTTCCGCGTGCCGCACGCGCTTCAGGACGTCGACGATGGTGAAGGCGTTACCCAGCGACTTGGACATCTTCTCGTTGTCGATGTTCAGGAAGCCGTTGTGCATCCACAGGCGGGCGAAGCAGTCGCCGCTCGCCGCGCAGGACTGGGCGATCTCGTTCTCATGGTGCGGAAACTTCAGATCCATGCCGCCGCCATGGATGTCGAAACAGGTGCCCAGCAGGGCCTCGGACATGACCGAGCATTCGATGTGCCAGCCGGGGCGACCAGGGCCCCAGGGAGAGGGCCAGGACGGCTCTCCCGGCTTCGCCATCTTCCACAGCACGAAGTCCAGCGGATCGCGCTTGCCCGGATCCACCGCGACGCGCTCTCCGGCGATGAGCTCGTCGAGGTTCTTGCCCGAGAGGGCCCCGTAGGGCGCGAACTTGCGCACCGCGAACATCACATCGCCCCCGGCGGCGACATAGGCAAAGCCCTTGGCGATCAGGCGGGCCGTGAGATCGATCATGCCCGGCACGTGCCCGGTCGCGCGCGGCTCGTGGTCCGGCCGCAGGATCCCCAGGGCATCGTAGTCGCGATGCATGAAGCCGATATAGCGCGCGGTGAAGGCATCGATGGGCTCGCCGCGCTCGGCGGCCCGCCGGATGATCTTGTCATCGATGTCGGTAATGTTGCGGACGAAGGTCACCGCGAGGCCCGTGAACGCGAGATAGCGGCGCACCACATCGAATGCAATCTTGGAGCGGGCATGTCCCATGTGGCACAGGTCGTAGACCGTGTCGCCGCAGACGTACATGCTGATGCGGCCGGGCTGCAGCGGCTGCAGCTCCTGCTTCTGGCCGGTCATGGAATTGAAAATGCGGATCATGGCGCTAGGTTACGCGAAGCGCGCGAGCCGCGCCTGGGCGAGCCCTGCGGGCATGGCCCGCAGCAGCGGCGCCAGTTCGGGACCGTGCGTGAGCCCCGTGAGGGCCACTCGCAGCGGCTGGTAGAGCGCCTTGCCCTTGCGTCCGGTCACGGCGCTGGTCGCCCCGGCGAGGGCCTTGAAGTCCTGCGGATGCTCCGCCGCGGCCCGGGCGGCCGCGGCAAAGAAGCTCCTGCCCGCCTCCTCGATCACGGCCTGCTCCGCGGCCGCCATGCCCGGCAGCTCGCCGAATACGATGTCGCGCCACTCGCGCGCGTCACCGGGCAGCACCACGTTCGGCCGGACGGCCTCGACGAACGCCGAGCGCGTGGCCGGCGCAAGCTGCGGCGGCAGTTGCGGCGCCAGCCATTGCGCCGCCTCCTCGGCAGTCATCCGCTTCACGGATTCCTTCTGCCACATGCGCAACTGCGACTCATCGAAATGAGCGCTCGAGCGTCCCAGGTGCGCCGGATCGAACGCCCGGGCCATGGCCTCCAGATCCAGCAGGGCGTGTTCCGGACTCGAATGGCCCAGCCGGAACAGGTGATTGGTGAGCGCCTGCGGTGTGTATCCCTGGCCGCGGTATTCGCGCACCGTGGTCGCGCCATGCCGTTTGGACAGCGGTGCGCCGTCGGCTCCCACCAGCAGCGAGACGTGGCCGTAATGCGGGACCGGCAACCCCAGGGCCTCGAGGATCAGGATCTGACGCGGCGAGTTGGTGAGATGGTCTTCGCCGCGCACGACATGGGTGATGCCCATTGCGGCATCATCGACCGCGTTGCTGAAGAAGAACGCCGCCGACCCGTCGGCGCGGCGCACGACGAAGTCCCCGATCTCATCGCTCAGGAAACCCTGGGCGCCGTGCACCAGGTCCGTAAAGCCGATGCGCCGGCCTGCGGGAACGCGGAACCGCAGCGTCGGGGTGACTCCGGCGGCCCGTTTCGCGGCGCGCTGCGGCGGCGTCAGCTGCCTGCAGGTGCCCGCGTAGCGTGGCGGCCGGCCCGCGGTGAGCTGCGACTTCCTCGACACCTCGAGTTCCAGGGCCGTGCAGTAGCACTCGTAGACCCGCTCATCCCGCACCAGGGTCTCGAAGTGCCGTGCATACAGGTCCACGCGCTGCGACTGCCGGTAGGGTCCGCGTCCATCCTCGCGCCCGGGACCGGCATCCCAGATCAGCCCGAGCCAGGTCAGATCGTCCTGCTGGTTGCGGCAGAAATCCTCGCTGCTGCGGGCGGCATCGGTATCCTCGATCCGCAGCACGAAGCGGCCCCCGGCGTGGCGCGCCAGCAGGAAACTGAACAGGGCCGTGCGGGCGTTCCCCAGGTGCAGGTTGCCACTGGGGCTGGGGGCGAACCGCGTGACGATTTGGGTCATATCCTGCAAATTTTACGATGAAATCGCCGCCGGCCATGAAACACCGGCGGGTCAGGACGGTCCAATTGCTAGAATCCGTCCCCCAAGAACCGGAACCCCAGAAGTAAAGTGACATGATGCCCAGCAGACGCCTGTTTTCGGTCCTCGCGGTGGCGACCCTCGCGCTCACCCTGGGGAGCCTTTCGGTCACGGCCGCAGCCGCCGACAGCTCGGCGCCTGCCGCGGCCAGCGCGGTTCATCCGCAGGTCCGCGTCATCACCAACATGGGCAATTTCGTCATGGAACTGTATCCGGACCGGGCGCCGATCACGGTGGCCGAATTCCTCAAGTACGTCAACGAGGGGCATTTCACCCAGACGCTGTTCCACCGGGTCATTCCCGGTTTCCTGATCCAGGGGGGCGGATTTTCGGCAGCCGATGAATCGGTCACGCCGACCCATGCCCCGATCGTCAACGAGTCGGGCAACGGGCTGCAGAACAAGCGCGGCTGGGTGGGACTCGCCCGCACCGAGGCGCCGCACAGCGGCAATTGCCAGTTCTACATCAACCTGGCGGACAATCCCGAGCTCGACCCCCTGCCGGTGCGCTGGGGCTATACCGTGTTCGGCCGGGTCATCGACGGCATGGACGTGGTGGAGCGCATCAGCACCGTGCCGACCGGGGCCGAAGGCAAGTTCAAGGCCGACGCACCCCTGAGCCACGTGGTCATCGAGAAGGTGGAGCTGGTCGGCCCCGGTGGCATCAAACAGGAGGGCCCGACGCAGCTGGCGCCCCCGCCCACGGGCACCGAGGTTCTCTCGCCCAACTGAGGATCCTGCACCGCCGTGACCGAACTGTTCGTCTCCGACCTGCATCTGGATGGGCAATCGGTTGCGGCGAACGAGCGTTTTCTCGCCTTCCTGGCGCAGGAGGCGCGCCAGGCCCGCGTGCTGTACATCCTGGGCGATCTGTTCGAGGCCTGGATCGGTGATGACGATCCGGATCCGGCCAAGGCACGGATCTGCGCGGGACTGCGGCAACTCACCGACCATGGCGTCGGCTGCTTCGTCCTGCACGGCAATCGCGACTTTCTGCTCGGTGCGCAGTTCGCGGCCCGCACCGGCTGCCGGCTGCTGCCGGATCCGGTGATTGCGACCTTCGATTCCGAAGCGGTGCTGCTCACCCACGGCGACGCCCTGTGCGTGGATGACCATTCCTACCAGGAGCTGCGCTCCACGGTCCGCGAGCCGGCCTGGCAGCAACGCTTCCTGGGACTGGCGCTCCCCACCCGCGAGCTGCTCGCCCACCAGGCCCGCCGTGGCAGCCAGGCCCATACCGCGCGCACCGTGCCCTATGTGATGGATGTCAGTGCGGCGGCCGTGGATGCGCTGTGGCGCACCGGGGTCAGCCGCATCGTGCACGGCCATACCCACCGTCCGGGCATCCATGCCGCGACGTTCGAGGGCCGTGCCGTCGAGCGCATCGTGCTCGGGGCCTGGTACGAGCAGGGCAGCTACCTGCGACGCGACCAGGGCCGCTACGAGCTGCGCGAACTGGACTAGGTCAGGACTAGGTCGAGCGCGGCAGGGTCAGAGTCGCCTGCAGGCCCCGCTGCGGCAGATTGGACAGTGTCAGCGCACCGCCATGGGCCTGCGCGATGTCGCGCGCGATGCACAGACCCAGTCCGGTGCCGCCGGTGTCGCGGTTGCGCGAGGACTCCACGCGGTAGAACGGTTCGAACACCCGCGCCAGGTGCTCGGGCGCGATGCCGGGGCCCTGGTCCCGGATCATGATGACCACCGCCGGGCCGTCCACCACCGTCACGCTCACCCCACCGCCGAACTTGGTGGCGTTGGAAATGAGGTTGGTCAGGCAGCGCTTCAGGGCCATGGGTTTGGCGGCATACAGCACCTGCGCCCGGCCATGCACCGCGAACGGCGCACCCATCTCGGCGAATTCAGCCTGCAGCCGCGCCAGCAGCTCATTGATGTCGAGCGCCTCGGCCGGTTCATCGTCATTGAGCCCGCGCAGCAGGGCCAGCGCCCCGTGCACCATGCTCTCCATCTCGTTCAGATCCTGGTCGACGCGGCTTTGCAGGTCGGTATCGTTCAGCGTCGCCATCCGCAACCGCAGCCGGGTGAGCGGCGTCTTCAGGTCATGCGACATTGCCGCGAGCACCCGCGTGCGGCTGTCCACGTAGCGTTGCATCCGCTCCTGCATGGTATTGAAGGCGCGTGCCGCATCGCGCAGCTCGCGCGAGCCGCTCTCCGCCAGCGGCGGCTGGCGGATGTCGCGGCCGACCGCCTCGGCCGCGCGGGCCAGTTTCGACAGCGGCCGGGTGATGCCGCGCGTCACCGCATACAGCGCGATCGCGATCAGGACGGCGAGCAGGATCAGGTTGAACAGCAGCGAGCGCGGCAGCGGTGCGCCGCGCTGGCCCTGCGCCAGTCGGAACAGCAGGCCGTCACCACCGGGCAGACCGACGCGCACGTCATAGAGCTGCCCGCCGCGTTCGAAGGATTCGGCGCCGGGGCGGCTCAGGGTCATGGCGGGCTTGCGCGGATCGGTGGTCGGCGACACCGACACCTGGTAACCGGGCCCGAACACCAATCGCAGCTGCTGCTCCAGGGATTGCCTGAAATCCGGCAAGGGCGTCGGCATTCCCGGCGGCTCCAGCAGCGGCTCGAGCATGGGCCCCGGCGGCGGCCGCGGCCGGCGGAACTGGGGTCGCGGCCAGTTCTGCAGCAGCGAACTGGCCTCGATGCGTTCGCCCGGTTGCAGCAACTGCATGGAGGCCGTCATGTCGACCACGCGCCGTGACCACTCGCGCACCGAGGCCTGCACCAGCGTGCGGTCCCGCTCGCGTGACACCAGGAACAGGGAAATCAGGGTCGCGGCCAGCACGCCGATGAAGACCGCGAAGAACAGCTGCCCGAACAGCGAACTTGGCCAAAGCGGCAGCCGCCAGCCCCGCTTCGCCCGCGAGGCGTCAGGCGGTCTCGACACCCACTCCAATGACGTACCCCTCACCATAGACGGTCTTTATGATCTGCGAGGCACGCGCATCATCTCCCAGCAGCTGGCGCAGCCGGCTCACGCGCACATCGATGCTGCGATCCTGCGGATCGGCCTCCCGCCCGCGCAGCAGCGTGGCAAGCTGCGAGCGCGACAGCACGCGGCTCGGCGAACCCAGCAGCACCGTCAGCAGCCGGTACTCGGCGCCGCTCAAAGCCACCGAAGCCCCTTCGCTGTCGGTCAGGGTACGGGTCGTCGTGTTCAGCTGCCAGCCCCCGAAGCGGAACGTGCGCACGACCGCCGCATCCGGATCGCGCGGCGCATGCGAGGCCCGGCGCAGCACGGCCTTGATGCGCACCAGGAGTTCGCGCGGATTGAAGGGCTTCGGCAGGTAATCATCGGCACCGACTTCGAGGCCCACGATGCGGTCCACATCCTCGCCGCGCGCGGTGAGCATGATGATGGGGACCTGGGAGTGCCGGCGCAATTCGCGGCACAGGGCCAGACCATCATCGCCCGGCAGCATCAAGTCCAGTACGATGAGATCGAAATGGTTTTGCTGCATTGCAGCAGTCATCGCCTTGCCGTCGGCCACCGCGGTGGTCCGGAAGCTGTTGGTCTCGAGGTACTTGGCGAGCAATGCGCGGATTTCGCGATCATCGTCGACAATCAGAATGTGAGGTTGGTCAGTCATGGCCTTGCGCTTCCTGCTCCATTGCCGGAGCTAACTGTTTGTAAAAGATTGTGCAAAAAACCCACCCAGCGAACCGGGGACGTCGCTCTGGAGTCCAACGCACGACCCGTCCAAACGGAGACAACAATTGTCACGACTGAGTTGCATCCTGTCAGCACTTTTTATGACGCCGGCGCTGCTGGCGCTCGGCAGCTGCTCGACCACCCTCGGCACCCGGGCGCCCCGGGACATCGACCTGGGCGGGGAATGGCAGATCGATCTGGCCCTGAGCGATTTCCCGCAGGAGGCGGTTCCCGCTCAGAATCCCGTCACCGGCAGCGACACCGTCGGCGGGCGCCGCGGCAGTCGCGGCCGTGGCATGGGAGGCGGAATGCCGGCGGGCGGTGGCCCCGGCGGCGGGCCGCGTCCCGGGTCGCCGGAACATCATTTCGCCATGCCGCCGCACCTGACGATCACGCAGAGTGCCACCGGCCTCACCGTCAACATCACCATGCCCGATGGCAAGCACGTCATCAACGATTACACCTCGGGCGAAAAGAGCGTCGTGACCACCACGCGCGGGCCCGCCAACCGCAGCCTCGGTTGGGACGGGGACGACTACCTGATCCGCACGCAGGTCGGCGACAAGGGTCCGATGTCCGAGGTGCGCTATGCCCTCGATCGCGACGGCACGCTCGCCGTCACCTCGACCATCTCCCACGCCGGCATCTACAACTTCCAGTACACGCTGGAGTACGACCGGGTACGGCCTTAGGGCGCGGTTTGCGGCGGCCCGGAGTGAAAACGGAACTGCTCATCCGGAGCCGTCGCCAGTTCCGCCTCGCGCCGCGCCAGAAGCTCGAGTCGCTCGCGCCAGTTGAGACCGGCCGCTGCCGCCGCCGTCATCGCGAGCCGCAGGTACAGCTCGAAGTGCCGCGCCTCTGATCTGTGCAGCTGTGCGTAAAAACGATCCAGGGGCGGCTGCAGACGCGGCGCCAGACACGCGAAACGCTCGGCGGAGCGCGCCTCGATGAGGGCCCCCGTCAGCAGCAGATCGAGCTTGCGCTCCGGCTCCGACGTACGCGACACGGCGCGCAGTCCCGCGGCGTAGCGCCCGGGTTTGGCGCGCGCATAGGGAACCGCGAGTTCCTTCATCAGCGCCTGCACCTGCTCGAAGTGCCGCAGTTCCTCGCGGGCCAGGCGCGAGAGCGCCTGCGTCATGGCATCGTCCTCGGGATACGCGAAGATGAGGGCCAGTGCGGTCGATGCCGCCTTCTTCTCGCATCCCAGATGATCCACCAGCAGCTCCGGCCAGCGCTCGCACGCGGCGCCGACCCACGCAGCCGGCGTGGCCGCGAGCAGGATGCCGTTCACGCCGCCCGCTCGCGCGCCTGCAGGTCGGCCAGCGCCGCGCCGATGGCCGTGGCCGCCTGTTGCGCCGATTCGAAGCGGCCCGCCGGGTCCTTGGCCAGGAACCGGTCCAGCAGCGGCTGCAGGTCCAACAGCGGCTCCGGCAGCTGCGGCACGGGCGACTTGCGGTGCATGTAGATGATCGCCATCGGGTTCTCGGCCGTGAACGGCTTGCGGCCGGTGAGCATTTCGAAAAGGATGATTCCCAGACTATATAGGTCGCTGCGCACGTCGATGGGCTCGCCGTGGCCCTGCTCCGGGCTCATGTAGTGCGGCGTGCCGATGATCTGGCCCGCATCGGTGATGTCGGCCGCGAGCGCCGCATCCTTGGCCAGCCCGAAGTCGATGAGGGCCACGCCGCCGTCCCGGCGCAGCATGATGTTCGCGGGCTTGACGTCCCGGTGCAGCACGCCGGTGGCGTGGACCGCCGCCAGGCCCCGCGCGATCGCCAGCGCCATCCGCAGCGCCTCGCTGGCCCGCAGCGGGGAGCGCAGCCGCCGCCGCAGGTCCCCGGAATCGAAGTATTCCATGATCATGTAGGCATGCTCGTCGCTGATGCCCAGGTCATGGACCTTGACCACGAATTCGGGCGCCACGCGCTGTGCCATGTCGTGTTCCTGCAGCAGCCGGCGGAATGCATGGTCGAGGTCCGTATCGGTGGTGATGTCGCGCGCCACCTTGATGGCGACGAGCTCGCCGTGCTGGTCGCTCTCGGCGACGTGCAGCTCGGCAAAGTGTCCCACGGCAAGGGTCCGCACCCGCCGGTAGCCCGGGATGCGCACGCCGCTGAAACGCTGCTCGTCGGCGACCAGTCCGGAATGATGTCGACGTTCACGGCTGCTCGCCTGCAGCGCGGCCGCCGCGGCAATGGCGGCGAACAGTCCCTCGGAGGAAGGCTCCTCGCGGCCGAGCGCGGCGCAGGCCCCGGCGCCGAGTGCCGCCGCACACAGGGCATCGCCGGATCCGCGTGCCATGAAGATGACGGGCGCGAAGCCGGCGCGCGCCGTCAGCCGCCTCAGTTCGGTGATGCCGCGCGAATGCTCCTGCGTGTCGCACCAGGCGTGATCGAGGACCACCGCATCGAAGCCCTGGGCACGGATGTCCTTCGGCAGCGGGCCGCGCGCGCGCGGGTCGTAGGCAACGATGTCCGAGTCCAGCCAGCGGATCTGGACGCTGGTGCGCAGCCGCGCCAGCAAGGCCGGATCATCACTGATCAGCATCAGCCGCATTGGTAGACCCTGACTCCTAAGCAGCCCAAAGGCAACAGCAGGAATCAGGGCCCCCTACCAAACCGTGCGTGCGGATTTCCCGCACACGGCTTACCAGTGATCGATTAAGCGGCAGCATGACGCGACTCCCAAAAGGAGGACTGCGGATAACGGACGGTCCCGCGCAGGCGATGTAACCCAAGGCGCTCGAAGTACTCGCGCGTCCAGGGAACGACCCCTCCGGCCTGCAAGTGGCGGCCCTTGCGCGCAATGCACAAAGACACCAGGCGCCGGCGCACGTAGGAGTCGAGCTGGATAAAACGAGTGTCGGCATTGCCGGTGCGAAAGTATTGACCCCAACCCCGCAGAACAGGGTTCAGATCGGCGATGATCTCGCGTAAGTCCGCATGACAGCGAACCTTCGGAGTCAGTGCCTTCACACGTTGGCGGATGCGCTGCATTGAGCGCTGCGACGGCCAGCGATGCAGGAAGTACAGGCGTTTGCGCTGCTGTTCCCATATCCGTCCGCTCAGTCGCTTATGCAGGTGGCAGCCGAGGAAGTCAAAACCCTCTTTGCCATCGTAGAGGTCGACTCGTCTCGTCTTCTGCGGATGTAGCTCAAGGCCGAGGCGTTCCAGAATCGCCCGAACGCGCCCCTCGGCCTGCTCGCAATCCTTTGCGGTGCGGCACATCACCACAAAGTCGTCTGCATATCGCACCAATGTCCCCAAGGCAGCACTGTGGCGAGTCCACAGAACGTCGAGTACATGCAGGTAAACGTTCGACAGCAAGGGCGAGATCACTCCACCCTGCGGCGTGCCGGCCACAGTCGCTAAGACCGTGCCATCTTCCATCACACCCGCTTCGAGCCACTGCCGCAGCAACTTCAGGATCCGCCGGTCCGAGATGCGTCGTGCCACCAGTAGCATCAGCTTCTCGTGGTCGATGCTGCCAAAGTAATTACGGATGTCGGCATCCAACACATGATGTCCGCCCTTGGCCCCAAGCGTCCTTAAGGTCTCCAGCGCCATCGTCGTGTTGCGCCTGGGCCGAAAGCCGTACGAGCACGGCAGAAAGTCCGCCTCGAATATCGGCTCCAACACCAGCTTCGTCGACATCTGCACTACCCGATCCCGAACCGTCGGTATCCCGAGCGGCCGTTGCCCTCCGTCAGCCTTCGGTATGTACTGGCGGCGGACCACCGTCGCCCGGTACTCACCTGCGCGCAGCACAGCGCCAAGCTCTTCCAGGAAGCGCTCAACCCCATACTGCTCGACGTCGCGGATCGACTGGCCATCGACCCCCGCAGCGCCGCGGTTCCTCCTGACTCGTCTCCATGCCTCTGCCAGGACGTCACGCCTGCCAAGATGGTCATATAGGGCATGAAAACGCCTACCCGGTGCTCGCTTGGCTGCCGCCCATAGCCCTCGTCGCAGTTCTCGTACTTTGTCGCGCGGCTCATCGCCGCCGGGGTCTTTAGGTCCGGTCATGCCGGCCACTCCCTCGCGCTTACCTGCTCTTAAGGCTCGATCACCCCAGGGACCCTTCCCTCCCGCCGCGTTGTTCGTCACGGCGTTCGTCCCCCGGACGCTTCCGGGTCGTGCGGTACTACGATCCCCTCGGACTCCCGCTGCACAGTGTTCGCCTTCGCCTTAGGCTTATACGAATCACCTTGCCACGACAATGGCCGCGCAGACGGGTCTCTCGTGTTCCACCCTTCTCCTGACGCGCGTGCTACGCCCCTTACCCCGCCGGAGCCAGCCGCGAGCTTCGGTGCTCTCGCGTCCAATGTTGCCTTCGCCGTGACATGATCGGCTCGGCCTCCGGGTTGTAACTGTGTCGAGGCTGCAGGCTTCACTTTAGGTTGTGGCCCGCGCGTTCGCTCCCCGTGCAGCAGCGGCTCTCGCCGCTTCCCACGGACTTGGGATACCCCGCTCGGGCGAAAAGGTCTCCCTTCTTCACCTGGGGCCTGCTAGCCGGCGCACCGACGCTTACCGGCGCGGGACTTACACCCGCTGGAGAAGCGCAGCAAGCAGTGGCTCTCTCTTCCTCAGAGGCAGATCGACTAACCACCACGTCACGACGCACCATGCGCGCAGTCTACCGCAGGGGGACGCGGGCACCGTGGCGCGCGTACCAGGACTGGGCCTGGCCGGCGGTGAGTTTCAGGCCCACCGCCAGATCACCGACGTTGGTGCCGGTGGGCCCGGTATGGACCAGGTCCCCGGATGCCGCCAGCGCCGTCTGCGAGTCCGCGCCCGCCAGGCACTGCTCCACGTCCAGGCCGGCCACCGTCACCCGGCCACAGGTCTCCCCGTCCACCACGGCCCCGGCCTCCTCCGTGGGGCCATCGGTGCCGTCCGTGCCCGCGGCGAGGAACAGCAGATCCTCGACCCCCGCGATCAGGCGCGCCGACGCGAGCGCCAGGTGCTGGTTGCGGCCGCCGCGTCCGGGTTGGGGCGGCAACCGCACCACCGATTCCCCGCCCCACACGCATACCTGGGCGTCGCTGAGCCACAGTTCGTGCGTCAGGCGCACCGCCAGCCGGTCGGCGTCCCCGGCGAAGCGCGTGCCGCTGATCCAGGTGCGCAAGTCACCGGCGCGCTCGCCGACGGCGCGCATGGCATCCTCGATGCGCGCGATGATGCAGCGTTCCACTGCGTCCGCCTGCGCCGTCGCGGCGGGCGTGACCGGACCCAGGATGCCGCTGCCGATGACCGCGGGATCATCTCCCGGCACGTCCGACACGAACAGGGCGAGTGCCGGACGACCGCGCAGCAGGGCCGTGAGGCCGCCCCCCTTGAGCCTGGAGATGCCGCGGCGCCGCGCGTTGAGCTCTGCGATCTCCTCGCCGCTGGCGAGCCCCGCCGCATTGAGTTGGCGCAGGTCCTCCAGGGTGTATCCGGGCTGCAGCACGTCCACCAGGCTCGATGCGCCACCGGAGATCAGGAATACCGGCATCACGTCCGCCGGAATGGCCGCGACGAATTCGCACAGCCGCTCACCGGCGCGCAGCGAGCGCGCATCCGGCAAGGGGTGGCTGCTTTCCAGGACCTCGAGGTTCGGCAGCGCGGCGAGCGCGGCCTCGGCGTGCCCGTCCTTGGCGATGACCAGCATGCGCAGCAGCCGTGCGCCCAGGGCATCGTGCGCGCCCAGCGCCATCGCGCAGGAAGCCTTGCCGACGGCGGCGACGTGGTAGCGCAGGGCGGGCGGGTGCTTGGCGGTCCGAGCCGCCAGGGTCGCCGCGGTGCAACGGCGACCGTCCACGGCGGCGAGCCCGGCCTGCAGCAGTTCGAGAAGCAGCTGGCGGCGCGGATCGGGTCCGGCCACGTTCAACGCACGACGCGCAAGGGCCCGCGGCGCTCTTCCTCACGCCTCAGGGCCTTGGCCGCATCGGACCGCTCGCGCTGCAGGCGCTGCAGATACTCCGGCGTGACATCTCCGGTGACGTAGTTGCCGGAGAAGCAGGAGGTATCGAACTGCGTGATCTTCGCGTTGTCGTGCTGGCAGGCCGCCACCAGGTCCGGCAGATCCTGGTAGATCAGCCAGTCCGCACCGATGACGCGTTCGATTTCCTCGTCGGTGCGGCCGCTGGCCACCAGTTCGCTGGCGGCCGGCATGTCGATGCCGTAGACATTCGGGAAGCGCACCGGTGGGGCGGCCGAGGCGAAGTACACCTTGCGGGCGCCGGCCTCGCGCGCCAGCTCCACGATCTGGGCCGAAGTCGTGCCCCGCACGATGGAGTCGTCGACCAGCAGCACGGTCTTGCCACGGAACTCCATGTCCACGGCATTGAGCTTCCTGCGCACCGATTTCTCGCGCATCTCCTGCCCCGGCATGATGAAGGTGCGGCCGATGTAGCGGTTCTTGGTGAAGCCCTCGCGGTACTTGAGGCCCAGCCGGTGCGCCAGCTGCAGGGCGGCGGTGCGGCTGGTATCCGGGATCGGGATGACCACGTCGATGTCATGGTCGGGCCGCGCCCGCAGGATCTTCTCGGCGAGCCGGTCGCCCATGCGCATGCGCGCGCGGTACACCGAGATGTTGTCCATGATCGAGTCCGGACGTGCGAAGTACACGTACTCGAAGATGCACGGCGTGTGCTGGACGCTGGCGACCAGCTGCTGGGAATGCAGCCGGCCGTGCTCGTCGATGAACACCGCCTCGCCCGGGCCGATGTCGCGCACGAACTGGAACGACAGCATGTCGAGTGCCACGCTTTCGGAGGCCAGCATCCACTCCGGGCCCTTCGCCGTCTCGCGCCGTCCGAGCACCAGCGGCCGGATGCCGTTCGGATCACGGAAGCCGAGGATGCCGTGGCCGATGACCATGGCGACGACTGCATAGCCACCGCGGCAGCGGCGGTAGACCGCGGTCAGCGCCGCGAAGATGTCCCCGGCCGTGACGCGCGGCGTGCCGACGCGCTGCAGCTCGGAGGCAAAGACGTTCAGCAGCACCTCGGAATCCGAAGTGGTGTTCAGGTGCCGCCGGTCCTCGCGGTTGAGCACTTCGGCCAGTTCGGACGCATTGGTGAGGTTGCCGTTGTGCGCCAGGCAGATGCCGTACGGGGCATTCACATAGAAGGGCTGCGCTTCGGTGACGCCGTCGGCGCCCGCCGTGGGATAGCGCACGTGACCCACGCCCATGTCACCGCGCAACTCCAGCATGTCGTGCTGCTGGAAGGTATCGCGCACCAGGCCGGGGCCCTTGCGGATCGAGAGCGCGCCGCCCGCGGCGGTGGCGATGCCTGCGGCATCCTGTCCGCGGTGCTGCAGCACCGTGAGCGCATCGTACAGACGCTGGTTGACGGGACTGGTCCCGACGATGCCCACAATTCCGCACATGACCGCCTCCTGGAGATTAATTCACCGTGCGATTCGCTGCCGTGACCACGTGGCGCTTGAACCGGCTCCCGCCCAGTGACCACAGCAGATCCGCGGCGTCCTGTCCGTACGGCACCAGAATGGACTGATGCCACCACGGCTCACGATCCAGTCGCACCGTCTCGCACACTATGATTGCCGCCCCGACGATCAGCACGCCCCGCAGCAGTCCGAACAGCAGCCCGAGGAACCGATCGACGCCGGTCAACAGCGACAATCTCACGAAATAGTTGACGATGACCCCGACCGCGTGTCCCAGCAGCAGCACCAGCAGGAACAGGATCAGTCGGGCGGCCCAGGGGCGCACGGGTTCCTGGTTGAGCAGACCGCCCAGATGAGGCTCCAGCGCGGCGGCGAAATGCCAGGCTACGAAGGCGGCCACGATCCAGGTGCAGACGGCGATGATTTCGCGTAGCAGACCTCTGAACAGGCCGACCGTGCCCGAAACGACCACGGTCACGATAATCAGGTAATCAGCTGTGGTGAACGCAAACGACTGATGCATCAATGCCTGCAGGCGGCCGGAATGGCGCCGGGGATTGTACTAGAGCCCGGTTGCCAACGTGCGGGTCAACCGCAGGTTTTTCAAGGGATCGCCGCCGTCGCGCAGGCTAGCGGGGGACCACTTCCCCGCCCTTCTCACCCGCCGCCTTCAGACGCGCGAGCAGCTTCTGGGCTGCGGCGCGGTCGCGCTCGGCGCCGACCCGGACGCGGTACAGCCGGTGGCCATGGCGGGCGGCTTCCGAAATGGACCCGCTGAAGCCATGTGACTTAAGGCCGGCGATGAGATGCGCGGCATTCTCGCGGCTGCTGAAGGTCCCGAGCTGCACGGTCCAGCCGCCCGGGGCGCGTTCGATCGCCTTGTCGGCCGGCGGCGCCGGGGCGCGCGTCGCGGGCACCGCAGCCGCAGGCTTCGCGGGATGCGCCGCGACGTGATCGGCAGCGGCCGGTGATGGGGCCGGCGCGGGTCGGGGCACGGGCGTTGCCACCGGTGCGGAGGCCGGAGCACTCGCCACGGCCGTGCGCGCCACCGGTTCACTGGCGGGCGGTACGGCCGTCGATGCCGCCACCGGCGCGCTGTTCGGACGGACGGTCTCGGCGAGATCCATGGTGTAGGAGCGCATCGGCGCCTGGTCGGGTTGCGCCGGGGGTGGTTGCGGCGGCGGCCGCGGACCGGTCAGCAGCTCGGGCACCAGCAGCACGAGCAGTACGACCAGTATGACGCCGCCGGTGAGTCTTTCTTTGGCTTGCTGTTCCAAGTCGGTCTCAATGGGGCTTGAGGGTATCAAGCCATTCCAGCGCGGCGGTCACCGTACTGAAACTGCCGAACACCAGCACCCGGTCACCGGGCCGCGCCAGTGTGCGCGCAATCTCGCATCCCTGCGCGACCGAATCCGCACGCCGGGTGACCTCGATATGCGGCGCAAGCCGCGCGGCCAGTTCGGCCGCGGTGCCACCCCGCGGGCCCGGCAGCGCGCAGGCGATCCAGATATCGGCAGCGCCCTTGAGAGCCCCGCCGATCTCGTCGGCATCCTTGTCCTGAAGGATGCCGCACACGGCAAGCGTGCGGCCCGTGACGGGCCGCTCATCGAGGTTGTTCCTGAGTACGCGCGCGGCCGGCTCGTTGTGGGAGACATCCAGGATCCATTCCACGGGTCCCGGGATGACCTGGAAGCGGCCCGCCACGACGACTCGGCCCAGGGCCGTGGCGATGATGTCGCGCGTGAGCGCCGCGGCCCGCAGCGTAGTGCCCGCGCTCTGCATGAGGGATTCGATGGCCGCCAGGGCCGTGGCCGAGTTGCGGTATTGGATCCGGCCCGCCAGGCGCGGCGGCGGCAGTCCCGGGATCTCGCCCTGCAAGCCGCGATAGCTCCAGGTGCCGGCCCCGATCTGCCAGCCGAACTGGCGCTCGGCGATGACGGCCCGGGCACCGAGCCGCTCGATGGCGGCGTACACGCTCGCCGGCATCTCCGGCGTCCCCAGCACCGCAGGGCGGCCGCTGCGGAAGATCCCGGCCTTCTCAGCGCCAATGGCATCCAGGGTGTCCCCGAGCCAGTCGCGATGATCGAATCCCACCGAACACAGCACGGCCACGTCCGCGTCCACCAGGTTCGTGGCATCGAGGCGTCCCCCCAGGCCCACTTCCAGGACCGCCACGGCGACTTGCTGCTGCGCAAACAGCAACAGCGCCGCAAGGGTGTTGTATTCGAAGAACGTCAGCGTCGTCGCCCCACGGGCGGCCTCGATGGTTTCGAATACCGCGATCAGCTGCTCATCGGTGGCCTCGCGGCCATCGACGTGGATGCGCTCGTTGTAGCGCAGCAGATGCGGCGAGGTGAGCGTGCCGACCCGCACTCCCTGGGCCAGCAGCAACGCCTCAAGCGTCGCAACCGTGGAACCCTTGCCGTTGGTCCCGGCGACCGTGATGACCCGATAGCGCGGCGCGTCGAGCCCCAGCGTGGCTGCGACCTTGCCCACGCGACCCAACCCCAGATCGATCGAGCGGGTGTGGACCTGCTCCTGCAACGCGAGCCATTCGGCCAGCGTGCGCGAGGCCACCGTCATCAGGCCGCGCGCGGCGGCTGTTTCATCAGCATCGCCAGCATGCCGCCGATGCGATCGCGCATGTCGCGCCGGTCCACGATCATGTCCACCGCGCCGTGCTCGAGCTGGAACTCGCTGCGCTGGAAGCCTTCCGGCAACGTCTCGCGCATGGTCTGCTGGATGATGCGCGGGCCGGTGAACCCGATGAGGGCCCGCGGCTCGGCCAGGTTCAGGTCTCCGAGCATGGCGAGACTTGCGGAGACGCCCCCCATGGTCGGATCGGTCATGACGGCCACGTACGGCAGGCGCGCCCGGGCCAGGCGGGCGAGCGCCGCGCTGGTCTTGGCCATCTGCTGCAACGAGAACAGCGCCTCCTGCATGCGCGCGCCACCGCTGGAGGTGAAGCACACGAAGGGCATGCGGTTGGCGATGCAGAACTCGACCCCGCGACGGAAGCGCTCACCGACCACCGAGCCCATCGAGCCGCCGAGGAATTCGAACTCGAAGGCGCTCGCGCACACCGGATTGCCGAGCAGTCTGCCCGCCAGCACCACCAGTGCGTCCTTTTCGCCGGTCGCCTTCTGGGCCTGCGCCAGCCGGTCCTTGTAGCGCTTGCTGTCCTTGAACTTGAGGACGTCCTCGGGCGCCACGCTGGCGCCGACTTCCACCTGCTGCCCCTCGTCCAGGAACCACAGCAGCCGCTGGCGGGCGCCGATGCGCATGTGATGGCTGCACTTCGGGCACACGTACAGGTTGCGTTCCAGCTCGGCCCGATACAGAACGGCATCGCAGGCCGGGCACTTGATCCACAGCCCCTCGGGCACCGAGCGCGTCCGGCGCTCCGTCTTGATGCGCGAGGGCATGATCTTTTCGAACCAGGACATGGCGGCTTCCCGTGCTCTACCCGAAAGGGGGATCGGGAATAATAGCCGATACCGGCCCGGCCGCCTCCTCGGGCAGCCTGAAGGCCTGCGGATAGGCGACCTTCCAGAAGTACAGGCCTGACGCCGGCGCGGTCGGGGCACTGCGGGTCCGATCCCGGCCCGAGAGTACCTCGGCGGCCCACTGCGAGGGTGCCTTGGCCACGCCGATGTCCAGCAGCAGACCCACGAGGTTGCGCACCATGTGCTGCAGGAAGGCATTGGCCGTGGCTTCCATGATCACCACGTCGCCCTGGCGCCACACCTCCAGTGCGTACAGGCGACGCACCGGCGAGCGCGCCTGACATTCGGCGGCGCGAAACGCGCTGAAATCATGCTCGCCCACCAGCAGGGCGGCTGCCGCGCGCATCGGTTCGATGTCCAGCGGGCGGTGGATCAGGGCCGCGCGCCGTGTGGCCAGTGCCGAACGGGCCAGGCGGTTGAGGACGAAGTAGCGGTAGGTCCGCGATTCGGCACTGTAGCGCGCATGGAAATGCGCCGGCACCGCGCGGGCCCAGCGCACGCTGATGCTGTCGGGCAGATGCGAGTTCGCGCCCAGGATCCAGCTGCGTTCGACGCGCAAGGCCTGCGTGTCGAAGTGCGCGACCTGCCCCAGGGCATGCACGCCCGCGTCGGTCCGGCCGGCACACACGAGGCTCACCGCTTCATCGGCAACCCGGCTGAAGGCGGCTTCCGCCGTCTGCTGCACGCTGCTGACGCCCGGCTGCTGGGTCTGCCAGCCGGCGAACTGCGCGCCGTCGTACTCGAGCGCGACGGCGATCCGTGACAAGGCGGCCTGACTTCAGCCGGGCAGCGACTCGATGAGGCGCTGGGCTTCCTGTTTCTGGGCCACCGAACCTTCGGAGACCACTTCCTCGAGGATGTTGCGCGCACCCTCCGGATCGCCCATGTCCATGTAGGCGCGCGCCAGATCCAGCTTCGTGCCCACTTCGCTCATGGTCACCGGTTCCAGATCCGGCAGGGCCAGATCCTCGGTACCGAGCTTCTGGGTCTGGGTGAATGCCGTATCGGGAATGGTCGCGGTCCCGACGTCCAGATCCAGACCATTGTGCCGGGCGGTGTCGGCCGGCGGCGGGGCCTCGGGCAGGCCGAGGTTGAAATCCAGATCGTTCGACAGGGCCTGCAGGCTCGTGGTGGCGCCCACATCATGCTCCGGGGGCGCCGCGGCGGCATCGCCCGGCGTGTCGGTGGCGGCGCCATCGAACTGCCAGGCGCCGGTGGCCCCCGGGTCAGCTTCGAATTCCGGGCTGCGATGCTCGGCGGTTTCCAGGAGCCTGCGTGAATGTTCATCGAGGCCCGCCACCATGGTCGGTGCATCCGCACCCGATCCGAGCGCCGGCTGATCCACGGTGTCCAGGGAATTCAGGTCCAGGCCCAGGTCGTCGATGGCAAGTTCGGCCGTCTGTTCCGCATGCGGTGTCTGCTGCAGAGCCTTGTCGACCTTCTCGCGCACGGTCGCAGTGCTGGCGTTGGTGGTCGCGCCCAGCTGCTGGTCGATGGTCGGCGACTCCACCGTCCCACCCTCGTTCAGCCCGCCGAAGCGGGCGGCGGCCATGCGGCCCGCCGTCATCTCCTGAGTGGAGCCGGTGGCGGCGTCGGCCTCGTTCAGGGCGAGATTCTTGTCCGTGGCCTGGGCCGCGGCGGCTTCCGCCGTCGGATCGCGTTCGCCGATGGCGGTGCCGATATCCAGGTCGATGTCATCGGCGGCTCGCAGCACCGCGGAGGGCGAACCGAGCACGTCGAAATCGATGCCCGCGTTCTGGCCGCCCTCGAGGTCGAGGTCCACGCCCGCCGCCGCCGCGCCGCTGACCGCGGAGCCGCCGGCGAACAGTGGATCCTCGGGCGCGATCTGCTTGCCCATGATGAGGATCTTTTCCCACTCGCCCGGCGCGGCTTCCGCGCGCGTGTCGGCGAGTTCGCGGGCGCTGTGCAGGAACTGCTCCTTGTTGCCCCACACGAAGAATACTTCCAGCAGCTTCAGCTTCAGGTCCCGGCGCGTGGGCTCACGCTGGATCGCGATGCGCACCAGATCGGCGGCCTGGTCGTACAGGCCATAGGCCATGTGGAAGTCGGCCTCGGCCAGCGGATCTCCCTGGTCGAGATTGACGGCGGTCTCCGCGCTGATGGTCTGGTCGGCAGCGATGTGCGGGGGCGCGCTCGGCTTCGGCGCGCCATCCAGGCGCGGCCGGGCGTGCGTGCCGGACTCCTCGACCAGGATCGACTCGTCCCGCAGCGGCACCAGCGGCTGCGTGTCGAACGTAGCATCGTGGCCCGTCGCGGTGTCGGTACGGCTGTTCAGGCGGCTGAGTGAATCGTCGAAACTGGACTGGCGGCGTTCGCGCCAGCTGCGCAGGCCCAGGAAGGCGATGAGGGCGACCACCAGTGCGGCCAGCGCCCACCAGTACTTCAGGACGGTGTCGAGGATCGGCGAACCGTTCTGGGTTACGGCCACCGGCACGACATGCGCCCGATGCTTCGGCGCCGAAGCAGCCGGTGGGGCGGTTTCGGCACTTTCCGGAACCGAGGCCGGCGGCGGTTCGACCGCGGCGGAACTCACCGCCGGCGGGGCCGCAGGCGTCGCCTCGGGTGCCGGTGCCGGTGCCGGCGCCGGCGTGGGCGCAGGCGTGGGTGCGGCTGCGGGTGCCGCATTCGCCCGGGCGGCACTCTGGGCCGACGCCAGCTGGGCCTGCAGTCGGGCGAGATCCGCATTGCGCAGGGCCAACAGCCGCTGCGTCTCGTCAAGCTGCGACTGCAACTGCTGGACCTTGCCCTGCAGGGCCTTGGTATCCGCGCCGTTCGTCGCGCCCGCACCGCCAGCGGCGGACGTGCCCGGCGTCACCAGACGCAGCCGGCCCGCTTCGTTGGCCGGCGTCGCGGCCGGCGTGCCGGTGGACGGCGCCGCGCTGGGGGCCGCGCCCGAATGCCAGGCGGCGTACTGGCGGCGCACTTCGGCCAGCGCGTCGCTGGCGCTGACGGCGCCCAGGGCACTGGCGTCGGGCAGCCGCAGCACCGAGCCGGCCCGCAGGACGTTCATGTTCTTGTCGAACGCCTCGAGGTTGCCCTGATATGTCGCCACCATCCAGCGACGCAGTTCGGGGGTCGTCGAACCGGCCGACTCGTGGGCGGCGATGCGTGAGAGCGTATCGCCCCGATGCACCTGGTAGGTCTGGGCAGCCGAGCCCGCGGCGGCATTCGCGCCGGCCGCCGACGGCCGTGCGGCGGGGGCTGGAGCCGGAGCGGGCGCGGGAGCCTCCGCCGGCGCCGCGGGTGCGCGCTGGATGGCGCCACCGCGGGGCGTCGCGTCGCCCACCGCAGGCGCGGCTACGACGGGAGCTGCGCCCTGGCCCTGGTCCGGGGTGTAGACCGGCGGGTCGAGGAGCACGGTGTATTCGTGGGTCACATGGCCGCGCGGCCAGTTGATCTCGACCAGCAGCGTGACGAAGGGTTCGGTAATGGCCTGTGCGGAATGGACCTTGATGATGTCGCGCCCGTCGGCGGTCTGCATGGGCTTCAGCGTCACCGAAGAGAGGAAGGCCGGCCAGTCCAGGCCGTTCTTGGTGAACTCATCCCGCGGGGCCATCGTGGCCTTGAGGTTCGCGAGGTCTTCGGGTGTCGCGCCGATCAGGTCGATATCAGCGTCAAGTGGCGCATTGAGTGACGAGTGCAGGTGGATGTCACCCAGGCCAAGCGCCATCGCGGCTGGCGAGCCAACGATCAACGCCGCCAGCGTCCACTTAAGGGATTTGGCAGTCATTCACGATACTCCGCACCATGCGGCCGATAAAAAACCTTAAAAAAACAAAAGCATGGACTGGATTGCGCAAATCCACACCACGGACGGCAATATAACTTATAAATAGTCGCGCGCCAAAATCTCGGCGATCTGGACGCTGTTCGTGGCCGCTCCCTTGCGAACATTGTCTGCGACGATCCATAGGTCAAGCCCACGCTCTGACGACATATCATCCCTGATGCGGCCGACATAAACTGTGTCGCGGTTCGCTGCCTCGACGGCTGCCGTGGGATACCCGCCGGGCCGGCGCTCGTCCATGACCGTCACCCCGGGCGACCGGCTCAGCAGTTCCCGCACTGCAGCAGCGCCCAGCTTCCGCTGGGTGGTGATATGCACCGCCTCCGAGTGGCCGTAGAACACCGGCACCCGCACCGCCGTCGGGTTGACGCGCATATCCGGGGCCCCGAGGATCTTGCGCGTCTCCCACACCATCTTCATTTCCTCGCGGGTGTAGCCGTTGTCCTCGAAGCGGTCGATCTGCGGGACACAGTTGAACGCGATCTGCGCCGGAATGACCCCGGGTTCGACCGGCCCCTGCCCGCTCAGCAGCGCCGCCGCCTGGGTCGCGAGCTCGGTAATGGCCTCCCGGCCCGCCCCCGACACGGACTGGTAGGTCGCGACGTTGATGTGCTCGATCGTGGCCAGGTCGTGGATGGGCTTGAGGACCACGAGCATCTGGATGGTCGAACAGTTGGGATTGGCGATGATGCCGCGGTGGGTGTACTGGGCGATCGCCGCCGGGTTGACCTCCGGCACCACCAGCGGGACATCCTCGAGGTAGCGGAACTCGGAGGTGTTGTCGATGACCACGCAGCCCGCGGCGGCCGCCTTGGGCGCATAGACGCGCGAGACCTCCGCCCCGGGTGAGAACAGCCCGATGTCGGCCTGGCTGAAGTCGAACTGCGCCAGATCCTCCACCGCGTGGCGCGCCCCGCGGAAGGTCACCGACTTGCCCAGCGAGCGCTCGCTGGCGAGCGCAAACAGCCTGCGCACGGGAAAGTCGCGCTCCTCGACCACTTCGATCATGGTCTCGCCGACGAGGCCCGTGGCGCCCACCACCGCCACGTTGAATCCTTCGCCCCCGCTCCTGCCGCTCATGCTGCCTCCTGCCTCAAATGACCGGCGTCGTGGACTTCACGTCCATATTCTGCGCGCGATGGCGCAGGTAGTGGTCCATGAGCACGATGGCGAGCATGGCCTCCGCGATCGGCACGGCCCGCAGGCCCACGCACGGATCGTGGCGTCCCGTGGTCACCACCTCGACCGGTTCGCCGCGCAGGTTGATGGTCCGGCCGGGCACCTGGATGCTCGAAGTGGGCTTCAGGGTCACATGGGTCACGATGTCCTGACCGGAGGAGATGCCGCCGAGCACCCCACCGGCATGATTGCTGAGGAACCCCTGCGGGGTGAGTTCATCGCGATGCTCGCTGCCCTTCTGTGCAGCGGCGCGCGTGCCCTCGCCGATCTCCACGGCCTTCACCGCATTGATGCCCATCATCGCGCTGGCGATGTCCGCATCGAGCCGCTCGAACACCGGTTCACCCAGGCCGGGGGGAATGCCGCTGGCGATGATGGTGAGCTTCGCGCCCACCGAATCGCCGGCGCCGCGGATCTCCCACAGCAGCGCCTCGAGCTCCGCGATGCGCGCAGGATCCGGACAGAAGAACGGATTGCCGTAGGCCGAAGGCGGATCGACCGGATCGAGTGTCAGGGCTCCGACCTGGCACACATAGCCGTAGATGCGCGCCCCCAGGCGTTCCTTGAGGTACTTGCGGGCGATCGCGCCGGCGGCCACGCGCATCACCGTCTCGCGGGCGGAGGAGCGGCCGCCGCCGCGGTAATCACGGAAGCCGTACTTCTGCTGGTAGGTGTAATCGGCATGGCCGGGCCGGAACCGGTCCTTGATCTTCTCGTAGTCGCGCGAGCGCGCGTCGGTGTTCTCCACGAGCAGCCCGATCGGGGTGCCGGTGGTGCGCCCCTCGAAGACGCCGGAAAGAATCCGTACCGCATCGCCCTCGCGGCGCTGGCTCACGAACTTAGAGGTGCCCGTGCGCCGGCGATCCACGTCCGGCTGCAGGTCCGCCTCGCTCAGGGCCAGTCCCGGCGGGCAGCCGTCGACGATGCAGCCCAGCGCCGGCCCGTGACTTTCGCCGAAGCTCGTGACCGTGAAGAGCCTGCCAAAGGTGTTTCCGGACATCTGTCGTGACTGCCTTGCGGTCTAGAGCTGATCCGCGCCCAGGAGGAACACGCCGCCGCCGCCGCGTTCGAACGTCAGCCAGGTGAACGGCAGCTGCGCAAATGCGCGCCGTACCGCCCCTTCCGTATTGCCCACTTCCACGATGAGAACGCCTCCGGGATTCAGGTGCCTGCGGGCACCGGCCAGGATCGCCCGCACCGCATCCATGCCGTCCGCTCCCGAGGCCAGTGCCTGGCGCGGCTCGTGTCGATACTCCGGCGGCAAGGACCGCATCTCGCGCGACCCGACGTAGGGCGGATTGCTGACAATGATATCGTAGCGCTCGGCGCGCAGGGCACTGAAGTAATCCGACCGTAGCAACCGCACGCGCCGCCCCAGGCGGTGGCGTCGCACGTTGAGGGCCGCCAGGTCCAGGGCCTCCGGCGAGATGTCGAGCGCATCGACCCGCACGCGCGGCATCATGCGGGCGGTGGCGATCGCAATGCAGCCGCTGCCGGTACCGATATCGAGCACCCGGCGCACCCGCCGGGCATCGATCCACGGGGCGAAGCCGCGCTCGATGAGCTCGGCGAGCGGCGAGCGCGGGATCAGTGCGCGCGGGTCGACCCGGAAGCGCAGTCCCGCAAACCAGGTCTCGCCCGTCAGGTACACGGCCGGCATGCGCTCGCGGATGCGCCGGCCGATCAGGTCGCGCGCGGCGCGCTGCGCGGCTGGCGAGACGGTCCTTGCGTACACGCGCGCGCCCGGTGCCGGCAGGCGCAGCGCATGCCAGACCAGCGCCGCGGCTTCGTCCCATGCGTTGTCGGTGCCGTGGCCGAAGAAGACCCGCGCGCGTCGCAGGCGGCGGGCACCGCGCGCGATCAGCTGCTGGACGGTCACGTTATGGGATACTTTGTCCATGAAAGTGCGATCAACTCCCGTCCTCATGATCCTGGTGGTGGCCATTGCAGCCGTCGCAGGCTTCTGGCTGGCCCACCGGCTCGACCATTCGATGCCGGTCCTCGCCAGCGGCACCTGGCTGCCGCAGCCGCGCGACCCGGGCGATTTCTCCCTCATCGACCAGAACGGCGCGCAGTTTACCGCCGCGCGGCTCAAGGGCGCGCCGTCGCTGGTCTACTTCGGCTATACGCACTGTCCGGACGTCTGCCCCATCACGATGCTGCAGCTGGCGCAGGTGGTGAAAACCGGCGTCGTGCCGGCCCTGCGGGTGATCTTCATCAGTGTGGACCCGGCCCGCGACACGCCGACGCAGCTGGCGCAGTACGTCCATGCCTTCGACCCGGACTTCATCGGCCTCACCGGCACCCCGGCGATGCTCAAGACGGTGGCCCGGCACTTCGGCGTCGCCTTCGAGCGGGTGGATCTGCCCGGTGGCGACTACAGCATGGATCACTCCTCGACCATCTTCCTGATGAACGCACACGGCGACAACGTGGCCGTGTTCAATGCGCCCTATGACGTGAAGTCCCTGACCCAGGACCTGCGGCGCGCCGCCGGCGATCTGGGTTAGGACATGAGGCCCGGCTCACCCGCGTCCCGCGGCTTCATCCTGCTGCAGCACCTGCTGCCGCAGCACACCCTGTCGCGGGTCATCCATGCACTTGCCCGCGTGCGCTGGCGCGCCTTCAAGAATCTGCTGATCCGCGGCTTCGTGGCCGGCTTCAGACCCGACATGTCCGATGCCCGGCAACCGGATCCGCTGGCCTACGAGAGCTTCAATGCCTTCTTCACGCGCGAGCTCGCGCAGGGCACGCGGCCGCTGCCGCCGGATCCACGGGTCATCGTCTCGCCGGTGGACGGCTTCATCAGCCAGGTCGGCTACCTGACCGGTGAGACCATCGTGCAGGCCAAGGGCCGCAGCTTCAGTCTGGGCGCGCTGCTCGCCGGCGACGCTGCGGAAATCACCGACTTCGCAGGCGGTGCCTTCGCGACGCTGTACCTGGCGCCCTTCAACTATCACCGCATCCACATGCCCTGGGCCGGACGGCTGCACCGGGCACGGCACGTTCCGGGCAGGCTCTTCAGCGTGAATGCCGTGACGGCCGCGGCCGTGGACGGCCTGTTCGCGCGCAACGAGCGCGTGGTGTGCATCTTCGAGGATGATGACCGGCAGCGCTTCGCGATGGCCCTGGTGGGGGCGCTGTTCGTCGGCAGCATCAGCACCATATGGCATGGGGAGGTCACGCCCCCCACCCGGCGCCAGGTGCGCGAACTGCCAGCGCCCGCCCCGGTCGCGGGCCTGGACCGGGGCGCGCTGCTGGGCTGGTTCAACATGGGGTCAACGGTGGTCCTGCTGTTTCCAAAGGACCGCGTGCGCTGGCAGGCGGACCTCAGGCCCGGGCTGACGGTGCGCGTCGGCCAGCCCCTCGGCCGGCTCCAGGATCCGGGGCTTCCGCCGTGAGCCCGCCCGCCGCGGACTGGCAGCCCACGGCGACGGCCGGGCGGTTGCGGCTGCGCGCGACGCTGCTCGCGCGTGCGCGGGCGTTCTTCGCCGCACGCCAGGTCATGGAAGTGGATACCCCGGCGCTGGTGAACGCCGCGGTGACCGACGTCCATATCCATTCAGTGGCGGTGGATGTCACCGGCGGCGTGCCGGCGGCCGCTGCCGCGCCGGGGCTGTTCCTGCACACCTCGCCCGAGTACGCCATGAAACGCCTCCTCGCGGCGCAGGTCGGAGACATCTACCAGATCTGTCACGTGGCGCGCGGCTTCGAACAAAGCCGGGTGCACAACACCGAGTTCACGCTCATCGAATGGTACCGGCTCGGCTTCGACCTCCCGCGCCTCATGGACGAAGTCGAGGCACTGCTGCGGACGCTGTGCGGGGGTCATCCGGCAATGGCGCAGCCGGGGCAGTGGATCAGCTATCGGGAGGCCTTCGAACGCCACACGGGGCTGGACCCCCTGGAGGCGGCGCTGTCCGAACTTCAGGCGCTGGTGGCGCCGCTGGGCCTGCGCATGCAGGCGACGCGCGATGAATTGCTGGACCTCATCATGGGCGCCCTCGTCGGCCCCCGGCTCGGGCTTGCGGCGCTGACCTTCGTCCACGGCTACCCGGCTTCGCAGGCCGCACTCGCACGCCTGGATCCTAAAGACCCGCGGGTGGCGCAGCGCTTCGAGGTGTACCTGGATGGCCTTGAACTGGCCAATGGCTTTCACGAACTGGCTTCGGCCGATGAACAGCGCGCCCGGTTCGCGCAGGATCTGGAGGAGCGCGCCCGCCGCGGCCTGCCGGTGCACCGGATGGATGAGCGGCTGCTCTGCGCCCTCGGCGCGGGGCTGCCGGACTGCGCGGGCGTCGCCGTCGGCTTCGATCGGGTGCTGATGCTGGCGGCCGGTGCCAGCCATATCCGCGAGGTGCTGCCGTTTCCGACCGAAACGGCCTGACGACCTCAGGCCTTGGCGCGGGAGATGTATTCGCCGGTGCGGGTATCCACGCGGATGACTTCACCCTCGTTGATGAACAGCGGTACGCGCACCACGGCGCCCGTTTCGAGCTTCGCGGGCTTCTGGCCGCCGGTCGCCGTATCGCCGCGCAACCCCGGATCGGTCTCCACGATCTTCAGTTCGATGTGCGGCGGCGGCGTGATCTGCAGCGGCTCGTTGTTCCAGAGCGTGACGATGCACACCGTGCCATCCTTGAGCCATACGGCATTGTCGCCCACGGCCGCCTTGCCGGCGGTGTACTGCTCGAAGTTGTCCGGCACCATGAAGTGCCAGAAATCCCCGTCCTGATACAGGTACTGCATGTCCAGGTCGACCACGTCGGCCGCGTCCACCGAATCGCCGGACTTGAAGGTACGCTCGATGGTGCGTCCGGTCTTGAGGTTGCGCACCTTGACGCGGTTGAAGGCCTGGCCCTTGCCCGGCTTGACCATTTCGTTTTCGACAATCGAGTACGGCTCGCCATCCAGCAGGATCTTCATGCCGGATTTAAATTCGCTGGTGTTGTAGCTGGCCATTTCCTTCTCGCAGTGCCGGCCCCAAAATGGGCGGCGAATGATACCGGCAACCACCCTGGGCCGCCAGCCGGCCACCGTTTCCACCTGGCAGCAGGAGCTTGCCGGGGCCATCACCGATCCGCAGGCCCTGGCGCACGCCCTGGACCTGGATCCGGCGCTGTTTCCGGCCGCGGCCACGGCGGCGGCCCGGTTCCGGTTGCGCGTCCCCTTGAGCTTCGTCGCCCGCATGCGCCGCGGCGACCCCGCCGACCCCCTGCTGCGGCAGGTGATGCCCACGGCGGCCGAGCTTGCCGACGCTGCCGGGTTCGGCCCCGACCCGCTGGCCGAAGACGACTCCTTCAGGGCTCCGGGGCTGCTGCAGAAATACCGGGGCCGGGCGCTGCTGATCGCCACGGGCGCCTGTGCCGTCAACTGCCGGTACTGCTTCCGCCGTGAATTCCCCTATGCCGAGCAGGTCGGCGCCGGGGCTCTGCGGCAGGCCCTGGACGCGATCGCCGCCGATGCCAGTATCGAGGAGGTGATCCTGAGCGGTGGCGATCCATTGAGTCTCAGTGATGCCCGGCTGCACGCCATCGGCGGCGAACTTGCGCGTATTGCCCACATCCGCCGGTTGCGTGTGCACACCCGGTTACCCGTGGTCCTGCCTTCGCGGGTGGATGCCGGACTGGCGCAATGGCTGCGGGGGCTGCCCTGGCCGGTCGCCATGGTCCTGCACAGCAACCACGGCAATGAGATCGACGACGAGGTTCGCGCCGCCTGCGCCCGGCTGCGCGCAGCCGGCGTCACGCTCCTCAACCAGGCGGTGCTGCTGCGCGGAGTCAATGACTCGGTGACGGCGCTCGCGGACCTGTCGCGGCGCCTGTTTGAAGCGGGTGTGGTGCCCTATTACCTGCACCTGCTGGACCGGGTGCGCGGCGCCGCGCACTTCGAAGTTCCGGCGACGGTCGCCCGGCAGCTGGTCGGCGAACTGGCCTCGTCCCTGTCGGGCTACCTGGTGCCGCGGCTGGTGCGCGAAGTGCCGGGCGGCCCGGCAAAGCTGCCCCTGGAGCCCCTGTTTCCACATTGGAAAATGTGAGACCCGTCGCACGCGGAGGCGCGCGGTCGCAGTGTTAGACTTCCGCAGGTGAGGCCTTGGGGGTCGCGCGGTTTGTCCGAGCATGCTGTTCCACTGATCGTTCTGTCCGCAACGCGGGATCCCGTCGAGGTGATCAACGGCGTCCTGCGGCGCGCCGGCCACGCGGCGCACTGCACCTGGATTCCGGCGCTGCGCGACCTGGGCGATGCGCTGACGCAGCTCAACCCTGAACTGATCCTGCAGTACGAACCCAGCGCTGAGGACCTCGCCGCGGCGGTCACGATCCGCGACCAGGTCGCCGCCTCGGTGCCGATCATCGTGGTGGACGACTCGGTCAGCGAGACGCGCATCGCCGAAGCCATGCTCAAGGGCGCGCGCGACGTGGTCTCATCCGGAAGCGCCGAGCGGCTCCAGGCGGTGATGTCGCGCGAACTGCGTTCCCACCGGATGGAGCGGGCGCTCGAGAGCACGCTGCGCACCGCGCGCGACGCCCGCCGCCAGCTGGCCTCGGTGCTGCAACATTCCAATGACGCGATCGCGCAGGTCCAGGAAGGCATCCTGGTCGACGCCAATGCCTCCTGGCTGGGACTGTTCGGCTACGAGCTCGCGGCGATCAGCGGCCAGCCGATCATGGACCTGTTCGAGGAGACGACGCATGCGGCGCTCAAGGGTGCGCTGTCGGCCTGCCTGCAGGGCCGCTGGAGCAATCACCCGCTGAGCACCGAGATCCGCTTCGCCGACGGCACGCACCGGCAGCTGGACCTGGTGCTGGCGCTGGGCGAGCACGACGGCGAGCCGTGCGTGCAGCTGATCATCGCCTCCCGCAAACAGGAGGCCGGCAAGCTCGAGGAGGACCTGGCGGACGCGGTGCGCCGCGACCCCACGACGGGCCTGCTCTATCGCATGCCGCTGCTGAATGCGATCCGCGAGCGCCTGGCGACGCCGGTGCGGGCCGGCGTGCGCTACTTCGCCGTCGTCAAGCCCGACAGGTTCACGACCGTGGAGCGGGACGTCGGCGTGTTCGCCAGCGAGGAGGTGCTGGCCGCCTTCGTCGCGGTGCTGCGCGAAAGCCTGCACGCGAACGAAATCGTCGGCCGCCTGGGCGGCACCGACGTGCTGATCCTGCTCGAGCGCGGCAACGATCACGACGCCGAGGCCTGGGGCACGCAGCTGGTGGAGCGCATCGCCCGGCACGTGGTCGCCGTCGGGGAAAAATCCCTGTCCATCACCTGTTCGGTCGGCATGAGCCGGATGACCCACAGCGCCGCGGAGGATTCGGCGCAGTCGGCGCAGCGCGATGCGGACGCCGCCATCGCCGATGCACTCGATGCCTGCGCCAAGGCGCAGCAGCGCGGCGGCAACCAGGTCACGCATTCGGACAAGTCCGACAACGACACCCGCGTCAAGGCCTACGACCAGGTCTGGGTCAAACATATCAAGGCGGCCCTGATGGAGAACCGCTTCCGGCTGGTCCAGCAGCCGATAGCGAGCCTCCAGGGGGGTGACACCTCCATGTACGACGTGCTGCTGCGCATGCTGGACGTCAACGGCAAGGAAGTCCTGCCCGGGGAGTTCATGCCGGCGGCCGAACGCAACGATCTGCTGAAGAACATCGATCGCTGGGTCGTGGGGGCCTCCCTGTCCTTCGCCGCGCAGCGCAAGCCGGGGTGCCTGTTCGTACGGCTGTCGAACGACACGCTCAAGGACGCCTCGTTCCTGGGCTGGGTCGACAATCAGGTGCGCGCCACGCGCTCGGATCCGCAGCGGCTGTGCTTCCAGGCGCAGGAGGACGTGGTGGCGAGCCACCTCGATCGGGTCCAGAAGCTCAGCGCCGAGCTGCGCGCTCGGGGGTTCCGGTTCGCGGTGGAGCGCTTCGGCGCCGGTCGCGATCCGCAGGGCCTCATCGGGTCGATGCCGATGAACTACGTGAAGATCGACGGCGCGGTGGTCCAGGGTCTCACCGGCAGCCCCGATTTGCAGCAGCGGGTCAGGCTGCTGGTGGAGCAGGCCAAGGCCAGAAACATCGAAACCATCGCCGAGCGGGTCGAGGACGCGAACACCATGGCGGTGCTGTGGCAGCTGGGCGTGCAGTACATCCAGGGCTACCTGGTGCACGCCCCCGAGGAGATCGTGCTGCGGGCCGAGCGCTGAAGCAGCGCTCAGGGCAGCTGCGGGGCGACCTCGAAGGCGAACAGCCGGGCGGACTGCTGCGCGAACTCGAGCGGCATGTCGCCGAACATCATGTGGCAGAGGAAGAAGTTGCCACCCGCCACTTCGGTCTCCGCGCGCACGTAGGCGGCCACGCGCTGCGGGGAGCCTGCGATCGCCATGCCCCTGCCTTCGAGTTCGTCCCACTGCGTCGGCATGGGCATCGGAAAAGGCACCTGGCGGGCATCCCAGATCGCCGACAGCGAGGCGCGCCAGCGCGGATAGGCCGCGCGGGCCGCCGCCTGCGCCTGGGCGTCGGTCTCCGCCACCACCACGTGGCGGGCGACCCCCATGAACGGCAGGTCCTGCTCGGCGCGTCCGAGTTTCTGCCATTCCTGCCGGTAGCGCTCCAGGGCAGGCCGCGTGGCGGCCGCCGGTCGCAGCGACACCACGTTGGCCGCGACGGATGCCGCCCACGCGGCCCCTTCCGGGTGTCCCAGCCCGTACCAGAGGGGGGGTCGCGGTTGCTGCAGGCTCTGCAGCACCATCGGGAAATCGCGCACCTCGAAGAATTCGCCCGCAAAGTTCACCTGCGGCGAAGTCAGCGCGCGCAGCACGATGTCGCGCGCCTCCTCGTACCGCCGGGCCATGGTCCCGGGGTCGACACCGTAGATGTCCTGTTCGATGCCGACTGCGCCGCGACCCATGCCCACCTGCAGCCGTCCGCCGCTCATCTGATCGAGCATGCAGATCTCCTCGGCCAGCCGCATCGGGTGATACAGCCCCGCCACGTACACCATGGGGCCGAAGCGCAGCTGCCGCGTGCGCTGCGCGACCGCGGACAGAAAGATGTTCGGCGACGGCGCAAAGCCCAGCGGGGTGCCGTGGTGCTCGGCGACGTGATAGGAGTAGAAGCCCGACTGGTCCAGGGTTTCCACGAAGCGCAGACGCGCCTCGTAGTGCTCGCGCGGCGTGCGGCCGCTGTCGTCGACATGGTCCATCACGCCGTACTTCATCGACCCACTCTCTTCGACTGCGGCGCTAGGACTGGCGCTTCAGCAGCCATTCCGCCAGCAGTCGCAGCGGATCGGCCTTGGCGCCGAAGGGTTCGAGGGCCTCGAGCGCCTCGCCGTGCAGTTTGTGCATGCGGGCCTGCGAAGCCTCGATACCGATGACGGCCGGATAGGTGGGCTTGGCGCGGGCGCTGTCGGCACCGGTGGCCTTGCCCAGCGTCGACACATCGCCCAGCACGTCCAGCAGGTCATCCTGGATCTGGAACGCCAGGCCGATGGCGGTCGCGAAGCGGGCCAGGTCATCCGCCAGCGCGCGGCTGAGCGTCGGGACGCACGCCGCGGCCATCATCACGCTGACCTTGATCAGGGCGCCGGTCTTGCGCGCGTGCATCTGTTCGACCTCGGCGATCCCGATCGCCTTGCCCTGCACCGACAGGTCGACCGCCTGGCCGCCGGCCATGCCGAACGTGCCGCTGGCCTCGGCCAGCAGATCGATGAGCCTGAGGCGGATCGCGGGATCGCGCGGCAGCTGCGGATCGCGGGCCAGCAGCTGAAAGGCGAGCGGCTGCAGGGCATCGCCCACGAGCACCGCCGTCGCCTCGTCGAAGGCCTTGTGGCAGGTCGGCCGGCCGCGGCGCAGATCATCATCGTCCATCGCCGGCAGGTCATCGTGCACCAGCGAATAGACGTGGACCAGTTCGATGGCGCAGGCGGCGGCCTCGACCTGGGCTTCTTCCAGACCCAGGGTACGGCCGGTGGCGAACACCAGCGCCGGCCGGATGCGCTTGCCCCCGCCGAGCACGCTGTAGCGCATGGCCTCATGCAGCCGCGTCGGCACCTCGTCGGCGCGCGGCAGGCGGGCGGCCAGAGCCTGCTCCATGCGCGTCTGCCATTGCGTGAGCTGCTGACCGAAGGCGGCGAGATCGCCCCGCAGCTGGGCCGTCAAAGCAAATCACCCTCGATCTTGCGATCGGGCCGCTTGATCGCGGCCACCGGGATCACGATCTCCCCGGCCGGCACCGCGGGGCTCTCCAGATTCAGCGCCAGATCCTTCGCCATGGGCCCCGACACCCGGGGTCCGCGCAGCGAGGTGAGCAGCGCCTTGAGCGGATGGCGGAACGCATCGTTGACGGCCGTGCCTTCGAAGCCGCAATGCGCCATGCAGTTGTTGCAGCGGGGATTGTTGCCGATGCCGTACTTGTCCCATTCGGTATCCTCGATCAGGGACCGGTAGCTGGGGGCATAGCCCTCATCGGAGAGCAGGTAGCAGGGCCGCTGCCAGCCGAATACGTTGTAGGTGGGATTGCTCCAGGGCGTGCAGGCATAGGACTGGTTGCCGGCCAGGAAATCCAGGAACAGCGAGGAGTGATTGAAGGTCCAGGCGCGCTTGCTGCCGTCGGGCGTGCGGGACTGGCGGCGGCGCTTGAACACTTCCCGGAACAGGCGCTTGCTGGCACTGCGACCGAGGAACACATCCTGGCGCGGGGCGTGCTCGTAGCTGAACCCCGGCGACACGGTGATGCCTTCGATTCCGAGCTTCATGGCCGTGTCGAAGAACTCCGCGACCTCGTCCGGGTTTTCGCCACTGAACAGGGTGCAGTTGATGGTGACCCGGAAGCCCCGCGAGCGGGCCAGGCGGATGGCCTCCACGGCCTTGTCGTAGACCCCTTCCATGCACACCGACTCGTCGTGCCGCTCGCGGTTGCCGTCCAGGTGGATGGAGAAGGTCAGGTACCGGGAAGGCTGGTACTCGTCGATGTGCTTGGCCAGCAGGATGGCATTGGTACACAGGTAGACGAACTTGCGGCGGGCCACGATGCCGGCCACGATCTGGGGCATCTCCTTGTGGATCAGCGGCTCTCCGCCCGGAATCGACACCATGGGCGCACCGCACTCGTCCACGGCCTTCAGGGCGTCCTGAAGGCTCACCCGCTTCTGCAGGATCTCCTTCGGGTAGTCGATCTTGCCGCAGCCGGCGCAGGCCAAGTTGCATTGAAACAACGGTTCCAGCATCAGCACCAGGGGATAGCGACGGTCACGGCGCAGCTTGCGCCCCGCGATATAGGTCGCGACCTTCAGCTGCTGAATCAACGGTATGCCCATGCGGTCTCGCCCTATGCCTAAGCCAGAAAGTCCGTATTATGAACGTGTTGAGACCACCGCGGGGCGGTGATCGTTCCAGACCCGTTCCCATTCCATAATGAACCAGGGGGTAAACTGCCCCGGCTGGCGCTGCGCCATCTCATCGTCCAGCTGCTGCGGGCTCACCCACCGCAGGCCCGCGATCTCGGCCGGGTCGGGCCGGATCGGGTTTGGGGTATGCCCGATGTACACCGAGCACAGCTCGTTTTCGGCCCCGTTGGCATCCCATTGGGCCTGGTACTGGAATTTGAACAGGAACTCCAGGGGGCAGCGCAGGCCCAATTCCTCGTACAGGCGCCGGTGGATGGCCGAATCCATGGTCTCCGAGCGGCGGGGATGACTGCAGCAGCTGTTGGACCAGTACAATGGCCACAGCCTTTTGCCCGCTGCACGCTGCTGCAGCAGGAGTTCGCCCTCGGCATTGAATATGAGCAAGGAGAAAGCCCGGTGTAAGATGCCTCGGCCATCATGGCATCGCGCCTTGCTCATGTGCCCGACTTCGCGGTCAGCCTCATCGACGAGGATGAGGGTATCGGCATCAGCTAACGATTCTGCACCCTCTGTTGCGACATCCGCCCGACCATCATCCATCAACAGGCACCTCCAGTCCGAAGCATGATAACCGCCCCGGAAACAGCCACGCCAGCCTTCCTGCCCGACCTCTCGCTGCTCGCCTGGACCGGTACGGGGCTCGCGACGCTGGCCGCGATTTACACGCTGATCGCACTGGTGGGGGCGGTCCTGCGGCCGCGGCGCGCGCACGCCTGGCCCACCGCGCTCCCGCGTCCCGGGGTCACCATCCTCAAGCCGCTGTGCGGTGCGGAGCCGCGGCTCTACGAGTGCCTGTACAGCTTCTGCACCCAGGCCTGGCCGCAGTTGCAGATCGTCTTCGGCGTGCGCGATCCCGCCGACCCCGCCGTCGCCGTGGTGCGACGCCTGCAGCATGAATTCCCCGCCCTGGACCTGGCGCTGGTGCAGGACGGCACGCATCACGGCAGCAACGCCAAGGTGAGCAACCTCATCAACATCATGGCCATGGCCCGGCACGATCATCTGATCATCGTCGACAGCGACATCCGGGTGGGCCCGGGCTACGTGGAGCGGGTCGTGGCCCCGCTGCTGGATGAGTCGGTGGGCATCGTGACCTGCCCGTACGTGGGGCGGCCGCTGCCGGACCTGTGGTCACAGCTGGGCGCCCAGTTCATCAACGGCTGGTTCGTGCCCTCGGTGTTCGTGGCCGCCCTGTTCGGCTCGCGGGCCTTTGCCTTCGGCGCGACGATCGCGCTGCGCCGCAAGGTGCTCGAGGCCATCGGCGGACTGCCGGCGATCGCGGATCAGCTGGCCGATGACTACCGGCTGGGGGAACTGACGCGGGAGCTCGGGCTCAGGACCGTACTTTCGGGTGAGGTGGTGGAAACCGTGGTCGAGGAGCGCAGCCTCCAGGACCTGATCGGCCACGAAGTGCGCTGGCTGCGGACCATCAAGGCCGTGCGGCCGGTCGGCTACAGCCTCGCCTTCGTGACGTTCGCCCTGCCCGTCGCCCTGATCGGGGTGCTGCTGTCGGGTTTCGCCCCGCCGTCGCTGCTGGCGCTGGCCGCCGCCGCGGCGCTGCGTCTTGGGATGCATGTGTTCTGGAGTGCGGACCGCGACCGCTCGGTGTGGACCCGGCTGTGGGCCATGCCGCTGCATGATTGCGTGCTTTTCGGCCTGTGGTGCTGGGGCTTCGTCGGGCAGCGGGTCAACTGGCGCCAGACGAGCTTCCATCTGGCCCAGGATGGCTCGGTCTGCGCACTGCGCACGGGTCTGGACAAACGCCTGGCGACGCAGCTCGAGAACGATTGAGTGCGCGCAGGCGCTGCGGGTTCGGCGGGCTGCCGGCGCCTGTGCATCATCACGGCCGATGATTTCGGCCTGCACCCTGCCGTCAACGAGGCGGTGGAGAGCGCCCACCGCAACGGCATACTCACCGCGACGAGCCTGATGGTGGGGGCCCCGGCGGCGCAGGATGCGGCGCGGCGCGCCCGGGCCCTGCCCGGGTTGCATGTGGGTCTGCACCTGACGCTGGCCGACGGGCGGGCCGTACTGCCGCGAGCCCGGATCCCGGATCTGGTCGACGCCGACAATCGCTTCCACGACGACATGGTCGGCGCCGGCTGGCGCTTTTTCGCCCTGCCGCGGGTGCGGGCGCAGTTGGCCGCCGAAATCCGCGCCCAGTTCGCGGCCTTCGCCGCCCTGGGACTCAGGCTCGATCATCTGGACGCGCACAAGCACTTCCACCTGCACCCGACCGTGCTGTCGCTGGCGATGGGCATCGGACGGGAGTTCGGGTTGCGGGCAGTGCGGGTCCCCGCGGAACCGGGCCTCGCGACGGCGCAGCTGCTGCGCCCCTGGCTTGCCCTGATGCGCTCGCGGCTGCGGCGGGCGGGCCTGTTGAGCAATGACCAGATCTTCGGCCTGGGTCACAGTGGCGCCATGACCGAATCGCGGTTGCTGCGGATCGTGCAGGCGCTGCCGGCGGGCGTGACGGAGATCTATCTGCATCCGGCCACGGTTTCCGGGGCCGCCATCGCCGCCTCCATGCCGCAGTACCGGCATCAGGAGGAACTGCGTGCCCTGCTCAGTCCCGCGATCCGCGCGGCGCTGGGCGATGCCGCCATCCGCCTGGGTGGCTATGCCGACATCGAAACCTTCCGGGCGGCGCCATGAAGTGGGCGATGCGGCTCGCCCTGGCGCTCGGCACGGCGCTGTGCGTCGCCCTGATCGTGCGCGAGGGCCTCGGCCCGATTCTCGCCCTGCTGGCAGCGGCCGGCTGGCGGCTGCTGTGGCTGGTGCCGCTGCACGCGCTGCCGCTGCTGCTCGACGCCCTGGGATGGCGCCAGCTGCTCAGGGCGGCCCAGGTGGCGGCGCCCGCAAGCGCCGCGCCGCGCCTCTGGGTCGTCGCTGCGGTACGCGAGGCGGTCAACCGCCTGCTGCCCGTCGCCAATATCGGCGGAGAGATCGTCGGCATCCGGCTGGTATGCCGCCTCGGCGGGGATCCGGCACCGGTTGCCGCCAGCGTGGTGGTGGAGGTGCTGCTGACCATCATCAGCCAGCTGCTGTTCGCCGCCGCCGGCGTGCTGATCCTGCTGCGGCTGACCGGCGCGGCGGCCATCGCCTCGCAGCTACTGCTCGCCCTGGCCTTCGGCGTTGCGCTGGTCGCGGCGCTATACCTGCTGATCCACCGCGGATCGGTCTTCGAACGCATCCTGCGCGGCGTCGAGGGCATGCTGGACCTGCCGTCACAGTTGCGCGGTATGCTCGGCCAGGCGGCGGCGCTGGATGCGCGGCTGCGCGAGCTGCTCGGACAGCGCGCGGCGCTGCTCGCCACCCTCCTGTGGCAGCTGGCCGGCTTCGTCGCCGGCGCCCTCGAGACCTGGCTGGCGCTGCGCTGGCTGCAGCATCCGGTCGGCTTCGCGACCGCGCTGGCGCTGGAGAGCCTGACGCAGGCCATCCGGCATTTCATATTCGTCGTGCCGGCGGGCCTTGGCGTGCAGGAGGCCGGACTGGTCGGATTTGGTTATCTTCTGGGTTTGGGGAACGACGCCGGCATCGCCCTGTCGCTTGCGAAGCGCATGCGCGAGGTCCTGTTCGGCGTGCCGGCCCTGGTCTACTGGCAACTGGCTTGAGTGATGTGATGTCGACAGCAGCGATTGAGATCGGATCCCGGGCGCACCGCGAGTTGCTCGCGCGCTTCTTCATGGACAGTTACGTGGAATTCGTTCCCGAGCAGGTCCAGTGGCCGGCGTTGAGCGCGGAGTCCAGGCAACGGCTGGTGTCGCTGCCGTTCTGGCAGGAAGCCGTGGCGACGGAGAACGTCACCTCGAACACCGTCGCCGCGGCCGCCGCGCTCGAACCGGATCCAGACCTGCGCCAGGCGATCGAGCTGCAGGGCTTCGAAGAGGGCCGCCACGCGCGGCTGCTGCAGGCCCTGACCACGCACTACGACATCCGCGTCGACAATCCCCCGCGTTACCAGCCGCGCGACCTGGAGCATGACTTCCTGTTCGCCGGCTTCGGCGAGTGCTTCGATTCGTTTTTCGCCTTTGGCCTGTTCGCGCTGGCGCGCGAGTCCGGCTACTTCGAGCCCAGGCTGGTGGAGGTCTTCGAGCCGGTGGTGCAGGAGGAGGCGCGCCACATCCTGTTCTTCGTCAACTGGGTCAAGTACCGCCGCTCGCAGCTGCCCTGGTGGCGGCGGCCGGGGTTTTCCCTGCGCTGCGGCTGGATCATCCTCAAGCAGGTCTGGAGCCGCGCCAAAACCGCACGCACCCTGGGCGGCGGGGACGGCCCGCCGCAGCCCGCCGCGGCCGCAGGGGCGCTCGGCGGCGACGATGGCGAGAATTTCACCCTGAGCGCGCACCAGGACCTGGGCGAGGATGTGACGCTGCACAAGCTGCTGGGACTGTGCCTGCGCGAGAACGCGGCTCGTCTGGCGCCCTATGATGCGCGGCTGCTGCGGCCGCGCCTGGTGCCCACGCTCGCGCGGTTCATGTACCGGGTGCTGCCGAAGAGCCTCTGAACGCTTCAGCGGGCGAGGTAGCCCGCATCGCGGAACCAGCGCACGGCGTCCTGGAAGGCGATGGCCGGATCGCGCCAGGTGTAGCCGAGCTCCCGCGCCGCCTTGGCACTGGAGAAGTACATGCGCTTGCGCGACATGCGCACGCCTTCCACGGTGATGCGGGTGCCGCGGCCGCTGAGGCGGGCGAAGGCTTCAGCCACGTAGGCGATCGGCAGTACCACCCCGTGTGGCAGACGGATGCGCGGCGCCGGCCGGCCGGCGATCCGCGTCACCTGCGTCAGGATCTCCTGCAGGGTCAGATTGGTGCCCCCCAGGATGTAGCGCTCGCCGGCACGACCCCGTTCCAGGGCCAGCAGGTGTCCGCGTGCGATGTCGTCCACGTGCGCGATGTTCAGACCCGTGTCGACGTAGGCGGGCGTGCGTCCGGCCGCCGCATCCAGCACGATCTGGCCGGTGGGAGTCGGTTTGATGTCGCAGGGACCGACGGGGGTCGACGGATTGACGATCACGACCCAGCGCCTGGCCGCATCCGACCGGTACCAGTCGTGCACCAGCTGCTCGCCCCGGAACTTGGAGCGCTTGTAGTGGCCGATCATGTCGGCCTCCGTGGCGATGCTGGTTTCGTCGGCGATCAGGCCCTGGGTGAGACGCAGGGTCGCGACGCTGCTGGTGTAGACGATGCGGGCGACGCCCGCCCGTTCGGCGGCCTCCAGCAACGCGCGGGTGCCTTCGACATTGGTGGCGTACAGGTCCGCAGGGTTCGGTGCCCACAGCCGGTAATCGGCGGCCACGTGGAACAACGCCCCGCACCCCGCGAGGGCCGTGGCGTAGGAGCCCGGATCACGCAGGTCGCCCGTCACCACTTCGACGGGCAGGCCGGCGAGGTTGCGCCGGTCCGAACCGGCCCTCGCCAGGGCCCTTATGCGCCAGCCGTCGGCAATCAGCGCGCGGGCCACCGCCGCCCCGACGAACCCGGTGGCCCCGGTGATGAAGGCCTGTCTCATCCCGGTCCCACGCCCTGCCGGGCCAGGAACGCGAGCGACTCCATGGCCGTGCGGTAGCGCCGCGACAGCCGCAGCAGTGCCGGGATCTCCTGCGGCCTGCCGAGCACTCCGAGCAACAGGCGCGGATAGCGCACTTCGCCGCGCGGCCCGGTCGCCGCCATGGCGCTCGCGGGCACGGCGTCGGCCGCGGTATCGACCACGACCCGCGCCACGGCGAACTCCACGCCCTGCCGGACCGCAACGCTGCCGATGGCGAAGCTTTCCATGTCCACGGCGCTGGCGCCGCTGCGCTGCCGCGCCTGCGCCTTGGCAGCCGCATCCAGCAGCGGCTGCGCGACGCTCAACACGGCACCGCCGACGGCGCCGCGCGTCGCCGCCCGGGCCGCAAGCCGCTCACGCCAGGGTGCGCAGGTGGCATGCACCGCGCCGTCTTCATCCAGGACCGCATCCGCGAGCAGCACCGTACCGGCGCCGAGGCGCGGATCCAGCGCGCCGGCCAGTCCGAAACTCAGCAGCTGTCGGGCGCCGGCCGCCACCAGGTCGAGGGCGGCGCGCGTGGCCGCGCCGGGCCCCATGCCGCTGACGGCCACCAGGTTGCCGTCGGCGAGCCTGCCTACGGCAGAGCCGTGCCGCGCGGCGGCGCCCAGGGTGCGCGCCTCGGCCGCCAGGGCCGCGACGATCCCCGTGACGCTCACTTCCGGTGGCTGGCGGCGACGCGATTGCGGTAGGCCGCCAGCGCCCACAGCGGGAAGTACGCGCAGTAGCCGTGGTACTTGAGGTAGAACACCCGCGGAAAGCCCGGGGCGGTGAAGCGCGGATCGCTCCACAGGCCGCTTTTCTGCTGGCTGCGCTGCAGGTAGCGCACGCCGTTGCGGACGGTGGCCGATTCCACCTCCCCCGCCGCCAGCAGCGCCAGCAGCGCCCAGGCCGTCTGGAAGGGGGCACTGGCCGCAGGTCCGCCGGCCTGGTGGCGATCATGGTAGCTGTCGTTGAGTTCGCCCCAGCCGCCATCCGCGTTCTGCTTGGACGCCAGCCAGTTGACGGCGCGGCGCATCGCCGGATCGTCATGCGCGATTCCGGCCTGCTCCAGCGCGACCAGCACCGACCAGGTGCCGTAGATGTAGTTCGAGCCCCAGCGGCCGAACCAGGCGCCGTCGGACTCCTGTTCGGCCCGCAGGTAGGCGATGGCCCGTGCCAGCGCCGGCCGGTCCGCGGGGCGCCCGGCCCTGGCGAGCAGCGTGACCACCCGCGCGGTCACATCGCTGGTCGGGGGATCCAGCAGCGCGCCGTGGTCGGCGAACGGGATCTCGTTGAGGATGTAATGGGTATTGTCGGCGTCGAAGGCCGCAAAGCCGCCATTGCGGCTCTGCAGGCCCACCAGCCAGTCCAGCGCCCGCGCCACGCTTGCGGCATAGCGGCCGGGGTCGCGCGCCTGATGCATGGACCAGGCGACCACGGCGGTGTCATCGAGATCCGGGTAGTGCGTATTGGTGAACTGGAATGCCCATCCGCCTCCGGGGACATCGGGCTTCTGGACACGCCAGTCCTGCGGATTGTCGAGCAGCTGCTCGGGAACCAGCCAGTCGAGCGCGCGCTCGGCGGCCGCATGCGCCTGGGAATCGCCGGCCTCCTGCATCGCGAGCGCCGCCAGAGCCGTATCCCACACCGGCGAGACGCACGGCTGGCAATAGGCTTCGTCCGTCCCGACCACCAGCAGCTTGTCGATGGCCCGGCGGGCCGTGGCCCGGCGCGGATCCTCGGGCGGCACGCCCATCAGGACCAGCACCTCGAGGGCATTGACCATGGCCGGAAAGATCGCGCCGAGACCCCCCTCGCCGTTCAGGCGCTCGAGGATCCAGTCCTGCGCGCGGCGCGTGGCGTGGCGGCGCATGACTCCGGGAATCAGCGGGTCGATCGCCCGTCCCATGCGGTCCAGGGCCATGAACAGCCGGTTGGTGAAGCCGCGCCGCGCGAAGTAATGACGTTCTTCCCACGGCGGGGTGGTGAACAGTTCCTGGATCTGCACGCCGCGCGGATTGCGCGCCAGCGGCTTTCGGGTACACAGCACGAACAGCGGCACCATCACAGTGCGCGACCAGTACGAAACCTTGTCGAGGTGGAACGGAAACCACTTCGGCAGCAGCATGATCTCGACCGGGATGTACGGTACCGCGCGCCACGGCACCTGGCCGAAGAGTGCCAGCGCGATGCGGGTGAACACGTTGGCCCGCGCCGCCCCGCCCCGCGCCAGGATCGCCTCGCGCGCGCGCACCATGTGGGGAGCCGAGACGTCATCGCCAGCGAGCTTCAGGGCGTAGTACACCTTCACGGTGCAACTGAGGTCGAGGTCGCCGCCGAGATACAGCGGCCAGCCGCCGTGCTCGGCCTGGTGGCGGCGCAGGTAGACGGCAATCTTCTGCTGCAGCAGTTCATCGATCTCGTCCAGGAAGTGCATCATCATGATGTACTCCGCCGGGATGGTGCAGTCGGCCTCCAGCTCGAACAGCCAGAATCCCTGGGCGCTCTGCAGCCCGATGAGCGCATCACGGGCCGCGGCGATCGAACGTTCCAGGGCCTCGCTGCCGTGGGCATCGGGCAGCACACTGATGGCGGCTGACTGCCGCGCACTGCCGTCCCGGGCCGGACGGGCGTCCCGCGCCGTCGAGGGTCCGGCGGTCACTGCACGGTCCCCCGGTCAGGCTGCCGCAGCAGTGCGTCCACCTCGTCCTGCGCACCGCGCACGTTCACCCGGCGGCTGCGATGATAGGCGCTGGCCGCGTGCTCCCCGGCCTCCTCCGGCATCTGCAGCTTGCGCGGTTGCCAGTCGGGCGCGAGCGACGCGAGCGGCAGGCCGGCCGCCGCGCGATTGAACAGGAAACGCAGCAGTGCGTTGTGGCGCGTGGCGGCATTGCTGAGCGCAAGCGTCACCGCAACCGTCCGTCGCGACACCTTGACCTGGGCGCCCTGCGTGAAGCCGGGGTTGGCGGCGATGCGCCTCAGGGTCAGCACCGCAAGCCCGATGGCCCACAGGCAGAAGCGCCGGATGCCGGTTTCGCGCCCGGGGATGAGCAGGGTGAATTCCAGGGCCTTGCGCAGGTGCGCGTGGGCGACACCGACCAGTTCGCGCATGCCGGCCGCGAAACCGCCGCCGCCGTTCTGGGCCGTCAGGTGCGAGAGCTCGACACCGTGCCGCGAGAACACGTCCTGGGGCAGCCAGCAGGCCCCGCGACTGCGGTCCTCCCAGACATCCTTGAGAATGTTCGTCATCTGCAGGCCCTGCGCGAACGAGGGCGCGAGCCGCGAGAGCGCGGCGCGGTGCTCCTCGATGTCCGGCGCGTGGGCGCAGAACAGTTCAGTGAGCATCTCCCCGACCACGCCGGCGACGTAGTAGCAGTAGCTGTCCAGGTCCTCCAGCGTATCGAGGCCGCGGACGCTGGCCGTGCGCTGGAACTGGTGCATGCCGTGGCACATGGTATCCACACAGCGCCGGATCGCGGCCTGCTGTCGCAGCGGCAGCTGGCGCGTGACACGGATGACCTGCGCCAGGTGCATGATGAGTTCGCGCTCGGCCGGCAACGTCCACTGCGAGAGCTTGCCGGCGAGTTCGATGCCGAGGGCCTGCGCATCGGCGACCCCGGCGACCGCGTCCGAGAAACGCTCCATGTAGAGCAGCGTGTCCGGAGGTGCGATCTGCGGCTCATCCTCGATGGTGTCGGCGACGCGGCACAGCAGATAGGCATTGGTCACCGAGCGGCTCAGGTCCGGCGGCAGCTGCGGGATGGTCAGCGCAAAGGTGCGCGACACCAGCGGCAGGATCTGCTCCTGGTACGCCTCGTCGGTATGGCCCGGAATGGTGGATTTACTCTGTCGGGCCATCGTTAAAGCTTAAGCAGTTGTCGCCGGATGCGGGCGGGCCATGGATGACTGCCCGCTAGGCTACTGGTTTCATGGAGGTTTGCCAAACCAGCACTCCGGTGCGGCGCATCCGCCACAAATCCCGGCCCTACGCGGCCGGCGCGCGCGCTTCCAGGCGGTCGATCTTCCGGGACCATCCCCGACGCAGAACGCTGCCGCGCTGCGCCCGTTGACCCCGGTATTCCTTGAGGTCCGCCCATTCCAGGGTCTTGTGCTGGTCGCCGGTCCACAGCAGCAGCGATCCGCCCCTGGGGACGACCGTGAGGCCGGCCACGAACTCTTCCCGCGCCGCGAGCTTCTTGCCGCTTATGTCGTACAGCTTGTTGCCCTTGCCCCGTGGCATCTCCGGGACGTCAGCCACCGGAAAGACCAGGAGCTTGCCCTCGTTGCTCACGGCCGCGACCAGCGCGTCCGGGCCTGCCACCAGCGCCGGGGGCAGCACCAACGCGCCCTCCGGCACGTTGAGCACCGTCTTGCCGGCGCGCCGGTCGGTGACGAGGTCCTTGAAGCGCGCGGTGAAGCCGTAGCCCGCATCACTGGCGAGCAGCCACAGGTCTTCGGCCTCGCCGAGCATGACGCCGGCGAAGCGTGCGCCGTCGGGCGGATTCAGGCGCCCCGACAGCGGCTCGCCCTGGCCGCGCGCCGAGGGCAGCGAGTGCGCCGGCAATGTGTAGGTGCGGCCGGTGCTGTCGATGAACACCGCATTCTGCAGGCTGCGCCCGCGGGCCGCGGCCTGGAAGGCATCCCCGGTCTTGTACGACAGGGTCAGCGGATCGATGTCGTGGCCTTTCGCCGAGCGCACGAAGCCGCCGGTGGAGAGCACCACCGTTACCGGCTCGTTGGCGATCAGCGTGGTCTCATCGATCGCCTGGGCGGCCTCGCGCTCGACGATCCGCGTGCGCCGGTCATCGCCGTGCTTGTCCGCATCGGCGCGGATCTCGGCCGCGATCAGCCTGCGCAGCTTCGCCTTGCTGCCGAGCAGTCCTTCGATGTCGGCCTTTTCCTGCGACAGCGACTTCTGCTCGTCGCGGATCTTCATTTCCTCGAGCTTCGCGAGGTGCCGCAACCGGGTATTGAGGATTTCCTCGGCCTGCTCGTCGGAGAGCCTGAAGCGCTTGATGAGCACCGGCTTCGGCTCATCCTCGCGGCGGATGATGCGGATCACCTCGTCGAGGTTCAGGAAGGCGATCAGCAGGCCATCGAGGATATGCAGCCGGCGGTTCACCTTCTCGAGCCGGAACTGCAGGCGCCGCGTCACGGTGGTGGTGCGGAACTCGAGCCAGCCGGTGAGGATGTCGCGCAGCCCCATGACCCGCGGTCGCCCGTCCAGGCCGATGATGTTCAGGTTGACGCGGTAGCTGCGTTCCAGGTCCGTGGTCGCGAACAGGTGTTTCATCACCTCATCGAGATCGACGCGGTTGGAGCGCGGCACGATCACGAGGCGCGTCGGATTCTCGTGGTCGGACTCGTCGCGCAGGTCCTCGATCATCGGCAGCTTCTTCGCCCGCATCTGCTCGGCGATCTGCTCGATGACCTTGGTCGGGGACACCTGGTAGGGGAAGGCGTTGACGACGACGTTGCCGTCCTCGAGCACGTAGGTGGCGCGCGCCTTGAAGCTGCCGCCGCCTTTTTCGTAGAACTCCTTCAGTTCCGCCCGGGGCGAGATGATCTCGGCGCCCGTGGGCAGGTCCGGCCCCTTGACGAACTTCATCAGCTGCGCGGTCGTTGCCTCGGGCTCCTCCAGCAGATGGATGCAGGCATTGGCGACTTCGCGCAGGTTGTGCGGCGGGATGTCCGTGGCCATGCCGACCGCGATGCCGGTGGTACCGTTCAGCAGCAGGTTGGGCAAACGTGCCGGCAGGATCGCCGGCTCCTCGCGCGAGCCGTCGTAGTTGGGCACCCAGTCCACGGTGCCGTCGGAGAGCTCCGCGAGCAGCACCTCGGCATAACGGGTGAGCTTGGCTTCCGTGTAGCGCATGGCCGCGAACGACTTCGGGTCATCCTGCGAGCCCCAGTTGCCCTGGCCGTCCACGATCGGATAGCGATAGGAAAAGGGCTGGGCCATCAGCACCATGGCCTCGTAGCAGGCGCTGTCGCCGTGCGGATGAAACTTGCCGAGCACGTCACCGACCGTCAGCGCAGCCTTCTTGTGCTTGTTGGCCGCCGCCAGTCCCAGCTCGCCCATCGCGTAGATGATGCGCCGCTGCACCGGCTTGAGTCCGTCGCCGAGCGCCGGCAGCGCGCGATCGAGGATGACGTACATCGAGTAATCGAGGTAGGCCTTCTCGGTGAAGGCGCGCAACGGCTGGCGTTCCACGCCCTCGAAGTTCAGTTCCTGATCCTGCATGGCCTATACCTGCACCTCGGCCAGATTACCGTTGGTCTCCAGCCATTCACGCCGGTCACCGGCCCGCTTCTTGGCAAGCAGCATGTCCATGAGCTGATCGGTCTTGTCGGCGGCATCCACGGTCAGCTGCACCAGCCGCCGCGTGCGCGGATCGATGGTGGTTTCGCGCAGCTGCGCCGGATTCATCTCCCCCAGGCCCTTGAAGCGGGTCACCTGGGGCTTGGCGCGCGGATTCTCCTTGGCGATGCGCGCCACGAGCTGATTGCGCTCGGCCTCATCCAGGGCGTAGTGCACCTGCTTGCCCGCGTCGATGCGGTACAGCGGCGGCATGGCCACGTAGATGTGGCCATTGGTCACCAGCGGCCGGAAGTGCCTCAGGAACAGCGCACACAGTAGCGTCGCGATGTGCGCGCCGTCCGAGTCGGCGTCGGCCAGGATGCAGATCTTGTGGTAGCGCAGCTGCGACAGGTCGGTCGAGCCCGGATCCACGCCGATCGCCACGCTGATGTCGTGCACTTCCTGGGAGGACGCGATGGAGTTGGACTCCAGCTCCCAGGTGTTCAGGATCTTGCCGCGAAGCGGCATGATGGCCTGGAACTCGCGCTCGCGCGCCTGCTTGGCGCTGCCGCCGGCCGAATCCCCTTCCACCAGGAACAGCTCCGAGCGGCGCGGCTCCTGGCTGGTGCAGTCGGCAAGCTTGCCGGGCAGTGCCGGACCGCCGGCGACGCGCTTGCGCACCACGCGCTGCGCGGCGCGGGCGCGCTCCTGGGCATTGGCGATCGCGAACTGCGCGATCTTCTCCCCGGCCTCGGCATGGCCGTTCAGCCACAGCGCCAGGGAGTCGCGGGCGAAGGCCTCGACGATGGGCGCGGCATCGCGGGAAGCCAGCCGCTCCTTCATCTGGCCCGCGAACTGCGGCTCGCGGATCTTCAGCGACAGCACGTAGCAGCACTTGTCCCAGATGTCCTCGGGCGTGAGCTTGATGCCGCGGGGCACGAGGTTGCGGAACTCGCAGAACTCGCGCACGGCCTGGGCGAGCCCCGAGCGCAGGCCGTTGACGTGCGTGCCGCCCTCGGCGGTCGGGATCAGGTTGACGTAGCTCTCGCCGAACACCGCCGGGATGTTCGGCGCCCACAGCAGCGCATAACCGACGGCATCGGTGTCGCCCTCGCGCGCGGCCGTGATGGGCTCGGCGGGCAAGCGTTCGGTGGCCTCGAGTTCCTCGGTGAGATAGGCGCCCAGATCGCCGCTGTAGAACCATTCGTCCTGCTCGCCGGTCGCCTCGTTGCCGAAGGTGATGCGCAGACCAGGGCACAGGACGGCTTTCGCCTTGAGCGTGTGCCGCAGCTGGGGCACGGAGAACTTGTCGGAATCGAAGAACTTCGGGTCCGGCCAGAAACGCACCGTGGTGCCGGTGTTGCGCTGCCCGACGGTGCCCACCACCGCGAGCTTCGAGGCGAGCTTGCCGTCCCTGAAGGTGATCCGGTATTCCTTGCCGCCGCGCCGGATGGTGCACTCCAGGCGGCTGGAGAGGGCATTGACCACCGAGACGCCCACGCCGTGCAGGCCGCCGGAGAATTTGTAGGCCGCTTTTTCGGAGAACTTCCCGCCGGCATGCAGGCGCGTGAGGATCAGTTCGACCCCGCTCACCTTTTCCTGGGGATGGATGTCCACCGGCATGCCGCGACCGTTGTCGCTGACCTCCAGCGATCCGTCCTTGTACAGGGTCACATCGATCTGCGTGCAGTAGCCGGAGGTCGCCTCATCGACGCTGTTGTCGATCACTTCGTGGGCAAGATGGTTCGGCCGCTGGGTGTGGGTGTACATGCCCGGGCGGCGACGCACGGGCTCCAGGCCGGAGAGAACTTCGATATCCGAGGCGGTGTAACTTTGGCTCATCGCTTTGACAAATGGATCAACGGGCAGCAGCAGGCCGCCCGCGGGTGCCGGGATCTTAAACGATTATGGAAAGGCCCGGTTCGTCAGTTCAAGTCGCCAAGCAGCGACGCACGGATGGGTTCGGCCACCGGGCTCACCGCATACCGGTAGCGATCGTGATCGACGCCGGCGCTCAGGGCCGCGCCGCTCTTGAGCGCCGCCAGCATGGGCGGCTTGAGCTCGAACCGCAGGAAATGCACGGCGGAAGTCTTCTCGTCATTCTCGCGCGGCAGGTCCTCGTCGGCGATGGCGAACACCTTGTCGAAGCCGTCCACCTGGATCCAGCAGCGCGACTCCACCCCGCGCAGCCGCATCAGCTGCTCGCGCCGCTCCCCGCTGTCGGGGAACTCCACCAGCAGCGTCGCCTTCCAGTTGCTGCCATCCGGAATCAGGGGGTTGTAGGCATCCAGTTCCTCGTGGATGCCCTCCTCCTCGAACACGCGCTCGGCGCGCAGCATCTCCTGGATCTGATACTGGATGGTCAGGCGATCCTCGAAGCACCAGGTCATGTTGGGCCCCACGGCGAGGCGCCTGCGGCTCTTGTGCGCAAGGACCTGCGCCCGGAACTCGCTGCGCCTGCGGGCGTACTGCTCGAGGCTGAAGAGTTGTTCGACGGTCAGTTTTTCCATGCCGCTCACTCCTTCAAATTCCGTAGGCGAGCCGCAGCAGCTTCAGGGGATGTTCCGGTCCGCGCCCGCCCGCCGCGCTCGCGGTGGCCGTCCCGGCGGGCAACAGGCTCTCGATCTGGTGGCCGGCCATCGGGCAGTCGCTGGTGTAGTGCGCGGGCGCAGCATTCTGCACCTTGGTCGCCACCGGCCTGCCGATCTTCTGCGAGGCAGCCCGGAACTCCTCTTTGACCGCATAGGTGCCGTTGTGGCCCGAACAGCGCTCGATGACTTCCACCGTGGTCTCGGGCACCAGCCGCAGCAGATCGCGGGTCTTGAGCCCGATGTTCTGCACCCGCAGGTGGCAGGGGACGTGGTAGCTGACCTTGCCGAGGCTCGTCCTGAACTGCGTCCTGAGCCGGCCGGCCTTGTGGCGCAGCATCAGGTACTCGAACGGATCGTAGATGCGCGCCGCCACCGCCTTCACGTCCGGATCGTCCGGAAACATCAGCGGCAGCTCCTGCTTGAACATCAGGACGCAGCTGGGGATCGGAGCCACGATGTCGAATCCGGCCGCGATCACCGCCAGCAGCTGCGGGATGTTCTCTTCCTTGTAGGCCGCGACCGTCTTCAGGTCCCCCAGCTCCAGGCGGGGCATGCCGCAGCAGCGCTCCTTCGGCACCAGGCGCACCGGGATGTCGTTGTGGTTGAACACCGCCACCAGGTCCGTCGCCAGGTCCGGCTCATTGCGGTTGCCGTAACAGGTGGTGAACAGGGCGACCTGCCCGCGCAACTCCTCGCGCGCGGCGGGCACCGCCCCGGGGGCCGCCGCCGGCAGCGGACCGTTCAGCGCCGCCAGCCGGCTGCGGGCGGTGCGCGAATGAAACTCGGGTAGCGGGGCATCGCGGGCGATCCCCAACGTCTTTTCCAGCAGCGCGCGTGCGGGCTTGAGCCGGTTGACGGCGTTGACGACCTCGGCCACCACCGGAATGCCGGCGATCCGCCCCACCGCCTCGGTGGAGGCCAGCATGCGATCGCGCATGCTGAAGCCCTCGCGGCCGGCGTGGACGGCCTTGGCGCGCAGCATCAGATGCGGGAAATCGACGTTCCAGGGATGGGGCGGCACGTACGGGCACTTGGTCATGAAGCACATGTCACACAGGTAACAGTGATCCACGACTTCCCAGTAGACCTTCCGGTCCACGCCTTCGAGCTCGCCGCTGTCGGTGGCATCGATGGCATCGAACAGGGTGGGAAAGGATTGGCACAGGCTGAAGCAGCGGCGGCAGCCATGGCAGATGTCGAAGACGCGGGTGAGCTCCTCAGTGAGCGCCGCTTCGTTGTAGAAATCCGGATTGCGCCAATCGATCGGATGACGGGTCGGCGCCTCGAGACTGCCTTCCCGGCCGCCGGTGGGAGCGTTGCTCATCGAACTCCTCAAATCCGGGAACCGGCGGCGGCGCCGGCTCCCGGGTCTTGATCCAGGCGTGCCTCAGATCGAGTCCAGCGCCTTCTGGAAGCGATTCGCGTGCGAACGCTCGGCCTTCGCCAGCGTCTCGAACCAGTCCGCGATTTCGGCAAAGCCTTCCTCGCGGGCCGACTTCGCCATGCCCGGATACATGTCCGAATACTCGTGCGTCTCGCCGGCGATGGCGGCTTTGAGGTTCAGCTTGGTGTCGCCGATGGGCAGGCCGGTCGCCGGGTCGCCGACCGCCTCCAGGTACTCGAGATGGCCGTGGGCATGGCCGGTCTCGCCTTCGGCAGTCGAGCGGAACACGGCCGATACGTCGTTGTAGCCCTCGACGTCGGCCTTGGATGCGAAATACAGATAACGGCGGTTGGCCTGGGATTCCCCGGCAAACGCCTCCTTGAGATTGGTCTCGGTCTTGCTGCCCTTGAGGTTCACGGTGGTCTCCTGCGAAGGTGATGCGAAGTCGTACGGTCACGAATTAGACTTGGTCTAATATGGTGAACTCTATGCGGTCCGGGTCGGCATCGTCAACGGCTATGACCCATCGTCCGGGCCCTGTATAAGGTGCCATTGCCACAACCCGCCCAAGGATCCCAGTGGACCAGCCCGAAGCGACAGCGGTGGATTTCGAGAACTCCCTGACCGAACTCGAGACCCTCGTGGAGCGCCTCGAACGGGGTGATCTGCCCCTGGAGGAGGCCCTGAAGTGTTTCGAGCGGGGTGTTGCCCTGACGCGTCAGTGCCAGGGTGCCCTCAAGGCCGCGCAGCAGAAGGTCGAAATCCTGCTGAGCGGCGATCCCCATGCCGAGCCCGAGCCGTTCTCCGAGAGCGCCGAAGCAGCTCTGGCTTCAGGCGAGTAGACACCGAAGCCCAAGCTGGCCGGCGGCCGCCGGCGCTCCTTGAGACTCCTCCCATACCTTATCCTTGTTGCAGTCGTTAGACTTGACGCCCGTGCCTGATGTGCACGAGGCGCTACAGAGGTCATAAAGTTCACACCATGCCCACGCCCCCTGGCACCTATCCCCTGCTCAGCCGCATCGAGTCACCGGCGGACCTGCGCCAGCTGCCGGCCGGGAAGCTTCCCGAGCTTGCCGCGGAACTGCGGGAATTCCTGATTCAGAGTGTCAGCACCCGGGGTGGGCACTTCGCCGCGGGACTGGGGACCGTGGAACTGACCATCGCCCTGCACTACGTCTACGACACGCCCGGCGACCTGCTGGTGTGGGACGTGGGTCACCAGGCCTACCCGCACAAGGTGCTGACCGGCCGGCGCGACCGCCTGCACACCATCAAGCAGCGCGACGGGCTCGCCCCCTTCCCCACGCCCGCGGAAAGCGAGTACGACACCTTCACCGTGGGCCACTCGAGCACCTCGGTCAGCGCGGCCCTGGGGATGGCCATCGCAGCGGCCCACCAGGGCAGCGAACGGCGCGCCGTCGCCATCATCGGCGATGGCGCCATGACGGCCGGCATGGCCTTCGAGGCCCTCTGCCACGCCGGCTCCCTGCCCAATGACCTGCTGGTGGTGCTCAACGACAACGAGATGTCGATTTCCGAGAACGTCGGCGCGCTCTCCAATTACCTGGCCCGGGTGCTCTCCGGACGGTTCTATTCGCATCTGCGCGACAAGGGCAAGAAAGTTCTCGCGCCGATGCCCACGGTGTGGGAACTCGCGCGCCGCTCGGAGGAACACATGAAGGGCATGGTGCTCCCGGGCACCATGTTCGAGGAAATGGGTTTCAACTACATCGGCCCGGTCGACGGCCATGACCTGAAGGCGCTGGTGACCACGCTCAAGAACGTCAAGAAGCTCAAGGGCCCGCAGTTCCTGCACGTCGTCACGCGCAAGGGCAAGGGCTATGCGCCGGCCGAAGCCGATCCCATCAAGTGGCACGGACCGGGGCCGTTCGATCCGCTGAGCGGCACGATTTTCAAGGAAAAGAGCCTGGGACCCTCCTATTCACAGGTCTTCGGACAGTGGCTGTGCGATATCGCCGAGGCCGATCCGAAGATCGTCGCCATCACGCCGGCGATGCGCGAGGGGTCGGGGCTGGTCGAGTATTCCAAGCGCTTCCCGGACCGCTACTTCGACGTGGCCATTGCCGAGCAGCACGCCGTGACCCTGGCCGCGGGCCTCGCCGCCGCGGGCATGAAGCCGGTGGTCGCCATCTACTCGACGTTCCTGCAGCGCGGCTACGACCAGCTGATCCACGACGTGGCCCTGCAGAACCTGCCGGTGGTGTTCGCCATCGACCGGGCGGGCATGGTCGGCAGCGACGGCGCCACCCATCAGGGCAGCTTCGATCTGTCCTTCCTGCGCTGCATACCCAACATGGTGATCATGGCACCGGCGGATGAGAACGAGTGCCGGCAGATGCTCTACACCGCCACCACCGTGCAGGGACCCGCCGCCGTGCGCTATCCGCGCGGCACCGGGCCCGGCACCGCGCTGGTGAGCCAGATGACGGCGTTGCCGCTGGGCCGTGCGGAACTGCGCCGCCAGGGCCGTTCGGGCCTGGCCCTGGTCGCCGTCGGCGCCATGGTCGCCCCGGCGCAGAAGATCGCCGAGCGGCTGGACGCCACGGTCGTCAACCTGCGCTTCATCAAGCCGATGGACGAGGACCTGGTGCTGGAGATCGCCGCGCGCCACAGCGCCATCGTGACGCTGGAGGAGAATGTCGTGGCCGGCGGCGCCGGCAGCGCCATCGGCGAGCTGCTGGCGGCCCAGGACCTGCAGCTGCCGCTGCTGCATATCGGCATTCCGGATCGCTTCATCGAGCACGGTTCGCGCGAGGACTGCCTGGCGCTGGCCGGACTCGACGCGGCCGCGCTCAACGCCACCATCGAGCGGTGGTGGGCCCGCCATTCGGCCACCCGCGCCCGCTCCGTCGGCGCGCTGTAGGCTCCCTTTTTCGAATCCCGACAAGGTCATGAACGCCATTCCGAAACCGGTCAGCGTGGAAGACGTGCAGAGCCGCGCCGATACCCGGCGCATCCCCATCAACCGCGTCGGCATCAAGGACATCTCGCACCCGGTGCGGGTCAAGGATCGCAGCAGCGGTGAACAGCACACCATTGCCACCTTCAACATGTACGTGAACCTGCCTCATGACTTCAAGGGTACGCACATGTCGCGGTTCATCAGCATCCTCAACCAGCACGAAGGCGAGATCTCGGTCGAATCCTTCCAGTCGATGCTGGAGGACATGACGGTGCGGCTGGAGGCCGACGCCGGCCGCATCGAGATGTCCTTTCCGTTCTTCATGACCAAGCACGCTCCGGTGTCCGGCGTCGCGAGCGTCATGGACTACCGCGCCAGCCTCATCGGCGAACGGCGCGACGGCAGCACCTGTACCTGGATCAGGGTCGTCGTGCCGGTCACGAGCCTGTGCCCCTGCTCACGCGACATTTCCAAGTACGGCGCGCACAACCAGCGCTCGCACGTCACCATCACCGCGAAGCTGCGCGAGCACATCTGGATCGAGGAGCTCATCGGCATCGCCGAGTCGGAGGCTTCCAGCGAGCTCTACGGCATCCTGAAGCGCACCGACGAGAAATTCGTCACCGAACGTGCCTACGAGAACCCGAAATTCGTGGAGGACATCGTGCGCGATGTCGCCGCGCGACTGAACGCGGAGGAGCGGCTCTCAGCGTACGAGGTTTCCGCGGAGAACTTCGAGTCCATCCACAATCATTCGGCCTACGCGCTGATCGAGCGCGACAAGGACGCGACGCGGTAGCTAGCGGGGGCTGATCCGGGGATAGGTGGCGGTGGTCGAATCCATGTCGCTCGCCTGCAGGCGGGTGATCATGGTGCGCAGGAATACCCGGTTGAAGCGCAGCTGGCACGAAGCCGACACCTGTTCGAGCAGGGTCGAACTGACCTTCAGCACCGTGACGCCCTCCAGGGCGCGGATGGTGGCGGTGCGCTTGGCGCCCGGTACGTAGCTCGCCTCGCCGAAGCACTCTCCGGTCTCGATCGCCCCCAGGCGCACCGTGTGCCGTTCCACCGTGCAGGTGCCGGACACGATCACGTAGAACCGGTCGTCCATCTCGCCTTCCTTGACGATCTCCTCGCCGAAGGCGTAGGTCTGCCAGTGACTGGCGCGCAACACTTCCCAGATCTCGGCATGCGAGAACTCGTGGAAGAATTTCAGGCGGCGCAGCACGCCGAACTGCTCCTGGCGATCGATCCGGGCGTTCTGTTCGCGCAGCTTCTGGTGGACCCGGGTGAGCTCGGCGGCGAAGTCCAGGCCGCTCTTGTAGCGCTTGTTGGGATCCTTCTGCAGCGCCATCGCCACCACGGTCTCGAGATCCTCGGGGATGTCGGCGCGCAGGGTGTGGATCGGCGGCGCCGTGGCGTACACGATCTGGTGCAGGAGCTTCTGCAGGTTGCCGGCGCGAAACGGGCGCGAACCGGTGAGCAGCTCGTACATCACCGCGCCGAGCGAATACAGGTCCGAGCGGTTGCTGAGCTCCAGGCTCTGCACCTGCTCGGGGGACATGTACGAAGGACTGCCCGCGATGCCCTCGATCCGGGAGATGTCGGAGTCCGACACCAGCGCGATACCGAAGTCGATGATGCGGACGTCGCTGTCCTGCGTGAGCATGATGTTCGAAGGCTTCACATCACGATGGATCACGCCGCGGGAGTGCGCGTAGTGCAGCGCCTTGGCGCACTTGTAGATGATCTCCACGGCATCGTCGATGCGCAGCAGGTTGTCGGCCCGGCAGTAGGCCGCCAGGGTGCGCGCGCCGTGCACGTGCTCGCTGACGATGTAGCAGTAACCGTTCTCCTCGCCCGCGTCGTAGATCGGCAGGATGTTCGGGTGCTGCAGCATGCCGACTAGGTGCGCCTCGGACAGGAACATCTTGCGCGCGATGCGCGCCCGGTCCTCGTCGCCGCCGGCGTCGATGTTGTAGACCTTGATCGCCACATCACGCCCGTAATAGGCGTCGTGCGAGAGATAGACCGTGCCGGTGCTGCCGCGACCAACTTCCTTGATGATCACGTACTTGCCGATCTTCTCGGGCATGGCACGGGGACGTTTGGCGGGTGAGGGCTGCGGCACCGTCGATCCTGAAAACCTGGCTGTAGGCCGCACGAGGATAAGGAACGCGGCCTCAGGCTACTGTGATGTATCCCACACGTCAGCCGAAGTGGTCGAAGCCGCGATGCGAGACCTGCATCACACTCTCCCCGCGCAGCACCCGGGCGCCCGGCTGCGGGGTCAGAATGCCGATCCGGGTCCAGCCGAATTCGGCCGCCGGACAGCACTGCGCAAACCGTGCGAGGCTCGCCTGCGGCACGCTGAAGCACAGTTCGTAGTCTTCGCCGCCCGTCAGTGCCAGCTCCCGCGCCCGGGTCTCTCCGACCGCGGCCCGCAGCGCCGCGGACACCGGCAGCGATTCGAACTCGAGGCACACGCCGCAGCCGCTCGCCTGGGCGAGCCGCCCGCAATCCCCCAGCAACCCGTCCGAAACGTCGATGCAGGCGCTCGCCACGCCGCGCAGGGCGAGCCCCAGCGCGGTGCGCGGTGTCGGATAGCGGAAGCGTTCGAGCAGCCAGCGTGCCTGTCCCTGATCGGCGACGGTCAGCTGGGACTGTTCCAGCAACAGTCCTGCCGCGGAGTCCCCGGGCGTGCCGCTGACGAAGACCGCATCCCCGGCGCGGCCGCCGCTGCGCAGCAGCGCGGCGCCGGGCGGTACGAAGCCCATGACCTGCACGGTGACGCAGAGCTTGCCGCCCGTGGTATCGCCGCCGACGAGCGCCACGCCGTGCTGCCGCGCCAGTGCGTCCAGCCCGGCGCTGAAATCGCCGATCCAGGTCTCGTCGGCGGCCGGCATCGTCAGCGCCAGCATGGCCCAGGCCGGCTGCGCACCCATCGCCGCCAGGTCCGACAGGTTCACGGCGAGGGCGCGGTGGCCGATGGAGCGGGCCGGGCTGCCGCGGGGAAAATGCACCTCCTCCACCAGCGAATCGATGGCGGCGACCAGCTGCAGGCCCGCGGGGCAATCGAGGACCGCGCCGTCATCGCCCACGCCCACGACCACATCGGTGCGCGTTTCGCCGCCTCGGCTGAAGAAGCGATTGATCAGCTCGAATTCGGACAGGGCCATTCTAGACTTCGTGGATCCGCAGCGCGTGCGCGGCGCGGTCCAGCACGGCATTCACGAACTTGTGGCCGTCGGTGGCGCCGAACCGGCGGGTGAGATTCACGGCCTCGTTCAGCACCACGCGGAACGGCACCTCGGGACGCGCCGTAAGCTCGAACACCGACACCAGCAGCACGGCATGTTCCACCGGGTCCAGCTGCGTCGCCGGCCGGTCGGTCCACTGCGCAAGCTCGGCGTCGAGTTGCGTACGTGCGCCGCAGACGCCCTCGAGCAGTGCCCGGAAGTACTCCGGATCCGCCTTCGGCATGTCCTCGGCATCCGCGAATTCGCGCAGCACGTCCTGCCAGGGCCCCTCGTTGAGCTGCCAGCGGTAGATGGCCTGCACGGCCAGCCTTCGGGCAACCGCGCGGGCATTCGTGGCCCGCCGGTCTGTGGAAGTCTCCATGGCCCTATACCCGCTGCTGCAGACGCTGGAAGAGGCTCGCCATCTCGAGCGCGGTTTCGAGTGCTTCGCCGCCCTTGTTCATGCCGTTGATGGCCGCGCGCTCCAGCGCCTGTTCGGTGGTATTGACGGTCAGCACGCCGAACACCACCGGCACGCCGGTTTCCATGCTCGCCAGGGTCAGTCCGCGGGCGCACTCGCCGGCCACGTAGTCGAAATGCGGCGTGTCGCCGCGGATCACGCAGCCGAGTGCGATGACGGCCTCGAAGCGGCCGCTGGCGGCGAGCCTGCGTACGACCACGGGCAGTTCGAACGCGCCGGGCACGCGTGCGATCAGCAGGTCATCGGCCGAGCCACCATGGGAGCGCCAGGCGCCGGTCGCCCCTTCGAGCAGACTCGCGACGATGAAGTCGTTGAAGCGCGCGGCGGCGATCGCCACGCGCCGGCCACGCGCCGTGATCTCGCCCTCGAGAACCTGCGCCGGCGCGGGCGTGGACGGCGTTGCCCCGGTCATCGCTACGAGTCCGTGCCGACGTAGGCTTCCACGGTCAGCCCGAAGGCCGACAGGCCATGCATCTGCTTGGGTTGCGACATCACCCGCATCCGGCACACGCCCAGGTCCTTGAGGATCTGCGCGCCCACGCCGAAGGTGCGCAGCACCATCGCCTGCGCGTTCAGCTGCGGCTGGGTGCCGGTATCCACCGACGGCGTGGCCGTGGCACCGGCCGCGGGACGCTGCAGCGCCTGCAGTGCGGCCGCCAGGTCGTAGCTCGCCTGCGCTTCGCGCAGGATGACCACGACACCGTTGGGCGCGGCGGCGACCCGCTGCAGTGCCCGGCGCAGGGTCCAGCTGCGGCCATCTCCGGACAGGCCCAGGGCGTCCCGCAGGGTGTCGGCGACGTGCACCCGCACCAGCGGCGAGTCGGGCCCATCCATGCGGCCACGAATCAGCGCCAGATGCACGGCGCGGCTGACCCGGTCCTCGTACGCACAGAGACGGAATTCACCGAATTCGGTCTGCACGGTCTGATCGGCGATCCGGTCCACGGAGCGCTCGTTGCGCAGCCGGTAGCGGATCAGGTCCGCGATCGTGCCCACGGCGAGGTTGTTGCGCCGGGCAAATGCTTCGCAGTCGGCGCGGCGCGCCATGGAGCCGTCATCGTTCATCAGTTCACACAGCACGCCCGCGGGCTGCAGGCCCGCAAGCACGCACAGGTCGACGGCGGCCTCGGTATGACCGGCACGGACCAGGACGCCGCCCCGGCGCGGCCGCAGCGGGAAGATATGCCCGGGACGCGCGAAGTCCGCGGCGGCGGTGTGCGGATCGGCCAGTGCCGTGATGGTCGCGGCGCGATCCGCCGCCGAGACGCCGGTGCTCGTGCCATGGCGGTAGTCCACCGACACCGTGAAGGCCGTGCGGTAGCTGTCACTGTTGGTGCCGACCATCTGCGGCAGCTCCAGCCGCGCCAGTCGCTCTTCCGCCATGGGCACGCAGATGATGCCGCTGGAATGCCGGATCATGAAGGCCATGGATTCGGCCGTGGCATGCTCGGCGGCCATGATCAGGTCGCCCTCGTTCTCACGGTCCTCGTCATCCAGGATCAGCACCATCCGGCCGGCGCGCAGTTCGGCGAGGATGGTGGGGATGCCGCTGAACTCGCCATGGCCGGCGAGCGCGGAATCCGGGGGCTCGGCCGCACGGGGCGGCAGGGTCACAATATTGCTCATAGGCGGCTATCGTACCCGGGAGCGAGCAAACGCTCCACGTACCGGGCCACCGGGTCGATTTCCAGATTGACCCGGCCGCCGGGAGCCAGCGTTCCCAGTGTCGTGTGTTCCCGGGTATGCGGAATCAGGTTTACGCCGAAACGCCTGCCCGCCACCTCGTTGACCGTCAGGCTGACCCCATCCACGGCCACCGAGCCCTTGCGGGCGACGTAGCGGGCAAGGTCCTGCGGCACCTCGATCACCACCCGCGTCGAGCGCGCGTCGGTGTTCTGCGAGACGATGGTGGCGACCCCGTCGACGTGCCCGGACACCAGGTGCCCGCCCAGGGCGTCGCCGGCGCGCAGCGCCGGCTCCAGGTTGACGGCCGCGCCCACCGCAAGACTCCCCAGGGTGGTCAGCGACAGGGTCTCGCGCGACAGGTCCGCTTCGAACACCTGGCCATCAAGCACCACCGCCGTCACGCAGCAGCCCTGCACGCAGATGCTGTCGCCGATGGCCGTCCGCGCCAGCTCGAGCCGCGAGGCGCGAATGGCCATCCGCACATCGCCGCCGCGTGCCGTCAGGGACTCGACCCGGCCCACGTCCTGCACTATTCCGGTGAACATGATTGCTTACTCCACCCGCAGCCGCAGGCGCTGATCCACACCCACCGCGACGGCCTCGATCATCTCGAATCGCTGTGCCTGCGCCAGGGACGGCGGTTCGGGCAGCTGCAGCAGCCCGCGCGCGCGATCCCCGAGCACCATCGGCGCCACATACAGCAGCAGCTCATCCACGCAGCGCTGCTGCAGGAAGGCCCCGGCGAGCGTCGCACCGGCCTCGACCAGAACTTCGTTCACGCCGTCATTGCCGAGCCGCGTCAGGACCTGCGCCAGGGAGGCGGCGCCGCGCTCGATGCGCGCGCCCCGCGCCTGCAGTGCCGCCATCCGTTTCCCGTCGCCGCTGTCGGTGAAGATCCACACGCCACCTTGCGCCGCGCCCTCGAATACCCGGGCCGCAGGCGGCGTGCGCAGCTGCCGGTCGAGGATCACGCGCAGCGGCTGCTGCACCCCTGCCGCGACCGGACGGACCGAGAGCCGGGGGTCATCCGCCAGCACCGTGCCGATACCGGTGAGCACGGCCGAACTGCGCGCCCGCCATGCCTGCACATCGGCCCGTGCGACTTCGCTCGTGAGCCACTGACTGCGGCCGTCGCTCAGGGCGGTGCGGCCATCCAGGCTCATCGCCATCTTCAGCCGCACCAGCGGCACTCCGCGCTGCATGCGTTTGATGAAGCCGGCATTGAGCTCGGTCGCCTCCGCGGCGAGCAACCCGGACTGGACCTGCACGCCGGCCTCGCGCAGCCGCTGCGCCCCGCGGCCATTGACCAGGGGGTTCGGATCACCGATGGCATACACCACCCGGGAGACCCCGGCATCAATCAGTGCCTCGCTGCAGGGCGGGGTGCGGCCATGGTGGTTGCAGGGCTCGAGCGTGACATACACCGTCGCGCCGGCGACACTGCCGGCAGCGTTCGCCAGCGCCATCGCTTCGGCGTGCGGCCCCCCTGCCCGCTCATGCCAGCCCTCCGCCACAGTGCGGCCGTCGCGCACGAACACACAGCCCACCCGCGGATTGGGATGGGCGCTGTTGAGAGCCTTGGACGCCAGCTGCAGGGCCCGCGCCATGTGGCGACGGTCGGGCTCGTCGAAGGGGGTCACTTGCGCGCCTTGGGTGGGATCTCGGTGGTCAGCAGCGGCAGCTGGTCGTCATCGGCCGCGCCACGGCCGGCATCGCGGCGCCGCCGGTGGTGCCGCAGGCGGTCGATCTCGTCGCGAAAGGCATCCAGGTCCTGGAAGCTGCGGTAGACGGAGGCGAAACGCACATACGCCACCTCATCCAGGTGCCGCAGCTCATCCATCACCAGCTCGCCGATGGCGCGCGACTGCACCTCCCGCTCCCCCAGGCTGCGCAGCCTGTGGGCGATGCGGCTCACGGCCTCCTCCACCGCTTCCAGGGCCACCGGGCGCTTCTCCAGCGCCTTGGTCATGCCGGTCCGCAGCTTCGCCTCGTCGAAGGGCTCGCGGGTGCGGTCGCTCTTGACCACCATGGGCATGATGAGCTCGGCCGCCTCGAAGGTCGTGAAGCGCTCGCCACAGGAGAGGCATTCGCGCCGTCGCCGGATCTGGCGTCCCTCGCCCGCGAGCCGCGAATCGATGACCTTGGTCTCGAGGTGATTGCAGAAGGGACAGTACATGCTGCGTCCCTAAGGCGTTCCGTCACGCCGCATACACCGGGAAGGCGCGGCACAGCTCGACCACCTTGGCGCGGGTCTTCTCCACCACCGCGGCGCTGCCGTTGGCATCGAGCACGTCGGCGATGAAGTCCGCCACCATCGTGATCTCCGGCTCGCGGAAACCCCGGGTGGTGGAGGCCGGCGTGCCGATGCGCAGGCCGCTGGTAATGGTCGGCGGCCGCGGATCGTTGGGCACCGCGTTCTTGTTGACCGTGATGAACGCATGGCCGAGCGCCGCGTCGGCATCCTTGCCGGTGATCTCGCGGTTGATCAGGCTCATCAGGAACAGGTGGTTGTCGGTACCCCCGGAGACGATGGTGAAGCCGCGCTGCGCGAGCCGCGCACACATGGCCCGCGCATTGGCCAGGACCTGCGCCTGGTACGCCTTGAATTCAGGCTGCAACGCCTCGAGGAACGCGACCGCCTTGGCGGCGATCACGTGCATCAGCGGGCCGCCCTGCGTCCCCGGGAACACCATGGAGCTCAGTTTCTTGGCGATCTCCGGGTTCTCCCGCGCCAGGATCAGGCCACCGCGCGGCCCACGCAGGGTCTTGTGCGTGGTCGTCGTCACCACATCCGCGTGCGGCAGCGGGTTGGGATAATGACCCGTTGCGACCAAGCCGGCCACGTGCGCCATGTCCACGAAGAACAGCGCGCCCGCGCTCCGCGCGATGGCCGCGAAGCGCGCCCAGTCGATGATCCGCGAATAGGCCGAGAAGCCCGCGACGATGATCGCGGGCCGTTCGGTCTCGGCCAGCCGCTGCACCTCGTCGTAGTCGATTTCACCGGTCTCACCACGCACGCCGTACTGCACGGAACGGTACAGCTTGCCGGAGAAGTTGACCTTGGCGCCGTGGGTGAGGTGGCCGCCATGGTCGAGGCTCATGCCCAGGATGGTGCTGCCCGGCGGCACCAGCGCCAGATAGACCGCGGCATTGGCCTGGGAGCCCGAATGCGGCTGCACGTTGACGTAGGCGGCGCCGAACAGCTGCCTGGCGCGCTCGATCGCCAGCTGCTCGGCGATGTCGACGTACTCGCAGCCGCCGTAGTAACGCTTCGCCGGATACCCTTCCGCGTACTTGTTGGTCAGCACCGAGCCCTGCGCCTCCAGCACCCGCGGGCTGGTGTAGTTCTCCGAAGCGATCAGCTCGATGTGGTCTTCCTGGCGCTGCTGCTCCCCGGCGATGGCGTCGGCGAGCTGCGGATCGAAACCGGCGATGGTCATCGATTTCTTGAACATTCACGGTACCTTGCGGAAAAAATTGGCGGGCCCTGATAAGCCCGCTATTGTACCGGACCTCAGGACCCGCTTGGCGGATCAGGCGAGGCCGGCTACCACTTCGGACCAGGCATTGCCGAGATTGGTGCGGTTGTAGCCGCCCCCACCGAGCGCCAGTACCCGCCCATGACCGAGCCGGGCGGCCAGCTGGGTGAGGTCCTGTGCCGCGCGGCCGTGCATCGCGGGGCTGAATCGCAGATGGGTGATGGGATCGCCCTCGACGCTGTCCGCTCCGCACTGGAGCAGGAGGAACTCGGGCGCGAAGCGTTCGATGTGTTCCAGCGCGCGGCTCCAGGCGACGCCGAAGGCGCGATCGCCGGATCCGGCCATCAGCGGCAGATTGAGCTTGGTGCCGGCCGCCGCGCCGCGTCCGGTGTCGGCCGCCCGCCCCGTGCCCGGGTACAGGCTCTCCCCGTCCTCGTGGATGTCGGCGAACACCACGCCGGGATCGTCCTCGAAACCGAAATACACCCCGTCGCCGTGATGGGCGTCGATGTCGACGTAGCCGATGCGCGTGAGTCCGTGGCGCCGCCGCAGCAGCTCGATGACGACGCCGCAGTCGTTGAAGACGCAGAACCCCGCGGCGTGATCCCGCCCCGCGTGGTGCAGTCCGGCGATCGGCACGAAGGCGGCCCGCGCGGCGCCACTCATGATGCTGTCGGCAGCCGTGATGCTGGCCCCCACGACCGTCGCCGCCGCTTCATAGACGCCGCGGAACGCCGGCGTGTCGCCGGCGTCGAGGAATCCCTGGCCGGCGTGGGAGCGTTCGCGCACGAAATCCACGTACCGGGGCGTATGGAAGGCGAGCAGTTCCTCGTAGGTCGCCTCGCGCGGCTCGAGCAGCTGTACGCTGCGCTGCAGGCCACGCGTTTCAAACTCCCGCAGGAAGGCCGCGTGGCGGTCCGGGCCAAAAGGATGCCCGTCGGGAAAGCCGTAGCGGGCCAGCCGCTCACCGACGACAACTGCAACCGGCTTTTGCTTCGAGACGATCGCGCGATCCCTCGCCCGCCTAAAGGTTGCTGAAGCCTAGCACGTCCCCGGGATAATCAATGACCTGAAGGCTCCCCGGCCACACGGGCACCATGCGTTCGCGATAAACTCGAGCCTTTCAGCCAGCCGACACATTATGGCCCAGTACATCTACACCATGAACCGGGTATCCAAAGTGGTACCCCCGAAGCGCACCATCCTGCGCGACATCAGCCTGTCCTTCTTTCCGGGCGCCAAGATCGGCGTGCTGGGACTGAATGGCTCGGGAAAATCCTCCCTCCTGAAGATCATGGCCGGCATCGACCAGAACATCGATGGCGAGGCCCGACCCCAAAGCGGCATCCGCGTGGGCTATCTGTCCCAGGAACCGGAGCTGGACCCCGCCAAGACCGTCCGCAGCGTCGTCATGGAGGGCGTCGGTGATGCCTTCAGGCAGGTCGCGCGGTTCAACGAAATCAGCGACCGGTTCGCCGAACCGATGTCCGATGACGAAATGAACGCCCTGCTGGAGGAGCAGGCGAAACTGCAGGATGCCATCGACGCCGCCGGCGGGTGGGAGCTGGAGCGCAAGCTGGATATTGCCGCCGATGCCCTGCGGCTGCCACCCTGGGAGGCACTGGTCGGCAAGCTCTCCGGCGGCGAGAAGCGCCGCATCGCGCTGTGCCGGCTGCTGCTGTCGGCCCCCGACATGCTGCTGCTGGACGAGCCGACCAACCATCTCGATGCCGAGTCCATCGGCTGGCTGGAACGCTATCTGGAGGAATACCCGAGCACCGTCATCGCGGTCACCCACGACCGCTACTTCCTCGACAACGTCGCCGAGTGGATCCTGGAACTGGACCGCGGTCACGGCATCCCCTGGCACGGCAACTACTCCTCATGGCTGGAGCAGAAGGAAAAGCGCCTGGCCATCGAGGAGCGCGAGCGCGACGCACTGCGCAAGACGCTGGAACGCGAACTTACGTGGGTGCGCCAGAACCCCAAGGCCCGCCAGGCGAAGAGCAAGGCGCGCATGCAGCGCTACGAGGAACTGGCGTCGCGCGAATTCCAGGAACGCAACGAGACCAACGAGATCTACATCCCGCCCGGCGAACGGCTCGGCGAACTGGTGATCGAGGTCAAGGGACTACGCAAGGGCTACGGCGAACGGCTGCTGATCGACAACCTCTCCTTCAACCTGCCCGCCGGCGGCATCGTGGGCATCATCGGTCCGAACGGCGCCGGCAAGACCACGCTGTTCCGCATGCTCACCGGCGGCGAGCAGCCGGATGCCGGCGAAATCCGCACCGGGCCCTCGGTGAAGCTCGCCTACGTGGACCAGTCCCGCCAGGCGCTGGACGACAAGAAGACGGTGTGGCAGGAAATCTCGGGAGGCCTGGACCTCATCAAGGTCGGCAACTACGAAACGCCCTCGCGCGGCTACGTCGGCCGGTTCAATTTCCGTGGCACGCAGCAGCAGCAGCTGATCGGAGAACTCTCCGGCGGCGAGCGCAATCGCGTGCACCTGGCGAAGGTCCTCAAGAGCGGCGGCAACGTGCTGCTGCTGGATGAGCCCACCAACGACCTGGACGTGGAAACGCTGCGGGCCCTGGAAGAGGCGCTGCTGAGCTTCCCGGGCTGCGCAGTGGTGATCTCCCACGATCGCTGGTTCCTGGACCGCATCGCCACCCACATCCTGGCATTCGAGGGCAACTCCGAGGTGGTGTTCTTCGAGGGCAACTACCAGGAGTACACGGAGGACTACCGGCGCCGCCGCGGCGAAGAGGCCGCGCAGCCGCACCGCATCCGCTACAAACCCCTGGCACGCTGACGGCGCGGCACGTGCAAGCCAAGCATTCGGCCGCTCGACTTGCCTCGCCCCGCGACGGCTCCCGGCTGTGGGTGGGCCCGGTGCTGGCGCTGCTGGTGTTCTCCATCATGGCGTGGCTGCTGCACCGGGAGCTGGAGCAGATCCACGTGCGGGACATCATCGCGCACCTGCAGGCCATTCCCGCCGATACCCTCGGCCTGGGCGTGCTGCTCACCGGCGGCAGCTACTTTGCCCTGTGCCTGTATGACTACCTGGCGCTGCGGTACCTGCACAAGAAGGTGCCGCTGAGGCGCGTGGTGGTGGCGAGCTTCATCGCCAATGCCTTCGGCCACAATCTCGGCTTCGCGGCCTTCACCGGCGGCGCATTCCGCCTGCGCCTGTACGCCTCCTCGCGCCTGACGGCCATCGATGTCGCGACCGTGACGGGTTTCACCAGCATCACCACCAGCTTGGGACTCGCGGTCCTGGCCGGCGTCTCCTTCCTGCTGTATCCGCAGCAGGCCTCGACGGCGCTGCGCAGCCATGCCGAGTGGCCGATGGTCATCGGCATCGTGCTGCTGGGCCTGGTGGCGGCATACTTCGTCTGGGCCTGCTCGCGGCGTGCCCGGGTGGAGTTCCGCGGCTGGCTGCTGCGGCCACCGGGCGCGATCGTGGGCGCCACCCAGGTCATTGCCGGCACCATCGACCTGGGTCTGTCCTGCGGGGTGCTGTGGCTGATGCTGCCGCCCTCGGCGCACGTGGATTTCATCGCCCTCACGGGCGCCTATGCGATCGGCGTGACCGCGGGCCTGATCAGCCACGTGCCGGGCGGACTGGGGGTGTTCGAAACCATCGTCGTGCTGGCGATCCCGCAGATTCCCGCCGATGCGCTGCTCGGCTCGCTGCTGGCCTATCGGGCCGTGTTCTACCTGGCGCCGCTCGGCGTCGCCACCGTGATGTTCGCGGCCGAGGAGTTCGGCGCGCAACGGGCGAGACTGGCCCAGGCGCGTGCGCGCGCCGCGGCATTCATCGGACCCGTGGTGCCCTCGGTGGTCGGCGCGCTCACGTTCATCGCCGGCGCCGAGCTGCTGCTGTCGGGTGCGACGCGGCAGGTGAGCGGCGGCATCGCCTCCTTCGCTACCCTGCTGCCGCTGCCGGTGCTGGAGTTGTCGCACCTGGCCGGCAGCGCGATCGGCCTTGCGCTGCTGATCCTGGCCCGGGCGCTGTTCCGCCGCATCCGTCTGGCCTATCACATCAGCTTCTGGCTGCTGCTGGCCGCCGGCGTGGTCACCCTGCTCAAGGGCGGCAACCTGCAGGAGACCCTGTTCCTGTGGATCGTGCTCGCGATTCTCGCGCTCGGGCGCAGCTCCTTCTACCGTCCCGCATCGCTGCTGCAGCAGCGCTTCACGCCCACCTGGGCCGCGAGCATCGTCGGTGTCATCGTCGCCAGCGTCTGGGTCGGTCTGCTGGTCAACCGGCATGTCGAGTATTCGAACGATCTGTGGTGGACGTTCACGTTCGATGCCAACGCGCCGCGCATGCTGCGGGCATCGCTGCTGGTGTGCGTGCTCACCGCGGGGGTGCTGCTGTTCGCGCTGCTGCGTCCCGCACCCCCCGTCCCCGAACTCACGCGCAAGCCCGAACTCGAGGACATCAAGCGGGTGCTGGCCGAATCACCCTCGACGCTTTCCAACGCCGTGCTGACGGGTGACAAGCACGTGCTGTTCAGCGCCAGCGGCCGCTCGTTCATCATGTACCAGGTGCAGGGACGCAGCTGGATCGCGCTGGGGGACCCGGTAGGTCCGCGCAGCGAGGCCGAGGAACTGGTGTGGCGCTTCCGGGAGCTGTCCGACGAGCACGGCGGGCGCGTGGTGTTCTACCAGTCGAGCGTCGAATGCCTGCCGCTGTACGTCGATCTGGGGCTCGCGGCGATGAAGATCGGCGAGGAGGCGCGGGTGCCGCTCGCGAACTTCTCGCTCGAGGGCAGCATCCGTGCGGAGCTGCGCACGGCGCGGCGGCGCGGTGAGCGCGACCGGGCCACCTTCGAGGTGGTGCCGCCGGCGGATGTGCCGCAGATCCTGCCGGCACTGCGCGGCATTTCCGACTCCTGGCTGAAGGAGAAGGCGACGGCCGAGAAGGGCTTTTCGGTGGGCTCCTACTCCGAACGCTATCTGCGCAATTTTCCGATAGCGCTGGTGCGGCGCGATGGCGAACCGGTCGCCTTCGCCAACCTGTGGCAGTCGGCCGCGCGCGAGGAACTCGCCGTCGACCTGATGCGCTTCGGTCCAGACGCGCCCCCGGGCGCCATGGACTTCCTGTTCGTCGAACTGATGCTGTGGGCACGGCAGCAGGGTTTCAGCTGGTTCAGTCTCGGGGTGGCGCCCCTGGCCGGCCTCGAACGCCACCCCCTGGCGCCGGCCTGGCACCGCATCGGCAACTTCGTCTTCCGCCACGGCGAGCATTTCTACAATTTCGAGGGCCTGCGCCGGTACAAGGCCAAGTTCCATCCCACCTGGGAACCGAAGTACCTGGTGGCCCCCGGGGGCGTCGGGCTGCCGCTCATCCTGGTGGACGTGTCGGTGCTGATCGCGGGCGGACTGAAGGAGCTGTTCGTCAAATAGGCGAAGTGACATAACGCTCTAAGGCCTTGATTCGTCGGGCTGTGCGGTTCGCGCATTTGAGTTAGTATGGGCAGGTCAAGGATGCGCCAAGCTTCCAGAATCAACCCAAGGCGCACGGGACCTATGTCCGCCTATATCGATGCAACCGGTGAACTGGTTCTCGAACAGGAGCGCAGTCTTTCGCTCCAGTGCCCGCATTGCGACGTCATGGCGCACGTCGCCATCAGCGCCGTCCCCGCCTTCGCCGAGCTGCAGCAGTACAAGCCCCGCGCCGTCGGCGTGATCGGGCGCTGCGATGCCTGTCAGGCGCCGGTGTTCCTGCGATTCCCGGTGCGCATGTATCGCAGCAATCGCATCGAACTGTCCTCGCAGTTCACCGAAGTCGAGCGGCCGCGCGAGAAGTTCACCTTCACGCATCTGCCGGAGGCGATCGAGCAGCTGTTCCGGGAGTCGCTGGTGTGCTTCTCCAGCGGCGCCTTCAATGCGTTCGCCTCCATGTGCCGCCGGACCGCCCGCGCGGCATTCGCCGACCTCGGCGAGGCCGGCAAGCTGCGGCTGTTCGACCAGCTGAACGACGTACGTACCCTGGTCGGCATCGATCCGGAGACGTTCCAGCTGCTCAAGGCCGTGATCTTCGGCTCACCCGCGGACCCGCGGCCCGAACCACCGCCGCTCGATGCGAACTCCGCTGCGGTGGTGCTGGAGGTCATGAAGGACCTGCTGTACGAAGCGTACGTGCGCCGCGGTCGCTTGCAGCAGGCCCTGCTCATGCGCAAGTTCCTCGCGGATGAAACGGCCGAGAACCTGATGCCGCTGCGGGACGCCACCCAGCAGCCCGCCTGAGGACCTGCCGCGGGGAAGGGGCGTCCTTTCCCATCTCAAGTTGGCCCATCCGGCGCCGTTAACGGAGTTACCTCCCGCACGGAATGTCGCCACTCATGTCACTCGCATTTCCCAACGCCTCGACCCCACGCCAGCTGCGCCAGGCCGCGGCCGACGCCGCCAGAGCCGGCGCCGATGTCATGGTCGCGGTCCTGGACGGGGCCATCGCCGCCCTGGAGATGGGCCGCGAGTCCCTCGACGAGGGCCAGTGGCAGCAGGCCGCGCGGCAAATCCTTGCCACCTGCCAGCTGCTGCAGGCGCTGCGCGACAACGTGGACGTGCTCGGAGGCGATCCGCTCGCGACCAATCTCGCGGAGCTGTACGATTATGCGGGCCACAGAGTGAGCCTGGCGGCAAGCGACGGCAATCGGACAGCGCTCGATGAGGTCTGGCACCTGCTGAAGGAAGTGCGGGCCGCCTGGTTTGCCCTGCCTGCGGCCGCCCGCATGCGGCCCGGCAAATCGTCCGCTACCGCCGTGCAGACCTGGAGCTCCGGCCCATGTTCGATGGTTCCGATACAGTAGTTCTCTACGACGAACTGGCCTACGAGGAAGTGCTGCCGGTCGGCTGGAATCCTCTGGCCGGCACGGTCGATGCCGCGGTCGCCGCCAGCTTCACCGAACGCAACGTGCGGCTGCTGCAGGCCCTGGCCGCCATCGAAGACCATGGGGTATCGGACAAGCCCGATGAGTCCGCGCCGGACCTGACGCGCCTGGACTTCAAGATCAACCTGCTGCTGGACCTGGTCGGCCAGCTGGTGGTCGCCAACCGGCCCCGCCCGGCCGCCACCCATATCCGGTTCAATGCCCACGGTGCGGTCTGGCACGCCCCCTCCCCGCTGCCGCCGGTCGGCGTGCCGGGCGTCGCCGAGATCCACCTGCGCGACTTCCTGGCTGAGCCTTTGCGACTCATGGGAACGCTCACCAACGTCAGCCCCGACGGCGAAGTCACGGCGCGCTTCTCCCCGGTCGGCGAGCCCCTGTCCGATCTGCTCGAGCGGCTGATCTTCCGCCATCACCGGCGCCAGGTTGCCGGGATCCGCCAGCCGCGACGCGACTGACGGGATGCGGTACCCTGCGCCTGCAACCCAAGGGCAGTCGCGCCACGTCTCATTCGTGCCCGATCAAGTGTGATTGGGGTCACGGCTTGGGCGAGCCGCGTTCTCACCACGACGGCGGCTTCTCTATATTGACGCACATCGGCTGAAGGTTGGCCGCCGGCGCACCCGGTGGCCGGGAAGTTTGGGAGATTTGATGGCGGCGCCCGAAATGGCCGTCGTCCCGGGACTGCCACGGGACGAGGGTCGTGAAGCACAAATGCCACCACGCACGGAAGAGCGCGTGCGGGTGCGGCTGCCGACCGGAACTTCCTTCGCGATCCGCGACGTGATCTCCCTGATCCGCCAGGTCGCCGAGCACGACTCCACCGTCCTGATCCTCGGGGAGTCCGGCACCGGCAAGGAAGTGGCCGCGCGCGCCATCCATGACCTGAGTCCGCGCCGCCAGCGCCCCTTCGTCGCCGTCAATTGCGGCGCCATCCCCGCGGAGCTCCTCGAATCCGAACTGTTCGGCCATGAGAAGGGCGCCTTCACCGGCGCGGTCGCCACCCGCAAGGGCCGGTTCGAGATCGCCGAGGGCGGCACGCTGTTCCTCGACGAAATCGGCGACATGAGCCCCACCATGCAGGTGAAGCTGCTGCGGGTGCTGCAGGAGCGGATATTCGAGCGCGTGGGCAACCACGTGCAGGTGCGCTGCAATGTGCGCATCATTGCTGCGACCCACCGCAACCTCGAGGACTCGATCGCGGCCGGCACGTTCCGCGAGGATCTCTTTCACCGCCTGAACGTGTTTCCGATCGAGATGCCGGCCCTGCGCAGCCGCATCGAGGACCTGCCGCTGCTGGTGCGCGACTTCATCGCCCACAACATGGCCGAAGGCCGCGGCCAGGTGCAGCTCTCGCCGCTGTCGCTGGCGGCGCTGTCGCTGCACCGCTGGACAGGGAACGTCCGCGAACTGGCCAACCTCATCGAACGGCTGTCGATCGTCTGCTCCGGACGCATCGCGCATGTCGGGGACCTGCCGGCCAAGTATCGGCCCTCGGACTGGACCGCGGTCACCGAGCCGCCGCAGATCTCGCTTTCGGAACAGCACTCGCATATGCCGACGTCCCCCGAATTCCTGTTCGGCGACGAGGCGACGCCGGAACTGCTCAGCGCCGGGGTGCTGCTGGAAGCCGCCGAAGCACGCCCTGCGCCGCATCCGGGCGTGCCGCACGATCCGTCGGATGCCGCGCTGCTGCCCGCCGAGGGCATCGACCTGCGCGCGCATCTCACCCAGATCGAACGGCGGCTGATCGAACAGGCACTGGAGCGTGCCAACGGCACGGTGGCCCATGCCGCCCGGCTGCTCGGCCTGCGCCGCACGACGCTGGTCGAAAAACTGCGCAAGCTCGGCCTGGCGAGCGCCGATCTCGAGGCCGCGACGGAAGATTGACGGGGAGCGGCAGATTCATGCCGCTTCCTGTGACCGCCTTCACGCTTTGACGGCCATTTGCCGCCGGGCACGCCTCTTGCACCGCTCTCCCCGCAACAGCATTCCTGTTCGGGGTTTGAATGGTCCACGATTCCACAACGACGGTCGCAGCGAACACGCGGCGCGCGATCGAGCCGCAGCCGGTCGCCTGCGCAGCCGCCTCCCAGCGACTGCTGGAACTGGCACGCCGCGTCGCCGCCAGCGACTGCACCGTGCTCATCGTCGGCGAGTCCGGAACCGGCAAGGAAGTGCTCGCGCGCTTCATCCATCGGGTTTCGACCCGCAGCGCCGGCCCGTTCGTCGGTGTGAACTGCGCGGCCATCCCGGAAAACATGCTCGAGGCCATTCTCTTCGGCTACGAGCGCGGCGCCTTCACCGGCGCGCATGCGACCCATCCGGGCAAGTTTGAACAGGCACAGGGCGGCACCCTGCTGCTCGATGAAATCACCGAAATGCCCCTGGGCCTGCAGGCCAAGCTGCTGCGGGTCCTGCAGGAACGCGAAGTCGAGCGGCTCGGCGGCCGCATGGCCATCCCGCTCGAGCTGCGGGTGCTGGCAACCACCAATCGCCGGCTGCGCGAGGAAGTTGCGGCCGGCCGCTTCCGCGAGGATCTGTACTACCGGTTGAACGTGTTTCCGCTGGGACTCGCACCGCTGCGCCAGCGGCGCGATGACATCCTGCCGCTCGCGATGCAGCTGCTGGGCATGCGGTCGCGACCCGGCGAGCCCATTCCGGCGCTCAGTGCCGATGCGGCGCAGCTGCTGCTCACCTATCCGTGGCCGGGGAACGTGCGCGAACTGGACAACCTGCTGCAGCGGGCGCTGATCCTGGTCAACGGACCGGTGATTGCGCCCGAGCACATCCAGTTCGAGCCGGCGCACGATGTGCCGGTGCGCGCCACCGTGGTGAGGGATCGGACCGAGGCGCCCGCGATCGACGAAGTCCGTGACCTCGCCGCGCCCGCCCCGGTGCTGGCGCAGGATTCAGGCGCCGCCGAGGAGGTCCGAAGTTCGCTGGCCGATTCCCTCGGACAGGTCGAACGCAACGTGCTTCTCGAAGCGCTGCGCGATGGCACCAGCACCCGCCGCGAGATCGCCGAGCGCCTCGGGATTTCACCGCGGACCCTGCGCTACAAGCTCGCGCGCCTGCGCGCCGCGGGCGTCGATGTCCCGGCCGTTTGAGACCAGCGGAGTTCCCATGAGCCAGCTTCAGATCGACCAGGTCCTCTCCCAGATCCGCACCCTCGCGGCGCAGACGCAGTCCGCCGGCATCCGGCCCGCAAGTCTCGCCGCCGGCGCCCAGGCGGCCTCCGGGACGGCGGCGGTTTCCGGGGCCGGCAGCACCTTCGCCACCCTGATGCGCAGCGGCATCGAGCAGGCGAACCAGACCGAACTGCGCGCCAACGACCTCGCCGACAAATTCGAGCGCGGCGCACCGGGCGTGGACCTGCCGACGGTCATGCTGGAAGCCAACAAGGCGAACCTCACCTTTCGCGCGGTGACCGAGGTGCGCAACCGGCTGATCACGGCCTACACCGACATCATGAACATGCAGCTGTAAGACTCGATGACACCCAAGCCATGACTACCGACATCATGATTTCCCGGAGCGCATTGTGACGACGGCGACGACTGCCGAAGTGGTTTACCCGCGCTGGACCGCGGGCCTGCGGCCGCTGCTGCTGCTGGTGGGCATCGCCGCGGCCGTAGCCGCCGGTGTCACGGTGGTGCTGTGGTCGCGCGGCCCGAATTTCAGCATGCTCTATGCGAACCTCGCCGCCGAGGACCAGGCGCAGATCACCCAGGCGCTGGACGCGGCCGCCATCCCCTACCGGCTCGAGGCCGGCTCCAACGGCATCATGGTGCCCTCGGAGCGGCTGAGCGAGGCGCGCCTGAAGCTCGCCGGGCAGGGACTGCCGAGCGATGACAACGGCTTCGCGCTGATGACCAAGGACCCGGGTCTGGGCGTCAGCCAGTTCGTGGAGAACGCCCGCTACCAGCACGCCATGGAAACCGAACTCGCGCACACCATCGCGAGCCTGCGACCGGTGGACGGCGCGCGGGTGCATCTGGCGGTACCGCGCCAGTCCGCCTTCATCCGTGACCAGCGCGATGGCAGCGCCTCGGTATTCGTGCAGCTGAAGGCCGGGCGCCGCCTCGAACAGGAGCAGGTGCAGGCGATCGTGAACCTGGTCGCCTCCAGCGTGCCGGATCTGCATGCGAACCAGGTCACCGTCATCGATCAGCAGGGACATCTGCTGACCGCGCCGCAGGGCAACGACGACTCCTCGCTGCGCGAGGAGCATTTCCAGGTCGTGCAGCGCATGGAGGACGACTACGAGCAGCGCATCGAGGCCATCGTGACCCCGATCGTCGGCACCGGCCGGGTGCGCGCCCAGGTCGTGGCGCAGGTGGACAATGCCACCACCGAGCAGGCGACCGAGGACTACAAGCCCGGCAGCCAGATCGTCCGCAGCGAACAGGATTCGCAGTCCAGCAGCCGCGACGGCTCGCAGAACGGCGGTGTGCCGGGCGCGCTGACCAACCAGCCCCCCGCCGCCGGCGTCGCCCAGCCGCCGCCACCGAACAAGCCGGCGGCGACGCCGACGGCGCCCGTGGCCGGTCAGGCACAGACGCAGGCCACCGCCGATGCCTCGGCGGCCGCCAGCGCGGCGCCGGACAACGTCACCTCGGCGAGCACGAAGAACTACGAGATCGACCGGACCGTGGCCTACACCCGCCAGCCGGCCGGACAGCTCAAGCGCCTCACGGTCGCGGTGGTCGTCGATGACATGCCGGTCATCGGCAAGGATGGCAAGCCTGCGAAGGGCCGGCCGCTGACCGATGCCGAGCTGGCCCACATCACCGCGCTGGTGAAGGATGCCGTCGGCTTCGACGAGGCCCGCGGCGACAGCGTCAACGTCGTGAATGCCTCGTTCCGCAACGATGCGCCGGCGCCGGACACCGAACTGGAGAAGGTCCCGATGTGGGAGACCCCGATCTTCCGCGACATGGCCAAGCTCGGCGCGGGCGTCATCGTGCTGCTGGTCCTCTCGCTCGCCGTGCTGCGGCCGATGATCAAGGCGCTGCTGCCGTCGGCGCGCGCGTCGGGTCTGCTGGCGGCTCCCGGCAATACCGTCACCATCGGCGGCGCCGGCGGGCAGGCCTCGGTGGCGTCCCTCGCCGGTGCGCACCATGGCGCCGGCGCCGAAGCCGGCAACGGTGCCCTCGCGGCGCCGTCCGCCCCGCCGATTCCCTACGAACAGCAGATCACCAACGCCCGCGCACTGGTAAACCAGGATCCGAAGCGCGTGGCGCAGGTGGTGAAGAACTGGGTCTCCGTCGATGAGTGACGCCGCACCCCCGGCCGAGGACGACCGCAGCGGCACCGAGCGTGCCGCGATCCTGCTGTTGACGCTCGGCGAACATGAGGCCGCCCAGGTGCTCAAGCACATGGGCGCCCGCGAAGTCCAGAAAATCGGAGCTGCCATGGCACAACTGCAGAATGTTTCGCGCGAGGAGGTCAGCAGCGTGCTGCTGGATTTCTCCGACGGCGTGGCACGCCAGACCTCGGTCGGCGTCGGCGTGGATGAATTCCTGCGCAACGTCATGACCAACGCGCTGGGCGAGGAAAAGGCCGCCAACGTCATCGAGCGCATCAACGTCGGCATGCCCAACAAGGGCCTGGAGACGCTGAAGTGGATGGACGCCCGCAGCGTCGCCGAGATCATCCGGACCGAACATCCGCAGATCATCGCCATCGTGCTCGCCTATCTCGAACCGGACATGGCCGCCGGAGTCATGGCCCAGCTGCCGCAGAATCTGCATGCCGACGTGATGCTGCGGGTGGCGACGCTCGACGGCGTGCAGCCGGCCGCGCTGTCCGAACTGGACGAAGTCATCGAGAAGAGCTTCGCCGGAACCGGCAGCCGCACCTCCGAGCTTGGCGGCGAGCAGGCGGCGGCCAACATCATCAACGCCCTGGAGCCGTCCATCGAGTCGAGCGTCATGGAGCACATCACCAGCATCGACTCGGCGCTCGGCGCCCGCATCCAGGACCTGGTGTTCGTATTCGACAACCTCATCGATGTCGACGACCGCGGCCTGCAGGAGATCCTGCGCCAGGTGCAGGGTGATCAGCTGCTGCTGGCGCTCAAGGGCTGCGACGAGCCGCTGAAGCAGAAGATCTTCAAGAACATGTCGCAGCGCGCGGCCGAGATGCTGCGTGACGACCTGGAAGCCAAGGGCCCGGTGCGGCTCGCCTACGTCGAGGCGGCACAGAAGGAAATCCTGGCGGTGGCGCGCAAGCTCGCCGAGGAAGGCACGATCGCGCTGGGTGGCAAGGGAGAGGCATTTGTCTGACAGCAACCGGACCCGCAGCCCCGTTGCCGAGCGCTGGTCACTGCCCCTGGTCGACGGGCCGATCGTCGGCATGCGCCGCGACTCGCCGCTGCGCGAGCGGGCCCGCGAAGCCGAGGCGCGCGCGAGCGATGCGGCACGCCAGGCGGAGCAGGACCGCGGCTACGAGGCCGGACTCAAGGCCGCCCAGGCCCAAATGAAATCCCAGACCGACGCGCTCAACGCGCGCGTCGCGCGCCTGGATGCCATTCTCAATGCGGTGTCCCGTCCTCTGCCGGAGCTCGAAACGGAGGTCGAACAGCAGCTGGTGCTGCTGGCACTGGCCGTGGGCAAGCAGATCGCGCGCCGCGAGCTGAAGGCCGATTCGGGCCAGATTGCCGCGCTCATCCGCGAAGCGGTCGGCAGGCTGCCGGCCGCCGCACGCGACGTGCGGGTGCACCTGCATCCGGAGGACGCCGCGGCGATCGCCGAACGTCTGGCGACTCCCGGGCAGGAGCGCGCCTGGAGCATCGTGGAAGACCCGACCCTGACGCGCGGCGGCTGCCTCGTGCGCTCGGAGAATTCGCAGATCGACGCCCGGCTCGAGAGCCGCGTCAACGCCATCGTCAGCAGCATGCTGGGTGAGGAACGCGCCAGTGCGCGCCTGGCCGATCCGTCGGCGGACAGCGGGGTCGCGGACTCATGAGTACCGCTGAGGCCTCGACCAGCAACAGCCGGCTGCGGGACGCCCTGGCGCGCTGCGTGCGGCAGGTCGAGCGGCTGCCGCCGCCGCCGGTACAGGGCAGTCTCACGCGGATGGTGGGACTGGCCTTGGAGGCGGTCGGCTGCCAGGCCAGCATCGGCGACAGCTGCGACGTGATGACCGCGGATGGCAGCAGCATCGAGGCCGAGGTCGTCGGCTTCTCCGGTGAACGGCTGTATCTGATGCCCACCGGCGATCCCCACGGCCTGGGTCCCAACGCCCGGGTGGTGCCGCGCCAGCGTGCCGGCAGCGTGCCGGTGGGTCCGCAGCTGCTCGGGCGGATCATCGACGGCGCCGGCCAGCCCCTGGACGGGCTCGGCCCGCTCAACTGCGAGCAGACGGTGCGCCTCACCGGCGTGCCGATGAATCCCCTGGGCCGCCAGCCGATCTGCCAATCGCTGGACGTGGGCGTACGCACCATCAACAGCCTGCTCACCGTCGGCCGCGGCCAGCGCATCGGCCTGTTCGCCGGCAGCGGCGTCGGCAAGAGCGTGCTGCTGGGCATGATGGCGCGGTACACCAGCGCCGACGTGATCGTCGTCGGACTGATCGGCGAGCGCGGCCGTGAAGTCAAGGAATTCGTGGACCGCATCCTGGGCCCCCGGGACCGCGAGCGCGCCGTGGTGGTGGCCGCACCGGCCGACACGCCGCCGCTGATGCGGCTGCACGGTGCGTGGCTTGCGACCGCGGTCGCCGAATACTTCCGGGATTGCGGCAAGAGCGTGCTGCTGATCATGGACTCGCTGACGCGCTTCGCCCAGGCGCAGCGTGAGATCGGGCTCGCCATCGGCGAAGCGCCGGCCACGAAGGGCTATCCGCCTTCGGTGTTCGCGCGGCTGCCGCAGCTGGTGGAGCGCGCCGGCAACGGCCTGCAGGGCGGCGGTTCGATCACGGCCTTCTACACGGTCCTCGCCGAGGGCGACGACCAGAACGACCCGATCGTGGACGCCGCCCGGGCCATCCTCGATGGCCACGTCGTGTTGTCGCGCCGGATTGCCGAAAGCGGCCGCTACCCGGCGATCGACGTCGAAGCCTCGGTGTCCCGCGCCATGCACGAGATCGTGCCGCCCGAACACCAGGAGCTGGCGCGACGCTTCCGCCAGCAGCTCGCGACCTATGAGCAGAACCGGGACCTGAACCCCATCGGCGCCTACCAGCGCGGCAGCGATC
>DATJTJ010000004.1:0-10978 GCA_035503515.1 Steroidobacteraceae bacterium
TTGGCGGGCAACGACAACACGGTCGAATTCACATCGATATCGGCGAGGCGCAGTTGTTCCACCGCTTTGGATCGCTCGCCATTCTTCAAGTGCTCGTTGGCTTGATCGAGATGCCGCTGCTTCTCGGGCGTCATCACATAATCGTCCGCTACCGTCAGCTGGCTGTCTACGGGAATCCCTCCTTTCTCCATGTCAGCCGCCGGGTGCGCCGCGATTTCGCCCTGCGCCTCACCCAACAGGGTCTTGGACGTCTGCATCAGCTTCAGGGCCTGCCTGGGATGGCCATCGAATATATCAAAGCGTGCGTCCTGGATATCCCGGAACGCGGTGCGGCCCTTATCAAAGATTCCATCGGCGACCTTGTCGTTCGCATTTGATGAAGCGCCAGTCGGAGCAGATGACGCATCGGACGGCGCGGCTGCCATCGCCGTCGCCCCCAATAGCATCCCGCTCGCTGCTGTGAGCGCGGCGATTGCGAAAATCTGACTTTTAAGAATCATGTGATTCTCCAGTTTTGAATGATGAACACCGTATCCGCGTAGCCCTCGCCCGAGGGAGCGCGATGAACTCAACACTCCTATTTTGCGACACCTGGCTTAAATGCCCCTTAAGCCGATCCCTGTTGTTCCGCTCGACATTCCCGTTCGGCGCGGACGTGGCGGTATCAATCGGTAGTGTGAATGCGCATCAACGTGCCGGTGCCGGTCATGGGCTCCTACGTGCACTCTGGGCAAACAATGCAGTCGGAGTTCAAGCCGGTCAAAAATGCTGCTCAGCAAAGAGCCGGTCGCTCGCGCGGTAACCCACAGTACGGCCATATCCCGATGCTGGAACGCGGCGGTTATGTGCCGCGGGGAGTGAGGCGCAACTGCATGCGACACGAGATTTTCTCAAGGCTATGGGCCGCCCGGAACCGTCGCCTACGGCGGAGCGTCAGCAACGGCACGTCATGAGGACGCCGGTGCCTGTACGTGGGCGCCGTGGGCTTGAGCCACGCGCTCTCCGCATTCATGGGCGAGGCCGTAAGTCCGGCGCGCGCCGTTCAGTGGTTAGAGTCCCGCCCCCTGACCACCAATAGCATCCGGTTCGGGACACCATTGTACGCGCCGTCAGCCGGGTGCCTTCAGGGCCGCCTTCTTCAGCGGGTGCTGCTGCTGGTTGTTGTAGAAGTTGTGGTAAATCAGGGTCGAGATGTATTCACCGGCCCGCACGGGTTCGAACTTGGGTGGATTGCCCGGACCCGTACAGCCGGGCAGCGCTTCGATCAGGGCATCGGCATTCGGACCGATGAAGCAGGGAATCGAGTAACGCGCACGTCCGGAGAGGTTTGCGACCCGATGGTAGGTCGAGGCAAACGCGCCATTCGTCCATCGGGCCATCAGATCGCCGATGTTGACCACGTAGGACCCGGGGATCGGCGGCGCGTCGATCCATTCGCCGCTGCGATTGCGGACCTGCAGGGCCTGCACGTCATCCTGGCGAAGAATCGTGAAACATTCATGGTCCGTGTGCGCCCCGTTGCCCATCCGGGTCTCGTCGAAGGGACCGGGCTGGCTCGGATAGTAGAGGACGCGCACCAGCGCCATGGGTGTGTGCGAAAGTGCGTCAAAGAACGTTTCCGGGAGTTCGAGTGCGCCGGCAAAAGCACGGAACAGCACCTGAGCCAGGCGTTTCATGGCAACGCCATATTCGGCAAGAGTCTGCTGGAAGCCGGGCAGCTCGTGCGGCCATTGGTTTCCCACCTTGCGAAAGTCTCCTGGCCACAGTTCCGAACCCACCTGCATGTCCTCAATCACGAAATCGAAGGCTTCGTGCAGGTCAGCCTTGCCCACCAGAGGATTCGCGTTCTCATCGCCATTGGCGACATAGCCCAACTGGTGTCCGGATTTCTTGACGTGGATCTGCATCTTCTCGTCCAGCGGACGGTCGAACAGCCGGCGGGCATGGGAAAAGACCCTGCCGACGAGGTCCTCGGGCACACCATGGTTGACGATGTAGAAGAACCCCACTTCGGTGCAGGCCTTGCGCAACGCCGCGGCAACGTCCGCCTTGGCTTTCGGATCATCTGCGGAAAGGCCGCCGAGATCGATGACGGGGATGTGATCGAAGTCGGTAAGAGTTGCATCGTTCATGTTCGAACCCATGCTTGAGTCAGTAAGAGAGAACAAGGGCAAAATGTCTGATTCCGTTAGTAGTCGCCGTTGAAAGGGCTGCGCCTGACGCCTGAGGCGCCCCACGTGGCAAGCGTGGTGATGTCGAATACCGGCAGGCCGATGGCCTCCTGCAGTGCGGCTGCATAGGGCGGCAGGTCGACGCATTCGAGCAGGACTGCCGCGATGCGCGGGTGATCCGCGACCATCGCCCGTGCGAGGGCAATCGTTTCATCCCGGACGCCCTCGAAGTCCAGCACCCCGCCTTCCTGCATGACGGCTGCCGTAAAACAGCGTTTACCGTCCATGCCGGCCAGCACCGCTCGATCCCGCGCGATGCCACTCAACGCCAGATGTTCCTCCGAGAGGCTCGCGTGGCTTGAGGCGATGACCCCGATCCGAGCTTCCGGGTCGAGGGTTGCCGCGATCAGCGGCAGTTGCAGCAGACTCGAGCTCAGGACCGGGATGGGCATCGCGCGGGCGAGTTCATGCTGATGCACGATCATCAGGCCACAGCCACCGAGGATCGCGCGCACCCCCTTGTCGACCAGTACCCGCGCGGCGCTCAGAAATGCCGCGAGGCCACCCGGATCGTTTGCATTGCGAAGCTGCGAGGCCGTAACGCCCTCAATGCACTCGTAGATCACCGGAAACGGGAAAGTCGTCGGATTGCCGGGTGTCCCAGGGGGGCAGGGGATCCGCTCCTTCAACACGAGGATGCCCAGCGGCCGTCCGTACCCATGCTGCTGCTTGCGTGCGATATATTGCATGAATCGATTCAGCCCGAAGCTATCCGGGCCCGCGCCGTCGCGAAGTCTGCGATATCCGCGGGCTGGCAGAGCCACAGACTTGATCGATGCTTGAGGATATGCTCGATGGCCCGGCGCAGTGCCCGCAGCCGGAAGGGCTGGCCGCTGATGAAGGCATGGACGATGACGCTCATGACGACCGGCTGCTCATCGCGCGCGCCGTGCATTTCATCGAACTGGTCGATGATCATCCGACTGAACTCTTGCGCGGTCGTGTGTCGACCGATGATGGCCGAACTGTCGTTAAGCTCTTGTGAGTAAGGCACGGATAGCAGGCGTCCCTGAAGGGTGGTGAGCCACACCGGCTGGTCGTCCATGCAGAAATCCAGGACATACCGGTAGCCGGCCTCCTCGAGCAGATCGGGCGTACGCTCGGTCTCGGCAATCCAGGGACTGGACCAGCCGCAGGGCGCGCGACCCGCGAACTGCTCTATCTGCCGTCGCACCCGCCTCAGATAGTCGGCTTCCTGCGGCTCGCTCAACCCCTGCAGGGTATCGGAGTTGGAGTACCCGTGGGCAATCAGCTCGCAGCCCTGCTCGACGGCTCTGTTCACAAGAGCCGGTGCGGATTCGCATACGGCACTGTTGAGCAGGACGGCAAGGGGCAGCTTGTATTCGCGGAACGCTTCAAGCACCCGCCAGGCACCGACACGGTTGCCGTAATCGCGCCAAGAGCCGTTGAGCACGTCAGGGTGGGAACAGCCGGACACGAGGTTCTCGGTCAGCCCTTCGCCGAATGAGTATTCCTCCAGTCCGAGTGCAAAGTACACTGCCATGCTTGCACCGTTCGGCCACGTATAGCGCTCGCGACTGGCGATGTCGGAGTACGGATACCGCGGCTGTGCCCGCAACGGCGAACCTGCCCTGCGCGAGCCGCTCAAGAGTGTCTCTCCTGCCAGGCCCAGCGCGACATGCCGGCATCCGCACGCGCCGCTCGCAGATACATCTCCCGGTAATAGGCCGCCCACACGCCCGCATCGTGGCCACCCGGGCCACGCGCGGGCGCGTCGCCGGCTGAGGCCAGTTCACGTGCCTCGGCACGGATCGCGGCCTCGTCCACGTACGTGAGCTCGCCCTCCTCGAACACGATGCGGCCCTGTACGAGCGTCATGCGCACCGAGCCGCCATTCTCGCAGTAGACGAGCTGGCGGCGCAGGTCATTGAGCGGTGTAAAGGGCAGCGTATCGAGATCGATCAGCATGAGGTCGGCCTGGTGACCCGGACTGACTTCACCCAGCGGACGCGGTGAGCGCATGGCGCAGGCGCCGCCGGTGATGGCGCAGCGCAGGATTTCTTTTGCGGTGGGCCAGGTCTCATAGTCCGGGTGCGTGATGTTGTGAATGAGTCCGGTGAGTTTCATGACGCTCCATAGGTTCACCGCGTCGTCGGCAATGGCCTCGTCCGTCCCCAGGCACAGCGGGATGCCGCGCGAACGCAGCGCCCGGAACGGCATGACGCCGCTCCCCAGGCGTAGGTTGCTGATCGGATTGTGGGCCACCAGGCTGCCCGCGGCTGCGATGAGATCCAGATCCTGCTCATCGAGCCAGATGCCATGGATGATGTTCAGCCGCTCGCTGAGCAGGCCCAGCTCGTGCACCTGCTGCACCAGCGAGCGCCCCGCCAGGTGCTCTGCACCGAACATCCGCTGCACCTTGGTTTCCAGGATGTGGATGTAGAAGGGGAGATTGTGCCGCCGGCTCAGATCATCCAGGCAGCGGAAATATTCCGGGGTGACGCGGTGCGGTGCCGAGCAGGACACCGCGGCCCGCAGGCGCCCCCCTTCTCGGTCGTGCCAGCGATCGATCAGATGCCCATAGCACTTCAGAAGCTCTTCGGTGCCCATGATGGGGGGCGCGGCAGCTGCCTCGCGCAGCGCCCGTGGCAGGAGTTCCGCCAGATAAGGGAACTTGTCGAGCTCCGGTACATTGGGCTGGTCGAGCGCGAGCACTGCGCGGATGCCGCTATCCGCATAGGCCTGCATCGCTGCGTCGATGGTGGCTTCCGATGGTCCCGGAACGAAGAACGCATCGTCCAGTACGGCCGTGGTCCCGCAGCGAAGCATCTCCATCGCCGCGAGCATCGTGCGTACGTATACCTGCCGCGCGGTCGGTTCCGGAGCTTGGGCTGGCGATTCATACAGCATGAAAAGCTCGAGCGGCAGACTGTCCAGCGTGCCCTTGAGATGGTTCACGGAGGAGTGGAAATGCCCGTTCACCAGGCCGGGCATCAGCAGCATACCGTCCGCGTCGATTTCACGATCGGCGCGACCGAACGCGCCGGCTGCGGCCTTGCCGGCGTGCAGAGTCTGTATCACGCCCGCCTCGATCACCACCGAAGCACAGGCGTGTTCCGTGTCCTGGCCATCCAGCGTCAGTATGCGGGCGTTGCGGATGACAATTCTCACTGCGCCGACTCGCCGCTCATGGTCAGAAACTGGCCTTCAGTTCGATGCCAGCCGTCAGCGGCCGCAGGGTGTATCCCAGGGTTACGGTGTTGACCTGAGGGGACTGCAGTATGGTGCGGTCGTCGAGCAGGTTTTTGGCGAACAATGACAGCTGGTATCGATCGAAATTGACGCCCAGTGAGAGGTTGACGACGTGATAGCTGGGATTGATGTAGGAGGGATTGGGCGCCTCCGGAGTCGGGATCAGGAAGCTGCCGTAGGACTTTCCGGTCTGCTCGAAGTCGCCCCGCAGGAAACCCTGCGCCAGGGCGGTGATCGGAAAGCCGTACTCCGCCACCGCCGTCGCAGTGTATTCCGGAGTATAGAGAACATCCTGACCCTCCTGCGCCGGCGAACTGGCTTCCGCAGAGGTGATGTAGGCGTGTTCGCCGCCGACATTCACGCTCAACTGCAGGCCCGGCACGAAGCTGGGCAGATACCGGATTTCCAGCTCCCCCCCGACTGCCAGGGCGTCGCCGACGTTGGAGTTGAAGCTGCCGCCGCATACCGGAATGATCACGTTCTGCTGCAGGTTGGTCCAGCGGATGTAGTACATGTCGGCGTTGACCGATAATGTCCTGTTCCAGGTCAGGGTCTTGGCGCCGAGCTCATAGCTCCACAGCTGATCGGGCTGATAGGACGAGGGCAGGATGCCGCTCGAGTAGCCCAGCTCCTTCGCACCCTGTTCACACAGCGTGTTGTAGTTCGGGGTCGTGGCACCCCCCAAGCGAAAGCCCTTGCCGGCAGTGGCGTACACGCTGGTGTCGTCCGAAAGATCGAACCGTACGGTCGCCTTGGGCGTATTGGCACTGAAGTCGGCTTTCTGACGATACGGAGTGCCGAATGCGCCATTCGCCCCGACGCCCGCGTTACCGAAATCATAGTAGCCGGCGCCGATCTCGGTGAAGCGCTCGGTGGCCATCACATAGCGCTCCCCCAGGCCCACGTGCAGCCGCGAAGTCACGTCCACGTCGATCTGGCCGAATGCCGCGTACTGCTGCACATCGTTGTGATCGTCGACGACCCATATCAGGTCGTTGCGCCAGAAGTCGGGATTGTAGTTGGCGGTACCGACCGTCGGGTTCAGGAGCGGGTCATCCTCGATCGAGTAGCCGTAGATGTCCTGAAACGCCGCGCCATATCCCGGTGCGGTTTCGTAGTCGTAATGATTCCACTCCTGATCGGTCAGGAACACCCCGCCGACCCATTTGATGCGCCCGGCACCGGCGGGGGAGGACAGGCGCAGTTCCTGTGACCAGGTGTTGAAATGGTCGTCGAACAGCACCGGCGAAGGGATGTTGCCGAGGATGTCGTCGTTCGCGGCGAGGTGACTGGCGTAAGGTTCCAGGCCGCTTTCACCGGCCGGATCCAATGTGAACTGCGATACCGGTGTGGTGTTCAGTTCCGTACCGTCCCCCCAGCGGGTCACGTTACGGCGCAGGTAACTGGTCACGCTCGTGAGGTCGGCAAACTGCAGGCTCTTGTTGATGGTGAGACTTGGCAGCAGCATGTTGTCATTGTCCGATGACCGAACCTGGTTGTATTCGTTGTAATACCCGAGCGCCGGCATGAAAGCATTGGTGTCCGAGAGGTTGTAGCGCTGGAACAGCACCGCCGGTGTGACCGTGAAGCCGTCCGCGACCGTCCATAGTCCCTTTAGACTGAACGCCACCTTTTCATCGGAGTTCACGCCGCTCTGCAACAACGGCCCTGCCGTCGCCGTACCGTCCGCCAGGGAGCCTTCCAGAGCGTAGTGGTTGATGTAGCCGCTGTCAGACCCATATTTCGCGGACAGCCGCAGTGCGAAGCTGTCGGGTACCACCGGCAGGTTGATGACCCCGCTGGTATCGCTATTGAAACCGCCATGGTCGGTCGCGCCCAGCTGCTGTTGGACCATACCGCTGAGCGTATGCGAATCGGGTGTGCCGGTGATGAAGCGGACCGTGCCGCCTTCGGAGCTGGCACCATAGAGCGTGCCCTGGGGCCCGCGCAGCACCTCGATGCGGTCGATGTCGACCAGCATGGGCTCCGGACTGCCCTCGTACCCGGTGATCGTGATGACCGGAACTTCGTCGATGTAGGTACCGACCGTGGGGTTGCCGACGGTTGAACTCACGCCCCGGATGGACATGACATCCTGTCCTGGACCGTTGGCCGCGCCGACGCTCGCGTGCGCGAAGGATATACCGGGCGTCAGGCGGGTCACATCCTCCATCCCGGTGACATGCATATCCTGCAGGGTCGCTGAGTCAACTACGCCGATGCTGACCGGCACGTCCTTGGTGTCCTGGGTGCGCTTCTGGGCAGTCACGATCACTTCGGTGAGTTGCCCAGTGTCCGCCGAATTCGTGGCCTCGGTGGAGGTGTCTGCGAATGCTCCACAGGGAACGATTCCGAGGAGCAGGATTGCGGCCAGCGCCCGACAGTGACGCCCGGCATCTGGCTGGTGATCGAGTGGCTGGAGAAACATGCGGCGAACTCCCGGCAAAGAACCAACGCTGTGCGTGGGGCCCCCATCCCCGACACCAGTCCCTGACTGCCTCTAAGCAGTTTCCGTGCCACCGCAAATTGGCGTCATGGGTATCTGCCGGGCGGATCGCTCTCGCGAGGATCGTCCGCACACCCGTCGCCTGCTGTGTCTGGAGTCGTAAGCATCTGGTAGTGCATTGATATTCCGCTCCGCCGCGCAATTCCGACGCGCGGAACACACTTCGCGCGGGCGACGCCCGACGCCGAAAGGTCTGCGGTTGCGGCGGACGGCGGCGCGGGGCTCGACGCCATGCCATGGTGCGTCCCGGGAAGCGTAGATCCCATTTTGTGCACTATCTGCGTCGCGATTGTGTACAACAGGGTGCACATCCTGTCCCGAAGCGATGCCTGTCTCCGGCCCGCCATTGCTTGGCGCTTGAGGTTATTATTCAGCCATGGCAAGAGCTAAGCGGACCAAGCGCGCAAAAGGCAACGGCGAAATGGACCCGGCGCATTCTCCGGAGGCACAGATTTATCGCCGGGTCCATGCGGCGATTGCCGCGCACCGGCTGTTGCCCGGTGCGCGGCTGGTCGAAGACCAGCTGAGCGGCGTCTTCGGCGTCAGTCGCATGCGGATACGGGCGGTGCTGCATGCTCTGGCGAGGGACAAGGTGGTCACGCTGCATCGCAACCGCGGCGCCGTGGTGGCTTCGCCGACCGTGGAGGAGGCCAAGGCGGTGTTCGCGGCGCGCAGATTGCTGGAGATCGCACTTGCGCCGGAGGTGGTCGAAGCGGCGGATGAGGATGACATCCGCCGCCTCAAGGAACACATCAGGAAGGAGCGCGAGGGCGAGCGCAGTGAGGATCGGGCATTCGAGCTCAAGGCTTCACATGAGTTCCACACGCTGCTCGCGGAAATCCCGCGTAACCCCGTCATCATCGCCTTCATGCGGGAGCTGATGGCGCGCTCGGCGTTGATCACGGCCATCTACGAACGTCCCGACGTGAGCAGCTGCTCGCATACCGCCCACGCGGCGCTCATCAAGCTGATCGAGCGTCGGGACGCGGAAGGCCTCGCAAAAGCCATGCGACAACATCTGGAACAGATCGAAAACGATCTGGTGCTGTTCGAACGAGCGGTCCCGACGGCTGATCTAAAGGCGGTCTTCACTGAAAGGTGAGGGCGCAGATTGTTTACAATATCGAACGGGATAGTTCTCAATCAGTGCGCGGCGGCGTGATCTGCACCAAAGGATGACGCGCCCGAACTTGGACAGCAGCGCGGCGGTGCCTGGCCTGCGAAGTGCTGGAGGGGCGGAAAATCCCTGCGTGGGGTGCGAGATGGCCCTGGCAACGCCGCCTGCGTGTGCCTGGCCACAACGCTGCCAGGCCATGGCACAGAAGTTGCTCCATCCTGCGAATGGAATGCATGAAGGTGGGCGCTGGGCGCGTAAGCGACCGCAAGCCGCAGGGGCTGGAAGCCGCGATCGAATTTGGCGAAGACGCCATCGGTATCGAGCGCCGCTCGATCGATTTCGTCCCTGAATCCGAACGTCACGGCCGGCTGTCGGCGCAGGGGGTGTTCTGGTTCCTGACGAATTTCCAGTTCTTCAGTATCGCGATTGGCTTCATCGGCCCGAGCCTCGGCCTGTCGCTCGGCTACACGGTCCTGGCCGGCACATTGGGCATCGTCCTCGGCACGCTGGTACAGGCTTTTCACGCGTCCCAGGGCCCGGAAATGGGATTGCCGCAGATGATCCAATCCCGTGCGCAATTCGGGTACCGCGGCGTCATCGTGCCCCTGGTGGTGGTGTTGGTGAGTCTGGTGGGATACAGCGTCGTGTCGACGGTGCTCGTTTCGGACGGCAGCCACGCGCTATGGGGCGTCAATCGCCTGGCCGTGACTGTCTGTCTTTCACTGCTTGCGGCCATTCTGGCCATCTGGGGCTACGACTGGCTGCACCGTATCTTCAAGTGGCTGTTCTGGATCAATCTGCCGATGTTCTCGGTGCTGAGCATTGCAGCGCTCGTCGATCGATCCGGTAGCGCGACGCACGTTGTCGGCCACTGGTCCTGGGCAGCATTCGGGACGCAGCTGGCCTCCGCTGCCAGTTATGGGGTCACCTCCGCCCCCACCGTGTCGGATTACTCCCGGTATCTGCCGCCGCAAACGTCCCGCATGCAGATCATCCTGCAGGTATTCGTGGGGTCCACGCTGTCGGCGGTGTGGTTGATCGCGCTGGGTGCCTGGCTTGCGACCCATATGGGCTATCAGGACGCACTGCAGGCCGTGCAGCATGAAGGTGACCGCGTGCTGGCCGGCTTCGGTTCGCTGCTGGCGGCGATTACCATCGGCGCGCTGGTTGCCGGCATGGGCGCAACCGTCTACAGCGCTATGCTGGCGTTCCTGACCACGGTGGATTGTCTGCGGCCGGTGAAACCGACACGCTCGCTGCGCGTCATGGTCATCCTGGCAGCGATGACGATCTGGATCGCTTTCTCCATATCGCTAAGCGGTAACGCAGTGACTTACGTCAACAGCATGCTCGTGATCATGCTGTATCTGCTCATGCCGTGGACGGCCGTCAATCTGATGGACTATTTCTTCGTGCGCCGCGGCCGGTACTCGATCGTCGACCTGTTCAGGCCGAATGGCATCTACGGCGCGTGGGGGGTGCGCGGTCTCATCGCCTACGCCGTCGGGTTCCTGGCCAGCATCCCGTTCTTCGTGATCCCCCAGGTCTACACCGGCATCCTGGCGGCGAAGCTCGGCGGCGTGGATCTCGGATGGCTGATCAGCGGCGTTGCAGCAGCGCTGACTTTCGTGCTGTTGAGTCGCCGTTTTGATGCCAGAACCGAGGAACAGGCGATCATCGCCAGTTCGCGTGCCTTGAGCTCGAACATGCCCTGAGCCCGCCCCATTCTGGACGGTGCCGATCCATTGCGACGCAGCCCGCTGCAGCAGAATCCGTAACGGGCTGTAGCTGATTTCAGAACAACGGGCGTTTTACCGAGGAAATTCCGCGGCCTGGCGAGGGAACGCCCGCAACGCTCCCGCTGTGCATGCTTTTTGCAATTCAGAATTTCATAGATACGAAATCTGAAAT
>DATJTJ010000005.1:0-42998 GCA_035503515.1 Steroidobacteraceae bacterium
GACGCGGTTCTGCACCTGGACCTGGGCGCGGTCGACATCGGCCCCGAGCTTGAAGGTGACCGTCAGGCTCAGCGTGCCGTTCATGGTGGACGTCGAGGACATGTACAGCATGTCGTCGACGCCGACGATGGCCTGCTCCAGTGGCGCAGCCACGGTGTCCGCGATGACCTTCGGGTTGGCGCCGGGATAGTTGGCCGTCACGACGATCGAGGGCGGCACGACTTCCGGATACTCGCCCACGGGCAGCCTGATCAGCGCCAGGGCGCCCGCGATCGTGATGAACGTCGAGACGACCGCCGCGAAGATCGGCCGTTCGATGAAGAACTCGGAGATTTTCATGGCGTACCTGCAGGTGTCATCAGCGGGCGTTGCGGGCCACCAGGCCCGGGGTGGCGGCCGCCGGCCTGAGGTTCTGCTCGCCCATGGCGACGCGCTGCGGCGTGATGGTCATGCCCGGTCGCACGTGCTGCAGGCCGTTGACGACGATGGTGTCACCGGCGTTCAGCCCTTCGCGCACCACGCGCAGGCCGTCGACCACGGGACCGAGCTTCACCTGGCGATACTCGACGGCGTTGTCCGCGCCGACGCGCAGCACGTACTTCAGCCCCTGGTCCGTGCCGACCGCGCTTTCGTTGATCAGCAGCGCCGGATAGGTCTTCGGGCCGATGACCTTGACGCGGGCGAACATCCCCGGCGTGAACTCGCGGTTGTGGTTGTCCAGGCGGCCGCGGGCGCGCACCGTGCCGGTCGCGGCATCGATTTCGTTGTCGACGAAGGCCATGGTGCCCTGATGCGGATAGCCCTCTTCGTTGGCGAGGCCCACGAACACCGGGTGCGCAGCCTGCGCCTCACCGCCCTTGCGGGCGTAGTTCATGAAATTGAGGAACCCCTGCTCATCGCCCTGGAAGCTCACGTAGATCGGATCCACCGAGACCACCGTCGTCAGCAGCGTCTCGCCGCTGGTCACGAGATTGCCGGCCGTGATCTGGGCCCGACTGACCACACCGGTGATGGGCGCCGCGACGCGCGTGAAGCCCAGGTTCAGCGCCGCCGTGTCGACCGCGGCCTGGGCGCCGGCAACATTGGCATGGGCCTGCTCGAGCGCCGCCTCGCGGCTCTCGAGTTCCTCGCGCGAGACGGCGTGCGCGGCCAGGAGCTTGTTGGCGCGGTCCTGCTCGGAGGTGGCCAGGGTAAGTTGCGAGCGGGCCTGCTCGAGCTGCGCCTGCGCACGCTTCAGTTCCGCCTCGTAGGGCCGCGGATCGATGACGAACAGCAACTCGCCGCGGGTGACCTCGCGGCCCTCCACGAAATTGATGGAGGAGATGTAGCCGGTGACGCGTGGCCGGATTTCCACGCGATCCACGGCCTCGAACCGTCCCGTGAACTCGTCGAAATCGGAAATCTGCCGCGACACGACCGTCGCCACGGAGACCGACGGGGCCGGGGCCGCGGCGACCGGTGTGGCGGTCTCACCGCGCGCGCAGCCGGCGAGCTGCACCAGGATGGCAAGAGCAAGAACCACTGCTGCGAACCAGATCGAAATGGAATGGCGACTCATGACCGTGAAACTCCCCGAACCGATGACTGCACAGGCGAGGTGAAGCGCCGGTGCTGATGGGGCACATCATCGGTGTCGGGGCGCCAGCGGAACATTCGTCCCATGCCCGATCCCGAAGGACCTCGGGTGGGGGGTCGCATCTATCCCTTTCGAGAGAGGCCGCCGGCCGTCGCCACTGCGAGCACTGACTTACGAGGGTCACGGCGGTTGATCGCAGTCGATACCCATATCCTGGTCTACGCCCATCGCCGCGACAGTCCGTGGCACGAGCGCGCCGCGCTTTGCGTTCGTGAATTGGCCGAAGAGACCGCCACCTGGGCCGTGCCATCGCCCTGCATTCGACCGGGATTTCAGCCGCTTCGGTGCTCTGTCGAGCGTAACCCCCTGGTACCCGCATGATCGGAGCGTAGGGGGCGCGGGCGAATGCATCGAGGCATCGACCGCCGTCGGTGCAGCTTGGCGCTATTTTTCGCTGTCGAGGTGATCGAGCGCTGTAGCCGGGTAGCGGCCGCCGGCGGCCGCATTCGCCGGTATGGCCTCGGTGAGGGCGGTCAGTTCCGCCTCGCTGAGCCTGAGGTGCATCGCGCCCAGCGCCTCCGACAGCCGGTCGCGCCGCCGCGCGCCGATCAGCGGAATGATGTCCGCGCCCTGCGCCAGCACCCAGGCGATGGCGACCTGCGCGACGCTCGCGCCGATCGAGTCCGCGATGCCCCGCAGCTTTTCGACCAATGCCAGATTGTGTGCCAGGTTCTCGCCCTGGAAGCGCGGACTGTGCGCGCGGAAGTCCTGAGCGGTCTGCGTCGCCTGTGCCGACCAGTGCCCGCTGATGAGACCGCGCGAGAGCACGCCATAGGCGGTGATGTCGACGCCGAGTTCACGGCAGGTCGGCAGGATCCGGGCCTCGATGCCGCGGGAAATGAGCGAGTACTCGATCTGCAGGTCCGCGATGGGATGGACGGCGGCGGCGCGCCGCAGTGTCGCCGCACCGACTTCGGAGAGGCCCACGTGGCGGACGTAGCCCTCCTTGATGAGATCGGCGATGGCGCCCACCGTCTCCTCGATGGGCACTCCCGGATCGAGCCGCGCCGGGCGGTAGATGTCGATGTAGTCCGTGCCCAGGCGCTGCAGCGAGTAGGTCAGGAAGTTGCGGACCGCCGCGGGCCGGCTGTCGTACCCCAGCCAGGCGCCGTTCGGCCCGCGCAGCGCGCCGAACTTGACGCTGATCTGGACACGCTCGCGGCGCTGGCCCACCAGGGCATCCCGGATCAGCAGCTCGTTGTGACCCATGCCATAGAAGTCACCGGTGTCGAGCAGCGTGATGCCGGCTTCGAGCGCCGCATGGATGGTCGCAATGCTCTCGGCGCGGTCGGCCGGGCCGTACATGCCCGACATACCCATGCAACCGAGGCCCAGGACGGAGACTTCCGGCCCGGACCTGCCCAACTTTCGCGTCTTCATTGCAGCCGCAGTCTAGGCGAGCGCCTTCTTGAACAGTGCGAGCTGCCGCGACCACGCCTTTTCCGCGGCGTCATGGTCGTAGACCGCCGTGTCCGGGGGGCACCATCCGTGCTTGGTGCCGGCGTAGACCTCCACCTCGTGGGGCAGGCCCGCGGCCTCGAAGGCGGCGTTCAGGGTGTCCTTCGCCTTCGGGTCCTGCTTGTCATCGCTCTCCGCGATGGCGATGAGCGCGCTCGCCTTCATCTTCGGGATCAGCAGGTGCGGGCTGTCCGGCGCATTGGTGGCCAGGGCCGCGCCATGGAAGGTCGCGATGGCGCCGACGCGATCGGGAAACTGGGCGGCCGTGCGGAAGGTGAACGGACCGCCCATGCAGTAGCCGGTGGTACCCATCTTTTTCTTCTTGTCGACCGAGGGCTGGGCCTCGAGCCATGGCACGAAGGCTCCGGCGTCCGTCGCCGCGGTCTTGGGCGTCAGCGATTGCATCTGGCCGGTGAGCTTGGAGCGTGTCGCGGGATCGCTGAAGTCCGGATGGTCGGGCGAGGTCGGGGCCTTCTGGATCCTGTAGAAGGGATTGATGACCAGCACCGAGTAGCCCGACCCGGCGAGCCGGGTGGCCATGTCCTTGAACGCCGGGCGCAGCCCGAAAATGTCGGGCCAGATCAGGACGGCCGGATGCCTGCCCTTTTCCGGGTGCACGAAATAGGCATCGCAGGTGCCATCGGGCGTTTTGATTTCCACATCGGCGCCCGTGGTCTCGGCCGCATCGGCGCCCGCCGGCACCATGGACAACAGTCCCGCCCCGACCGAGAGCGCACCGAACTGCCGTCGCGAGAGGGTCGCGGACCGGCGCTGGTACTGAACCATCTCATTGAAGTCGTCCTGGTCGCACATGCTCCGCTCTCCTTGGCCACTTGGTGGTTGTCGCAGGCGCTCAAGTCTGGCGTTGCCTCGGCAACCGCGCAAGTCTAGAGTCATCTGACGCACGTTGGGGGGTTACCTGATGAATCGAACACCAGCGGCCGCCGCCGGCGGACCCTTGTGGGCCATTGCCTGGATGATCACGCTGCTGCACTGCGCCCTGGCCCATGCGACCGGCGCGGCGGCCGTCGATGCAGCGCGGCTGAGCAAGGCCAGCGCAGATCCGAGCCAGTGGCTCACCGTCGGCCGGACCCCGGACGAGCAGCGGTACAGTCCGCTGACGCAGATCAATACCGACACCGTGAAGCAGCTGCAGCTGGCCTGGTACATGGACTTCGACAGCAACCGCGGCCAGGAGGCAACCCCACTGGCCATCGATGGGGTGCTGTATTTCTCGACGGCCTGGAGCAAGGTCAAGGCGGTCGACGCCCGCAGCGGCAAGCTGCTGTGGGCGTACGATCCGAAGGTGCCCGGTGAGTTCGCCGGCCGTGGCTGCTGCGACCTGGTCAATCGCGGTGTGGCCGCGTGGAAGGGACGCATCTATGTGTGCACGTACGATGGCCGGCTGGTGGCCCTCGATGCCAGGACGGGCGCCGTCGTGTGGAGCACGTTGACCCTCGATCATGACAAGCCGGTGACCAGCACCGGGGCGCCGCGCATCGCCAACGGCAAGGTCATCATCGGCAATGCCGGCTCCGAGTTCGGGGTTCGCGGCTATATCTCCGCCTACGACGCTGAGACGGGCAAACAGCTGTGGCGGTTCTATACCGTTCCCGGCAATCCTGCCGACGGCAAGGAAGCCCCGTACCTGCAGGCGGCCGAATCCTCGTGGCATGGAGACTTCTGGAAGTGGGGCGGCGGCGGCACGGTGTGGGACGGGATCGTGTACGACTCGCGGCTGAACCTGGTGTTCATCGGCACCGGCAACGGCTCGCCCTGGAACCGGCAGTATCGCGGCACCGGTGGCGGCAACAACCTGTACATCGCTTCGATCATCGCGCTGAATCCGGACACCGGCAAGTACGTCTGGCATTACCAGGAGACCCCCGGTGATGAGTGGGATTACGATGCCACCTCGCCGCTGATGCTGGCGGACCTGAACATCGATGGCCTCTCGCGGCGCGTGGTGATGCAGGCCTCCAAGAACGGCGTGTACTACGTGCTGGATGCCAAAACCGGCAAGGTGATCCGCGCCAGGAATTTCGTACCCATCACCTGGAGCACCGGCATCGATCCGGCCACCGGCGAGCCGCACATGACCCAGGTCGACCGCTACGACATCACGCGCAAGATCGCGATCGTGCAGCCGGGCGGGCAGGGCGCGCATGCCTGGCATCCGTTCTCCTATGACCCGCAGACCGGCCTGGCGTATCTCTCGGTGATCGAGACCAGCGGCCTGATGAAGGCCGCCGATACGTTCAACGGCAAACCGATGTCCTCCATCACGGGACTTGCCACGAACCTGCCGCGGACGACCTACGATGACATGCATTCGGACGCACCGCGCACCGCGACCTCGCAGCTCATCGCCTGGGATCCGGTGAACATGCGCGAAGTGTGGCGGACCCCACCGCACGGCACGATCGGCGGCGGCGTGCTCACCACCGGCGGGGGACTCGTGTTCCAGGGGAACAACGAGAACAACAACCATGGGCAGTTCGTCGCGTACCGGGCAACGAACGGCGAGAAGCTTTGGGCATTCGATGCCCAGACCGGCGTGGTCGCCGCGCCTTCGGCCTTCGAAGTGGATGGCCAGGAGTACATCGCCGTGGAGGTCGGTTATGGACTGGTGCCCTTCGGCATGAGCAACCAGTCTCGGCTGCTGGTGTTCAAGCTCAATGGCGGGGCGAGCCTGCCGCCAGCGCCGCCGCCCCCGCCGCCTCTGGTCCTGAACCCGCCGCCCTCGACCGCGTCCAAGGAAAGCATCGCGGCCGGCCAGCAGTCCTTCGCGGACCACTGCGCCATGTGTCACGACACCTCGTATGCCAACCGCGGGGCCTTCCCGGACCTGCGCTATTCCGCCGCCATCAATACGGCGGATGTCATGCGGACCATCGTGCTCGAGGGCGCCATGCAGTCCGGGGGCATGGCTTCGTTCAAAGGCAAGGTGACCCCGGAGGAACTGGAAAACATCCGCGCCTACCTGATCGAGCGGGCAAACCAGGCCAAGGCGGCTGCGGCGAACGTCGCGGGCACGGCCCGGCCGCAGTAAACGCAGGTCTGCGGACCCGGGCTTGCCCGGGACCTGCAGGCTGTGTTAGATATGAGCCATGACCCAGGTGCCCAACCGCTATTACTTCTGGTTTTACCGAAATCCGGCAATGGCGGCGGAAGGACTGGGTGTGACTTGAAGACCGACAGGCAAACCTGAGATCCCAAAAAAACCGCCAGCCACTGGCGGTTTTTTTTGCCGCCAGGTCTGGCTCCCGATGAGGAGACCGAGGCCGTGAACGCTCAAACCGATGACCTGCGCATCCGCAGCATGCAGCCGCTGGCTGCACCGGAGACCCTGCTGCGCGAGTGCGTGCGCACCGCCGAGGCGACTGCGACCGTGTTGCAGACCCGCGGCCGCCTGCAGCGCATCCTCCATGGCCATGACGATCGGCTGGCCGTCGTCATCGGACCGTGTTCGATCCACGATGTCGTCGCCGCGCGCGAGTATGCCGGACGGCTTGCCGAGCAGCGCGGGTGGTTCGCCGATACCCTGGAGATCATCATGCGGGTGTACTTCGAGAAGCCCCGCACCACGGTCGGCTGGAAGGGACTGATCAATGATCCGTACCTGGATGGCACGTTCCGCATCAACGAGGGACTGCGGCGCGCGCGCCAGCTGTTGATCGACATCAATCAGCTGGGGCTGCCGGCGGGCTGTGAGTTCCTTGATATCTTCACGCCGCAGTACCTGGCCGACCTGGTGAGCTGGGGCGCCATCGGCGCGCGCACCACCGAGAGCCAGGTCCATCGCGAGATGGCCTCTGGGCTCTCCTGTCCGGTGGGCTTCAAGAACGGCACCGACGGCAACGTCCGCATCGCCATCGACGCCGTCAAGGCCGCCTCGCATCCGCACCACTTCCTGGCGGTGATGAAGGACGGGCGCAGCGCGATTGCGTCCACGACCGGCAATGCCGACTGTCACCTGATCCTGCGTGGCGGCAAGCAGCCCAACTATGATGCCGAGAGCGTCGCGGCCGCGACCCGGGAGCTGCGCGCTGCTGGTCGCCCACCCCACCTGATGATCGATGCGAGTCACGGTAACAGCAGCAAGCAAGCGCAGAACCAGCCGCTCGTCGTCGATGACATCGCGGCGCAGATCGCCGGGGGCAGCGGCTGTATCGCCGGGGTCATGGTCGAGAGCAACCTGGTGGGTGGTCGGCAGGATCTGATCGCAGGACAGCCTCTGCGTTACGGTCAAAGCGTGACCGATGGATGCATCGACTGGGACACGAGCGTAATGGTCCTGAAAACACTCTCGGAGGCCGTCAAGGCACGACGCCAGCGCCTGTGCAGTGTCGCATGAGAAACGTGTGAAGGCGATCGCGGAGGGTGCATCTTGGACATGCTATTCTGCGAACACTCGGGAGTTGCCTGCCGCTCCATAATCACAGAATCGGAGTGAGCATTATGTCTTGCCGGCTGGTCTCGGTCGCATTCGGTTCGGTGTGCGCTTTATTGGGTGCGGTCGCTTCATGCGCCAATGTCTCTCCGGAATTGCAGAGGCAGATCAGGACCTCTACCTTCGAAGTCGTAATGAAGAAGCCGGCCGCTGATCCGGCCACCTACGAAAAGCCGCTGCCTCTTGAACTGCTGCCATATGTGGAGCGGACCGATGCTTACCGCTCCGTGGGCACTGCATTTGCGTTGGGTAACAACACCTATGTGACCGCGGCGCACGTATTCATCGCCGGCGTGGACAGCCAGTATGGATCGCCCGCGCTGCGTGACGCCGGCGGCAAGATACATCCGATCGCCAACATCCTGAAGTTCTCGGCTTCCGAGGACTTCGTCGTGTTCTCGCTTGCGGATGACCTGAACATCACGCCACTTCAAGTGAACCGCGCGCCGCGGCTCGATGATCCCGTTTCCGCGGTCGGGGATGCCCTGGGCGACGGTATCGTGATCCGTGATGGCCTATTCACCTCGGAAACACCTGAGGAACAAGACGGTCGCTGGAAGTGGATCCGCTTCTCCGCCGCCGCCTCCCCAGGGAATAGCGGCGGCCCGCTGCTCGACGCCCAGGGCCGTATCATTGCCCTCGTAATCGCGAAGTCGGTGAATGAGAACCTGAACTATGCCCTTCCGATGGCCCGGGTGCTGGACGCGCCCGATGGCAAGGCGGCGTTCGACCAGCGCTCACTCGTCCGTGTGCCGTTCGCACAGGCGTCAAAGACCTATTCATTCAAAGACGGGTTCGCACTGCCGCTGAGCTGGGAGAAGTTCGTCCGGTCATATCAGGCGGTGGTGCAGCATCATGCGAACGTCGCCCGGACTGAACTGCTTGCCGCCTATGCATCCTCGATGTTTCCTCGCGGACCTGGAACGGAGAACATCCTCTATGATGCGGATACATCCGATCGAGGCCCGGCACTGGTCAACCAGCATGATGACGGCAATTGGGCGATCGACACGCCGCAATTCCGGGAGACGGATCTTGCCGGAGACGGGAAGATCGAGGTCGCAACGGTAGCGGGTGCGGTACTTCTCAAGTTGCACAGGAGCAATCAGGCTGCCGACGATTCTTTCTATGGGGATTCGCGTGCGTTCATGGACCTCGCGCTCAAGGCGCTGAATCTGAGACGGTCCGTCGGCAGCGATCAGGTCAGGGTCGTATCCCTCGGTCCCGCGATGACGGACACTATGACGACGGACACCTATGGCCGCCGATGGCAGCTGCGGGTCTGGCCGATGCCCTTCATGGATATGTACGTCGTGGCGCAGCTACTGCCGACCCCGGACGGGTACGTAGGTCTGATCGCCTATGCGTCATCTTCGCTGCTGTGGGGAGCAAAGGCGGATCTGGCGCTGCTCGCGAATCAAATTACCACGGATTACCTGGGCACCCTGCCGCAGTGGCGTGCGTTCCTGGCGCGACCGGCGTTGTTGCCGGCGTCGCTGCATGACGTGGCGCTTGACGCACGTCCCGACTGGAAGCTGCATACGCATCGATTCGAAATGGAGGTGCCGCCAGGACTCTTGAAGCTGGACTCCGGCGGCGAGATGCTGCTCTCCATGAACTTCGGGCTCGACGGCCCGAAGGTCGTATGGGACACCAACGGCGTGTGGTGGTACCGGGACGCGCAGGAAAAGGTCTGGTTGGGCCTATGGCGTAAACCCAGGCCGCCGGCAACCGCCAGACAGCAGTCGCGGACCGAATTCGATGACTTGCAGGCCCGGCGCAGCCCCTATGATGGAATACCAGTGCAGGCTTCCAGCGACGCGGTGGATGTGAGCCTCAGTCTCCAGGCGCCGGGAACGCGCGCGGGCATGGCCTCGTCAGGCGTCATGTATGGCCTGGACTTCCGCCTCGACGGCCACCCTTCCCCCGCGCAGGCCGCGGAAGAGCGGCAGGCGGCACTGCGGGCCGTGCACGTACTGGAGCGGGGCGTGGGCAGCGATATCGAGGCCGCGACGCCGGCCATGCCCCCGGATCTGGAGGCAGCCTTGACCCGACTTCGCGACGGGCTCAAACAATGTGACGAATTGGGCGCTGATCTGCGTGGCCGACTGTGCACCGACGATTTCAACCAGTATGTGGTGCCCCTTTACAGGAAGGTGTTTGAGTCCTCCATCGGTTCCGAGGCCATGCATGACCTGAACACGCAGACGCCGGACATGATGAAGACCATCGTGACGTACCGGATGGCGGCAGCATCAGCCATTCGGAATCGCGACCTGTGGCAATCGTTTCTGGCCCGCAATCACCTGCCTGCCGATACGCATCATGATCCCGGGGTACTCGGCAAGGAAGCCGCGCTGCATGCGCTGCTGGAAAAAGGTGGGCCGCCCACGTCGGAGTGGACCGAGAAGTCGCAGGCACTGGCCGCCGCTTACGTCGCGGAACGCCAACACCTGGCCTTCAGGTTTCTTGTGAACCCGCCGGCTATCGATTATCGCCCGAGGCAGTCAGCCTGCCCTGCGCAACACGCCGCAGACCCGGTGGTGTCCGGGCCCGGTATCAGCCGCGAGGTGCCGAGGCTCACGGGTGCAGCCAGTACGGCGGACTACTATCCCGAGGAGATGAGGCGGCAGGGCATGGAAGGCTCGGTCATCCTGTCCCTCAAGGTCGATGCCTCCGGCTGCGTGACGGAAAAAGGCGTCCGCGCGTCCAGCGGTCCCCAGGAACTGGATGAAGCCGCGCTTCGATGGGTGGAAACGGCGACCTTTTCTCCTGCACTAGAGGACGGCAATCCGGTAGCGAAAATCGCACCTTTGAAGGTAACGTTCTATCTTCGATAGACGACTCCAGTCATCTAATCGACATAGCTTGGGTCCCCGCGACCAATATTACGGATGTCGCGGTACGCCTTGATTATCAGGTTAGCCGCAGCCCTTCTAACGCTGCATCTTCATGAGCTCCTCCATGCTCGGCATGAAGTTGCTGAGGTTGTGCATGATGATCATGGAGCCGAAGACCACCAGCGCCACGATGAAAATGCCGAAGCCGAGGGCAAGTACGGTGTTCTCGCCTTCCTCGGTGGCGTTCACATGCATGAAGAACACGAGGTGCACGCCCATCTGCGCAACCGCCAGCACCGCCAGGAAGATCGGCAGGCCCGGGCCCCAGATCACATGGGTGATGGCCGCACCGAAGGAGGCTAGCGTCAGCAGGATCGCGAGCGCGAGCCCGAAGAGGTAAGTCTTCGGGTTGATGACGGTCTCGTCTTCGAGACTCAGGTCGGTGTCTTTGCCGTGGTGTGTTTCTTCGTTAAGCATGGGCCGCACCCAGGTAGACGATGGTGAATACGCCGATCCAGACCAGGTCCAGGGCGTGCCAGAACAGGCTGAAGCAGAACAGGCGGCGGACCACCATGGTCCGCAGGCCGAGCGTCGCCACCTGCGCCACCATCACCAGCAGCCACAGCAGACCCGAGGTCACGTGGCAGCCGTGCGTGCCGACCAGGGTGAAGAAGGCCGACAGGAACGCGCTGTGGGTCGGACCGTAGCCGCGGGCGACGAGGTCGGAGAACTCAGTGACTTCCAGGCCGATGAAGGCCGCGCCCAGCACCCAGGTCACGAGCGCCCACAGATAGAAATTCTTCAGCTGCCGGCGCTCGGCCGACAGCAGCATCAGGCCGCAGGTGAAGCTCGAGGCCAGCAGGCAGCAGGTCTCGATGAACACGTTCTTCAGATCGAAGATCTCGTGACCCGAGGGGCCGCCGGCGGTCGCCGTCGACAGCACCGCGTAGGTCGCGAACAGCGAGGCGAAGATGACGATATCGCTGAGCAGGAACAGCCAGAAGCCGAAGCTGATCATCGACCAGGTCGACGCCGGTCCGCGCTGCGAGAGCGGGACCGGGCGCCCTTCGGCGTCCAGCACCGCGGTGTTCATGCCGCCACTCACAGCTGCGCTCCCAGGCCCGGGTGCTGACGGTCGAATTCCTCGAGTTCGGTCGCGGTGATGTTCATGTCACGGTCCGTGTTCCAGGCGTGCCACAGCAGCACGCCGATGCAGGCGACGATGGCGAAGATCACCAGCCACCAGATGTGCCAGATCAGGCCGAATCCCAGGCACACCGCGAAGAAGGCGCTGATGAAACCCACCGGACTGCTCTTGGGCATGTGGATGGTCTCGTAGTGCGGCTTGTGCTCGGCCTCGTAGCGGCTCTCGGAGACCTTGTGCAGCTCCTTGCCCTTGTGCTTCACCGCCCAGAAGGCATCGATGCCGTGCACGTGCGGCTCCACCGCGTAGTTCCACGGCGGCGGCGGCGAGGCCGTGCCCCATTCCAGCGTGCGCCCGTCCCAGGGATCGCCGGTCACGTCGCGGCGCCGGTCGCGGGTGCGGATGCTCCAGATGAGCTGGACCGCGATCAGCCCGATACCGATGAAGATCAGCACCGCGCCGCCGAAGGCGACCAGCATGTAGGGTTGCCAGGCCGGATCCGCATAGTGCTGCATGCGGCGGGTGGCACCCATCGCCCCCAGCGCGTACAGCGGGAAGAAGGCCAGGTAGAAGCCGATGAACCAGCACCAGAAGATGGCCTTGCCGAGGGTCTCGTCGAGCGTGAACCCGAAGGCCTTGGGGAACCAGAACGTGTAGCCGGCCAGCACCCCGAACACCACGCCGCCGATGATGACGTTGTGGAAGTGCGCGATCAGGAACAGGCTGTTGTGCAGCACGAAGTCCGCTGGCGGCACGGCCAGCAGCACGCCGGTCAGACCGCCGAAAACGAAGGTGACCATGAAGCCGATCGTCCAGTAGACCGGGACCGTGAAGCGCACCGAGCCGCCGTACATCGTGAACAGCCAGTTGAAGACCTTCACCCCGGTGGGCACGGCGATGATCATGGTCGCAATGCCGAAGAAACCGTTGACGTCGGCGCCGGCACCCATGGTGAAGAAGTGGTGCAGCCAGACGATGAAGGACAGTATGCAGATCGCCATCGTGGCCACCACCATCGAGTGGTAGCCGAACAGCGGCTTGCTGGAGAAGGTGGAGATCACCTCCGAGAAGATGCCGAAGCAGGGCAGGATCAGGATGTAGACCTCGGGGTGACCCCAGCACCAGATGAGGTTGATGTACATCATCGCGTTGCCGCCCATGTCGGCGGTGAAGAAGTGGAAGCCGCAGTAGCGGTCCAGCAGCAGCATCGCGAAGGTCGCGGTCAGGATCGGGAAGGCCGCGACGATCAGCAGGTTCGAGGCGAGCGCCGTCCAGCAGAAGATCGGCATGCGCATGTAGCTCATGCCAGTGGTGCGCATCTTGAGGATCGTGGTCGTGAAATTGATGCCCGCCAGCAGCGTTCCCAGGCCCGAGATCTGCAGGCTCCACAGGTAGTAGTCGACGCCGACGCCGGGTGAGAACTTGAGCTCCGACAGCGGCGGGTAGGCGAGCCAGCCGGTGCGCGCGAACTCGCCGATGAACAGCGACAGGTTGACCAGCAGCACGCCGGAGGCGGTGAGCCAGAAGCTCACCGAGTTGAGCACGGGGAAGGCCACGTCGCGCACGCCCAGCTGCAGCGGCACGGCGAAGTTCATCAGCCCGATCACGAACGGCATGGCCACGAAGAAGATCATGATCGTGCCGTGCGCCGAGAAGATCTGGTCGTAGTGCTCCGGCGGCAGGAAGCCGGGGTTGCCCCCCTGCGCCAGCGCCAGCTGGCCGCGCATCATGATGGCATCGGCGAAGCCGCGCACCAGCATCACCAGGCCGAGGATCATGTACATCACGCCGATGCGCTTGTGATCGGTGCTCTTGATCCACTCGTTCCAGAGGTACGGCCACCAGCCCTTGAAGGTGATGAACGCCAGGATCGCGAGGATCCCGCAGACCATGACGATGGAGGACACCAGCGGAATAGGCTGGTCGAAAGGAATGGCGGCCCAGGTCAGTTTACCCAGCATAGTGCGGAAGCCCAGTCTCAGTCAGCGGATTCAAAGTGTTCGATCTGCGCGGCGGAGGGCGCGAGGCCCGGATGCGCCACGATGGCATCGTAGATGCCGGGGCTCACGGTGCCGTAGGTGTGCGGGGCCTCGCGCTCCGAGGGATGCGTGAGCATCTCGTAGGAGGCGGCATCCAGGGTGCCGCCGCCGGTGCGCGTGCCGTCGAGCCACTGCTCGAAGTCGGCCTTCGGCATGGCGTTCACATCGAAGGTCATGTCCGAGAAGCCATCACCGCTGAACTGCGCCGAGAGGCCGCGGTAGGTCCCCGGATCATCCACCAGCAGGTTCAGGCGCGTGTCCATGCCGGCCATGGTGTACAGCTGGCTGCCCAGCTGCGGGATGAAGAAGCTGTTCATGACGCCGGCCGAGGTCATGTGGAAGCGCACCGGGGTGCCCACCGGCAACACCAGCTTGTTGACGCTGGCGACGCCGGCATCCGGGTAGATGAAGAGCCACTTCCAGTCGAGCGCCACCACGTCGACGTCCAGCGGCGCCGTGTTCGCCTGCAGCGGCCGCGGCGGATCCAGGTCATGGGAGCTGATCCAGGCGATGCCGCCGAGGAACAGGATCACCAGGGCGGGAATCGCCCAGACGATGAATTCGATGCGGCCGGAGTAGTCCCAGTCCAGGTGGCGTACGGCTTTAGCGTTACCGGCGCGGTACCACCAGGCGAATACCAGCGTCGCGATGATCACCGGGATGACGATCGCGAGCATGATCACGGTCGAATCAATCAGGATCAGCTTTTCCTGGCGGCCGATCGGACCGTGCGGGTCCATCAGCGCATAACTGCAGCCGGAGAGGCCGGCAGCCAGCCAGGCACTGCCGCAAATGCCCAACAGGCGGCGCGCGGTGCGCGTAAGTGACACACAGCTCAATGGTGCAATCTCATCAGATCAAACGAAGGGCACGCAGGGGGTGGCGGGCCCGGGGGTGGCATAGACTAGCACACCGCGCGGATTCTTGGTGATGGCCACCGACACGATGAACGCAAAGACCGCGAGTGCGGCGACGAAGGCGGACACGCCGGCGGCGCGGGCCCGCGGCGTGCGCGCATGCCGCAATGTGCGCAACGCGATGATGCCGAGCACGACGTACACCACGAGACCCACGCTCTTCGCCTGCAGCCATGGCAGTTCCCAGGGCGAGAGCCGCCCGACCCACAGCATGCCGAGGGCGCAGAGCAGCAGGATGGTGTCGATCACATGGGGCAGGATACGCGCGAGCCGGAGACGCACCCAGCCGCCGCCGGCGAGGATGCCCAGTCCGCGCGCCACGAAGCCGCAGACGGAAGCGCCCGCGGCGGCCACGTGGAGCAGCTTGAGGAGGGTGTAGTCCATGCTGCTCAAGTTTCCGACATACTGCGGCTCCTGATCTTTGCGCCAGCGCAAACACCGAAGATGACCACGCCTGCGCCAGCCCTCATCGCCCGACAGCTTGCGGACACCGAACTGTTCGCGGGACTCAGGCCGGAGGCGCTGGTGGAGGTCGCCGCGGGCGGGCGGGTGCAGCAGCTCGGCAAGGGCGCGGTGCTCTTCACCCAGGGCGGCCCGGCGGACCGCTGCCATGCCCTGCTCGAGGGGCGGATCCGGATCGCGCAGTCGGGGACCGGGGGCGGCCAGCTCATCGTCCGGTTCGTGGGACCCGGCCAGACCTTCGGCACCGTCGCCCTGTTCACCAACCGACGGTATCCGGCCGAGGCCGTGGTCCTGACCGATTCGGTGGTCATCAGCTGGCCCCATCAGGACATCCTGGAACTGATCCGGCGCCATCCGCAGATCGCGCTCAACCTGGTCGGCATCGTCGGTGCCCGGCTGCGTGAAGTCCAGGAGCGGCTGCGGGAAGTCGCCACCGAGCGCGTGGACCGGCGCATCGCGAACGCGCTGTTGCGCCTGGCCGACCCCGGCAGGGCCGGTGGGGAGGGCGCCGTGATCGAGTTCCCGCTCACCCGCCGCGATGTTGCGGAAATGTGCGGCGCGACACTGCACACGGTGAGCCGGGTGCTCACGGCCTGGGAAAAGGCGGGCTATATCGCAACGCACCGCAGGCGCCTGACCATCCACAGGCCCGAGGCGCTGCGGCGGCTCGCTGGCGAAAATCTGGAACACTGAAGATCCGTGACCGGGTCCACGTTCCGGTTTTGCCCCATCTAGTGACCCCGGTCTCGGCGGCCGGCGGCATCCATCCCTACACTTTTGCCCAGACTTTCCGTGCTTGCAGGATCTGGCAGCTATCAAGGCGATGTTACGGGGCGGTCCGGTAACGACAGGCAGCAGCGTCGGCCGAGGGGCCGGCGCGCGGCAGCCCATTGCCCGATGGCTGGCGGGGAGCCTGCTTGCGGGTGTGCTGATGCTGCTGGGCACCGGTGCGGCGGTCGCGCAGCAGTTCGTCTTCAGCCGCTATACCCAGATGTCCGGCCTGCGCAACCTCGGCATCGAGATGCTGCTGGTGGATCGCGCCGGGGACCTGTGGGTGGCGACCGACGGCGGCATGTACCGTTACGACGGCACCACCTTCACCCCTTATGACAAGTCCCGCGGGATTCCGGCCGATGCGGTCCTGGATCTCGCCGCGAGTCCGTCGGGCACCATCTTTGCCCGCGTGGACGCCGGGCTGTACTCCGGCAATGCCGATCATTTCGCGCCGCTGCTGACGAGCGACGGACCGATACTCGCCGACCAGTACGCGCCGCTGATCGCACCCGCTGATGACCGGGTACTGTTCGTCGGCAACCGCCAGCTCATGCAGGCGCATCGTGGCGGGGGCCCAGGCAGCCTGTGGCAGGTGCGGGCCGCGTTCGCGCCGGCGGTGCTCGCGAACCATCCGGAACTGGCCTCGGTCGAAGGCATGCTGCAGGCCGACGACGGCACCCTGTGGCTCGGCTGCGGTCTGCGCCTGTGTCGCTATGACGGTCGGGAGCTCACGGTGTTCGGCGCCGCCGAAGGCGTCCCGGAAGCACAGTATGGCGCACTGCTGCAGGACCGCCGCGGCGCGATCTGGGCGCGCAGCCTCAATCATCTCGTGGTCCTCGCCAGGGGCGCCCGCCGTTTCGCGGACAACAGTCCCCCGCATGTGCTGCTCGCGAACCGGCTGCGCCGCATGGCCCTGACCCTCGATCCGCTCGGCCGGGTCGTGACCCGCAACAGCATCGGCATCGCGCGCTGGGACGGCGCCGCGTGGCGCGAGTTCGGATCGCACAACGGCCTGCCGGACTATCCGATCACGGACGCGATCGCGGATGCCGACGGCAACTTCTGGCTGGCGTCCTCCGGCGTCGGACTGTACCAATGGCGCGGCTACGCCAACCTGGAGTCCTGGACCAAGGACCAGGGGCTGGATGCCGAGTCGGTCTGGAACATCAACCGCGACAGCCGCCACCGCCTGATCCTGGGCACGGACCTGGGCTGTCGCATGCTGGATGAGAGCGCGCACGAGGTCGTCGCCTGTCCCTACAGCGGGCTGCCCGCGCAGGAGACCAACACCAGCGCGGTCGATCCCGCGGGCGGCTACTGGGCCTCCTACCAGACCTCGCAGTTGTGGCGCGTGCCGCCCGGCGGCACCAGGGCACAGCGGGTGACCACGGTGCCGGATCAGTTCGATGGCGCGACGATGTTCTTCGACCGCTCGGGCACGGGCTGGATCGCCGCCTGGGATTTCGGGCTGGCGAAGATCGACGGCACGACGCTCGCCGTGACCCGCCTGCAGCCGCCCGGGAAGCCGCGCGTGGATGATGTGGTGCAGCGCGCCGATGGCAGCATCTGGATCGGTGCCACGAACGGCCTGTACCGCGTGGCGGGAGATCGCTTCGTCAAGATCGACACGACGGTCGACGGGCAGCAGATCGGCATGCAGACCCTGGCGGCCGCTGCGGACGGCTCGATCTGGGGCACGCGCATCGGCGAGAAGATTCTGCATCTGACGCCTCCGCCGCACCAGGTCGTCGAGTGGCAGGAGCCGGAGGCCCTGAAGGGCTCGACCATCTATTCGATGCGCGGCGATGCGCGGGGCTGGGTGTGGGCGAACACGGGCGAGGGCCTCGGTGTCTACGACGGCCACGTGTGGCGCCGCATCGAGAGCGAGGACGGTCTGATCTGGGCCGACACCGCCCAGTTCGCCCTGTACCCGGACATGGATGGTTCCATCTGGGTGGGCACCAGTCGCGGCGTCACCCACATCAAGGATCCGGTCGCCTGGGTCAACCGCATTTCGCGTCCCCTCAAACTGGCGCTGGCGCGGGCCCAGCTCGGGACCCAGAGCCTGCTGACGGCGCCGAAACCCGTGGTCCAGTGGCGCGACAACGCCGCGCTCGACGTGGCCTTCGGCTCGCATAGCTTCGATCGTTCCCCGAGCACCGAGCTGCGCTATCGGCTGCTGGGACTGTCCACCGAGTGGTATTCGTCGCGCACCTTCGGCATCCACATCCCGGCCCTCGCCCCGGGCCACTATCGGCTCGAAGCCATGGCGGTCGACGGACCGCACGCGCGCCATTCGGCAACCGTGAACCTGAGTTTCGATGTGCAGCCGCCCTGGTGGGAGACGCTGGCCTTCAGGGTCCTGGCCGCGCTGCTGCTCGCGACGCTGCTCGCGGCCTGCTGGCGCTGGCAGAATCAGCGCCTGCAGCGGCGCCAGCGGATCCTCGAGCAGGCCCACCGCGAGCGCGAGGCGCTGCTGGAGCGTGCGACCCGCGACGCGCTGACGGGTTTGTGGAACCGGGCGACCATCCTCGAATTCCTGACCGGCGAGATCGAGCAGGTCCGCAATAACGGCGGCACGCTGGCCGTGGCCGTGATCGACGTCGATTATTTCAAGAGCATCAACGATACCTACGGTCATGCCGGTGGCGACGAAGTGCTGCAGGAGCTGGCGCGGCGGCTGCGCGCGGCGCTGCGCCAGCGCGACTCGCTCGGTCGCTACGGCGGTGAGGAACTGCTGGTCGTGATGCCGGGACTGGCCCGCGAGGATCGCGGCAGCCTCATGGAGGCGCTGCGCGAGAACATCTGCGGCACGGCGTTCCCGGTCGGGCAGACGCAGCTGCGGGTCACGGTCAGCGTCGGGGTCGCCTGGCTCGAATCAGCGGGCGAGCTGCCCGATGAGCTGATCCGGCGGGCCGATGCCGCGCTGTACGAGGCGAAGGCCGCGGGCCGCAACCGCGTGAGGTGCAGTAGCGGCGGCTACGACGGCTCGGCGCTGGAGGCCTCGGCCTCCCGCCGCTACCTGCAGGAGTTCATCGACCGCGTGAAGCGGGAAGCCGGCAAGCGCGGCGTGGAGACCGAGCTCAAGTAACCTCAGTTCGCGACGTAGTAGTAGAACACCACTTCGCGCTGGTCGGCGGACTCCTTCGCGGTGACGACGAAGGTGGTGTTGTTCATCCATTCGTACGCCCCCTTCAGGTCGGTCTCGATGTAGGCGATCGCCCGGTAGTAGCCGTCCGGCCGTCGGTAACCGACATGCTCGAAGTACAGCCACTCGCCGTTGTCCGCCTTGACCATGAAGTGGGCATCCACGTCGCGCACATGATCGGCCCGCACGGTGTCGTACTGACCGCCGCTGTTCGGGTAGACCGTCGCCGTGATGCGCGCCCCGGAGACCTCGCCACTGACGATGTCCTGGTAGCGGAAGGTGCCCTTGGGAGTATGCGACTCCTGCGGCGGCTCGTAGTGCGCCGTCAGCTTGAACGCGTACTCCAGGTCGATGGGATTGAGAATGCGGGTATTGGCTTCGGGAACCACGAAGTCACTCATGGGGCTCTCCTTACAGTACTTCGTAGTAGTTGAAGACCGTGTGGTCCGGATGGGCCTGGCGCGCCGAGTTGGCGACGAACACCGTGTGGTTCATCCAGTCGTGGGGACCGAACGGTGCGGTGAACACCGGCGTTGCGCGAAAGCGCGTGTAGACCCCGTCCTGCTTCGCGGGCGGCGGCGGGGGCGGCAGCAGCGGCTTGCCGCGTTCGTAGGGGCCGGCGAACCTGCGCATGGTGCCGCGGTTGTGGATGAAGATCAGGGCGCCGTCGGACGCCTGCAGCATGTAGTAGGTGGTGAAGGTCGTCTTGTAATAATCGGCGCCGCTGTGCGGCAGCACGCGGCCCTGCAGTCGCGGTCCCCAGATGTCCCCGCCGCCCACCGAGGTGTAGCCGCGGCCGGCCGGCGAATCCATGGTGTTGATCATGACGCGGTCGGCGAAGAACACCCTGGCGGAGAACGCCCAGCGCAGTCCGGCGCGGGGGATGCCCGGATCGGGACCGTCGAACCACACCGGCGGCAGCGGCTCGTTGTTGGACCCGGGCGCTCCGGCGGCGGCGGCCGGCGACAGCCTCAGGTTGCTCAGCGCGACCGCGCCGGCCGTCGCGCCGCCCAGGAAGGTGCGGCGGCTGATGGACTCGTCCCCTGCGGATGGTGCAGACATGTCACTCCCCCTCGTCTAGTGCGAATACGTGAAGGTTACACCGAATGTCCGCGGCCGGAAGCTGAAGGCCCGCTCCAGGCGGCTGTCGCCGGTCCCCGGATCGATGGACCAGTTGTAATTGGTCAGGGCGTGGGTATCGGTCAGGTTGTCGATGAACGGCTGGATGCTGAAGTCGCCGAAATTCATGCCGACACGCAGGCTTACGAAGCTGGTCGCGGGCAGGGTGAAGTTGTTCGGATCGTACTGGGCCGAGAGCGGATCCTGGGTCGGCGGCAGCCACTTGTCGTGGGCCTGGTATTCGTAGTCCACGCGCGCAAAGGAACTGTGGCCGCCAAGATTGAAGCGGTATTCGACACCCACGGCGGCGGTGAACGGCGGCGTCGACGGATTGCTGTCCGAGGAGATGGAGCCGACGATGCTGTCCCCCGAGAGCGCGATGGGGGCCGGCAGGTTCCCGTTGGCGTCCGGCACCGCTGTGGAGAAGGTCGAGTCCCTGGTGTAGCGGGCGTCGGTGTATCCGGAAGTCAGTTCCAGGGAAAGCTGCTCCGTGGCCGCCCACTCGATCTGGATATCGGCGCCCTTGGCGACCGCCTCACCGAGGTTGGTGATGAAGGTGATCTGGCAGATGGGCGGCACCACGGTCTGCTGGATGTTGTGCCAGACGATGTAGTAGAGACTCGAGGAGATCCGCAGCCGGTTGTCGATGTTGTTCTTGGCGCCGAGCTCATAGCTGTCGACCGAGTCCGAGTTGTAGGTCGGCGGTGCGTTCGCGATGCCGAAATTCGCCAGGTCCGCGGCGCAGGCCGCCGGCGGCAGCGGATTGTTGCCGCCGCCGGGCCGGAATCCCTTGGCGTAGCTCGCATAGACCATGTTCGCCGGATCGAGCTGGTAGGAGATGTTCACCTTGGGCGTGAACGAATTCTCCGCCTTGCTCTCCGACTCGCTGATGTTGGTGTTGTACAGCTGCGGACCACCGGTCAGCGAGGTGAAGGCGAACTTGATGTGCGATTCGCGCAGCCCGACGGTGGCCTTGAGGCTGTCGGTGACCGACCAGGTGGCCTCCCCATACCAGGCGAACTGGGTGTCCTTGGCGTGCGTGGACAGGAAGTACGAGTCATTGGGAAATGCTGGGTCGTAGGGCAGTGGATTGTCGTTCTGGTCCACGAACACGTCCGTGTAGTCAACGCCCGCGACCGCCTGCCAGAACTGCTCGAGCAGCGGATCGTGGATCTGCTCGAGATAGGTCTGCCGGTCCTCGCTGAAGAACAGTCCCGTCGTCCACACGAGCCTCGCGTTGGGGTCACCGGAGACCAGGCGCACCTCCTGCACCAGGTTCTCCTGGCCGTTGTCGACGGAGTTGGGGGCGCGGTAGTTGGCGATGTCGGCGGGCAGATGCAGTCCGGTCCCGTCGAGCAGCGGGAAGGGCACGATGAAGTCGCCTTGCGGCCACACCGGCGCCGCGTTCGGATTGGCGAGCTGCGGTTGGGACTGGAAGAACCCGAGGTTGTAGAGCGTGCCGTCGTAGCCGGTCTGTTCCTTGCGATGATAGAACGAGGTGTTCGAGATCAGGTGGAAGGCATCGAACGTGCCCTCGATCTTCAGGGCCGGCAGGTAGAAGGTGTCCGGCTCGGAGCGCGGGCTGGGATCGCCGTTGATGAAACTGTTGCTGCCCGGGTTGGAATAGATCGGCCAGTAGGCCGAGTCGTCATGTTCATCGTGGCGCTGGAAGAAGAAGCTCGGCGTCACGTTCCAGCGGTCGTTCACCGCCCACAGGCCCGCGAGTCGCAGCACGCTGCTTTGGGTGTAGTTGGCATTGGAGTCCAGGATCGCCGAGCGCGGATCGGGGGCCGTGGGATCCACGGCATCGATCCAGCCGCCGTCCTTGCGGAACCAGGCGGTCACGCGCGCGCCGAACACCCCGTCGATGAGCGGACCGCCGGCGGCCACGCCGGCCTCGTAACTGGGGGCACCCCCCTGGGTATAGGCCAGTTCGGCCCGGCCCGACACCGAGGTGGTCGTGAGGCTCGGCTGCGTCGTGATGTAGCGCACGGTGCCGCCCTCGGAGCCCGCGCCGAACAGCGTGCCCTGCGGACCGCGCAGCACTTCGACGCGCGCGATGTCGAAGGCTTCGGGCACGGCCTCGTCCGGACTGAATGCCAGGGAGCGCATCTGGATGGGCGTATCGTCGATGTAGATGCCGGTCGTCCCGGAACCACCCGAGGAGGAGATGCCGCGGATCGCGATCTTGTTGGTGCCGTCCGCGTCCACGGTGATGCCGGGCGTGAAGCGCGCCAGATCCGCGATGTCCTTGATGCCCCGGGTCTCCATATCGTCGGCGGACATGGCGGTGATGCTGATCGGGACCTTGCTCAGCGACTGCTCACGGCGCGTCGCCGTGACCACGACTTCCTGCAGGCCCCCGCTGTCGGCCGGCGCCGCCGCCGGCGCTGCGCCCTCGTTCTGCACCTGCGCCGCATCGTCCCCCAGCGCCAGGAGGGGCAGGGCGCAGGCAAGCATGGCGGTACCGACGGCGACTTTGGGCTGCATGGCGGATCTCCCTTGATTATTGCTTCTTACGAACCGGACACCGAGCAAAACCGGTGCCACGTCCAGGAGCGTGGCTTATCGCGCAATCCGGCACCGGCGCGAGGCACGGCGCCATGCATTTGCCCACCGATGGTGCGCTAGTAGCCGCGCGCCTGGTCGACGACGTTGAGCATCCGCTCGCCGTTGGCGTAGCGGCGCAGGTTCTCGCGGGCGATGGTCCAGCGCTCTTCGCCGGGCAGGTCCGAGCGCGATGAGATATGCGGCGTGATGAGCACGTGCGGCGCGTGCCACAGCGGGTTGTCCGGGGGCAGGGGCTCGGGATCCGCGACATCCAGCCCGGCGCCTGCCAGGCGCTTGTCGAGCAGGGCCCGGGTGAGGTCGGCCATCACCATGGTGCCGCCCCGCGAGATGTTCACGAAATACGCGGTCGGCTTCAGCCGCGCGAAGAATTTCGCATCGAACATGCCGCGCGTGGTCGGCGTCAGCGGCACGCAGCTGACGATGACGTCGGCGCTCTTCGCCAGGTCCGCGAGTTCCGCCGGACTTCCGACATGGCTCACGAACGGCGGCCCGCTGCGATCGCCGTCACGCGTGGCGACCACCTTCATGCCCAGCCCATGGGCAAGCCGCGCGACGTCGGTGCCGATGCCGCCGAGTCCCACGACCAGCAGCGTCTTGCCCTCGAGCGACTGCATCGGCGTGCTGGCGCCGTGGCGGCCATTCCACTGGGCATTGGCCGTGTCGACGGCGAAGACATCCAGCCCGTGCGCCAGGGCCAGGGTCAGGGCGATGGCGTGTTCGGCGATCACGGCGGCGTCCACGGCCCGCATGTTGGTCAGCAGCAGGCCGCGCTCGCGCAACCCGGGAACGGCCAGGCAGTTCTCGACGCCTGCGGCGAGCGAGGCGATCCAGCGCAGATCGGTCGCCGCCCGCAGCAGCTGCGGCGCGCAGATCTCGGGGTTGAAACCGATCAGCACGTCGGTGCCCGGCGCCTCGGCCAGCGCCTCGGCAAGATCATGGGCGACGACTATCCGGCTGTGGGGTGCGGCGGCGGCGAACTGCGCCTGGCGCGGCGCCCAGTCCTGTCTGCCGAATTCCAGCAGCAGCACCTTCTGCGGCACGCGCCAGTCGGCCCTCCTGTTCACCGGAGTCGGGGCTGTCACCAGCTGCAGGGACCTGATCAGGTCGCCGGCGGTATCGGCGAGCGCCGGCGAGGCGAGGCCGAGTACCGCCGCCAGGGCGCCGGCCGCGATCCGCCATGCAATCGAGGGACGTAACGTCATGGATTGAAGGGTTCCGCTTGCAGAGTGGTTTGCGTGTCGCCCTTGATGGCCTTCAGGTGCAGACCCTGTTCCATCGCGGACAGGAACGCCGCTTCGTCGCCGATGTGAAACACGCCGTTGACGTGCCGCGAGCCCAGCGCGGGATCGCCGAGCACGATGGGCTTGCGCCGGTAGCGGTTGTACTCGGCGAGAGCGGTCTCGAGCGGCACGTCATCGAAGACGATGTGCTGCGTGCGCCAGCCCTGGATGCGGCTGATTTCGGCCGGTCGCAGTTCCGACAGGGTGCCTTGCACGCTGTAGCCGACGCCACGGCCGGCGCTGACCGCAACCGGTTCCGCGGTGGCCCTGGCGCCGCCGACGGTGACGGTACCTTCGAGCACCGACACGGCCGCTCCGCTGCGCACGATCTCCACGTCGAACTGGGTGCCCACGGCCGTGGTGACCCCGCGCAACGCAAGCACCTGGAACGGCCGCTGCGGATCGTGCGCCACGCTGAACAGGGCCTCGCCGCGGGTGAGTACGATGCGGCGCAGATGCCGGGACAGTTCGACCCGGATATCGCTGTCGGTGTTGAGCTGCACGGTCGAGCCGTCAGGCAGCACCACCGTGCGCTGTTCGCCCACCGCGGTCATGTACCGCATCTGCTCGGGGCGATCGAGGAACAGCCAGGCGAACACGCCCACCGCGATCAGCGAGGCCGCCAATGCAAGCTGGCGCAGCGGCAACCGCCGTCTCGCACGCCGCGCCGCTGCGACCTCGCCCCGGGCCACCAGCGCATCGGCCGCCGCCAGCAGCGCCGCCAGCTGCGGGCTGTCGCGCAGCTCACCGCTGAACTCCCAGGCGAGCTCGCAGTTCTCATAGGCGCGCTGATGTTCGGGATCCTGGATCCATTTCAGCCACGACTCCTCGAGCGCCCGATCCATGTCCGCGCCGTGCGCCTGGGAGAACCAGTCCGCGGCCTTCAGTTCATCGACTGACGAGGTCATTTCGCCTCCGCCATGGCGGTGCTCAGGCGCTCGATCGCTTCGGCCATCTTGCGGGCCACGGTGCGCGCACTCAGGTTCATGAGCCCGGCGATCTGCGGATAGGTCAGATCGCGGAAGCGATGCAGCACGAATACCGTGCGCGTGTCGGGCGGCAGCGCGGCGATCGCCTCCTCCAGCAGCGCGCGGGTCTGCTCGCCGGCCAGCTGCTGGTCGGGTCCGCGGTGATCCTCGGGGATTTCCTCGCCATCGATCGGCACATGCAGCGCGGCGCGGTGCGAGGCGCGGCGGCGATGGTGATCGCGGGCCAGGTTGGTCGCCGTCTGGAACAGGAACGAGCGGGCCATGGCGTCGATCCGCACCATTTCGCCATGCCGCAGCAGCCGGTAATAGCTCTCCTGAACCAGTTCGGCGGCATCGTCGGCGGGCACGAGGCGCATGAGATAATGCTGCAGCGACGCGCGATGCCGGTTGAACAGCATCGTCACGTAGGCGTGGTGCGAGGCATCCGCGGCGGGCGGTTGCGCGGGTTGCGGATCGATCAGGTCCAGCGCGTACGCCGCGTCGGCCGCAGCGGCAGTGGCTTGCGTCGGATCGTGGGCCATGGAGGATGTTAGCTCAGAACCGGTAACCGATTCCCACCGCGATCCGCACCGGGGGTCGCGCCTGCGTCCAGCTGACCTCGCTCGTGAACAGCCAGTGTGGCGCCAGCGGTACGTCCAGCCCGGCCTGCGCGGCGGCGCCGACCGTGGCCTGTCGTGTCCGGATCCCCGTGGTGTCGTATTGCGTCGCGATGTCGAGGCCGGCGCCCACATAGGGCCGCAGCCGGCTCCCCGGCGCAAAGTGATACTTCACGGTCAGGGTCGAGAGTTGCAGGCGGGCACTGCCCGCCCCCGCGTAGCGGATGGTCCCGGGAAGCATCACGGCCAGCTCGCCGGCGACATGGTCGGTCAGGAAGTATTCCGAGCCCACGGTTGCCGTGGCGCCGCCCGAGGCGCTGGCATTGCCGTGCACGAAGTCGGCCGCCAGCCGCAGCAGCCAGCGTCCCTCGCTCTGGCGTGCCATCGGGACATCAGGGGGCGGGGCCGTGGCGGCGGGTGGCGCGGGCGCGGGTTCCGGGGGTGCCGGCGCCGCGGCCACCACCGCCCGGGGCTTGATCACGAACACCCCGTCGGCCCCCTGGGTGGCCGTCAGGTTGCTGTGGGCCAGCAGGGCCCGCAGCGCCCGCCGGGGCGGCAGGCGGCCTTTGACCGCCGGTGCCCGAAGGCGGGCGATCGGACCCGGATCGACGAATACCTGCGCGTTCGCCTGCACGGCCCAGGCATTGAGTGCCGATGCCATGGGCTGCGAGGCAATGTCGAAGTCGACCGGGGTGGCGTCGGCGGCTGCCCTGGTCTGGCCCTGCGCCAGGCTCGCAGGAGACACCCCGGTCATCAACCAGGCCGCCGCGAGCACGGTGCTTCCGGACCCGCGGCCCATCCGTTTCAGGATTTGCCGCGCAGGGCGTGGTAGATGACCAGCACCAGCACCGCGCCGATGACCGCCACCAGCAGGCTGTGGATGTTCAGGCCCGACACCCCGGTGCCGCCGAAGAAGGTGAACACCCAGCCGCCCACCACCGCCCCGATGATGCCCAGGACGATGTCGAGGAAGAAACCTTCGCCGCGCCTGTTGACCAGCTTGCTGCCGATGAAGCCCGCGATCAGCCCGAGGATGATCCACGCCAGGATTGACATAGTCGTGCTCCCTTGTCGTTTTCTAGAACGTGTTGCCGGTGCCGAAGGTATCGCATTGGTTGATGTCGCCGGTGTCGATGCCGCGCCTGAACCAGGCGACCCGCTGCGCGCTGGTGCCGTGGGTGAAGGATTCGGGAACGACCGTGCCGCGGGCCTTCTGCTGCAGCGTATCGTCGCCGATCTGGCTCGCGGCGTTGAGCGCCGTCTCGATGTCCCCCTGTTGCAGGCGCCAGCCGCGTTCCTGCTGGGCGCGCCGCGCCCACACGCCGGCGAAGCAGTCGGCCTGCAGCTCGATTCTGACGCTGAGCGCATTGCTTTCGGCCTCGCCGCGGCGCTCGCGGAGCGCATCGACCTTGCCCAGGATCCCGAGCAGGTTCTGGACGTGGTGCCCCACTTCATGGCCGATCACATAGGCATGGGCGAACTGGCCCGGCGCATTCAGCTGCCGGGTCATCAGATCGAAGAAGTGCATGTCGAGGTAGACCGTGCGGTCATTCGGACAATAGAAGGGCCCGGCCGCGGCCTGCCCCCGTCCGCAGGCCGTGGGATAGCTGTCGGTGAACAGGATCAGCCTGGGGTTCTCGTAGGTGCGGCCGGTCTGGGTGAAATAGTCGGTCCAGACCACCTCGGTGCTGCGCAGGACCTGGGACACGAACTTCCTGTCGGGGTCATCCGCCGGGTCGGCCGTCTGGGGCGCTGCCTGCGGCACCGGCGGGTTGCTGCCGACGTCGCCGCCGCTGAGCAACCCGAGGATCTGCAGCGGGTTGATGCCGAACACCCAGCCGGCGATCAGCGCGATCGCGATGGTCCCGAGTCCGATGCCGTGCACCGGGCGGAACTGGAAGCCGCCGCCGCCACCGGCGCCACGCATGTCCTCGACGTTGCGGCTCTCGTCCTGGTCACGCATGTCCACGGTGGCGGCTCCTGTAGAGGCTAGACTTCGATCTTCGAGAAGCGCCAGGCGCCCAGCACGGTCAGGGCGGCGCCCACGCAGCCCAACACCAGCAGATCGCATAATGGACCAAAATGGGTCCGGCCGATGAGCATGCCGCGCAGTCCGTCCACGCCGTAGGTCAAAGGATCGATGTGGGTCAGGGCGACCAGCGGCTTGGGGAGGTTATCGAGCGGGTACAGCGCGCCGGAGAGGAAGAAGATCGGCAGCACCAGGAAGTTCATCACCATCTGGAAGCCCTGCATGTCCTTCAGGGTGGAGCCGATGGCGGTCCCCGCCGCCGCGAACACGATGGCCGTGAGGGCCAGGAAGCCCAGGGCCGGGAGGATCTGCGCGAGACTGACGGGCCGGAAGCCTGCGACCACGCACACCACCGCGACCAGGGCGCCCTGCAGCATGGCCGTGGTCGCCGAACCGCAGGTCCGTCCCAGCATGATCTGCACCCGCGACACCGGTGCCACCAGCGTTTCCTTGAGGAACCCGAACTGCCGGTCCCACAGCAGGCCGATGCCGGAGAACATCGAGGAGAACAGTACGGTCATGGCGATCACGCCCGGCGCCATGAACTGCAGGTAATTGCCGTTGCCGGATAGCCGGAACACGGGTCCGAGACCGAAGCCGAGCACCAGCAGGTACAGCAGCGGCTGGGCGAGCGAGGCGATGATCTGCGTCCGGGACCGCGTATAGCGCTTCAGTTCGCGCAGCCAGAGGATGTAGATGGCACTCATCGGCGCCGCCACATCTGCGCCGCCTGACGCATGCGATCGGCGGCGCCGGCGCTCTCATCGCGGATGGCGGTGCCGGTGAGCTTGAGGAACGCGGCCTCCAGGGACTCGGTGCCGGTCTGGGCCTTCAGTTCCTGCGAGGAACCGATGGCGACGATCTTGCCGTGGTCGATGACCGCGATGCGCGTGGCCACCCGGTCGGCTTCGTCCATGTAGTGCGTGGTCAGGAACACCGTCACCCCCTCGGTCCTGTTCAGATGCTGCACGTGGGACCACAGCTGGTTGCGGCTTTGCGGATCGAGCCCCAGCGTGGGTTCGTCGAGGAACAGGATGCGCGGGGTATGCAGCAGTCCCCGGGCGATTTCCAGTCGCCGCTTCATGCCTCCCGAGAACGTCTTGACCCGCTGCTCGCGCCGTTCCCACAGCTCGAACGCGCGCAGCAGGATCTCGGTGCGCTCGTGCCGGATGCGGCGCGGGACGTGGTAGAGAACGCCGTGCAGGTCCATGTTCTCCGCGGCGGTGAGGTCCTGGTCCAGGCTCGGATCCTGGAACACGATCCCGAAGCGCCGCCGTACCTCGTTCTGGTGCCGCGCCGGATCCAGCCCGTCCATGGTGATGGAGCCGCTGGTCGGCGCCAGGAGCGTCGTGAGCATGCGGATGGTCGTGGTCTTGCCGGCCCCGTTGGGCCCGAGGAATGCAAAGATCTCCCCGCCCGCGACCTCGAAGGAGATGTCGTCGACGGCCTTGAAGTCGCCGAACGAGCGCGACAGGTGCTGCACCTGGATCATGAGGACTCCGCAATCAGAGCGTGATGGTGGTGCCGAGCACCGCCAGGAACTGCCGTATCCAGGCCGGGTGCGCGGGCCAGGCGGGCGCCGTCACCAGGTTGCCGTCGGTGACCGCCTGGTCGATACCGATGTCGGCGTACTCGGCGCCGGCGAGGCGCACCTCCGGCGCACAGGCCGGATAGGCGGACACCCTGCGGCCGCGGATGACATCGGCGGCGGCCAACAGCTGGGCGCCGTGGCAGACGGCGGCAATGGGTTTGTTCGACCGCGCAAAATGCTGCACTGCCTTGATGACCCGCGGGTCCTGCCGCAGGTATTCGGGTGCCCGGCCGCCGGGGATGACCAGGGCATCGTAGTCGGCGGCCTCGAGGGCATCGAAGGTCGCGTTCAGCGTGAACCGGTGGCCCGGTTTTTCCGAATAGGTCTGGGCGCCCTCGAAATCGTGGACGGCGGTGAGCACGTGATCGCCCCGGGCCTTGCCCGGGCAGGCCGCGTCCACCGTGTGGCCAACCATGAGCAGCATCTGGAAGGGCACCATGGTTTCGTAGTCTTCCGCGTAATCGCCGGCGAGCAGCAGGATCTTCCTTTTGGCCATGGCGGTTCGGCTCCTCGGTTCCGGGGCAGGCATGCGAACGCGGTGCGACAGAGTCTCGAGTATCCCAGTTTCGGTCATGCGACTCCATGCGCAGCGCGCGGCCGGCCGCGGACACGCGCGCTATACTGCCGGCCGCTGGCAACCCGCCCGATTCACGGACATAACGATGGCTCGCAAATCCCGGCTCAGTGTCGCAGGACTGCTCGTGTTGAATTTCGCGGCGCTGGGGGTCGCGCAGGCCCAGAGCGCCGCCGTGAAGGCGCAGGGGCAGGCCGTGTTCCAGCGGCTGTGCGGCCTGTGCCACCTGAGCCTGGTGCCCACGGCGGGCAAGGCGCCGGCCACTCCGGATGCGCGGGCGGTGCCGCTGGAAATGCTGCGGCGGTTCCCGCCGGAGGCCATTCTCACGGCCCTGACCACCGGCAAGATGCAGGCGCAGGGGGCGACGCTCACCGATGCCGAGCGCAAGGCCGTGGCGCAGTACCTCGCGGGCCGGCCGTTCGGACCGGTGCAGAAGGTGGCGCTGACCGCGGGCAAGCCGTGCGAGAACCCGGCGCCCATGGGTGATCCGGCCACCACGCCGGGCTGGAGCGGCTGGGGCAACAGCCTGGAGAACACGCGTTTCCAGGACAAGGAGAAGGGTGGCCTGACGGCGGCCGATCTGCCCCATCTGAAACTGAAATGGGCCTTCGGCTATGCGAACGTGCCGGCGGCGCGCACCCAGCCGGCGGTCGCGGGCGGACGGTTGTTCGTGGCCAGCGACAACGGTGCGGTGTACGCGCTGGATCCGGCGACCGGCTGCACTTACTGGATGTTCAAGGCGGCCGCGGGCGTGCCGACGGCGCTGTCCGTGGCCCCCTACCGCTCGGCCGCGGGCGGCAACGGCTATGCGGTGCTGTTCGGCGACCGGCAGGCGAATGCCTACGCGGTGGATGCCCAGACCGGCAAGCAGGTGTGGATGACCAAACTCGACACCCATCCTTCGGCGGCCATCACCGGTGCGCCGGCGCCGTATGACGGACGGGTGTACGTGCCGATCCAGGGCGTGGGCGAGGAGGGACAGGGCATTCATGCCGCCAAGGGTTGCTGCACCTTCCGCGGCAGCGTCTCGGCGCTGGACATCAACAGCGGCAAGGTGCTGTGGAAGACCTACACCGTTGCCGAGGAGCCGAAACTGCGGGGCAAGGCCACGAGCGGTCTGCCGATCTACGGGCCCTCGGGCGTGGGCATCTGGTCCTCCCCGACCATCGACGTGAAGCGCAAGCTGCTGTACGTCTCGACCGGCAACGCCTACACCGATCCGCCGCAGCACACCAGCGATGCGGTGCTGGCGCTGGATCTGGCCACGGGCGCCATCAAGTGGGTGAGCCAGGTGCTGCCGAATGACGTCTGGGCGATGGGCTGCGCGGCGACCAACGCTCCGAATACCGGCTGCCCGGCGACTCTCGGGCAGGACTATGATTTTTCGGCCTCGCCGGCACTGGTGCACCTGAAGGGACGGGACCTGCTGGTGCTGCCGCAGAAATCCAGCATGTCCTATGGCATGGATCCTGATCAGGGCGGCAAGGTCGTCTGGCAGTACCGCCTCGGCAAGGGCAGCGGCCTCGGGGGCATGTGGGGCGCCGCCATCGAAGGCGACAAGGCCTACATCGGCACCGCAGACCTGCTGACGGAGACCCCGGGCGGTGTGCACGCCCTGAACGTCGCCGATGGCTCGGTCGCCTGGGCCGACGCGCGCCCGAAGGGCCTGTGCGCCGGCCAGCTCGGCTGCAGCACGGGCCAGGGTGCCGCGCTGACCGCCATTCCGGGGGCCGTGATCAGCGGCGCCATGGACGGCGGCGTCCGGGCGTATTCGACCAAAACCGGCAAGGTGCTCTGGATCTTCGATACCGCGCGGGACTTCAAGACCGTCAACGGCGTGAAGGCGAACGGCGGCAGCATCGATCAGGCCAGTCCGATCGTCGCCGGGGGCATGATGTTCGTGAACTCAGGCAACGGCAGCTTCGTCGGTCACACCGGCAACGTGCTGCTGGCGTTCGGCCTGCAGTAAAGGCTACGGCCCGTATCCCGGCGCGGCGGCCTGCGCCCAGCGCCGGGGTGTCAGGCCGTAGATGACGTGGATCTGACCCCAGCGCGGTGAGTCCTCCACGCCCCTGGGCAGCGCCCCGAGCTTCTCGACGGCGCGGCGTGAACGCAGGTTGTGCTCGGCCACCATGAACAGCACTTCCTGCACGTCGCTGAAGGCGTGATGGAGCATCAGCCGTTTCATTTCGGCATTGGTGGCGCCGCCCCAGTGGCTGCGTGCAAGAAAGGTGTAGCCGATCGAGATCGATGCACCCGGCACGTATTGCGTGTAGCGGGAGCAGCCGACGGGGACGTCGTGCGCGGTATCGACCGCGACCAGGCAGGCCTGCGACAGCAGTGCATCCGCGAAATATCGCTCGAAGCCCGCGCGCGTGGCACGCCCGGGGTCCGGGTGCAGCGCCCAGATGAGCGGATCGGCGGCCGCGGCTGCCAGTTCCTCGAAGTCGTCCTGGGCGAGCGGCCGCAGCGCGAGCTGCGGACCCACCAGCGTCGGCTGCAGGTCGAGCGTCATCAGCCGATTGTACCGGCCATCCAAAAAAGAAGGGGCGACACCCGTCGCCCCTTCCCGGGGTGCAACTGACTGCCGCAGCTCAGCCGAGTTGTACCGGCACGAAGATCCGCTCATCGCCGCGCTGGATGAGCAGCGCCACGGTATCCTTGTGCTGGTCCAGCATGGTGCGCAGCTGGTTCACGTTGTTGACGGCGCTGCCATCGATCGCCAGCACCACATCGCCAGCCTGGATGCCGGCACGTGCTGCCGCACCCCCTGCGCGCTCGACCAGCAGTCCTGAGTTGATGCCGCTCTGGCTCTTCTCATCCTGCGTCAGCGGACGCACGTTGAGGCCGAGAGTGGGTGCGCCGTTGGCTGAAGTGCGCACCAGGCTTGCCTTGTTGGGCACGCCGCCCAGCTTCGCGGTCAGGTCGACGGTCTTGCCGTTGCGCCACACCTTCAGGTGCGCTTCGTCGCCGGGCGCGGCCATGGCCACGGTCGCCGACAACTGCGTCGCATCGAGCAGGGCCGCGCCGTTGTAGTCCAGGATCACATCTCCGGCCTTGATACCGGCGCGCTCCGCGGCGCTGTCCGGCTCGACCTTCGAGACCAGTGCACCGGCGGGCATCGCCATGTGGAAGGACGTGGCCAGCTGCGCGTTCACCGGCTGGATGGTGACACCCAGGCGGGCATGTTCGACCTTGCCGGTCTTCAGGATCTCCTGCTGGACGTGCGTCGCAACCTCGATCGGGATGGCGAACGAGACGCCCTGGAAGCCGCCGGTGTTGCTGTAGATCTGGGAGTTGATGCCGACCACATTGCCGGAGCTATCGAACAGCGGACCACCGGAGTTGCCCGGGTTCACCGCCACGTCGGTCTGGATGAAGGCGACGGACTGGTCATCCGGCAGGGCACGGCCCTTGGCGCTGACGATGCCCGCCGTGGCGGTCTCCTCCAGGCCGTAGGGGTTGCCGATGGCGAGCACGTAGTCACCGACCTGCAGTTTGGTCGACGAAGTCATGTGCACCGTCGGCAGGTCCTTCGCGTCGATCTTGACGACGGCCACGTCGGTCGACTTGTCCTCGCCGAGGACCTTGGCCTTGTACTCCCGATGGTCGGAGAGCGTCACGGTCACGTGCGTCGCGCCGTCGACCACGTGGGCATTGGTCAGGATCACGCCGTTGGGACTGACGATGAAGCCCGATCCCAGGGCCCGTACCGGCGTGTCATTGCGCGGCTGATTGGGCATCTGGCCGAAAAAGCGGAAGAACGGGTTGTCACCGAACGGATTGTCGCCGCCGTTGCCATTGGAATGCGGACCGAAGCTGAAGCCGTTGCCGTTGCCCTGGTCCTGCCCATCACCGTCGTTGTCGTCGGACATGGCCGACGCCTTCGACTCGGTGGTGATGCCGACCACGGCGGCGCGGTTGGCGGCCACGATGGCGCGGTAGTTCGGCGCGCCGATGAAGGGAATCTGGGCGGCGGTCGGGCCCGCGATGGCGGCGGGGACCGCGGTGCCGGTGCCTGCGGCGCCCGCGGCAGTCAGGCCGGCGATGGCGGCGAAGGCGACGACTGCACCCGCCGACACGATCACTGTGGGGTTCTTGAGGTTCACGGTGCTATCTCCTGGTGCGCCACATCAGCGCTGATGGCACCAAGGATGCGCGGTCCGTCTTAAGGGGACCTTAAGGGGGCGGGAAGGTCACGACCACGTGCAGTCCATGGGGTGCGGCATCGCCCAGCGTCACCTGCGCCCCGTGCCGCTGCGCTATGGCTTTGACAATGGCCAAGCCCAGGCCGCTGCCGCCTTCCCCGGCGCGGGGGGCCCGGAAAAACCGGGCAAAGGCGCGATCCCGATCCGCCGGCGCAATACCCGGCCCCTGGTCCGTCACGGCCAGTACCGCCTGTCCCGCGGGCGTTGCCGTCACGCCCACCTCGACCGTCGAGCCCTCGGGTGAGTAGCGCACGGCATTGTCGATCAGGTTGCGGGCCAGCACCCGCAGCGCCTCGGCGTCGGCCTTGACCATCGCGGTGGCCTGGGCTTCGAGCCGGACGTCGACCCGGCGCGACTGGGCGAGCGGCTCCACATCCGCCACCGCGGCGTGCGCCACGGCATCCAGGGCGCAGGGCACGGCTTCGGCATGCAGTGCCTCCGGTTCGTTGCGGGCCAGGGTCAGGAGCTGGCTCACGAGGTGGGTGGCCCGGTCGATCGCCTCGCGCAGCCGTGTCGTCGCGAGCTCCCGGTCGGGGTGCTCGCGGGCGCGCTCGAGCAGCTGCAGGTGCAGCGACAGCGCGGTCAGCGGCGAGCGCAGCTCGTGCGCGGCGTCGGCCACGAACGCGCGCTGGCTCTCGAATGCGCCGGCGAGGCGCTCCAGCAGCCGGTTGAGTTCATCGACCAGGGGTGACACTTCGGCCGGGAGGTCCGCGGCCGCCACCGGCGCCAGGCTGTGCGCGTCGCGGCGTTCGAGCTGCTGCGTCAGTCCCTTCAGCGGCCGCACGGCGCGGGTCACGATCCAGGCCGCCACCGCCGCCATCATCAGCAGCAGCAGCAGCAGCGGCACCACGATGCGCAGCGCGGACTCGCTCGCCAGTCGCTCGCGCACGCTCCAGGGCTGCGCCACCTGGATGACGGCGGTCTGTGTCAGGTACGTGTAGGCCCGCCAGCGTTCGTTGCGGACCGTCAGATCCGAGTAGCCGAGGATCGCCTTGTCGAGGAACGGCAATTCCGGCGAGTACAGCCGCGTGCCGAAGATGTCCCAGATCTGGATGACGAAATCCGAGTTCTCCTGATGCGGCGGCAGCGTGTAGTTCCCGGACATGGAGGACGCCTGGTCGGCGATCGACAGCGCCATCTGGCGCAGCTGGTAGTCGAACAGGATCGAGGTTTCGTTCAGCACCCGGCGGTAGGTGATGACGCCCGTGACCAGCGACATCACGGCCACCAGCAGCAGCAGCCCCACCAGCAGCCGGCCCCGGATGGAGCGCATCACCGCGGCACGAAGTAGCCGGCACCGCGCCGGGTCTGGATGAAGGCCGTGCCCAGCTTGCGGCGCAGGGAGTGCACGTAGACCTCCACCGCGTTGCTCTCGACCGACTCGCCGAACCCGTACAGGCGATCCTCGAGCTGCGTGCGCGACAGCACCACCCCGGGACGCAACAGCAGCGCCTCCAGCACCGCATATTCCTTCGCCGACAGCGGCACGGGTGTCGGACCCTTGTGGACCTCGCGCGTGGCGCAGTTCACTCGCACGTCGCCGTGCTCGATGACCGGATCGCCACGCCCGGCACTGCGCCGCTGCGCGGCGCGCATGCGCGCGGCCAGTTCGTCGAGGTCGAAGGGTTTGACGAGGTAGTCGTCGGCGCCGGTGTCTAGGCCCGCCACACGGCTGCGCACGTCGTCACGCGCCGTGATGATGATCACCGGCGTGACATCGCCGCGCTCGCGCATGTGCCGCAGGACGGTCAGTCCGTCCATGCGCGGCAGGCCGAGGTCAAGCAGTACGATGTCGAAACGGGAGGCGCTGAGCGCGGCCAGGGCGGCCGCGCCGTCCGCCATCCAGTCGGTGACATGGCCGTCCTGCCCCAGGGCCGTACGCACGGCCTCGGCGATCATGCGGTCATCTTCGGCCAGCAGTACGCGCATGCGCGCACTGTAGCAAACGGATCAGGCCTGGGTATTGACCAGGTTGCCCACCGCGTTCATGTTCGAAAGGTCATTCGAGAAGTTCGTGAGGAAACCCGACAGCGACGCAGTGGCGTTGCCGCCCATCGCGCCCACCAGGTTCGCAAAGCTCTGCTGCAGCGAGTTGACGGCGGATGTCGTACCCGAAGCGCCGGTGGTGCCACTCACTTCGGAGATGAGGCTCTGCAGCGCCGAGCTCAGCGGACCACCGGCGAAGCCGGGAGGTGCCGGCGGCAGTGCGGTCGCGGCGGCGGCCTCGGAGCTGCCCGTCGCACCGCTGCCGGCGGTGGTGGTGGTCGAGTCGGGACTGGTGGCCGCGCCGCCCGTGCCCGCAGCTGTGCCCGCCTGGGCCTGCAGGGCTTCCACGAGGTTCTGGATGAAGGCCAGCATTGCTTCCTGCGGCGTCGTCGTGTTCGAAGTGGTCGAGGTCGAAGAGGTGCTCGAGGCGGCATCGGTCGCCGCCGCCGAGGCCGTGGTACTGGTGCCGCCGGTGGCCGCGGTTGCCGCGGAACTGGCGGTGGTCACGGCGCCCGAATCCGTCAGCGCCTGCATCAGGGCGGCGAGCAGACCGCCGGCCGGAGGTGTCTGTGTGGTGCCCTGGGTCGCGCCGGTCGTACCGGTGGCCGGGGTCTGCGCCGTGCTGCCGACCATGCCGATCGGGTACTGCTGCTGGATCTGCCAGCTGCTGCTGATTGCGCCAATGCTCATGTTTGAAACTCTCCGGACCGTGCGTGCGAACGTGGCAGCAACGCTAATCCCATCCGAAGTTTGGAATTGAGCGCTGCGTTGCAGTTTTCGCAGGCGTTTTGCGCCCGTCTCAACTCAAGTGTCAGCAACTGTTGCCGTGTGTCGCGGATGCGGAAGATGCGGCAAGCGCCAGCCGCCCGACGGCAAAGCGTTGCCGCTTCGGTTACCCTTCGGTCATGGAATCCGGAAAAATGAAAAGGGCGGCATTGGCGCTGCTGGTGATGCGGGTCGCAGTGCTGTGTTCCGCGTCCCTGGCGGGACCGCTCGCCGCCACGGACGTCGCCTTGGAGCACCAAGGCTGGCCGGCGCTCACGCAGCTGGCGAAATCGGGTGCGCTGGTGAGCGCGGCCGCGATCGACCTGGACCACCACCTGATGCTCGACCAGCTGCACGGCGAGACGCGTCTGACGCCCGCTTCCCTGACCAAGCTGGTCACGGCGGCCGTGGCCCTCGGGCGGTGGCCTGCGGACAAGATGTTCCACACCCGGCTGGTGTCGACGGCCGACGTCGTGGACGGCGAACTGCGCGGGGACCTGGTGCTGCTCGGCGGCGGCGATCCTTCCCTCGATGATGAGTCCTTCTGGGGACTGCTCGCGCAGCTGCGCGGCGCGGGAGTCAGGCAGGTCAGCGGGCGGCTGCTGGTGGTTCCGACTCCCTTCGGCTCGGTGGCCTGCGAGACCCAGGACCGCTGCGACGCCGAGCGCCATAGCGACCGATCGTACAATGCGCCGCTCGGGGCGCTGGGCGTGGACTACGGCAACTGGTGCGTGCTCATCCGTCCGGCACTGCCGGGGGAGGCCGCCGCGGTGCAGGGCTGCGGCGTGACCCGGCTGCCGATCGGCATCGACGGCAGCATCCGCACCGTCGCCGGCACCGCCCGGCAAACGTTCTGGCTGGAGCGCGTGACCGACGCCGGTGGCGACCGGCTGCGGGTGGGCGGCGACATTCCGGTCGGCCCGACGCAGCAGGATTACCGGGCGATGTCGGACCCGGTGCGCGGTTCAGGCCTGCTGCTGCGGCAGATGCTGCGTGAGAGCGGCGTGCGGCTCGACGGCGATGTGGCCGTCGATCTGACTCCGCCTGCGGCCACGGCCCGGGTGCTGGCCGATGTCGAGGGACTGGCGCTGGGGGAGCAGTTGGGCCGGATGCTGCGCTACTCGAACAATTACATCGCCGATGTGCTCACCCTGGATGTGGCCGCGGACCTGGGCGGTACGCCCGGCACACTGTCCGGGGCGGCCCAGAGCCTCGCGACCTTCGTTTCGGGACTCGCGCCGGGGAGCGCTGTGCCACCGCTCCTGCGCAGTGGCAGCGGACTCACTCCGGAGAACGCGCTTTCGGCCGATGATCTGATCGCGGTCCTGGCGCATGTATACCGCGATCCGCGGCGCTTTCCGGCGTACTACGGCGGACTCGTGGTGCCGCGGGATGCGCCCTTCGGGTTCCTGCGCGAAGGCGATGAGGCCTGGCTGGACCGCGTGGCACTCAAGACCGGCAGCATGGACGCGCCGCACTCGGTGCTGGGGATCGCCGGCTATCTGCGCAAGCGCGACGGCGGCTGGATGGCCTTCGCCGCCATCGTCAATGGCGGCGAGGCGCGGCCGCATGTGCCGCTGCGCGAGGCGCTAGCGGCTGCCCGCAGCGACGTCGAGGCGCTTCTGCGCCGGTACTGAGACGGCGGTGTGCCGGTCCAGCAGCGCGTGCAGCTGGCCGCGGCTCAGCGAACCCACGTGCGTCGCCACGGGCTGCCCGTCGCGGAACACCATCAGCGTCGGAATGCCCCGGATGCCGTAGCGGCGCGCGGTCGCCGCGTTCTCGTCGATGTTGAGCTTCGCGACCGTCAACCGGTCGGCGTATTCAGTGGCCGCCTCCTCGATGAGCGGTCCGATCATGCGGCACGGTCCGCACCACTCGGCCCAGTAGTCCACGAGCACGGGCCTGCCCGACTCGAGCACGTCGGCCTGGAAGCTGGCATCGGTCACGGTCCTGGTCGGATGGGTCATGGGTCCTCCTCGATCTGGAGCTGCATGTTATTATTCTATAAATCAGAGATAAACCGTCAAAATTGAGAACATTATTCCATTCAATGAATAATAGGCATGGATAAGTTCCAGGCCATGACGCTCTTCGTGCGCATCGTGGAGACGGGCGGGATCGCGCGGGCGGCCGCGAGCCTGCAGATCCCGAATGCGACCGCGACCACCCTGCTCCAGCGGCTGGAGTCCTCCCTCAAGGTGAAGCTCCTCAATCGCACCACCCGCCGCGTCAGCGTCACGCCGGATGGCGCCGCCTACTACACGCGGGCCGTCGCGATCCTGGCCGAACTCAGGGAGGCGGAGGAGGCGTTGACCCAGCAGGCGACCCGTCCGCGGGGGCGGGTGCGCGTGGATGTGCCGACGCTCATCGCCCGCGCCGTCATCGTTCCGGCGCTGCCGCAGTTCTTCGCGCGCTATCCGGACATCGAACTGGTGCTCGCCAGCAACGAACGGCACTTCGACCTGGTGGCGGAGGGCATCGACTGTGCCCTGTGGATCGGCGAGGTCGGCGACGAGAGCCTGATTGCGAGGCGGGTCGGTTTCCTGTACTTCGCCACCTGCGCGGCCCCGTCATACATCGCGGCGCACGGCCTGCCGGCTCATCCGCGCGAACTCGCGCAGCACCGCTGCCTCAACCGCTTTGCCCCGCGCAGCGGCGAGAAGCTCGACTGGGTCTTCTCCAAGGATGGGGAGCGCGTGCAGGCGGTGTTCCCGGGATACCTCGCGCTCGAGGACGAGAACAGCTACGTGAGCGCCGCCGAGGCCGGCCTCGGCATCGCGCAGCTGCCCGCGTTCATCGTCAAGGAGGCGATGGAACGCGGGGCCCTGGAGCTGGCGCTGGCCGACTGGTTTCCCGAGCCGGCGCCCCTGCACGTGGTCTACGCGCACAGCCGGCACCAGTCGGGCCGGGTGCGGGTCTTCGTCGACTGGCTGGCCGCCCTGGTGGCCGAGCACGACGGCATCCAGCTGCGCTCGACCCTCAGGCCGCCGCGTTCATCGCCCCGCGCGCCATCGCCCGGTTGACCGCGGAGATCACCGCGAGGAGCGAGGCGGTGATGATGTTGTTGTGGATGCCGACGCCGAAGAGCGTGACGCGCGAGTGCGTGGTGATCTCCACGTAGGCGACCGCCTGGGCGCCGCTGCCGGCCGAGCGCGAATGCTCCGAGTACGAGAGCACGTCCATCGGCAGCGCCAGCGCCTCGACCAGGGCGTCGATCGGGCCGGACCCGGAGCCCGTCAGCGTCAGCGGTGCGCCGTCCCGATCGACGTGCAGCGTGATCCGCTCGCGGTCCGCGCCGTCGGCGGTCGCCGCCAGCTGGTGCGAGCGGTAGACGAAGGGCGCCGTGGTGCGCAGGTATTCGGCGCCGAAGAGTTCCGCGATCTCGTCGCTGGTGAGTTCCTTGCCGGAGGCATCCGCCGCGGCCTGGACCACCTGGCTGAACTCGATCTGCAGCCGTCGCGGCAGCACGTACTGGTGGTCGCGCTCCAGCAGGTAGGCGACGCCGCCTTTGCCGGACTGGCTGTTGACGCGGATGATGGAATCGTAGGTGCGGCCCAGGTCCTGCGGATCGATCGGCAGGTAGGGCACGTCCCAGAGGGCGCCGGGCCTGAGGGCCGCGAAGCCTTTCTTGATGGCGTCCTGGTGCGAGCCGGAGAAGGCCGTGAACACCAGATCGCCGACGTAGGGGTGGCGCGGATGGATGGGCAGCTGGCTGCAGTCCTCGGCGCAGCGGGCGACCTCGTTGATGTTCGAGAAATCCAGCCCGGGGTGCACGCCCTGGGTATAGAGATTCAGGGCCAGGGTCACGATGTCGACGTTGCCGGTGCGCTCGCCGTTGCCGAACAGCGTGCCCTCGATGCGGTCGGCGCCGGCCATGACCGCGAGTTCCGCGGCCGCGACGCCCGTGCCCCGGTCGTTGTGCGGATGGACGCTGACAATGATCCGGTCGCGGTGCGCGACCTGCCGGCAGAACCATTCGATCTGGTCCGCGTAGAGGTTGGGCGTGGCCACTTCCACGGTGGCCGGCAGGTTGATGATGGCCTTGCGGGCGGGTGTCGGTTCCCACACCTGGGTCACCGCATCGCAGACCTCGACCGCGTAGTCGAGTTCGGTGGCCGTAAAGCTTTCGGGGCTGTACTGGAAGATCCACTGGGTGTCGCGGCGACGCTCGGCCTCGCGGCGCACGCACTCGGCGCCACGCACGGCAATGTCCCGGACTCCGGCGCGGTCGAGCTTGAAGACCACGCGCCGCTGGGTCGTGGACGTGGAGTTGTAGACGTGCACGATCACCCGTCGCGCGCCATCCAGGGCCTGGTAGGTGCGGGCGATGATCTCCGGGCGGGCCTGGGTCAGCACCTGGATGGTCACGTCCTCGGGGATCAGGTCACCGTCGATGAGTTCACGGACGAAGTCGAAATCGGTCTGGGAGGCGGCCGGGAACCCCACCTCGATTTCCTTGAACCCGAGCTTCACCAGCTGCGCGAACATCCGGTGCTTGCGCGCCGAATTCATCGGTTCGATCAGGGCCTGGTTGCCATCGCGCAGGTCCACGCTGCACCAGGCCGGGGCCTGCGTGATCAGGCGGTCGGGCCAGGTCCGGCCGGTCAGGCGGATCGGGGCGAAGGGAACGTATTTTTCGGAAGGATTCTTGAGCATGGAATCACCAGCGCATGAAGGTACGGCGAACAATGCCACCGGTCCGGGGGCTTGGGTCCGGTCGGGTGCGTGGGTTCCCGTCTTGATGGCGCCGACGGGTAGCGCGAGTGGGTATGGCGCCTAGCGGCGCAGAAGCAGGAGCGCAAGCAGCCCGGTCGCCCGGGCGGCGGGAGTCAGGGCCTGGATCGGGCCCGGCGTGGTGCGGCTGCTGTTCATGCCCGCCAACCCTAGCACTGCATTGTCTGGAAAAACAAGACTGCCGGGCCGTTTTGCGACCGGAGTGCTATCTTTGCGCCCCCTGTCGAGGAACCGGAAGCTCATCCATGTCGCGTCTGACGAAATTGGTCGCCCTGCTGCTCCTGACCCTGGGCCTGCCGGGCATCGCCCTGGCCGCCTTCAGCAAGCAGGCCTCGACGGTGCTCATCACCGGGGCCAACCACGGCCTGGGCCTGGAGCTTGCCCGCCAGTACGCGAGCATGGGCTGGAACGTCATCGCCACGACGCGCCACCCGGCAGGAGATCCCTCCTCGAAGGAGCTGGAGGCCATCCGGGCCGCGCATCCGAACCTGGCCATCGAGCAGCTGGACGTGACCGACTCGGCGATGATCAAGGCGCTGGCGGCGAAGTACCGGAACCAGCCCATCGACGTGCTGCTCAACAACGCGGCGGCCGTGGAGCCGACGTTCGCCGCCGACATGGCCGCGGTGATGAAGCCCTATGACCAGATCGATTTCGATGCCGCCCGGCACGACTTCGACGTGAATACCCTCGGCCCGATGCGGGTGGTGCAGGCGTTCGCGCCCAACGTCATCGCCTCGAAGGGCAAGCGCATGGCGACCATCACGTCCATGGCCGGCTCCTTCGGTGCGCCGATGGCGGGGGCCATGGGCATGAACTACGGCGCCAGCAAGGCGGCGCTGAACAAGTACATGACGCTGCTGACGATCGCCCTGAAGCCCAAGGGCGTGCTGGTGGGCCTGTTCCAGCCGGTGTTCATCGCCACCAAGGATGACACCCAGGCGATGAAGGGCGCCTCGCCCGTCGGTCCCGAAGTCACCAAGCTGATCAAGGCGATCGATGCCATGTCGCCCGCGACGGACGGCAAGATCGTGAACTTCTCGACGGGGAAGATCGACCCGTACTGATCGTTAGCGACGTCCGGGCCGCACCGGCGGCGCGCTCACGCCGGCGCCCGGGCTCTGCATCTGCAGCAGCATCTGCTCGGCGCCGTAGACCGCATCGAGGTAGGCGGCGCGGATCAGGTGCGGGGCGATGTCGCGGTAGCGGGCGTGGATCCAGGTCGCCGACTCGTAGGCCTTGGCGCAGGCCAGCGCCGCGCCCGCATCGCCATCCCCGGTCACCAGCGCATTCTCCACCGCCGGCGCCAGCGGCAGCTCGTCGACGATCTTGGCCATGGGCATGCCCATCAGTACATCGAGCATCGAGAACAGGCCGGTGATGAAGTAGGGCGCCGTCGCGGCATGGCCGGCGAGCCGCGCCAGCTGTTCGCACATCTGGGCGCGCGCCATCGCCGTGACGAACAGGCTCGGGGGCCGGTTCTCAAGCTGCTGCAGGGCGGCCAGCAGGCACAGCTGGCGCAGGTTATCCAGGCCCAGCAGGTTCAGCGCCTGGCGGATCGAATCGACCTTCCGCGGCAGGTTGAAGAAGCTCGAATTGATACAGCGCAGGACGCGGTAGGACATCGCCAGGTCCTGCGCGATCAGCTGCTCGACCTCGCGCAGGGTCACGTCCGGATCCTGCAG
>DATJTJ010000006.1:0-2802 GCA_035503515.1 Steroidobacteraceae bacterium
AAGCGGATCTCCCCGAGCCACTGCTTGTCACCGGTGGTACTGTTGCCGAGCACCAGGGCGAAGGTGTTGTCCCAGTTGGCGAGCGAGCCGCCGCCGTTCGGGTCGACGTCACCGGTGAACTGGCCGTTGATGTACAGCTTCTGTCCATTGACCGGATCGTAGGTGAGCACGATGTGCTGCAGAGCCGCCTGGACGAAAGCCCCGGTCGCGGAGGTGAGCAGCGGCGGGTCGCCGTCCGTATCCGTTTTGCTGCTGCGCGTCTGCGCCTGATATTGCGCGGCATCCTGGCTCAGAGTGGCGTCGCGCGAAGTGTCGCTGCCGGAATAGCTGACGATGTTGGCCTTCGTCTGCGTGACGTTGGCGGGCGAGGCCCAGACCTCGATCGAGTATTCGCCGGTCGTCTGCACGAGATCGGCGATTTTCTGGCTCGTCGTGGTCAGCGCCTGTGCCCGGCTTCCCTGGCCGAAGATGATTCCCCAGGCCTGATCCCAGGTCACATTGCCCGAGACGGTCAGGTCGGACTCGGGACTGACGCCGCTGGTGTCGTAGGCGATGCTGCCCGTTCCCTCCTTGAACTCGTATTTGGCGATGGTATCGGCATCGAACCGGCTGCCGCCCGAGGCGATGATGCCTTGCTGCAGCATCAACGCCTGCGAGATCACCCACGAGGAGGGGACAGTGGTCGGCTGAATCCCGCCGGCGAAACTGGTGATGGCCGCCAGCATCTGTGCCGCGCTGCCCGGACAGTCCGGAGCACCGTTCGCGACGGTGGCCCAGCAGTGGTGCGACTCGGTGGCCAGCCGCTCGACGAAGCGCGACGCAGCGGGATCATCGAGATTCATCTTCGGCTGCGCCTCGTCATACGCCTGATTGACGTCCGAGCTGGCGAAGTAGGGCGCCTGCGGCGTCGCTGAATTGGGGTCGTGGCACTGCCAGCAGAACTGTCTCAGGAGCGGATAAACGGTCGACGCGAAACTGGGCGAGCCGCTCGTCGCCGTGCTCGGAAAGGCCTTGGTTCCGCCCACCGACTGCTCCGGCGGCGGCACGAGTTGCACCTTCTCGGAGGCGCCGGCGCCGCCGCCGATCCAGTTCTGGATCCAGGTGAGCATCGTGTCCGCGCACGCCTGCGGCGAGGCGACCCAGCAGTTGTGTCCGCCGCCGACCTGCAGCACCAGCGTCGACTCGCCCGGCTGCGAGGTGTTCACCAGCGGCAACGCCGCCTGGTAGGCGAGATTCACGTCATCGGAGCGGGCGAACTGCGGCGACTGTCCGCCCGCGTAGTGGCAGCCGCCGCAGCGGTCCGAGGAGCGGACGTTGTTCCACAGGCTGACCTCGAACGCCTGCACGTCCTTGCTCGCCGGCGCCGGCCCCGTGTAGTTGCTGACCGTGGCGGTGCCCGTGGCCTGATTGACCGTGGTAGCCGGGCCGCTCGGCCCGCAACCCGCGAGCATCGTGGCCAGCAGAAGCCCGGCGGCCGCCGCGAGCAGCGGGCGGCTCGCGGGAGTGCACTCGGTGTGTGTCATCGAAATGCCCTCCGTTCCGGCGTCAGTTGCCCGCGCACGAGGCGGCGGTCTGCTGGAAGACCTGCTTGAGGTCGTAACCATTCTGGAAACTCGCCTGGATGGTGGCCACGGTGCCCTGGTCGGCCAGGCTCAGCGGCGTATGCAGGCACACCTGCTGGAAGACCTTGACCACCTGGCAGTTGGCGAACGCCGTGGTGTTCTCGAGCTCCTGGCCGAGAGACGCGGCGCCCTCGCCGCTGCCGGGCAGGTTCGGGTCCCAGCCGAGATCGGCGTTCGGCCCGGTGCGCCAGCGGTTCGACCAGGTATCGTCCGGCGTGACGAAGCCCCAGGGGAAATTCTGCGGGTTCTTCACGTACTTCGGCTGCACCTGCCCCTGCGTGTACACGAGCTGGTTGGTGGTGGTGCTGAAGTCGTAGTAGGCAAACGCCTGCGCCATCGGGTCCATTCCGGTGTGGCAGCCGGCGCAGTTGTTGAGGAACACGCGGCTGTCGCCGCCGGGCGAGCGCGCCACGTCCTGGCGAACCCGGTCCGAAGGCCGCGTGTTGTCCATCACCGTCTGCATGTCGTGGCAGAGGTAATTGAGCATCGTGAAGCGGAACTGCGCGCGGTTGGTGCCCAGCACGAAGTACGCCGCGGCGCCCGCCCGCGTGGTCCATACGCCCGCGACCGCCTGGGGGGGCGTGCCGTACGCGGCCGTCTGAGTGGTCTGCACCAGGTAATTCGCGAAGTCGACGCCGTCCGCCTCGGCCGTCGCGTAGTGATCGTTGTTGGCCGGAGACGGCGGCGGCAGGCTCACACCCGGCGGCGCGTTGACGGTGTAGAGGATGTTCGCCGACAGCACGGTATTGAACGGCACGTCGTCCCGGATCATGCCGATCACGGTCGCCGTGTAGTCGTTGAACGGCACGAACGCGGACTGATTGCGGTTCGTCCAGGGATTGATGAATTCCTTAAGCGTCGCGTCGTAGAAATCCGGCGCGTATTTCGGATCGGTGGCAATCGCCGCCGCGGCGACCAGTCCGGCGTTTCCCGGCTGGGCCTGGATCGCGGTAACCATCATGTTGAGGACCGTCGCGGACGGCGGCACTCCGGCCAGGCGCTCGTAGATGCGCCGGGCCTGCTCTTCCTGGCCGGCAAGCGCGGGAGGGGCCACCTGCATCGCCAACAACGCGAGCGCGACGGCGCCGCAGATGGCGCGCGGCGCGAGACCTTCACGGCGGCGGCGATTTTTCGCTCGATGTTTCATGGCACCCGCTCACTCCCAAATGCCGATTCGTGG
>DATJTJ010000007.1:0-25289 GCA_035503515.1 Steroidobacteraceae bacterium
GCGTCATCACGCCGCTGCAGAAGAACTTGGTGCCATCGGCACGCAGGTGCCAGCGCTCGTCCGCCGCGCGGCCTTCGACCAGGGCGACCCGGCGCTCCTCGGCCGGCGCGCCCGCCAGGCGATCCTCGCGCGTGAACAGCCGGTCGATCGACTGGCCCAGAATCTCAGGAGCGTCGTAGCCGAACAGCCGCCGGGCACCCTCGTTCCACGTCTTCACCAGGCCGTCCGGATCGATGCTCATCACCGCGAAATCCGCGCTGGCCGCGATCGCATCGCGCAGCCGTTCCTCCGCCAGCCTGGTGCGCTCCTCCGCCCGGCGCAGCTCGGTCACGTTGATGAACGTCAGCACGGCGCCGCCGATCTTGTCCTGGCTGGTGCGATAGGGCAGCACGCGCGCGAAGTAGTGATCGCCATCGACACTGCTGACGCTGCGCTCCACCGACCGCAGCTGGTTGAAGGCCGCGGAAGCGTCGTCGACGATCTCCTCGTAGCGCAGACGGCTCTTCACGTCGAGCAGCGGGCGGCCCACGTCCGAGGGGATCAGGGCGAACAGCTTGCTCGCCTGCGGGGTGAAGCGCTTGACGCGCATCGCCGAATCCACGAACACGGTGGCGATCTCGGAGGCCTCGATGAGGTTGCGCAGGTCATCGTTGTTGCGGACGGCCTCGTCCACCTTGAGCCGCAGTTCGAAATTGACGGTGGTGAGTTCCTCGTTGACCGACTGCAGCTCCTCCTTGCTGGTCTCCAGTTCCTCCTTCGCCGAGCGCAGCTCCTCGTTGATCGCCTGCAGCTCCTCGTTCGAGGCCTTGAGTTCCTCGTTCGAGATCGCCGAGCGGTCGAGTGTTTCCTGCAGGTGCGCCTTCAGCGACCGGTTCTCATCCTCGAGGCGCTGCATCGCGGACTGAAAGGCTGGATCCTGTGGATTTCCGGGCTCGGTCGGCCGCACCCCGGGCTCGATCGGCTCCTCGAACAGCACCAGCCAGTGCAGTGGTTCCCCGTCGGCGCTTTCCACCGGATGGACGGCCAACGCCATGGTGGCGCCGTTGCCCGCATCAGGCCTCTCACTGCGCCGGAATACGCTGCGCACCGGTTCGCCGGATTCGCCGGCCCGGAACAGCGCGGTCCGCAGTTCCGCGCGGATATCCGCGGCGACATTGTTCAGCAGGCTGCGCGTCGGCACGCCCTCGCCGAAGGCCACGAAGCGGCCGGCGCCGGGCGAGACACGTTCGATGTCAAAGTCGGAGTTGATCAGGACGCTGGGCGGCGAGGCGGTGGCCAGCGCCCGCTGGTGCAGGATCACCAGCGGCTGCTGGTCCTGCACGGCATGGAACTCGCGGTGCACGGGCGCCGGCGAGACCGGCAACGACGCGCTGGCGATACTGATCAGCTGCGAAGGGATGCGGGTGCGCGTCGACGCCGCGGCCTCCGGCCGCAGCCGGTAGACCCGGTGCGCCTTGTTGAGGGTCTGGAACGCCGAACTGACCGCCTCGACGGACTCCGCGTTCCCCAGGAACAGGTAGCCGCCGGGCTTGAGCGCATAGGCGAACATTTCCAGTGCCACCGACTGCGCGGTGCGGTCGAGGTAGATCAGCAGGTTGCGGCAGCAGATCAGATCGAGCCGGGAGAAGGGCGGATCACCGAGCAGGTTGTGGCGCGCGAACACGATCATTTCGCGGATCGCGGCGCGCACGCGGTAATGGCCGTCCTCGCCCTTCTCAAAATAGGCGTGCAGCCGCGACTCGCTGATATCGGCGACGATGTTGCCGGGATAGACCGCGGCACGCGCGGTGTTCAGGGCCTCCTCGTTGATGTCCGAGGCGAAGACCTGGACCCGCGGCGGCGAGCGCATGCGCTCGGCGTACTCCTGCAGCAGGATGGCGATCGAATAGGCCTCCTCGCCGGAGGCACAGGCCGGTATCCAGACCCGGACCTCCTCGCCTTCGGCCGGGCGTTCCATCAGCTGCGGGATCACGTCCTGCTGCAGGGCCAGGAACGCTTCGGGATCGCGGAAGAAGTTGGTGACGCTGATCAGCATGTCGGTGAGCAGCGGCGCCAGTTCCTCCGGGTTGCGGCGCACGAGATCACGGTACGCCTGGATGCTGCTGACGCCATGGACCTGCATGCGCCGGTGCATGCGGCGGGTGACCGTGCCGCGCTTGTAGTGCCGGAAATCATGGCGCGTCCGCACGCGCAGCGCCGCCAGGACATCGTTGAAGGCACGCTGTTCGGATTCATCGCTGCCCGCTTCGGCATCCTCGGCCGAATCCCGGTCCGCGACCGTCAGCAGCGTCGAACGGTGCGGAAAGCGGGCGAGCACCTGCAGCCGCTTGCCGATTTCGGCGGCGGTCAGCACCAGGTCGATGGAGCCGGTGCTCAGCGCCGCTCGCGGCATGTCCGGGTATTCGCAGTCCTCCGGCGCCTGGGCGATGGTCAGGCCGCCGTATTCCTTGATGTGCGCCAGTCCCAACGAGCCATCACGGCCGGTGCCCGAGAGCACGATGCCCACGGCGCGCTCACCGTGCACCCGTCCCAGGCTGCGGAAGAACAGGTCGATGACGGTCGAGGGTCGCTTCACGGCCTCCTGGGACGGTTGCACGTGACCGTCCTCGGTGATGAGATTGGTGCCGGGGGCCAGGACGTAGACCTGGCCCGGCTCCAGCGGCTTTCGCGCCGTGACCTGGCTGACGGTGAGCGGGGAGACCCGCTGCAGGATTTCGGCGGCGTTGCTCTCATCGTGCGGTGACAGATGCATCACGAAGATGATGGCCACCGGTACATCGCCCCCGAGGGATGCCAGCAGCGCCATCATCGCCGGCAGGGCGCCCGCCGACCCGCCAACGCCCACGATCAGGGGTGCCAGCGCAAACTCCCGCTGGGCCAGATCCTTCGATGCATCCTCGTCATGCGGCTCAACCGGTTCCATTTCGTATCGCTGGTTAAGGACAGGGGCGGGGTGCGGGCGTATGTTGCAATGATACGTATGTCCAGCCGTGGCGGACACTTTGGCAAGCAATCGACGCCGGATCATCGTCATTGGAGCCTCGGCGGGAGGCGTCGCGGCTTTGTTGCGGATCGTGCAGGGACTGACGCCGCGACTCGCGGCCCCGGTCCTGCTGACGCTGCATATCGGCAGCCATCGCAGCATCGTGCCGGAAGTGCTCCAGGGCCGCGGCAAGGTTCGGGCCGAATGGGCCCAGACCGGTGTCGAGCCCGTACCGGGACGGATCTATGTGGCGCCGCCGGACCAGCATCTGCTGCTGGAGGACGACCGGCTGCGGCTGTTCCGGGGACCGAAGGAACACCACGCCCGCCCGGCCATCGATCCCATGTTCCGCTCGGCGGCGCTCGCGGGCGGTGCCCGGATCGTGGGCGTCATCCTCTCGGGGATGCTGGACGACGGGGCGGCGGGACTGCGGGCGATCGAGGCATGCGGTGGCACGACGGTGGTCCAGGATCCAGGGGATGCCGAACAGCCGAGCATGCCCCGCAATGCGTTGACGAATACCGAGGTGGACCACGTCGTGCGGCTGGACGCCATGGCCGACCTGCTGACGGCCCTGGCCGAGCCGCTGCACGAGCCGGTGCCCGTCAATGCGCCGCAATGGCTGCGGATCGAACATGCAATCAGTCTGGGGACCGCCGGCATGTCTGAGCTTGCCTCCATTGGCGCCGCATCGCGCCTCACCTGTCCGGACTGCGGCGGGAGCCTCTTCGAACTGGGGAAGGAGGGGCCGCCGCGCTTTCGGTGCCACACCGGGCATGCCTTCAGCCTGCACAGCCTCGCCCAGACCCAGAACGAACGCACCGAGGATGCACTCTGGGTCGGAATCCGTGAATTGCAGGAGAAGTCGGACATCCTGCGCCGGCTCGCCGCCGAGCAGGCGAGCGTGGAAGCAGGCTCCGAGAATGCCCTCGTGGCCGAGGCCGACCGCGTGGACTCCGTGGCCCAGCGCATGCGCGCCCTGCTCATGCATGTGCCCGCGACGCCGGACACCGACGATCCTGAGACACAGGCCGCGCAACCCTCGCCCGACGTTTGAAGCGTGCGGCGCAGCAGCCACCGCCCGTGACCGCGTGGCGCGGCCGGGTTAAGCTGGCTCCCTCGGATGGGAGCGCTACCATGAAGCGGCTGCGGAACGCCTTGCTGATGCTCGTGTCGGCCTGTCCCGCCGTGCTGTGGGCCGCCGGCGCCCAGGACGCGGCGACGTTCGATCCGGACGGCACGGCCCACATCACCCGCGTGATCCCCGAACCGGCACTGCTCAGCAGGGAAGCCCGGGCCTGGCTGGATTCGCTCACGCACCTCAACCGCGGACCGCAGACGCTCGCGCAGCGCCGCGCGTCGCTCGACCAATGGCGGGCCACGGACTCGGCCGAGGCGCTGAAGCACTACCCGGTCACGATCCATCCGGCGACGCTCGCCGGCGTGCCGATCGAAGAGATCAGTCCCATGCGACTGCCACCGCAGAATCGCAACCGGGTGTTCATCAACCTGCATGGCGGCGGGTTCAACGCGGACTCGGGCTCGCGCATCGAAGGGGATCCGATCGCGAACCTGACCCGCACCCAGGTCGTCTCCGTATACTACCGGCTCGCCCCCGAGCACCCCTATCCCGCGGCCGTGGACGACGTCGTCGCCGTCTATCAGGCACTGCTGAAGACCCACGTTGCGCGCAACATCGCGATCTACGGCACTTCCGCCGGCGCCATACTCACCGCCGAAGTCGCCGTGAAACTCAAGCAGATGAAACTGCCATTGCCGGGGGCGCTCGGCATCTTCTCGGGGCTCGGGGACTTCAGCCGCGTCAGCGATTCGCGGCAGTTGTTCACCGGTGATGGCTTGCCCGGGATGCTCGAGCCTACCGATCCCGGTCATCTGCCCGATGATGCCTATGTCGGCCGCACCCGCCGCCGTGATCCGCTGCTGTCGCCGCTGTTCGCGGACCTGCGCGGTCTGCCCCCGACGCTGCTCGTGACCAGCACCCGCGACATGCTCCTGGGCGATACCACCACGCTGCATCGCGCCTTGCTCCGCCAGGGCGTCGATGCGCGGCTGGTGGTGTTCGAGGCGCTGCCGCATGCCTTCTGGTATCACTTCGATTTTCCGGAGACCCGCGAGGCCCTGGAGCTCATGGCGCATTTCCTCGATGATGCCGTCGGTCACTGAGCGGTCGTGCCGCTTCCTGATCGCGGCCGCCGACCCCGTCCGATGACCGGGCGCCGCAGCTTCCTGACCCTGGGGACGGCGCTCGCCGCCGTGCCCTTCATCGCCACGCGCGTGACCCGTGCCCGCGCCGCCGCCTCCCGACCCAGGCTGGGTTTCGCGCTGTGCGGGCTGGGCGACCTGAGCGCGCGCCAGATCGCGCCGGCGCTGCTCATGACGGAGCGCTGCCGGTTGACCGGGCTGATCACGGATTCGAAGGACAAGGCGACCGACTGGTGCCGCCGCTACGGCATCCCGGCACGCAGCGTCTATACCTACGACACCATGGCCCGCATGGCCGACAACCCGGACATCGATGTCGTGTACGTGGTCACGCCGAATGCGCTGCACCTTCCGCATGGCGCCGCGGCGGCGCGGGCCGGCAAGCACGTCTTCTGCGAAAAACCCCTGGAAGTCACGACCGGGCGCTGCGAAGAGCTCATCGGCGCCGTGCGGGCCGCGAACCGCCGGCTCGGCGTGGCCTACCGCTGCCGCTTCGAACCGCATCATCTCGAGGCCATGCGCCTGACGCGTTCGCACGAACTGGGGGCGCTGCTGGGCATCCAGTCCTTCTTCGGCTTCAACATCCGCCCCGGAGGCTGGCGCCTCGAGCGTGCGCTGTCCGGTGGCGGACCGCTGCTGGATGTCGGTATCTATGCCCTGCAGGCGACGCGGTACCTGACGGGAGAAGAGCCCACCTGGGTCATGGGACGAACCACCCGCGGCGATGCCGCGCGCTTCTCCGAGGTCGAAGCCTCGGTGTTCTGGGAGGCCGGTTTCCCCGGCGGCACGTTCGCCCAATGCGGCGCCAGCTATGCCGCTGCACCCGCAGGATACGTCCGCGCCCTCGCCGAACGCGGCGGATTCACGCTCGATCCGGCCTTCGACTATGGCGGCGTGCGCGCCACCCGCACCGACGGCCGACGCTTCGATTTTCCGCAGACGGACCAGTTCGCCGCGGAAATGGACGATTTCGCGCGCTGCATCCAGGAAGGCACGCCCAGCATCGTCCCGGGCGAGGAAGGCCTGCGGGATGTCCGGATCATGATGGCGATCTATCAATCGGCCCGCACCGGGGCCCCCGTCACGTTGGCGCGCGGCTGAAGCTATCGGCGGTCACGCCCCGGGAGTAAGCTCGCGGCAGAACTGCCGTGCCCGCAGGGCCTGAAGGCAGCACAGGGGGGGCGAAATGATCGCATCGGCAATGCAGAACAGGGTGCGCGGCATCGGCGCCGCGCTCGGAGTGATGGTGCTGCTGGCCTTCGGCGCCGGCCATGCCGCGGATCCGGGGGCATCAGGCGGACGTCTCGAGCAGATCGTGGTGCACGGCGACAGCCTCGCCGGCAACCTCGAAGGCGACACGGCGGACCGCACGGTGTTCGTCTATCTGCCTCCGAGCTACGCCACCGCAGGATCGCGGCGTTATCCGGTCCTCTACGATCTGCACGGCTACAGCCTGACCGCGGAACGCTGGGTCGGGATCCTCAAGGCCCGGGAGGCCATCGACCGGGCCATCGCCGCGGGCAGGGCGCGCGAGATGATCGTGGTGTTCCCGGACGGCATGAGCGTGCACAACGGCTCGATGTATTCGAGCTCCGTGACCACCGGCGACTGGGAGACCTTCATCGCGCGCGACCTGGTGACCTACATCGACGGTCACTACCGCACCCTCGCCAACCGCAATTCGCGCGGCCTGTCCGGGCATTCGATGGGAGGCTATGGCGCCTACCGCATCGGCATGAAGCGCCCGGATGTCTTCTCGGTGCTGTACCCGATGAGTGCCTGCTGCCTCTCGCCGCGGGGCGTGACGGGGGCGGATGCCGGCGTCGAGCAGATCAGGACTGCGCCGGATGCGGCGAAGCTGCCGATGGGCGCGCGCACGACGCTCGCCGCCTCGGCCGCCTGGGCGCCGGATCCGCAGAATCCGCCGTTCTACCTGGACCTGCCGACGAAGGACGGCATGCCGGTGCCGGGCGTGCTCGCCCGCTACGCCGCCAATTCGCCGCACGCCATGCTGCCGCAGTACGTCCCGGCCCTGAAGAAATACCACGCCATCCAGATCGATGTGGGACTGCAGGATCCGCTGCTCAAGGACAACCAGGAAATGGATCGCCTGCTGACGGAATTCTCCATTCCGCACCGCTTCGAGACCTACGAGGGAGATCACGTGAACCACATTCCGGAGCGCTTCGAGCAGAACGTGCTGCCGTTCTTCTCGCAGCACCTGGACTTCGCCTCGAAATAGCGTCCGGGAGGGCCGCACGCGTCACAAGTCCTGTTCCCAAAGGACGGGCCGCGGGCCGCTGCGTTGACCGCTCAACAGGGCGCATGGTACTTCGTACCCCGCCATGGCCGATCGCAGACAAATCCTGACACAGCTGACGGCCGTCATCGGCGCCGCAGCCCTGGGCGGCGGCCCCGCGCGCCGGAGCTTTGCGGCCGGTGCCCCGGCGACCGTGACCCCACTCGGCGCCCACCTGACGATGCTCAGCGGCTTCGGCGGCAATGTCGTGGCCCTGGGCGGCCCCGACGGGCTGCTGGTGATCGACAGCGGGGCGCCCGAACACGGCCGTGACCTGCTGAAGGCCCTGACCGCGCTCGCCGGCGGCCATCCCATCCGCACCGTCTTCAATACCCACTGGCACTGGGAACACACCGGCGGCAACGACCTGCTGCGCAAGGCAGGCGCGCGGATCATCGCCCATGAGAACACCCGTCTGTGGTTGGGCACCGAAATCGTCGAGGAGTGGGAACACCGCACCTACCCGCCGCGGCCAGCGCAGGCGCTGCCGACGGACACCTTTTATTACAAGTCCAACCAGCTCACCTTCGGTGACGAGGTCGTCGAATACGGCTGGCTGGGCCAGGCGCACACCGATGGCGACATCTACGTCCTGCTGCGCAACCGCAATGTGCTGGTCACGGGCGGCGTGCTGACCGTGGGTCGCTACCCGGTGCTCGACTACTGCACCAACGGCTGGAGCGTCGGCATGCGGGATGCGACCCAGAAGCTGCTCGAGCTGAGCGACGAGCAGACGCGCATCGTGCCGGGAACGGGGCCCGTGCAGACCCGCGCCGATCTCAGGGCCGAGCACGACATGCTGGCGGCAATGCAGGACAGGATCTGGGCGCTGATGCGCAAAGGCATGACCGCCAGCGACATTCTCGCCGCCAGGCCCAGCGCGGACTTCGACGCGAAATGGGGCGATCCCGAACGGTTCATCAGAAGTGCCTACCAGGGGATCTACGGCCATATCGCCGACTTCCTGGGCAAGGGCGTGGTGTAGCGATGCGTTTCACGACGCTGTGGGGTCTGATCCTGGTCGCGGCGGCGCCCGCCGCGCTGGCCGACGCGAGCGCTGCCGCGCCCGCGGATCCGGCGGCGCACGCGAAATGGCAGATGCTCGGCAGCTATTGCGAGAAATGCCATAACGCCACCGACTGGGCGGGCAGCGTCGCCTTCGACGTGATGCAGCCGCAGGACATCGCCCAGGATGCGAAGATCTGGGAGGAGGCCGTGACCAAGCTGCAGGGGCGGCTGATGCCGCCGCCGGGGGAGAAGCAGCCGCCGCAGGCCACCATCGATTCCTTCGTCGCCTTTCTGGAGACCCGGCTCGACGCCGCGGACGCGGCGCATCCGGATCCGGGTTACGTGACCCTGCACCGTCTCAACCGCACCGAGTACGCCCGCTCGGTCGAGGAACTCCTCGGCGTCACGGTGGACGTGAGCGCGCTGCTGCCCAAGGACACCCTGAGCGACGGCTTCGATGACATCGCCAATGTCCTGAAGGTGTCGCCGACGTTCCTCGACCAGTACATTTCCGCCGCGACCAGCGTCGCCGCGCAGGCCATGGGCAATCCCGAGGCGCACAAGAGCATCACGATCCTGCGCGCCCCGCGCGCGAGCCAGGCCGCGCACGTCGAGGGCCTGCCGCTCGGCACCCATGGCCTGCTGCTGCGGCATGATTTCCCGGCCGACGGCGACTACGACTTCGACCTGGGCGGCGGACCGCGCGGCCCCGGCGGCTACCCGGGCGCGCCCACCACCGCGCCGGTGCTGCTGATCGATGGCGAGCCGGTGAAGCCTCCCGCACCGGCCCCCGCCGCGGCGGCCGGCAGGGAACCGCGCCGGCGCGCGCCCATCCGCCTGCACGTGACCGCGGGACCCCACGAGATCGCGCTGGTCTTCGTCGAACATGGGGTGCCGGAGTCCGATGACTGGCTCGAGCCGCTGGATCCGGCTTCGGGCGCCGAACGGACCGAGCGCGCGGGCGGCCTGCAGATCACGGGGCCTTTCAATCCCACCGGCGTCAGCGACACCCCCAGCCGCCACCGCATCCTGGTGTGCCACCCGGCGGCGCAGAGCGAGGAGCTGCCCTGCGCCCGGCAGGTCATCGCGCACCTGGAACGGCTGGCGTTCCGGCGGCCGGTGACCGAGGCCGACATGGCGCCGGCGCTGCGCTTCTACCAGGAGGGTCGCCAGGGGGCGAGCTTCGATGCCGGCATCGAGAACGCACTGGTGGCGGTGCTCGCGAGCCCGAAGTTCCTGTTCCGCGTCGAGCGCATGCCCGGGGGCGCGCAGCCCGGCACGGCCTACCGCCTGAACGACCTGGAACTTGCCTCGCGCCTGTCCTTCTTCCTCTGGAGCGAGGGCCCGGATGAGACGCTGCTCGACCTCGCCGTGGCCAACCAGCTGCACGACCCGCAGGTGCTGGCGGCCCAGGTCCGGCGGATGCTGGCCGATCCGCGCGCCGGCGCGCTGGTCACCCACTTCGCGTTCCAGTGGCTGAAGGTCGATGACATGGACCGGATCAATCCCGATCCGGCGACTTACCCCGCCTTCGACGAGGACCTGCGGGCGGCCTTCAAGAAGGAGATGGAACTGTTCCTCGGCAGCGTGCTGCTGCAGGACCACGATGTGCTCGAGCTGCTGGATGCGAACTACACCTTCGTCAATGGCCGCCTGGCGCTGCACTACGGGGTGCCTGATGTCCTGGGCAGCGATTTCCGCCGGGTGATCCTGCCGGATTCGCGGCGCTGGGGCCTCCTGGGCAAGGGCGCGATCCTCATGGGAACCTCCTACGCCAATCGCACCGCGCCGGTGCTGCGCGGCGCGTGGGTCCTGGAGTCGGTGACCGGCACGCCGCCGCATGCGCCGCCGCCGGCCATTCCGGCGCTGATCGAGAACGTTCCCGGCGCCCGGCCGGCGACCGTGCGCGAACGCATGGAGCGGCACCGCTCGCAGCCGTCCTGCAACTCCTGCCACGGCATCATGGATCCCATGGGCCTGTCCCTGGAGAACTTCGATGCCGTGGGCCAGTGGCGCACCAAGGACTACGACACCGGGACCCGCATCGATGCGTCGGGAAAAATGGCCGACGGCACGCCCGTCACGGGTCCGGATGACCTGCGCAAGGCGCTGCTCGCGCACCCGCAGCAGTTCGTGCAGACCCTGACCCGCAACCTCATGGCATATGCGCTGGGCCGCACGCTCGACTACCACGACATGCCGACGGTGCGCCGCATCGTGCGTGCGGCCGCCGCGGACCACGACCGGTTCTCGGCGATCCTGCTCGGCATCGTCGCCAGTCCCGCCTTCCAGATGAAGGAGATGCCGGCCGGTGCCGCTCCGGCGCAGCCGGACGTGAAGCTGACCCAGGTGGCGCTGCCGCGCTGAGCGCACCGCAGGAGCAATCATGTACTTCCTGACCCGCAAACACCTCTCGCGCCGCGCCGTCCTGCGCGGCATCGGTGCGACGGTCGCACTGCCGCTGCTGGATGCCATGGTGCCCGCCGGCGTCGCGCTGGCGCAGACCGCGGCGGCGCCGAAAATGAAGATGGCCTTCATCTACTTCCCGCACGGCGCCATCATGGACAAGTGGACACCGGCGGGCGTCGGCCGCGACTTCACGCTGTCGCCGATACTGGAGGCGCTCGGCCCCTACCAGAAGCAGCTGGTCGTGATCAGCAACCTCGGCAACCGGCCGGCCGAGAGCGCCGCGGTGCATGCGATCGTGCCCGGCACCTGGCTGTCCTGCGTGCATCCGAAGGAAAGCCAGGATCCGGTCGGCGGCGTCACCGTCGACCAGATCGCCGCCCAGCACCTGGGGCAGGACACTCCGCTGCCCTCCCTTGAAGTGGCCACCGAGCAGGACGGCGGCGGTGGCGTCTGCGATCGCGCCTACGGCTGCAGTTTCTCGGGAACCATTTCGTTCCGCACGCCGACCACACCGCTGCCGATGGAGTACAACCCGCGCAATCTCTTCCAGCGGCTGTTCGGCCGCGGCGACACGCCCGCCGAGCGCACGGCCCTCGGCAAGCGCTACCACAGCGTCCTCGACCTAGTCAGCGAGGATGCCGAGTCCATGCGCCAGGACCTGGGCCCCGCCGACCGCGCCGTGCTCAGCGACTACCTGGACAGCGTGCGCGAGGTCGAGCGGCGCGTGCAGAAGATGGCGAGCCAGGATCTCTCCCACCTGCAGCTGCCGGAGGTACCGCTGGGGATTCCGGAACAGTTCCCCGAGCAGCAGGCGCTGATGTTCGACATGATCGCGCTCGCCTTCCAGGCGAACCTCACGCACATCGCGACCATGACCATGGCTCACGAAGTCAGCAGCATGACCTACCCGTTCATCGGCGTGCCGGACGCGTTCCATCCGATCTCGCACCACCAGGGCGATCCGACCAAGATCGAGAAGCTGATCAAGATCCAGACCTACCACACCGGCAAGCTCGCGGCCTTCCTGAAGCGCCTGGCGGCGACGCCCGACGGGGACGGCACGCTGTACGATCATTCGATGATCCTGTACGGCAGCAACATGAGCAACAGCAACGCCCACGACCAGTACCCGCTGCCGACCGCGATCGTCGGCGGCGCCTGCGGCAAGATCAGGGGCGGCCAGCACCTGCGTTACCCGGAGCACACGCCGCTCGCCAACGTGCTGCTCACCCTGCTGCGCCGGGCGGGCGTGCCCCAGGACAGGGTCGGCGACAGCACCGGCGAAATCACGGAGATCTGAGAGCCATGAAAGCGTGGACCGGGCTCGCACTGCTGGCCTTCGGCGGCACGGCGCTCGCCGCAGCCGCCAATCCGTCGCTGGTGGAGCTGGCCAGGAACGGCCAGACGCAACCGGCGCTGGCGCTGATCGGCGGTGGTGCCGACGTGAATGCCGCCGCGGACGACGGATCGACGCCGCTGCTGTGGGCCGTGCATCGCGACGATGCCGTGCTGGTGGCGCGGCTGCTGCGGGCCCACGCGGACCCCGGGGCCGCCAATCACTACGGCGCCACGCCATTGATCCTCGCCGCGCAGAACGGCGATCCGGAGGTCATCGGGCTGCTGCTGAAGGCGGGGGCGGATCCGAACGCCACCGACGCAGACGGGCAGACGCCGCTGATGGTCATCGCCCACACCGGCAACGTGACGGCCGCCGGGCTGCTGCTGCGCCATGGCGCGAAGGTGGATGCGACGGAGAAGGGCGCCGGCCAGACCGCGCTGCATTTCGCGGCCGCCGAGAGCCAGCCGGCGATGGTGCGGGAGCTGCTCAGGCATCATGCCGATCCCAATGCGCGCTCCCGGGTCAACGATGACCTGCGCCAGGTGAGTCCCGAACCGCGCATCCAGTGGCGCCGCCCCGGCGGACTCACACCGCTCCTGTACGCCGCGCGCCAGGGGTGCATGGAGTGCGTGCAGGAGCTGATCAAGGCCCGGGCCAATCCGAACCTGAGCGATCCGGAGGCCATCTCGCCGCTGCTGGAGGCGACCGAGAATTTCCACTTCGACGTGGCGGTGTACCTGATGAAGTCCGGCGCCGATCCCAACCACTGGGACTGGTGGGGCCGCACGCCGTTGTACGCCGCGGTCGATCTCAACAGCCTGCCGTACGGCGGTCGGCCCGACCGGCCCACGCTCGATGCCGTCTCCAGTCTGCGGATGATCGAGCTGCTGCTCGCGGCGGGCGCGAATCCCAACGCGCAACTGAAGCTGTTCCCGCCGTTCCGGCAGATCGGCGCCGACCGCGGCGCGGATCTGCTGCTGACCGTGGGCACGACACCGCTGCTGCGCGCCGCCAAGGCGGCCGATGTCGACGCCATGAAACTGCTGCTTGCCGCTGGCGCGAAGGTCGAACTGGCCAACAGCCTGGGCGTGACGCCCCTCATGGCCGCCGCCGGACTGCGCTCCAACGAGATCGATACCCGCGGCAAGTACGTCACGGAGAAGGCTGCGATCGCGGCCATCGACCTGCTGGTCGCGGCGGGCGCCGACGTGAACGTCATCGACAACGCCGGTCAGTCCGCACTGTACGGCGCCGCCTACTGGGGCTGGAACGATGTCGCCCGGAACCTGGTGGGACACGGCGCGGACCTGAGCATCAAGGATGCGCGCGGCCATACGGCACTGGACATGGCGATGGGCCGGGCCGAGGGCCATGGCCGCGGCGGCGCCGGCAAGGTCGTCCACGAGGACACGGCGCAACTGCTGCAGCAGCTGGCGGCCGACACTACCCGCACCGTCAACCTGCCGCCGGTGAAGGCGGCCAACCAGCTGCTCTAGGACTGCGAGTCCCAGTACTGTTCCATCTTCTGGCGCATGGCGGCATCGGGTAGGCGACCGCGCGCCGCACCCTGGTTGTCCGTGAGGTGCGCCACCTGGGTGGACCCGGGAATGGCGCAGGTGACCGCGGGGTGTGAGATCACGTACTTGAGCAGGAACTGACCCCAGCTGTTCACGTCGATGTCCGCCGCCCACGTCGGCAGCTTGCGCGACTGTGCCTGGCGCAGCAGGTTGCCGAAGCCGAACGGCACGTTGACGAGCACGGCCACGTGCCGCTCCTGCGCCAGGGGCAACAGGGTCTTCGCGGCATCCCGATTGTCCAGCGAATAGTCGACCTGGATGAAGTCCAGGGGGAACCTCCTCAGGTAACCGATCATCTCCTCATGCTGCGCCACCCGCGAGGTGGTGATGCCGATGTAGCGGATCTTGCCGGCCTGCTTCCACTGCTGCATCTGCGGCAGCAGCGTCTCGACGCCATCCAGGTTGTGGACCTGCAGCAGGTCGATCCTGTTGGTGCGCAGGCGCATGAAGGAGCGCTCGAGGCTCGCCTCGCCACCGACACCGTCGCCGCGGAAGCCGCGGCCGGAGGCCGTGAGCTTGGTGGCCACGAACATGCGGTCGCGGCTGCCGGCCAGCGCCTCGCCGATGAGGCTTTCGCTGTCGCCGTAGTTGGCCGCCGTGTCGATCACCTTGCCGCCCAACTCCTGCATGCGATGGATCTCGGCGACGATCGCATCCCGCTCGTCCGCCTCGAACTTGTCGGTGCCGAGGCCGATGGCGGGCAGCTTTTCACCGGTCGAAGGAATGGCCTTGGTGATCAGCGGCAGGGCCGAGTCGGAGGCTGCCGGCGCCGACCGGGCCAGCACGGTGCCGACGCCCACGGCCAGCGCACCGCGTAGCGCCGCGCGGCGCGACAGCTGAAAGGTTCGGGAGGGGTCCATGGCATCGCTCACTCAGGAGGGGGACACGGACCGCGTACGCTACGCCCCGCGCTGTCGCACCGCAACCAGACGGTGTTGTTTACTTCCGGAAAGGGCGCGGTGACACTGACCGGCACATGAAGTATCTACCGCTGCTCTGGGCCGGGATCTGGCGCAAACCCCTGCGCACGGTGCTGACGGTACTGTCGCTCGCCGTCGGGTTCTTCCTGTTCGGTACCCTGCAGGGCGTCAACCGGGCCTTCGATGCCGCGCTCACGCGTTCGAAGACCGACCGGCTGCTGATCGGACCCCGCTTCGATACGCCCTTGCCGATCAGTGCGGGCGACGTCATCAGGCGCATCGCGGGCGTGGCCGAAGTGACCTGGACGGGATTTCTGCGGGGCAGTTACCAGGATCCGAAGCAGGGCGTGCTGGTCATCACGACGGATCCCGCGAGTTTCTTCAGCGTCCGACACGAGTACCAGGTTGCGCCCGCGCAGCTCGCCGCCCTCGAACGCACGCGCACCGGCCTGCTGGTCCTGGAACATCTGGCCAAGCGGTTCGGCTGGAAGGTGGGAGACCGGATCACGATCGCCAACGCGGCGGCGCGCAAGGACGGCGGCAGTGACTGGCCGTTCGACATCGTGGGCACGTTCACCAACACCGCGAACCCCGGACAGATCGACTTCGCGGTGGGCAACTACACCTACCTGGACGAGGGGCGGGCCCAGGACACCGGCACGGTGACGCGCTACGTGATCCGCGTGCGCGATCCGCGCCGGTCCGCGGCGGTTGCCCGCGCCATCGATGCGGCCTTCGCCAACTCGCCGACGCCGAGCCTGAGCCTGGGCGAGAACGAGTTCGCCAGCCGCGACCTCGCCACCATCGGTGATGTGGGCCGGCTGACCGACGCCGTGATGGTCGCCATCTTCTTCGCGCTGGTGTTCATGTCCGGTAACGTCGTGCTGCAGTCGGTGCGCGAGCGGGTCGCCGAGTTCGCGGTACTGAAGACGGTGGGTTACCGCGACCGGCACGTCATGACGCTGGTCGTGTCCGAAGCACTGGCGCTGTGCCTGTCAGGGGCGCTGCTCGGACTGGTGCTGGCGGCGCTGGTGTTCCCCGCCCTCGGCCGGTCCATGACCGATGTCAGCGCCTGGCTCGGGTCGCGGACGCTGTCGGCCGGCGCCCTGGCGGCGGGCATCGGCTTCGCGCTGGCGCTGACCCTGCTCAGCGCGGCGTTGCCGGTGTGGAACGCGCGACGCCTGCAGGTCGTCACGGCGCTGGCGGCGCGCACGTGAGCCGCGCCTCGCAGGTGGTCGCGGTGACCGCGGCGGCGCTGCGCGGACTGCCCGGCCGGGCGGGCGCCTCGCTGGTCGTGGTGATCGGTGTCGCGGCGGTCGTCGCGGTGCTGGTGTGTGCGCTCGCCATCGCCAGCAGCTTCCGGGCCGCGGCGGCGAAGACCGGCAGTCCGTTGCGCGCCATCGTGCTCAACGGCGACGACGAGGCGGACAGCGGCTTTTCGCGGCAGAACGCCGGCGCGATCCTCAATGCCCCGGGTGTCCGGGCCGGCCCCGGAATGCAGGTGGTGGGCTCCGCCGAAGCGATCGAGTTCGTGTCGCTGGTGGATGAGCATTCGGGGCTCAATGCCTACGTCACCCTGCGCGGCGTGGGTCCGCAGCTGCAGCGGCTGCGTCCGGAACTGCACATGAGCGAAGGCCGGATGTTCGCCCGCGGGGCCCACGAGGTGATCGCGGGCAGGGCCGCCCAGAGCAGGCTCGGCGGGCTCAAGGTCGGATCCACGATCAGTTTGCCCAACGGGCCCTGGACGGTCGTCGGCACCTTCTCGAGCGGGGGTGACGCGCACGAGTCCGAAGTGCTCGCCGACGCCGAAACGCTGCTCAACGCCTACCACCGCAACGATTTCAACAGCGTCACCGTCGCCTTGCGGGACCCCCGCGACTTCGCGGCGTTCAGCGCGGCGCTGGCCGCGAACCCGACCCTCATGGTCAAGGCCTACCGCGAGCCGGAGTACTTCGCCACCATGATGAAGCCGGTGGCGCAGCTGCTGATCGCAATCGCCTACGGTATCGGCGGCATCATGGCACTGGGTGCCGTGTTCAGCGCCCTGAATACCCTGTACTCCGCCGTCAGCAGCCGGGCCGTCGAAATCGGCACGCTGCGCGCCATCGGTTTCGGTGCGGCGCCGGTCGTGATCTCGGTGCTGGCCGAGGCCCTCGCACTCGGCGCGATCGGAGCGGCCCTCGGGGCGGGGATTGCCTGGCTGCTGGTCCAGGGCACCACCATGAGCGCCATGACGGGCGTCACCCCCTCCCAGCTCACGTTTGCGCTCTCGGTCGGTCCGGCGCAGATGCTGACCGGGGTCGCGGTCGCAGCCCTGATCGTGATCATCGGCGGATTGTTGGCCGCGCTGCGCTCCGCCCGGGTTCCGGTGGCGGCGGCGCTGCGCATGAGTTGAGACCCGAACCGCAGGATGAGCCTTTCCAAGAGCCTGCTCGACCTGGTGGTCCCGTTCGTGCCGCGCCTGAAGTGGCGTCGGGAACTGCGCGCCCGGTGGGGCCGGCCGGGCGAGGGCGAGGGTGCGCGGGCGGGCTGGTACTTCGACCTGCATCGCAGGCAGCTGGAACCCGCAGCGGTGGTCGACGACAAGACATGGTCGGACCTCGAGTTCCCGGCATTCTTCAATGCCCTGGACACAACCCTCACGCCCGTCGGCCGGCAGTGCCTGTTCGATCGGCTGCGCGTCTATCAATTTGAGCCGTCCGAGATCGGGGCGCGGTGTCAGACCTACGCGATACTGCAATCCCGACCGCGACTGCGCGAGGACCTGCAACTGGCCCTGAAGCCCCTGGAAGTGGACGCGGCAGCCTACATCGCCGACCTGCTGCTGGGCCCGGAGCCGGCCCGGCTTTCCCAGCAGCACCTGCTGCTTCCCTGGACGCTGATCACCGTCGGGGGCATCGCCGCGGCGATCGCTCATCTCGTGCCGGTGTGGCTGTGCCTGCTGCCGCTGCTGGTCAACCTCGTCATCTGGTACCGCATCGATGCGAAGCTGGCCGAGGATGTGACGGCGCTGCTGCACTGTGGACGCATGCTGCGGGTCGCGAACCGCCTCGTGCGGGTGGGCGAGGCCATGCCCGCCCTGGCGCGGCTCGCGGCCGAGCGACCGGTATTGAGGAAACTGGCCGGCCAGATCCGCTGGCTCTCGGTCTTCGACCGCCTGCGAAGTGCGGAGCTGGTCGGCGGCCTGTTCGTCGTCGCCGACGCGTTCTTCCTGCTCAAGCTGTGGCTGTACGCGCGTGCGCTCGCGCGCTTCCGCGCCCATCGCACACTGTGGCTGCCGGTCTTCGAGTCGATCGGCGAGGTCGATGCCGCGATTGCCGTCGCAAACTTCCTGGCGCGCTACCCGGTCCACTGCCGTCCCACCGTGACGGACGCCCGTGCCCTCGAGATCGTGAACGGTTATCACCCCTTCATCGCCGATCCGACCAAGAACTCCATTTCCCTGGACCACACCTCGGCGCTGGTGACCGGCTCCAACATGACCGGCAAGACGACGTTCATCAAAATGATCGCGATGAACGTCATCCTCGGCCACACCCTCGGAATCTGCCTGGCCGACCGGGTGACGCTGCCCCGCTCGCCCGTGCGGGCCCTCATCCATGGCGATCAGTCGGTGCGCTCGGGCAAGAGCCGGTATTTCGCCGAGGCGGAAGGGATCTGCGGTTTCATCTCGGAGTCGGCCGCCGGCACCTGCCGGCTGTTCGTCCTGGACGAGCCCTTCAGCGGCACCAACACCGTGGAGCGGATCGCGATCGCGAAGGCAGTGCTGCGCGCCCTGAGCGTCAATGCGCAGCTGCTGGTCACGACGCACGATGTCGAACTGCAGCATCTGCTGGGTGAGCGCTTCGGATTGTTCTTCTTCCAGGAGAACCCGGCCGTCGAGGGCTATTTCGATCACCTGCTGCGCGCCGGAGTCGGCACCCAGCGCAACGCCATCCGCGTGCTCGAACGCCTCGGGCTCCCGCCCGACATCATCGCCGAGGCAATGGCCACCGTGCCTGGGGTCGCTATCAGTCAGATCCGACGCACTGGCGGGGATTCAGCCGATTAAGTTCCAACCGGCGGGCCGCCACACTCAAACACCGTTGCACGAGGTTCAGGAGTCGTCATGGCGACCAAACGCAAGACCGGCCGCAGCAAAGTGAAACGGGTGATGCACGAGAAGAAGGCGGGCACGCTGCGCAGCGGCCGCTCGGGCAAGAAGGTCACGAGCCGCAAGCAGGCGATCGCCATCGGCCTGTCCGAGGCCCGCAAGGCCGGCGCCCAAATCCCGAAGAAGAAAAAGAAGAAGAGCAAGCGCTCCCGCTAGGGGCTGGCCGCAGCCCGGCGCGAAGGGTGTAGCGAAGTATCCGCTCGAGCCGGAACTTCAGGGGAGGAGTATCGTCTCAACGAGATCACTCCCTCACGTCTGCCAGGCTACGCACCCATGAAAAACTGGTTCAGGAACAACCGCGGGCTTCTGGTCGTGCTGCTGCTGCTCGGGTTCGTCCGCACGGCGCTGGCCGACTGGAACCCGATCCCCTCGGCGTCCATGCGCCCGACGCTCCTGGAAGGGGACGTGGTCCTCGTCAACCGCGTTGCCTATGGACTCAAAGTGCCGCTGACCGACATCGAAGTGCTGCGCCTGGGCGAGCCCCGGCGCGGGGATGTCGTGACCTTCAATTCCCCCAAAGATGGGGTGCGTCTCATCAAACGGCTGGTCGCGGTGCCGGGGGACGTGGTCGAGATGCGCAATGACTGCCTGTTCATCAATGGCAGGGCCGCCGACTATGCGCCGCTCGGGCAGGTGTCCGAGACGGTCGGGGACGGCTTCACGACCCCGGCGCTGCGCGCCCGGGAAAGCATCGGCGGCAGCCGTCGCGAAGTACAGTTCCTGCCACAGGTGGCTGCGCGGCGCGACTTCGGTCCCGTGGTGGTGCCGCCGGACAGCTACTACATGCTGGGAGACAACCGCGACGACAGCGCCGATTCGCGCTACATCGGGTTCGTGCCCCGCCGGCTGCTGATCGGCCGCGCGCATCACCTGCTGGTGTCGGCGGACATCAAGGGCAACTGGATGCCGCGCTTCGGGCGCTTCGGCGAGCGGATCCTTTAGAACGTCCAGTTCACGCCGATCGAGACCAGCGAGGGATTGTCCCAGCCGCCGAAGGAACGGTTGCCGCTGATCCGCTCGTATTGCGCCCGCACCGCCAATTGCTGGAAGTGGAACTGCAGGCCGCCGCCATAGGCGGTCCCGCTGGGATGGGAGTTCTCGGCGCCGTAGACCTGCTGGTTGTCGTAGATCTCACCGAAACTCGTGTGCTGCCAGATTTGGCCGAAGCCCAGCTTGCCGAAGGGCTCGACCCAGGGGACCGGCAGCGGCAGGTACCCCACTGCGAATATGGCGGCGGCCTGGTCGCGGACCTCGCCTCCCAGGAACTGCTGGGTATAGCCGCCGGCGCCGAACGGCGCCCCGAGGCCCCGATGGGCATTGCCGAAATCGATGTACTCGGCCTCGGCGCCGACGAAGGGCAGGGGCCGGATGCCGACCACCGCATTCCAGCCCAGGGGCTGGCCGTCGAAATGATCGAAGAAGGTCCCGCTGGCATCGAACTGGGCATCGTTGAGGGTGGCGCGTCCGATGCCGGCGCCGACGTACACGCCCAGGGGATTGTAGAGATCCAGTGGGCCGCTTTGCGCGAACGCCGCGACGCAGCCGGTACCACCGACCAGCGACAATGCCAGCGCCGGGCCAATCGATCGTCTTCTCATGCAGCGACCCTCCGGATTGATCCTGTGTTCGGACTGCGCCGCACAACGTAAGTTCATGGAGCGGTGATTTTGCCAGTTTGACAGCCCTTCCACTAATGACTATCAATCCATCCGTGCTCAATTTGTAACAACTCGGCTGATTTCACCTGGGAGGATTTCAAATGGCTGACATCATCGTGCACACCATTCCGGGCAGTCCCTTCGCGCGCGCCGTGCTGGCGACGCTGGAGGAGAAACAGGTTTCCTGGCGGATTGCACCGTTGCTTCCGAATCAGCTGCGCGAGCCGGCGCACCTGTCGCGCAATCCGTTCGGGCGGATGCCGGTGATCGAGCATGGTGACTTCATGCTGTACGAGACCCAGGCCATCGTGCGCTACGTCGATCGGGTCTGGCCGCGGCCCGCCCTGACCCCGACCGACGCGCGCCGCGCGGCCCGCATGGACCAGGTCCTGAACATTTGCGACTGGTACCTGTTCCAGGGCTGCGGCAATATCATCGGCTTCCAGAGGGTCGTGGGCCCGCGGATCCTCGGGCTCACGCCGGACGAGGCGGCCATCGCCGCCGCCATGCCGCAGGGGCACCGCGTGTTCCGCGAACTCGCGCGGCTGCTCGGCAATCAGCCTTACTTCGCCGGCGAGGAGATCTCGCTGGCCGAGATGATGCTGGTGCCGCAGCTGGATTTCCTGGCTCAGTCTCCGGAGTGGACAGCGCTCACCGCGGGACTTGCCAACCTCGTGGACTGGTTCCAACGTACGAACAACCGGCCGAGCTTCCGAGCGACCACCTGGGATGAAGTCGCAAAAGCCGCGGCAGCCTGAAGGGAAGCCTTAGCAAGATGTCGGATGGGAAACTGGACTTTCAGCAGTTCGAAGCCGCCGCGCCTGCCGTGGTGGCGGCGCTGCGCAGCCTGTCGCGGGTCATCGCGGAGTCGGGCCTGGAGACGACCCTGACGGAACTGCTCAAGGTTCGCGCCTCGCAGCTGAACGGCTGCGCGTTCTGCCTGGGCATGCACCTCGACATCGCGCGCAGGGCGGGCGTGTCGCAGCAGGCGCTGGACCTGATCGCGACCTGGCGCGAGGCCCCGGTGTTCACGCCGCGCGAACGGGCGGCGCTGGAATGGACCGAGGCCCTGACGCTGATGGCCCGGCAGCCGGTGCCGGATGAGATCTACCGGCGGGCGTGCGCGCAGTTCCCGGCGCAGGAACTCGCGTTCCTGACCTCCGCCATCGCGCTGATCAACGCCTGGAACCGCATCGCCGGCGGCCTGAGGTTCGAACCCGGGTGAAGGTTCAGCCCTGGATTGCCTGCGTGAGCGCGCTCGTCGGCCTTTGCGCAACGGCGCTCGCGCAGCAGGTTCCCAATGCCGGCAGCATCCTGCGGCAGCTGGAGCCGCAGATCCCGAACCAGCCGGCGCCGAAGGCCGATAACTCGCAGAACAAGGCCGAGGCGCCTGCGCCTGCCGGACCCACTTTCCACGTGCGCGCGTTCCGCATCGAGGGCAACCACCGGGTCAGGACCGACCGGATCCAGAAGCTGCTCGCGCCCTACCTGAACCGGGACCTGTCCCCGGCGGACCTGCGGCAGGCCACCGATGCCATCGCCCGGCTCTACGACCGCGCCGGCTGGCTGGCCCGGGTGCTGGTGCCGCCGCAGCGCGTGGAGCAGGGCGTGCTGCTGGTGCAGGTGATCGAAGGCAAGTTCGGTGAAGTCGTGTTTGCCCCGGGCACGGACCTCAAGGCACTGCATGTCACCGCATCGCGCATCGCCGCCCGCGTGCAGGCGCAGCTGACACCGGGTGCGCCGCTGTCCGTGGACGCCCTCACCCGCGGCGTGCTGCTGGCCGCGGACCTGCCGGGCGTCACCGTGTCCGCCAACGAGGCCCCGGGCGCGGATCCCGGGCTTACGAACGTGGTGCTGTACCCGCGCAACCAGGACCTGGTCACGGGCCAGTTCTCCATCGACAACTATGGCCAGGCCAGCATCGGCTCGGAGCGCGCCACGGGCTGGCTGGACTTCAACAGCCTGTTTGGATTCGGGGAGGAGTTCGCGGTGCTCGGCGTCCTCACACCGGACCTGCAGTTCGGCCGGGTCAATGCGCTGCTGCCGCTGAACGATGACGGACTGACGTGGGGACTCAATGCCGCGGGGCTCAACTACGCGGTGGTGGCCCCGGCCTACCGGATCGCGAAGCCGAAGGGATCCTCGGACAGCTTCGGATCCGACCTGCAGTACCAGCTGGTGCGGGCCCGCAATCACAACGTCTCCATCGGCGTGACCCTGGTGCGCAAGAATTTCTACAACGACAACATCGCCGGCCGGGTCGATGACTACCATCTCTACGACGCCCTGCTGTTCGTGAACGGCAATGTGTACGACCCGCTCGGCGGCGGCGCGGTCAGTTCCGCAGGCGTCAGCGCCGGTCGGGGCTGGGTCGACATGTCCGGGTCACCGGGAGAGCTTGCGGACCGGTTCGGGCAGGACACTCAGGGGCAGTTCAACGTACTGCGCTACCGGCTCGACCGGACCCAGAAGCTGTGGGGGCCATTCGTGGGATACGTGGCCCTGAGCGGCCAGCTCAGTTACCAGAATCTCGACCCCTCGGAGCAGTTCTACCTCGGCGGCCCGGCCGGGGTGCGCGCCTATGCGGTGTCGAGCGAAGGCGGGTCCACGGGCCAGCTCCTGAACGTGGAGCTGCGCTGGAACGCCCTGAAATCGCCCCACTGCAACTGCGGACTCAAGGTGCTCTATGACGTGGGGCACATCCGCCTGAACGCCAACGATGGATTTCCGTATGCGCCGGAGCCGAATTCGTTCTTCCTGCAGGGAGTGGGCCTGGGGGCCTATGGCACGGGCCCCGACCGGCTCAGCTTCACCCTCACGGTGGTCCGCCGGATCGGCGGGGATGCCTCGGCGCAGATCCCCGATGCCGGCCTGACGGGGGCCCACCAGGACACCCGGGTCTGGGGCAGCCTCACCTGGCAGTTCTGATAGACTAAGCACAGTCCGCCGGACCCCCGTTCCGGCCATTACCACCACCGACTTCTCCCGGCAGCCAGCTTGGCCGCCGCGGCAGTCCTATTGCCAGTCCGATCACACGCCCATGCTCGCAACGTCCAACCTCAGCGTCCAATTCAGCGCCAAGCCTCTGTTCGAACAGGTCACCGTCAAGTTCTCCGACGGCAACCGCTACGGACTGATCGGGGCCAACGGCTCCGGCAAATCCACCCTCATGAAGGTCCTGGGCGGGGACCTCGAGCAAAGCACCGGCGAGGTCATGCTCCAGGCCGGCCTGCGCATGGGCAAGCTCAGCCAGAACCAGTTCGGCTATGAGGACGAACGGGTCCTGGACGTGGTCATCCAGGGACATGCCGAGATGTGGCGGGCGATGCAGGAGCGCGACGCGATCTACGCCAATCCGGACGCCACGGACGCGGACTACATGCGCGCCGCCGAGCTCGAGGGCAAGTTCGCCGAGTACGGCGGCTACGATGCCGAGGCGCGCGCGGGCAGCATCCTCACCGATGCGGGCATCCCGGAGTCGCTCCACAACGGCCCCATGCGCGAGGTCGCCCCGGGCCTCAAGCTGCGCGTGCTGCTGGCCCAGGCGCTGTTCTCGCGGCCGGACGTGCTGCTGCTGGATGAGCCCACCAACAATCTCGACATCAACTCGATCCGCTGGCTCGAGGGCGTGCTCAACGACTACAACGCCACGATGATCATCATCAGCCACGACCGGCACTTCCTGAACCAGGTCTGCACGCACATCGCCGACCTCGACTACCAGAAGCTGACCCTCTATCCGGGTAACTACGATGACTTCATGCTGGCCTCGGTCCAGGCCCGGGCGCGGGTCGAGGCCGCGAACGCCAAGGCCAAGGACCGCATCTCGGACCTGCAGGAATTCGTGCGGCGCTTCTCGGCCAACGCGTCGAAGTCGCGCCAGGCGACCTCGCGCAAGCGGCAGCTGGAGAAGATCAAGCTCGAGGACGTGAAGCCTTCCTCGCGCCAGAATCCCTACATCCGCTTCGAGCAGGCGAAGAAGCTGTACCGCTCCGCCTTCACCGTCGAGAAGCTGAAGTTCTCCTATCCCGGCAGCGACGTGCCGGTGCTCAGCAACGTGAACTTCACGATCGAGGCCGGGGAGCGCGTCGCCGTCATCGGCGCCAATGGCATCGGCAAGACCACCCTGATGCGGCTGCTGGCCGGGGACCTCAAGCCCAGCGCCGGCACCATCACCTACGTCGAGAACGCCGAAGTCGGCTACATGCCCCAGGACCCGCAGGCCGAGTTCGAAGAGAAGCTCGACCTGTTCACCTGGATGTCCAATTTCACGGGCAAGGCCGACGACGAGCAGATCACGCGCGCGACCCTGGGTCGGCTGCTGTTCTCCGGGGATGAGACCAAGAAATCCGTGAAGGTGCTCTCGGGCGGTGAGAAGGGCCGCATGATCTACGGCAAGCTGATGCTCACCCGGCCCAACATCATGCTGCTGGACGAGCCCACCAACCACATGGACATGGAGACCATCGAGTCCCTGCAGATCGGACTCGAGAAGTATCCGGGGACGCTGGTGTTCGTCTCCCACGACCGCGAATTCGTCGGCAGCCTCGCCACCCGCATCATCGAGCTGCGCGCGGGAGGCGAGATCGCCGACTTCCATGGCACCTACGACGAGTACCTGAAGTCGCAGGGCATCGAGGTCTGATCCCGATCGGCTACGGAAACATTCCGAACGATTTGAAGAGGTCATCGACCCGGCTGTCGATGGCACGTGCCATCT
>DATJTJ010000008.1:0-23662 GCA_035503515.1 Steroidobacteraceae bacterium
GTTGGCCAGCGTCCCGGCGCAGCTGCAAGTTGACTTGGGAAGGCTGTTCGATGAATACCGGCAGAGTCTGCTCTATAACGCCGACATGCCCGAATCGCTGAACAACCTCGGCCTGTTTCAGGCCGGGCAGGGGGACTTGGCAGGCGCAGAAAAATCCCTGCAGCAGGCCCGCAAGCTCGCGCCGCGGTACCTGCCGGCCCTGCTCAATCTCGCCGACATCTATCGAGCGCGAGACCATGACGATCTGGGTGAAAGGCTGCTGCGCGAGGCATCGGCCTATTATCCGGACTCGGGCGATGTCCGGCATGCGCTTGGACTGCTGCTGGTGCGCAGCGGCCGCACTGCGGAATCCGTGAGGCTGTTCGAACAGGCCAGTCGCTTGGCTCCCGACAACGCCCATTACGCACTGGTGTACGCGCTGGCGCTGGCGCAAAGCGGCAGGCGCGCCGAGGCCATCGAGGAGCTGCGGGTCGCAAGGCGGCGATTCCCGGGCGATCTGCCGCTGCAGCAGGCACTGTCGGCCTACGATCCTTCGGCTCGGGCGACGACGACCAGCCATTGATGGACCGGCAATTTATCAGAATCCGGATTCTGATATAGTGTGGACACGCCATCCGGAATGCGTCGTTGGAGACCGCAACATAGTGTCCCGCACGGCTTTGAAGATCCGACAGGGCTGGGCCGCGTGTGCCGGCCTGGCATGTGGTTGCGCCCTGGCGTTGGGCACGCAGGCCAGCAACGCCGCCGAGGAGCAGCCGAAGCGTCCGAATATTCTGCTGATCATCGGCGATGACATCGGCATTGATGTCACGACCGGCATGTATCCCGGGATGATCGACAGCCTGGCGAGACAATACGGCCCGTCGGGGCACAACAATCCGAACTACAAACTGATCCAGGGACACCCGGCCTCGACGCCGACATTGAACGCCCTGGCTCAGGCAGGCATGCGATTCACCCATGCGTGGGCGGAACCATTCTGCGCCAATACCCGCTCGGCGATCCTTACCGGCGAGTATCCCGTGAACACGGGTGTGCTCGACTACACCGGCTGGTTGCCGCAGTTTCACTATTCCTTCGTGAGGGACCTGCACGACAAGGGTGGCTACGCCACGGCGATATTCGGCAAATGGCACATCGCAGGGCTGGACGGCCGTGGCGGACAAGGTGGTGCGTACCCGGGCATGAAACCGAAGCAGGCGGGCTTCGACCTGTTCCAGGGCAACCTGAACGGCGGCATCGAGACCTACTGGCAATACGATTATCAGGTTCAGGACGACACCACTCCCGCAGACAAGTGGCGTACCGAAAAGGCCCCCACACGGTCGCTGCCCGGAGTTGCACCCACCACCTATGCGCCCGTGGTCAAGGTCGCCGACGCGATCAACTGGATCACCGATCAGCACAGCAGGAACCCGGAAAAGCCCTGGTTTGTCTGGTTCGCTTTCAATCTGTCGCACATTACCGGCCGCCAGGATCCCAATCCAATGGCGGTGCCAAACCTTGATACGCTCGATGCCACCTCGATCAAGGAGATGAAGTCCTGCGGGGGCACCTTCGGTTCCGCGAACGTCGGGAACTGCACCGACAAGCAACTCATGCGGGCCATGACCAACGCGCTCGACACCATGGTCGGCAAATTGCTACAGGCCGTCGATTCGATCGACCCCGACACCTTCGTGATCTACCTCGGCGACAACGGCACATGGATGTTCGGCAAAAAGCGCGAATTCATCGATAACATGTTCATCACCCGCCAGGGACGTGGCAAGGGCACGTCTTACGAGGCCGGTGCGCGTGTGGAGTTTGCCATCCGTGGCCCGGGGATCAGGGCCGGATCTGTCAGCGATGCACCGGTCAGTGTCGTCGATCTGCTCCCGACCATCATGGGATGGGCGCGGCTGCAACCACCCAGGCGCATTCCGGGTCTGACCGAAGGTACTACCGTGGACATGGACGGTGTTTCGCTGGCGCCCATCCTTTTCAAGGGCGCTGGGCAAATACGCGATCCAAATGCGGATTACCTGCTCGCCGAAACGACCAACCCGGTCAAACAGAACATACGCGAGGCTGCGGCACGCGACGCGCAGTACAAGCTGCTCTGTGACGAGAACGCGGAGGTCGCGAGCTGCACGTTCTACGATCTGAAGGACGACCCGATCGAGGAATACCCGCTGCCCAAGCCGGCGAGCTGCGCCGACTACGCGAGCGGCAAGCTCATTCCGGCCGCGCGCGAATGGCACTTCTGCCGGCTGCGGCAGGTCCTGGCGACCAAGTCATTCCTGGCACTGCCGGCTAAGTCGCTCGTGGCGGCGCAATCGAGGAAATGACTCGGGCCGCTGCGACCTTTGAGGCGTGCAGGAGGGGCGCAGGCGAATGCGGGTAGTCACGCGATGATTTTGCGAGATGACTGCACCGCAGAGGGTTAGGCTGCGGGAAGTCAGGGATACAACGCGGCATAACTTTGCAGTTGTTTGACCAACGACATGCCCTTCATGCCGACCAAATCATCCAACAGCCAGCAGCCAGATTTGGCGTCCCGCACCAACATGAGCCTAGCCTGTGCCCTGAAGGGCCGCGGGGAATCGCCGTCGTCGGATGCGAGGCGAAATGTCACGCGGACGGTGGATCGAGATCCGGTGTAGGAACCCACGCTGAATGCAGTGGGCTCGAGCGCCTTGCCGTTTTTCGCATTGGTCCAGGGATCAGTGTCGACCGCACATGGACCTTCGCTGACGACTTGGCAGGGCCATTCAACTTCAAGCAAGGCGAGGAGCCGCGGCGAGATGAAACTCTTCATCAGCCTCATGTCTTGCGGGAACTGGTAGGTGGGGAAATTCACTTGATTGGCGTAGATCCAGCGAGCTGTCGCCACCGGATCGCTCGCGACGCACGCTGCGGCCGCCTGATTCGCGAGAATCAAGGTGCCCACAATCAACAGTATTCGTGGAGTCATTGCAGTGGGCGAATGTTCGCATATCGGCGCGCACTTTTCAGTCCGTCACGGCAAGCGATCGCCATGGGATACACTTGTCATCGGTATGTTTGAGGTGAGCGATGAACAATATTAGGGCATTAGTGGCGGGCATGGTGCTATCTACTTGGATTTCGCTTGCTCACGCGGCGGACTCAGCGTCCGCGCTCATGCGGGATGCACAATTGCTCGCCGACTGTACAAAGGCGCTAGATTCGCAATGCGTTATTAGACTTTCGGATATCGAGGCCTACGACAGAATCAGTAGCAGGGGTTTTGACTTTGCAAAAGCTCAATCGGTGATGTATGCCTCAATGCGGAAGTCACATGTCAAATATGTGGAACTAAGCATCTCCTCTCCGCACGAAGTTTTCACCCTCAATGGTCGCCAATATGCCTTCGTCCCATACACGTGGGTGACAGAGGTTGAGGGGCAGGACTCAGAACTGCGAGCGTATTTCGTGGGTATTTCCCGAGATCACGGGAGCACATGGAAGTTCTTTGATGGCGCGCACGTAACGTCTGACAATATTCGGCTGATTGTTCCTGGTTACACCAATCAAGTGCTTCCGAACTCTACCGGCTCGAGGTTCAAGTGACACAGAGTCGCAGATTTGTGATGAGATCCGGTCCGGTTCGTGGTCGCCGCCCTGCGCTTGGTGCAGATCAATTTTCGCCGCGGACCCGCATGATGTTCTGCAGGACCCGGCGCTTCAGGGCCGGCACGGCGTTGATGACGCGCATCGCGCCGCGCATACCCGCCAGCTGCAGCCGTCCGATTACCGGCTTGTGGATCGGATCCGAACCGTTCATCTGCCTGCGGGAGGCGAGCACGGCCTCAGTGCTGTAGCGGCGCATCTCCACTTCGAACTCATGGATCGCCTGCAGCAGTGGCCTGCGACCCTGATGGGCCTCGATCAGCGAGCGCCCCAGAAGAGCAGCATCACGCAGCGCGGTATTGGCACCGGCGCCACGCCCGGGCGTCATGGTGTGGATGGCATCCCCGAGCAGCGTAACGTTGGAGCTCTGCCACTCTTGCACCGGCACTGAGGTGCGCACGGCGACCGAACTGATTGCCGCGGGTGGGGTCAGCCGGATGAGTTCGCGCAGGTGCGGATGCCAGCCGTGCGTGAGCTGCAGGGCCAGGTGCTGCAGTTCCGGGCCGCTGAGTGGCGACGGATCACATGGGAAGTTCCGGCGGGCGCCCCACAGGCCCCAGCCGATGCTGTCCTCGTCCAGGGCCTCGACGAAATCCGGCCAGCGCGCCGCAAAGCCTGGATCCCCGCGTCGCTGCGCAAATTCGAGTGAGTGGATGATGGCCCCGAGGCCGCGCGGCGCGAAGATCATCGACATGCCGTAGCGCATCCGCTCGGTGAGCAGAGTCCGGCTGCGGTCGGTCATTGCGAGCTTGCCGCCAAGTGAGGCCATGCCGGTATCCTCGAGCCGCGCGTGCGGAAGCCGCTGCTTGCGCACGGTGGAGTTGGTGCCGTCGGCGCCGACCAGCACGGTGCCGGTCGCGCGGCTGCCGTCCTCGAAATGGGCTGCCACCGAGCCATCCGTATCGTGGGCGTAGCTCACGAAGCGTTTGCCGAAGGACACCTCGGATTCGAGCCCCCGCAGTAGGACACGGCGCAGGGTCCGGCGGATGACGTTGTTCTCACCGTCCATCGCCGCCGCAGCACCGGTGAGGTCAAACGACAGCACTTGCGCGAAGTGCTCGGTGAACAGGTTGAAATAGCGCGGCGGCCGCGCGCAGGTAGCTAGATACAGCTCGAAGTTCTCCGGCGGCACGCACGCCTCAAGCGCGCGGGTTCCGGCGGGGCTGATGCCCACGCGATAGCCGCCCGTATCCGCATTCGGTACCGCATCGCGCTCAAAGACGGCAACCTCGATACCGGCGTATTTGAGAAGATGCGCAAGGGCCAGACCGCCGGTCCCCGCGCCGATGATCAAGACTCGCATGGCATTACTCGCTGTCGCTGGCTGGATCGAAACCGAACTGGGCGGCGATCTTCCTGAGCCAGCCCGCGCTCCATTTGAGCCGCCCGGCGCGCAAATCCTCCGCGACCCCTCGCACCCAGTTCAGTTCTGTGACCTGGAGCACGCGCAGGTATTCGATCTCGAGCAGGAACAGCCTCGGGACCGCGGCGGCCTGCTGCAGACCGGCATCGATGCGGGCGAGTTCGGCCTCGATGGCCACGATGCGGGAGGTCAGCTGCCGCAGGGCATCCTCGGGGGCCAGCATGGGCAGAAACGAAATGGCCGCCGGAAATTCGGGATACTCGGCGGCAGGCGTCGCGAGGATGTCGCGCAGCCACTGGATGGCAGTCGTGCGGCCGGCGTCCGTGATTTCGTACACGGTGCGTTGCGGGCGCCCCTCATCGCGCAGCGTCTGCCGTGCCGCAATCAGCCCCTCGCGCTCCAGGCGCTGAATGGTCTGATAAAGGCTGGCCCGCTGCGTCACATTGATGACCTCATCCTTGCCGCGCTCCTTGATGAGACGCTGCATGCGGTAGGGATGCATCGGCGCCTCGGTAAGCATCGCCAGCACGGCCAGTGCAATCGGGGATCGTTTGACAGGACTCATAGTAATACTATGACTAGTGATTGTAGTACTATCAAGGTGGCTGTGAGAGATTGACTCTGCGTTTGCCGATGTGGGTCTGTGAGAGCGCCTGCCTTCGTGCAACTTTCGCGCGTCACTCGATCGCTCACTTACGTTTCGTTAGAGCTCGCGCGGTGCGTGGCGCGAAGCGGGGCGGCGTTGGATGAAGACTCCCTTCCACGCCGGACAAGCGCACTTGCCGCACCGGACATGGGGGCCGGCGGGCAGCCTCGCTCCTTTCGTTTCGAAAATGGCGAGCGCGCGGAGAAACGGTCGGCCGTTTCCCTATCTGACCTGAACGACTTTATCTAAATCAAATACTTACAGTATTCGCGCTCGGGAATGCCGCGGACCATGAGGTGGATGATCATGAGGGATCCACTATTTCCTGATCAGCAATTCCGTGCGGCTTCGGGCATCCGGACCGCATGCGGTCGCTGTGGCCCGGGTCGGATATGCGCGCTATCCTCCTGCCGCATCAAGGTCTTGGGTCTATTGGGGGATGTGGGGTGACCATGAGAAGACAACATCGCTTGTACTTATTTATATCGCTCGTGCCGGCGTTGCTGTTCGGCGGCGGGCTCGTCGCGCACGCCGAGACGGCCGGATCGCCGGCGCTCTGGTCCGATCCTGCCACCTGGCCGGACCACAAGGTGCCGGTCGCGGGCGACAAGGTCACCATTGAGAAGGGCAAGGACGTGGTGCTCGACGTGAGCCCGCCGGGACTGCACGGTCTGACCATCAACGGGACGCTGAGCTTCTCGGACAAGGCCGACCTCGAACTGACCAGCGAGTGGATCGTGGTCCGCGGGGAACTGGCGATCGGCAGCGAGGCCAGACCGCACACCCGCAAGGCGACCATCACCCTCACCGACGAAGTCCCCCATGAAGAGATCGATGGCATGGGCGACCGTGGGATCATGGTCGAAGGTGGCACCTTGAGCCTGCACGGTGACCGGACGAACTCCTGGACCAAGCTGGCCAAGACCGCCGAAGCAGGCAGCAGCTCGATCCAGGTGCTGAATGCCAAGGGTTGGCGGGTCGGTGACCAGATCGTCCTCGCCTCGACGGACTTCGACCCCCACCAGGCCGAGAGGCGCACCATTGCCGCCATCCATGGCAATACGATCACGCTCGACAACAAGCTCGAGTACATGCACTACGGCAAGATCACCTACGGCGTGGATGAACGTGGCGAAGTGGGCATGCTGACGCGCAACATCGTCATCCAGGCATCGCCCGATGCCGAGAAGACGTTCTTCGGCGGGCACGTGATGGCGATGGTCACGAGCAAGATGTACATCTCCGGCGTCGAGTTCAATCGCATGGGCCAGAACCTGCATCTGGCCCGCTACCCGGTTCACTGGCACCTGGTCGGTGAAGGCAAGGGCCAGTACATCGAGAACTCCGCGATTCACGACACCTACAGCCGCTGCGTCACCATCCACGGCACCAATGACGTGCGGGTGCAGAACAACGTGACCTACAACACCGTCGGTCACTGCTTCTTCCTGGAAGACGCCATCGAAACCGGCAACCAGTATGTCCACAACCTCGGGATCCTGACCAAGTGTCATCCCGACGGCAAACCCTGCGTGCCGACCAACCTCGGCCCGTTCGGAACCGAGGACGGCAAGAACTTCAATCTGGAGGGCCAGAACGCCAAGGACATCCTGATTCCGTCGGACAACACGGCGTCGACCTTCTGGATCACCAATCCGGACAACATCTACGTCGACAACGTGGCCGCGGGCTCCGAGGCGACGGGTTTCTGGTTCGCCCTGCCGCAGCATCCGACGGGAGCCTTCGAAGGCACGGATATCAGCAAAGCGACCTGGCCGCGCCGAATGCGGGTGCGGGAATTCAAGGGCAACGTCGCCCATTCGAACTTCGATGGCTACATGTCCGATCGCGGCCCGGCGTCCGACGGTCATTTCCGGACCGGCGGGCATATCGCCCAGGCCAATCCGGCCGATGCGAACAGCCCCACCATCGAGACGGTCGTCGAGGATTTCACCAGCTACAAGAACCGCAATGGCGGCATGTGGACCCGCGGTGAGATGGACACATTCAGGAATCTGAAGCTCGCCGACAACGCGATCGGCTACACACACGCGGCCGGCGGATTCGGTCGTTACGCCTATACGTCGCGGGTGATCGACTCGCTGTTCGTAGGCGAAACCGACAATATCGGCAACCCCAGGACCGCGACGGAAAAGGCCTACGGCCGCAGCCTGCCGGAGCCCGAACTTCCGGATTTCCCGATCCGCGGCTACGAGTTCTACGACTACCAGCATCAGCTGATCAACGACACCTTCGTGAATTACGAGGACAACGCCACCCGCAAGACGGGAGCGATCTCTTACCTGCTGTACACCAGCTTCGGCATGAGCTCCAACAACACCGTCGAAGGTGCGAAATTCATCCACGCGAAGCCGGTGTATTTCCCACCGATGGAGCACAAGTGGAGCAATGATGATTACGGCAACGGCAGCTATCAGACCGCGGTGTTCCACGATGTGGACGGCTCGGTCAGCGGCGTCCGCGACTCCTACATTCTCATCAATGACAAGGACAACGGACTGGCGGTCGACAAGTCCTGCGAGATCAGGCCGACCTGGAATGCCGCGGTGTGCAAGGGCGATGTCGGCCGCTTGGCCGTCGCCGCCCCCGCTCCGGCCACTGCCCCGGTCCCGGGCGCCGGTCCTGGTGGCGTGGCGGCAGGTCGTGGTGGTGGCCTCCCCGCCAACTTTCCCCCCATCCGCGGCGGTGGTCGGGCTGCGGGACCTCCGCAGCCGCCGGTCGTCGTCAGCCGCAATGACAACGAGTTCACCCTGACCGGTGAAACCAACATCCGCGCCGGCACCGAGATCAAGGTGGCCACGCAAAGACCGTCTGTGGCACTGCGCTTGAGCGAACTGGACCGCGGCTCATGGGTGCTGTTCGAGCTGCCGGGATTCACCACTGCAGCCTCGGGAACTCCTGAGAGCAGCCTGGAGGCGCTGCGCAAGGCCACCGACACCGCGTACTACAAGGGCAACGATGCGCTGTGGGTGAAAGTCGTCTCTACCGGTGAAGGCGCCCGCAGTGCCGGCCCTTCAGCCGGAGGAACCAGTGTGCAGGTCAGCCGGTAGGCCGGATCTGATCGCATGAGCAGGAGCCCCCGGCGCACGCGCCGGGGGCTCGGAACGTCGGGATGGCGATCACATGCCGGTGTTGCCAACCCATCCCTGTAGTACCCGGTGGATGGCATCGAGCCCATCGCTCAAGGCTGCGGGACCGGGCTGCAGGATCAGTGGCGATTTTATTTCGTGAAGCGCCTGATCGCGCACTGCAGGGATGTGGTCCCAACCAGGCCGCGTCCTGACCGTTTCCGGCCGGAAGTGCTTGCCGCACCAGGAGCCCAGAATCACGTCCGGTGAGCGTCGGATGACTTCGGACGGATCGGCGAGAATGCGGTTCTTCGCCAGTGCGCCGCCGGGTACGCGGTCTGCGAAAATGTCATCCCCGCCTGCGATGCCGATGAGCTCACTCACCCACTGGATGCCGGTGATCAGCGGGTCGTCCCACTCCTCGAAGTAGACCCGCGGCCGGCGCCCGAACGCCGCGGCTTTGAGCCTGACCTCCTCGAGGTGCTGTTCCAGTGACCGCGCATAGCGTTCTGCGCATTCGCCCGCGCCGACCATGGCGCCGAGTCTGCGGATGTAGCCGAGGATGCCGGCGACCGAGCGGTGATTGCTGATCCACACTTCGACGCCCGCCTTGATCAGGGCCTGCGCGATGTCGGCCTGGATGTCGGAAAAGCCGATGACGAAATCCGGTTCCAATTCCAGGATCAGAGGCAGCTTGGCGCTGGTGAAGGCCGAGACCTTGGGTTTTTCCTTGCGCGCCTGCGCTGGCCGCACGGTGAATCCCGAGATGCCGACGATGCGGCGCTGCTCGCCGAGGGCGTACAGGACCTCGGTCGGCTCCTCGGTCAGGCAGACGATTCGCTGGGGAAAGCCTGAGGTCATGTCCGCGGCACGGCAAGCCCACGTTCGCTGCCCGCGGTCGGGTCGAAGACGCCCTTGTGATGGAAATAGACGAGTCTGGCCGCATAGCGCATGGGCCAGGTGGCGAGCAGGCAATCGAACGCCACATCGCTCTGGAAGTGGTCGAACAGGAACCGCAGGAACCGCTTCATGCGGAACTTCGGATACGACCGCACGAACCACCCGCTCGGATCCCCGGCCCTTCCTTGCAGGAAATCGGCCACCGCGTTGCCGGCCGCGAACCCGTGCTTGAGGGCGGTGTGGATCCCGCCCGCCGTGACCGGCGATACGATGCCGGCCGCGTCTCCGACGAGTAGTGCGCGCGATGTGGCCACCGGATGGACCACGCCTCCACAGGGAATCAGGCCCGCGCGGACGCCGGTCGGAGCCATGCCGCGCAAGTCGATCACGGGTGCGATCCTGGCGAGGAATGCATCCATGGCCTCATCGGGCCGGAAGGCGCCGGGTGCGCCGACACGCCGCGCCAGTCCCGCCTGCACGCCGGTGACGCCTGCCAGCACCCACCCGATGTAACCCGGGGCGAGGTGACGATTGACGAAGCAGTGCAGCCTGTCGGGCACCGCGATCGATGCTCCGCCATACTCGTATTCGACGCCGGCCAGGAATCGCGTGCTGCTCCCGAGGCCAAGTGCGCCCGCGACGCGCGAACGCGGGCCGTCGGCACCGATCAGGAAGCGCGTGGTGCCCAGGCCCTCGGCCGCGAAACCACTCTGCAGCCGTCGGGCGCCCGTGAAGGCCGTGCCGCAGGCGAGCGTCGCACCCGCCTTTTCGGCTTCGGCAGCGAGCCAGCGCATGACGGCGGGGGTATCGGTCGCCAGGAAGTAGTAGCCCGGCGCCTCGAGGTCGACGTGGCGCAGGTTCGGAGCATAGAGCCGCACTCCGGGGATGCGGTGCACGGACTGCATGGGCAGTGCATCCAGCAGGGCGATCTGATCGACCGCATCCTTCACGATGATCCCGGTGGTGTGGAGCTTTGCGCCCGGATCGGTCTTTTTCTCCACCACCGTTACGCGCAGCCCCGCACGGGCGAGCGCGATGGCGCTGGCGAGACCGGCGAAACTCGCACCCACCACCAGACAATCCTGCTCGGATTGCCGGCCGTCATTCGGCTTCAATTGGCATCCCCCGCCAGCGCCCATGAGCATTCTGGCATGAACGCGCTGTCCGGCTGGGCGGACGTAACTTGACCATGGCCGCTGCGCCGGTCCACTATCTTAATAATAATTCGTATAACGACGTAACTTTCGGTATCCGAAAAGTTCTGGAGCTCTATCTGCGGGGACGTTCAGCCAGAGGGGGTCTCATGTTCAGGTCTTTATGCGGATTGGCGGTCCTGGCGTCAGGACCGGGTCTCCTGTTGATCAGCGCACCGGTACTGGCCCAGAGCGAGCCTGCCGCCGCACAGTCGCCCTCCAGTGAGGCGTCGGACCAGCTTCAGGAGGTCGTGGTGACGGCGCGCAAGCGCGATGAAACGCTGCATGACGTGCCGGCCGCCGTCGATGCCTTCACGGCCCAGACCATCCAGGCCGCGGGCATCGAGATGCCACGCGACTTCGTCTCGATGGTGCCCAACATGACCCTGGTGGAGGTGCAGAACGTCGGCAACTCCTTCATCACCATCCGTGGCATTTCCCAGGCCCGCAACAGCGAGCCTTCGGTCGCGGTGCTGGTGGATGGCGTCCTGGAGACCAATCCGTATGAATTCGACCAGGAACTGAGCGACATCAAGCAGATCGAGGTGCTCAAGGGCCCCCAGGGCGCCTTGTATGGCCGCGACGCCATCGCCGGCGCGATCATCATCAACACGGCGGATCTGGCCGATCATTTCGAAGGCACGGGCCGCCTCGGGATCGGCAATGGGGTGTCCGAGAAAGCCCAGGTGGCCGTGAGCGGACCGATCGATGAGGCCGGCACGCTCAAATACCGCGCCTCCCTGAATTTCTACAATACCGATGGCTATCTGCAGAACACCTACCTCGACCGCAAGGCCGATCCCTACAAGGACTATTCGGCGCGGCTGCGCCTCCTGTGGAAGCCCGCGGACGACTGGAGCGCGGACCTGCGTGTGTTCCGGGATCGGGTGCAGACCACCGCCTATTACTACGTCATTCCGCGCCTGGATGAGGCGAATCCCTTCAGCAGCTTCACCACGCCGCCGAATGCGAACGATGTCACCAGCCCCATCCAGACCAACAATCTCGGTTCCGACAACCGCGACATCACCGATGTGGCGCTGAAGCTCGACTACAGGAAGGAATTCGGCACTTTCACCGCCACCACCGACGTCAACCGCACCAAGGAAATCGACACCGGTGACGCGTACGATTTCCGGCCGATCACCGGCTCCATTTTCTACAACTACTTCGCACCGCTGTACTATGGGACGCTGCCGGCCGCGGATGGCGGACCGTTCGACGAGAGCCAGAGCCAGTTCATCGACGTGAAGACCTACAGCCAGGAGCTGCGCTTCACGTCCAATCCGGTCGGTGGCTTTTCGTGGATCGCCGGAGCCTACTTCGTCCACACCGAACGCTTCGTCTCCACCGGCAACCTGGTCGACCGCGGCGACGGGGTGCCGCCGGTCTATCAGACCCCTCTGATCGACCCGACCAACCCCATTGCCAACAACACCAACGTCACCTTCCTCGCGGATTCGCAGAACAACAACGCGTGGGCCATGTTCGGCGATGCGACCTACGAGTTCACGCCGCAGTGGGAACTGGATGCGGCAATCCGCTATGACCAGGATCAGCGCAACAACACGACCGATACGCCCCAGGAGTTCCTGCCCACCGCCGCGGCCTTCACCGGCGAGGTCCGCAGCCACACCTGGGATGCCGCCCAACCGAAGGCAACCCTGCGCTACAAGCCGGACGATGCTGTGACCCTCTACGGGGGCTGGAGCCGCGGCTTCCGCAGCGGCGGATTCAACCAGACCGGAGTCGGGGAAATCGCCGCCGCGTCGGGTCATCTCGGCGTGCACGACATGTTCAACGCCGAGGTCGCGGACACCTGGGAAGTGGGCGCAAAGACCGAGTTCCTGGATCGCCGGGTGAGCGCCAACATCGCGCTCTACGACACCAAGGACACCAACGGCTATTTCTTCTATTACGACGCGACCACGTCCACCCAGAACCTCGGCAACCTCAATGCCAAGTACAAGGGCGCGGAGCTCGAGCTAGCCGCCAAGGCGACCGACCGGCTGGACCTGTATGCCAATTTCGGCTACACGGACGGTACCATCACGGCCATGCAGGATCCCACGGTGGTCGGTAACAGGCCGCCGCTGTTGACCAAGGACACGGTCAACGCCGGAGTGCAGTACCATCAGCCGCTGGCCGATGGGCTCACCGGTACCGTACGCCTGGATTACCAGCTGATCGGGCGCACCTGGTGGGATCCCTACGATCTGACTTCGCGCGACCCGGTCAATCTGCTCGACCTGCGCGCCGGGGTGGAGGGCGCAAACTGGACTGTGACTGCCTGGTCGAAGAATCTGACCAACAAGATCTACAACGCGGAGTTCTCCACCGGAGGGTTCCTGTGGCGCGCACCGCCGCGGCGCTACGGACTTGATTTCACGTTCAAGTTCTGAGGAGCGGATGCAGGCTCGTCCGTGGTCCTGGCTCCGGAACCATGTCCGGTTCTGGATCGCCTCGGGGGTCGGTGTGGCGGTCTTCTTCGGACTGCCGCATACGTGGCTGGCGCTGACCCGGGCACTGACGGCCTGGAACGTGGCGGTGCTGATCCTGGTGCCGCTGATCTTCGTGCATCATTCCGGTCTTTCGGCGGGCCAGTTGCGCGAGCGGTATCGCCAGGATGATCCTTCGGCGCCCGTCATCCTGTTGCTGGTGGTGGTGGCCGCCATTGTGAGCGTCGCGGGGATCGTCGCGTTCCTGCCTGCGCTGCGGAGCCTGCCACCGTCGCAGAAGGTGGCGCACCTGCTGCTCGCGGCGCTGACCATCCTGGATTCATGGCTGCTGGTGCCGACGATTTTCACGGTGCACTACGCAGACCTGTTCTACAGCAAGGATGCGAGCCGGCAGCCACTGCAGTTTCCGCGGACCGAAGAGCCACTGTTCTGGGACTTCGTCTATTTCTCGTTTACGATCGCGGCGGCCTGTCAGACCGCGGATGTCGCCACGACCGAAGTCGGCATCCGGCGCAGCGTCATTGCGCACAGCGTCATCTCGTTCCTGTTCAACATCGCCATCCTCGGATTCGCCATCAACGTCACCGCGGGTCTGATTTCCTGAAAGGATCAGGACCGCTGGACGAGGGCGGCAATGGCCGAGGTCAGCCGTTCGGCCTCGATCGGCTTGATGAGATGGGTCTGGAAGCCGGCCTTGAGGGCATCTTCCCGGTCCTGGGCACGGGAGAAGGCGGTGAGGGCGATGGCGGGCAGTTGTTCGGCGCTGAATCCCGACTCGCGCACGGTGCGGATGAGCTGGTAGCCGTCCTGCTTGGCCATGCCGATGTCGCTGACGAGGACCGAGGGGACGGTGACTTGGATCGCGGCCAATGCCTCATCGCCACTGGAGGCTTCGGTCACCGCGGCCCCGGCCTCGGCCAGGATCCGTGCAATGAATGCCCGGGTGTCACGATCGTCCTCGACGATCAGGACGCGCAGACCGGTCAGGGCAGCGCCGGTGGCGGCGGTGCGCTGCCGCGGCTGCTCCTGCGTCAGCGGCAGCCGCACGGTGAATCGGGCGCCCCGACCCTCGCCTTCGCTGCGGACCTCGATGGTGCCGGAGTGTACCTCCACCAAGTGCTTGACGATCGTCAGGCCGATGCCGAGGCCGGCGAAGCTCTTGTTCAGACCGGAATCCTGCTGGCTGAAGCGATCGAAGATGTGCGGCAGGAATTCCGGGCTGATGCCGCGTCCGGTATCGGTGACCGATATTTCGTAGTGCTCCCCGACGACGCTCCCGGAAACACCAACGCGTCCCCCGGCGGGGGTGAACTTCACGGCGTTGCTGACCAGGTTCCAGACGATCTGCTGCAGCCGGGCATCGTCACCCATGACGCGGGCATCCTGATCCGCGACGCTCCACTCCAGGGTGACATTCTTCGCGGAGGCCAGCGGCGCCACCACGGCGTGGGCGGACCGCAGCGCCACCGCGGGATTGACCGCCACCATGTCCAGGTTCATCTTGCCGAAGCGCATGCCGGCATAGTCGAGCAGGTCCGCGATCAGATGGGTCTGCAGCCGCGAATTGCGCTCGATCACCTCCAGGCCCTTGAGGATCTCGGGCGTGGTTCCGGGCATGCGTTGCAGCACATTGACCCAGCCGAGAATGGCGCTCAGCGGATTGCGCAGCTCGTGGGACAATGTCGCGAGGAACTCGTCCTTGACGCGATTCAGCCGCTCCGCCTCGTTGCGGGCGGCGCGTTCTCCGGCCAGCAGGTTCTCGCGGTCCAGTTCCGCGCGGCGCCGCTCGGTGACATCGGTGGCAATGGCGATGCGGGTGCCGTCGGACTTGTCGGCGACGATGCGCCATTCGACATCGGCGCGGCCGCCGTCGCCGCGCAGCACCGGGACCGTGCCGTCCCAGTGGCCCTCGTTGCGCATGGCGCTGTCGATGGACTTGCACACGTCGTGGTTTTCCCGGGAGAAAAGACTCGATATGTGGCGGCCGGTCATCACGGTCCGACTCAGGCCCGCCAGGGCGCAGAACGCGGGGTTGGCGTCCACACAGACCAGATCGGAGTCCAGCAGGGCGATGCCGCTGGAAGCGAGCTGAAACACCGCCCGGAAGCGGCTGTCAGCGGTGCGACGGACGGCGTCCGACTGCCGCGCGAACAGCAGGGCACGCACGGTCGCCACCAGAACGGCCGGATCGGCCGGATGGGTGAGATAGCTGTCGGCGCCGGCCGAAAGCCCCTGTTCCTTGTCGACGCTGGTGATGAAGGTCGCCGAGAGGTGCACGATGGGCAGGTAGGCCGCGTCGGACCGTGCCCGCAGCTGTCGGCACACTTCGAGCCCGTCGATGTCCGGGAGATTGATGTCGAGGACGATCAGATCGATGTCCGCCGTCGCCAGCGCCAGCGCATCGGTGCCATTGACCGCCTCGATGACGTCGAACTCGGCGGCCCGCAGGATGCGTGAGGTGGCATACAGGGACGCCGCGTTGTCATCGACCACCAGGATCCGCTGACGCTGCGAAGTGCCTGCGACCCTCTCTTTCATGCGCCTTCCACCTTTTCGGGGGTCACTCCGTAGCGGATCGGGATCCGGACCCAGAACCGTGAGCCTTTGCCCAGGGTGCTTTCCGCGCCGACGGTCCCCCCGAGCAGCTCGGCGAACTTACGCGCGAGGGACAGGCCCAGTCCGGTTCCCCGGAGCCGGCGCTGCAGCCGGGTATCGAGCTGAATGAAGTCGCTGAACAGCATCGGCAGGTGCTCGGCGGAGATGCCGATGCCGGTATCCGTGACTGCGAATTCGACGCTGCCGGGATCGGCGAGCCGGGCGCTGACGCTCACATGCCCCTCGGTCGTGAACTTCAATGCATTGGAAATGAAATTGCGCAGGATCTGGGAGAGCTTCTTGTCGTCGGTGTAGATGCGCGGGAGGGTTCCGGGCTCCTCGAAAATCAGGGATACGGAGGAGTTCGCGACGATCGGCCGGAACATGCCGCGCAGCGCCGAAAACAAGTCCACCATCTCGAACCACTCGGCCGAGATGGTGATGCGGCCGGCCTCCATTTTCGCAAGATCCAGCAGATCGTCGACCATCTCGGTGAGTTCATTCACCGACTTGCGCACCAGCGCGATCTGGGTTTCCTGTTCCGAAGTCAGGGGCCCATCGAGTCTGGAGAGCAGGATGCCGGTGAGACTCTGTATCGAGGTCAGCGGTGTCCGGAACTCGTGGCTCATGTAGGAGAGGAACCGGCCCTTGAGGTCGATGGCTTCGCGCAGCTGCGCGGCCCGATCGTCCAGCTCGGCGTACAGGGCCACCACGCCCTGATTGGTTTCGTCGAGCTCCGCACGCAGTGCTTCGGCTTCCGCCTCGGCCGCGGCCGCGCGATTGCGCAGCGCTTCGGAGTCGGCATCCGGCGGCGCAGGCGCGGCTGCCATCAGTTCAACACCACGACGGTGGCATCGTCCCGGACCCGGGCATGGTCGCGGAACAGGACGGCCGCAATCACGGCGGGATGCCGCGCGAGCAGCGGGGCGTTGTTGCGCAGGTCCCAGCGCGCCGAGAGCCCGTCGCTGTGCATGACCAGCAGCGACGGCGCGGACCGTTCGTATTCGAACTGTTGCAGGCGCGTCAGGGTGAGTCCCAGCGTCCCGTTATGGGAGACCAGACCCTGCGCCCGGTCGCTGCCGACGATGTAGCCGTTGATATTGCCGACGCCCGCGTAGGAGAGATTGGGACCCGCGATCCGTGCCACGGCGGCTGCCGCGCCCCGGGTGCTCGACAGCGACCGATGTGCGCGCTCCAGGACCGCACGCGGCATGGCACCGGCCGTGGCGGCAAAACACTCCTGGGCGCTCTCCGCCGCGGCGGCCGCAAGACTGCCATGGCCCAGGCCATCGACGACCATGACCGAAATGGCATCTGCGGCGTGGGCCAACGCCCAGCCATCGCCGCATTCCACCTCGCCCTTCACCGCGATGCTGATGGCGCCGAACCGCGATGCGGCGCTGGCGCCGATCCGTGACATGACGATGGTGCCCTCACCGGGCACGGAATGGATGTCGAATTCGCTCGAGAGGCGCCGCACCGCCCCGAGGCCGGTCCCGGAAGTGCCCCCCGTGGAGTAGCCGTCGTTCAGGCAGCGATTGACGTCGGTCATGCCACGCCCGCGATCGATGGCCAGCAGTTCTATGGCCTCGCCGCTGCCGGCCTGGAGCGGCTGCATCAGCAGTTGCCCACCCCCCCCATGCCGGATCAGATTGGTGCCCAGCTCCGTCGCCGCGATCGCGACCCGACCGGTGAGGGTGGCGTCGAGGCCGTAAGCCATCGCCAGTCGCTGCGCATCGCGGCGCGCTTCTCCCACCTGGCTCTCATCCTCGATCACGTGTCGCCTTTGCTCCCGGCGGCGCTGCAGGACCACGGTCAGCTCCAGCGCACGATAGTGACCTTCGTGCCACTGCCGGGGGAGGATTCGAGTTCGAAGTCGTTGACCAGGCGGCGGGCGCCGGACAGCCCCAGGCCGAGTCCGCCCCCGGAAGTCCAGCCATCGGTCAGCGCCAGCTCGATATTCGCAATTCCCGGCCCCTGATCGCTGAAGATGAGTCGCAGGCCCTTCTTGGATTCATTGCGGAGGGTGTGCCAGAGCATGACGCCGCCTCCGCCGTAGATGAGCGTATTGCGCGCCAGTTCGCTGGCGGCCGTGACCATCTTGGTCTGATCCACCAGTGAAAACCCCATCTCCTGGCTCAGGCGTCGGACCGTCTGCCGCGCCATCACGATGTCATGCTGGGACTGCAACGGCGCCTCGCCCCCTGAAATCTGTTCCATCGGCGCTAGTCTTCCGTGGCGGCTGCATTGAGCATGGCCATGCCACGGTCGACGTTCAGCGCCGTGGCAACCCCCGGCAACGACAGTCCCAGTTCGACCAGCGTGATGGCGACCGCCGGCTGCATGCCCACCAGCACCGTGCGCGCGTCGAGGATGCGGCCCATGTTCGAAATGTCCGAGATCATGCGCCCGATGAAGGAGTCGACCATTTCCAGCGCGGAGATATCGATGAGCACGCCCTTGGCGGTGTGCCGCTGGATGGCGGCCGTGAGATCATCCTGCAGCTGCATCGCCAGCTGGTCGTGCATGTCGACCTGGATGGTGGCCAGCAGACAGTTGCCGATGCGCAGAATGGGGATGCGGTCCATGGCGATCAGCGGCTGAAGTTGTTGCCGGTGCGCTTCAGTGCGAGTGCCAGCGCATCGGCCAGGTTGGCCTTGGTCGTGACGCCCTGCAGGTCGACGCCCAGGTGCACGATGGTCTGGGCGATCTGCGGGCGCACGCCGCTGATGATGCAGTCGGCGCCCATCAGCCGGATCGCCGTCACGGTCTTGAGCAGGTGCTGGGCCACCAGGGTGTCCACGGTCGGCACGCCGGTGATGTCGAGGATCGCGATCTGGGAGCCCGTTTCGACGATCTTGTGCAGCAGCGCCTCCATCACGATCTGGGTCCGGGACGAATCCAGTGTGCCGATCATGGGCAGCGCCAGGATGCCTTCCCAGAGTTTCACCACCGGCGTCGACAGTTCCAGCATTTCCTGTTGCTGGCGATTGATGATCTCCTCCCGGGCCCGCTGGAAGGTCTTGACGGTGACCAGGCCCAGTTCATCGAGCAGCTTGGTCGCCGTCCAGACCTCATCGGCCAGCAGGTTGGCGTCGCTGCCGGATTCGGCGCGCAGGGCGCTGAACAGCGGCTGCTTGAATGAAAAGATGAAGGTGGCCGTCTCGGCGGAGGAAAAGCCTTGCTGCACCCGCGACCGGGACAGTCCCTCCAGGAAGTCCTGCAGCGCCTTGTACTCGGCACTGGTACGGTCGTCGGGGCTCGCGCCGCTCATCAGCGCGGTCAGCAACTGCAGGAACTCATCGGCCTCGTTGCTCAGTTCCTGAGGCGAAATCCGGGCCTTGCCGCTGGAGGCCAGCTCCACCTGCAGGGTCTTGACCCATTCGGACAGCAGCTGCTTTTGTTGTTTGCGCAGCGTACCGGCCATGATCTTCGAGGGCGCCATTCGTAATCTCCTCAGATTTCAAAAGACTTCAACGCTTCGCCAGGGGCGCTCGCGGTACGCAAAATGCACCGCTGGCCGCACGCCTGCGCGTCGCAGCCCGAACCGGCACTGGTTGCGGACCCTCATCCGGGGCGGTGCATGCCGCCGTCATTCTTTCGTGGCAACGAATCGCGGCAGGTATAGCCCGCGCCCCCTTGGCAGAAGCGTCAGGACGGTTCCCTTATCCGTGTAGGAGTGATCCTACCGCAGTGGCGGTCCGGCGGCATTACCCATTCTCGGGAAGGGACAGTGGGGGGTTGGCTACAGCTGCTCGGTCATCACCCGGTTGCGGCCATTGTGTTTGGCGCTGTAGAGCAGGCGGTCGGCCTGTTCCAGCAGCCACGGCGCATCATCCGTGCGCGTGGGCTTCTCCACCAGGACGCCGCCGCAACTGATGGTGACCACGCCGATCGGCAGGGTCATGGCATGGGGGATGCCCAGTTCCAGGACATTGCGGCGCATCTGTTCCAGGGTGCTCGCGATATCGGTGGCCGTAGGCAGCAGCAGCACGAACTCCTCCCCGCCGTAGCGCGCCAGAACGTCGTATGACCGGTGCACGGAGGCGGCGAGGGTGCGCGCCACCTGGCGCAGCGTATCATCGCCGGCGCTGTGGCCATAATGGTCGTTGAACTGCTTGAAATGATCGATGTCGATCATCGCGATGCCCAGCGATTCCCCGGACCGTACCGCGTGGCGAATGGCCTTGTCGTACATCTTGTCGAAGTGGCGGCGGTTCGCGATGCCGGTGAGCTCGTCACGTTCGGAGAGGTCCGCCAGCTCCTGGCGCTGTGCGGCCAGCTTCAGCTGATTGAGGATGCGGGCGTGGGCAATCGCGCTGTGGATCGGTTTCTGGACGTAATCGACGGCCCCGGCCCGCAATGCGCGTTCCTCGGCTTCTTCGGTCGACTGGCCGGTAATGAACATAACGGGAATCGCTGCAGTGCGCTCATCGGCGCGCAAGCGGCTGAGCACTTCGTAGCCGTCCATGTCCGGCATGGTCACATCCAGCAGGATCAGACTGATATCGGGCATTTCGACGGCACGCTGCAGCGCCGATTTGCCATCCTGCGCCAGTAGGATCCGGCAGTCCCCCCGCATCAGCTCTGCGAGCAGCATGCGGCTGTCCGCATGGTCGTCGACGATCAGTAACGTAGGCTGACTGCGTGCATCCACGCTTTGCATTCTCCTGATTGGCGGGCCGAGCGTCACCTCAGGGTTAGCCGTTCGCACCGCACTTTGCCCCGTATGTAGCACAGTACGCCGTGCCCTGCTGTCGCCTGACGCCGCGATCGGATTATTCAACGCGAGATCGCGACCTTCGCCTACAAAGTCCGGACCGCTTCTCACGAAAATAATTGCCGGCGGCCGACGGGGAGAGGTATGCAATATCCAGGCTAAGGTCTTGGATCCGCGTTGGCCCGCTCCTGCTGTGCCTGCGCCATGGCGGTCTGGTAGGCGGTGTCGGCCTGATTCCGGCAAGCCTTCTGAGCCTCCCCGGCGAGGCTCTCGCATTGTGCCAGGGCGATCTTGTGGCTGCCCTCCGCCTGGGCCTCGGAGACCTTTTCGTTCTCCGCGGCGCGGGTGTGGGCCGCAGCGGCTTCCTCGTCGTGGACCGCCTTTTCAGAGTTGTGCAGTTTCTGGTCGGCGTTCTGCTCGGCTCTGGAGTCGTGTTCCGCGGCACGGTTTTCCGCTGCGGCGGTGTCTTTCGCAACCTGCTCCGGGGATTTCGCCTGGTAACAGGCATTGAGCACGGATGCGGCCACAAGTCCGAGCATCAGTACACGAACCGGTATGAGGTTGCGCATGGTTCAGATCCTCGGTCGGCGACCCATGATGAAGGTGGCGATCGCGACGACCAGGAATACGACGAACAGGATCTTGGCGATACCTGCTGCGCCGGCCGCAATACCGCCGAATCCGAGAACGGCGGCGACGATCGCGATGATGAGGAAGACGACGGCATAGTGAAGCATATGGAATCCCTCAGTTCAGATGATGCCGCAGGGCATCGACTGAGCAGTAGACTATTCAACGGAAAAGGGGGGCGTCAGTCCGGCGTACCGACACCCCGCGTAGGGCTTGCCCTACGGCCGTGCTGTCGCTTCGCCCGCGGCGTGCAGGCACAGGGCCAGCGTGATGACGAACAGGCTGGCGGAGGCGAGGACGTAGAAGGAGGCGGTTGCAGGCGGTCCGTATCGGACCGCCAGCGGCGGCGACTTGCGGTCGGCACGAAATTTGAGGCGGGCCAGGGCGAGGTTTGCGAGCAAGCCGACGTACAGCGCCCCGAGTATCCAGCGCTGCGCGTGCGCATCGGCGCCGCTGCCATAGGGGTTGCCGAGAAACCCCAGCCTCCACGGCAGCTGCGCCACCGTCAGCAGGTTCAGGCTGACGGCCAGACCCAGTACCATCATCGTCAAGGTGTAGACAGGTCCGCGGCGCAGCCCGCAGCGCCCGCAGCACTCCATCATCGACTCGAACAGTCCGCTGTAGAGGTACATCGGCGGGGCCCTGGCGCTGGCGATCAGTTGACGATCATGTTGAAGGTCAGTCTTGCTCCGCCATATGAAGAGGGTGTGACGCTGAGGTTCCAGTCGTGCGCGCGCTGCATGCGCCGATGGGTGCTGAACCGGCCGGTGGCAATGCCCAAGGCGGCGCCGGCCACCGTATCCGAAAGCCAGTGCTGGTTTTCATGCACCCGCAGGTAGGCCGTGGCGCTCGCCATGCCATAACCGAGTATGCGACGCAGCCAGCGGTAGTCATCGTTGCCGGATTCCGCGAACACCGTACCGACGGCGAACGCGGCGGTGGTGTGCAGCGAGGGAAACGAGCTGCCGCTCTCGCGCCAGTCGTCTGAATCGGTGGTCTGGTCGGGCCGCTCGCGTCCGGCGGCGTACTTCAGTGCCTCGGCCGTGAGGGTGCTGAAGCCGGCGGCCTCGAGCATCGAATAGGCCTCGGTCCTGCCGAAGGAGGCGTCACTGGTGAACTCGGAGATCACCCAGGTGCCGACCACGAAGGAGGCTGCCGGAATGAAGTCCCGTGTGCTGTTGGTGTCAGTCCCCGTCAGGCCCTTCGCTGCGGCCGGCGCCTCGGCCGTGCGGACACGGTCGTCATAGGCATGGGCGACCGCGATCGCGGCCACCGAACCGCCGAAGAACATCCAGTCGCTGCCGTCCCAGCGCACGGGCGCGGTGAAGTACAGCTTCGCGTCGTTGGCTACGTCCCCCAGCGTGAAATCATCCGCGCGACTCGGCTGCGCTCGGGCCAGCAGCACCGTGGCGCACGCCAGCAGCGCCGGTATCTTCCATTTTGATTGCTTCACGCCACTCCCGGTCCAGCGCTCCCACAGGAACTTTACATTGTAAAGTAAGTGGTGGGCCAACGGCCTGCAAGTGGTTTCGTTAGAATGCCGCATGACCGACCCTACGAAGAACCAGTCGTTGCGGCGGCGCCTGGCCTTCGCGCTGGCCGGCTTTGCACATGCGGTGCGGGCCGAGCGCAGTGTGCGCACGCAGCTGGCGATCCTGGTCCTGGTGGTTGCGGGACTGGGCTACCTGCAGCCGCCGGCGGTGTGGTGGGCGCTGGTGAGCCTGGGTGCGGCGGGCGTGATCGGTGCCGAGCTGTTCAACACCGCCCTTGAACGTCTGGCCGATCATCTTCATCCGGACCTGCATCCCCAGATCCGCATCGTCAAGGACTGCGCGGCCGCCGCCGTGCTGTGCGTGGCCCTGGGCGCCATCGGCGTCGCCATCGCATTGGCGGTGGAGCTTGCCGCGCATTGGCGCTAGAGTTCCGGGCCGTGGCCGACCTTTACAAAGCCCTCGAACAGATCCACACGATCCGTGGCCAGCTGGCCCGTGGCAGTGAATTCCGGGGCTATGGTCCGGAGACGGTGGCGGCGACCGGGGTGCTGGCCGGGGCAGCCGCGTTACTGCAGACCCTGCTGCTGCGCAACCCGGGCGGCAGCGCCGCAGGCTATCTCGCCATCTGGATCGCGACGGCGGCCGTGGCGCTGCTGGTCACCGGCTCGCACACCGTCGCGCGCACCCGCCGTGTGCATCCGGGTCTGGCGCGGCAGATGATCTTTGCGGCCGGGGAGTCGTTCCTGCCGGCAATCCTGGCCGGAGGGCTGGTGACGCTGGTACTGTTGCGCAGCGCGCCGCATGAGTTGTGGATGCTTCCGGGTCTGTGGCAGATCTTCTACGGGCTCGGGATTTTCGCCTCCTGCCGGTTCATGCCCCGCCAGATGCTCGCGGTGGCCGCCTGGTTCCTTGCCACCGGCACGCTGTGCCTGACGACCGGA
>DATJTJ010000009.1:0-5097 GCA_035503515.1 Steroidobacteraceae bacterium
TGTTGGCGAATCAGCACCTGCAGGACGTGAAGTCCACCAACTGGACGACGGGTATCGTGCTGCAGCCGATCACCCAGGCGAGTGTCTCCGTCGATTACTACAACATCAAGCTCGACAATGACATCATCCCGGTGTTCGAGGCCGGCTCCGGATTCGCCAGCGACATCAGTCTGGTGCGCGGCCCCTCGGGCATCAATCTCCCATACTGCGATCCGACCACGCACCCGACTGGCTGTACCACCGCGCAGCTGACCAATGCAGCGACCCCGGAGGGCCTGATCCTGGAAGAGAGCTTCCCGTACGTGAACGCCAGCTCGACCAAGACCAGCGGGTTCGATGTCGACCTGCAGTACCACTGGGACATGGGGGTTATCGGCCGCTTCACGGGCGAAACGACATGGACGCATGAGCTCACCTACCAGCTGATCGTCGGCGGCAGCGTCTTCGACCTTGCCGGTACGCACGGCCCATCGGGCGTGTCGGGTGACACCGGTAATCCGAAGGACCGCATCAACGCGCGGCTGAGCTGGACGAAGGGCCCGCTGACGATCACTCCCAGCATCAACTTCGTCAGCCACTTCAGCATTGCCGATCCGTCTTCCGGCATTCCGGACTGCGGCTCGGCGCTCGCGTATGGCGGCAACTTCCCGGGTGGGGTGACGGCGCAGAATCAGCAGTTCTGCAACGTCGGCTACTTCCTCGAGACGGATATCTATGGAGCCTATCAGCTCACCACGAACTTCCAGCTGCATGCGTCGGTGACGAACCTCTTCAACAAGGAGCCGCCCGTAGACGTACAGACCTATGGATCCGGAAGCATATTCCTGCCCTACGATGCGGCGCTCCATCAGGACGGTGCCGTCGGCCGGTACATGATGGTGGGATTCGACTACGACTTCTGATCGATTCCTTTTCTCGCTGTGGTAGCGATGGGCCCCTTCGGGGGCCCATTTTTTTGGCCCGTTTTTCGGTCGCGTGACCGCATTACGTCGCATGGCCGCCACGCCTGCGGCCCGGATTACGTTGCATCGCCGCCACGAAATTACCGCTCCTGGGCCCGCATTGGACGATGCTGGCCTCGAGAGGCCCCTTTCCCCATGCTGTGGCTGGTACCACGCTCCAAGCCATCGTTGTTTTTTTGCTAAATGGGTTTCGCCTTTTGGCGACGCGCTGCTAATATCGCCGCCCACGGAAATACGGGCAGGCTCTGGCCTGCCCTCTAATTGTCCACATGACTTGGCAGGACCGACCCGCCCACGCGGGTTCCGGTGAAACGTAGAGCGGCCTGAGAGCCGCCCTAGAGGAGACTTTGCATGAGAGCGAATCGTGAATTGGCAGTGGCCGTCAAGCGTGCGCTTGCAACGGGCACAATAGCGCTGTGCGGCGCTGGCGCCGTAGCGGCGTATGCGCAGCAGGCCACGGCCACCCAACCGGGCGCCGCCCAGGTGAGCGCCGCCAAGACCACCACTGCGAAGACAAGCACCGCCAGAAAGCCTGTGCGGCTTGCGCAGGCGACGACCGTGCCGGCGCCCACCACCACTTCGCCGCCTCCCACGCTGCAGACCGTCGTGGTGACCGGAACGCTGATTTCGAGGACGGATGCGGAAACCGCCGAGCCCATCACCATCGTGAAGTCGGACGTCCTCAAGGCCCAGGGCCTGACCACCGTGGAGGAGGCGATCGACCAGATCACCGCGAACGTTCCCTCGCCATTCAATATCGCCCAGTCCACCAGCCAATTCACCGGCGGCGGCTCCTATGTCAACCTGCGAGATCTGGGGGCCGCCCGAACGCTGGTCCTCATCGACGGTCAGCGGCTGGCCCCCAACGCCTATGACGGCAACGGGGTCGACATCAGCGGTATCCCGTTTTCGGCCATTCAGAACGTGCAGGTGCTGCGCGACGGCGCCTCGTCGCTGTACGGCTCGGATGCGATCGCCGGCGTGGTCAACTTCATCACCAACCAGAATTACCAGGGAGGCGAGGTCGAGACCGATTTCAACCGTCCGCAGGATAACGGCGGCGGGTCTGGCGATGCGAATTTCGTCTTCGGTCACGGCGATCTGGTGAGCGACGGCTATAACTTCATGATCACGGGAAGTTACAGCAAGCAGCAGGAGCTGAAGGCGCAGCAGCGGTCGTTTTCCGCCACCGGCATCAACATTCCGGAGGGCCTCGACAACACGAACGGCATCGGCACCTGGCCGGGGTCGGTCGTCGATGGCGCCGGCAACATCTGGCAGGCGGATTACCCGCAATGCGAAGGCGATCCGCTGTACCTGAGCAGGCAGAACAACGAGTGCCTTTACGCGTATTCCGCAGCGACCGACATCCTGCCGGAGCATACGGAGGCATCCGGAATGGCGTCCTTCACCAAGGCGCTGTCGGACAACAATCAGGTGCGCGTACAGTACTTCTATACCCGCTCCAAGGTCGTCGATTGGGGCGGCGCCATGTTCTACTCGTTCCAGATGACACCGCAGGACGATCCGACCTATTTCCCGAAGGCATCGCAATTGACCTGCGTGAGCGCGCCCTGCACCGCGTTCGATTCAACCGATCCCATCACCGCGTTCTGGAGCGATCCAGGGAATGATCGCTACTTCGACAACATCAACACCGAGCAGCGGGCGCTGGTCACCTTCTCCGGCACGAACTTCGGGTGGACTTACGCCACGGACCTGAACTTCAGCCAGAACCAGGGCACGGAAGGCACCGAGGGCGGCCTGCCCAATGAGGCGGTGTTCGAACAGGCCGACGGCAACCTGAGCAATCTGATCAATCCCTTCGGCCCGCAGAGTGCGGCCGGACAGGCGCTGATCAACAGCTCGTACATCAACGCCGTGCTCAGCAACGGCAAGGACAAGCTCTGGAGCGTCGACGGCCACGCCAGCCACGAGCTGGGCGACGCCTTCAACGCGGGGACGCCGGCGACGTTCGCCGTCGGCTTCAGCATCGGCGGCGAGAACTTCACTTCGGCCACGACTCCATCGGCAGCCCTGCTCGCCGCGGCAACGGCGTACAGTCCCCAATTCGTCGAGGGCAGCCGCACGACACAGGCGATCTATACGGAATTGGATGTGCCGATGACTTCGCATCTCGATGTCGACGTCTCGGATCGCGAAGACCGGTACAGCGATTTCGGCCAGACGAACAACGGCAAGGTGCAGATTCGCTATCAGCCGTCGCACTACGTGACGTTCCGGGGGTCCGCGTCCACCGGCTTCCGCGCACCCACGCTTTTCGATCTTTATCAGCCCAATGTCATAGGCGCAACGGGCGGCACGGTCGGCGTGGGGACACACTCGTCGGGCTACGGAAATCCGGCCTGCGCGGCGGGACTGGCCTCGGGGAATTTCAGCACGGAGTTCAGCGAGACGGTCTGTGACAACCAGGGGTTGGGACTTTACGGCGGCAACCGGAACCTGCAGCCGGAAACGTCAGAGAACTTCAATATCGGCATCGTCGTCGATCCGATCGAGAATCTGGGCGTCACGGTCGATTACTACCGGATCCTTCTCAAGAATCCCATCGGAACCATTCCGTACACGGCCATCTACGAAGATCCAACTGCGTTCGCGAACGAGTACGTGTTGAATGGGGCCGGGACGCTTACCAGCTCGATCAACATGGGGCCCGATTGCACCCCGTACAGCGCCTCGAGCTGCGGTTACGTTCTGCAGGAAGCGACCAATACCGGGTTCATCACGACCGACGGCGTCGACCTGAGCGTGAACTATACGAAGCACACTCCGATCGGCCGGTTCAACGTGGATCTGGAAGGCACTGCGATCACCCAGTTCCACCTGCAGGAGTACACGGGCGGCCCGGTGCTGAACCTGGTGGGCTGGTACAACAGTGGCAATCAGCCGGCGCTGCGCTGGCAGCACAACCTGCGGATCACCTGGACGAGCACGGGTGGCCTCTGGGGTGCGGGAGTCAACAACCGCTTCATGTCGACGTACATCGACCAGAACGTCGATGCGGCCGGCAATCCGAGAACCGTGGGCAGTGACTCGACCTGGGATATCTACGGTTCCTACAAGCCGATCATGCCGCTCACCGTACTGGTCGGAATCCGCAACGTGTTCAACCGCAATCCGCCGTTCTCCAACCAGCTGGGCAACTGGGGCGCGGGTTACAACCCCGTCTATTCGGATCCGACGCTGCGGACTTTCTACGTCAACCTGAAGTACGACTTCTGATTCCACCCGGATTCGAGGTTTGACTCAAGCCCCGCCTCGCGCGGGGCTTTTTTTTGGGTGAATGCATTTGCCCGTGCCATACTCGGGCCCGCACACGAACAAAGTCGGCGGAGGCATGTCCCTTGAAGCGTCTTCTCCCCCTGTTCGGCATTCTCTGTTGCCTGCCCCTTGCGGCGGGCGCAGCCGGCTACGGCACTCTCTGCAAGTCAGCCAGCGAGGAATCGGCGGATCTGGCTGCGCATCGCGTCACCTCGCAGGCCCTGGTCGCCGCCTATGGGGCCCGGATTGCGGCGCTCAACGGCCGGATCCATGCCGTCATCGCCTTGAACCCGCGAGCGCAGGCCGAAGCACGCGCCGCGGATGCCCGGCGGGCGGCAGGAAGGAGTCGCGGACCCCTGGACGGGCTTCCGATCCTGGTCAAGGACAACATCGACATCGCCGGTCTGCCGACTACCGCCGGCTCGCTTGCTCTGGCACGCAACGTCCGCGGCACGAGCGCCCCTGTCGTGCGCAACGTAGCCGGTGCCGGCGCGGTGATCCTGGGGCGCACCAACCTGTCCGAGTGGGCGAATATCCGCTCACAGCACTCGAGCAGCGGCTGGAGCGCGGTGGGCGGGCTGACGCGCAATCCGTACATGCTGGACCGGACGGCGTGCGGATCGAGCTCGGGGTCCGCTGCGGCAGTCGCGGCCGGCATGGCGGCTGCGGCCATCGGTACCGAGACTGACGGGTCCATCGGCTGTCCGTCGTCCATGAACGGACTCGTCGGACTGAAGCCGACCGTGGGACTCGTCTCCCGGACCGGGATCGTGCCCATCAGCCATACACAGGATACGGCGGGGCCCATTACCCACACAGTGCGAGATGCAGCCATCCTTCTGACGGCAATGGC
>DATJTJ010000010.1:0-8627 GCA_035503515.1 Steroidobacteraceae bacterium
CTGCAGGAACTGCCGCGGCCCCTGACCAAGCTCGTCTGGGACAACCCGCTGCTGATCGCCCCCAAGCTCGCGCACTCAATGGGAGTGGAGAACGGCGATCTCGCCCGGCTCACCGTCGGCGCGACCTCGGTCGTGACCCCCGTCTGGATCCTGCCGGGCCAGGCGCCCGACTGCGTGACCGCCCACATCGGCTCCGGCCGGCGCGCCGCCGGCAGCGTCGGCAACGGCCATGGCGTGGATTTCTACCCGCTCACCGGCGCCGCGGGCGGTCCGCATGGCAGCAGCTCCGCCGACACCGTCACGCTGCACAAGACCGGCGGACGGGTGCAGCTTGCGAGCACGGAACATCACAACCTGCTGCTCGAAACCCCTGCCGAAATCCTGCGGCACGGCACGCTCGCGCAGTTCAGCGCCGAGCCGCGCTTCGCGGCGACCGCAGGCGCACCGCCGGCACTGTATCGCCAACGGCCTCCGGGACCGGCCGCCTGGGGCATGAGCGTCGACCTCAACGCCTGCATCGGCTGCAACGCCTGCACGCTCGCCTGCCAGGCGGAGAACAATGTGTCCGTGGTCGGGCGGCAGGAGGTGCTCGCCGAGCGCGAGATGCACTGGCTGCGGATCGATCGGTACTACTCGGGTGCTGCCGATGCGCCCGAGAGCTTCTTCCAGCCGGTGATGTGCATGCACTGTGAAGAGGCTCCCTGCGAGCTGGTCTGTCCGGTCGGCGCGACGGTGCACGATGCGGAGGGCCTGAACGTCATGGTCTACAACCGCTGCGTCGGCACGCGGTTCTGCTCCAACAACTGTCCCTACAAGGTCCGGCGGTTCAACTTCCGGGGCTATGCGCGCGAGCAGGAGCGCCCCCCGCAGTCCTGGAACCCCGACGTGACGGTGCGGGCCCGCGGCGTGATGGAGAAGTGCACCTACTGCCTGCAGCGCATTGCCGCGGCCCGCATCGAGGCGGACCGGAGCGGGCAACCCGTGGTCGCGCCCGCCACCGCCTGCCAGGAGGCCTGCCCCACGCGCGCCATCAGCTTCGGCAATCTCAATGACCCTGAAAGCCTCGTGACCCAGCGCAAGCAAAGCCCACTGAGCTACGCGATGCTCGAGTCGCAGGGGACGCGACCGCGGACGACCTACGAGGCCGCGGTGCGCAACCCCCATCCGGCGGTTCCGCCCTCGCTCCTGGACGAGCCGGCATGAGTGCTCCCGCCGAACCGCGGGCCGAGGAGCCGGTGATCTATCCGCAGGTCTCGATGGCGGGCCTCACGGACCGGATCTGCGCCATCGCGCTGCGCGAGCGGGCCTACGTGTGGTGGTGGATCGTGTTCCTGCCGTCGCTGGCGCTGGCGGGACTGCTGCTGGTCGCGATCGTCTATCTCTTCTATGCCGGCATCGGCATCTGGGGCGTCGACTGGCCGGTGATGTGGGGCTTCGCGATCCTGAGCTACGTGTGGTGGATCGCGATCGCCTCCGGCGGCACCATCATCTCGGCGCTGTTCTTCCTGATGGAGGTGGACTGGCGCACCTCCATCAACCGCATCGCCGAATCGATGATGCTGTTCGGCGCCGCCGCGGCCGGCATCTATCCCATCCTGCATCTCGGACGCCCGTGGCTTGCGTACTGGCTGTTCTTCTATCCCAACACCATGACGCTGTGGGCGCAGTTCCGCAGTCCGCTGCTGTGGGACTTCTGGGCGCTGCTGACCTATGTGCTGGCCTCGGTGCTGTTCTGGTACATGGGCCTGATTCCGGACCTCGCGAGCGCCCGCGACCGGGCCCGGACCCGCGCCCAGCAGCGGCTCTACGGCATCTTCGCCTGCGGCTTTCGCGGCTCGGGCCGGCAGTGGCGCCAGCACCGCGCCGTGTACGCCGTGATGGCCGCGATCATGGCGCCCGTGGTGGTCTCGATCCACAGCATCGTGGGCCTCGATTTCGCGGGCGCCGCCGCCACCGGCTGGCATTCCACCGAATTCCCGCCGTTCTTCGTGTTCGGCGCCCTGCTCTCCGGTTTCGCCATCGTGCTGCTGCTGGTCATTCCGCTGCGGCGGCTGCTGGGACTCACCGACATCATGACCGGGCGGCATCTGGACGTGCTGTGCAGGCTGCTGCTCATGAGCAGCCTGCTGCTCAGCTACGCCTACCTCATGGATGCGTTCACCACGTTCTACGGCGGGGGCCGGGCCGAGCGCGTCATGTTCATGGTGCGGGTCGACGGCGTGTACATGCCGGTGTACTGGGGCGCGATCCTGTTCAACTGCGTGCTGCCCCAGCTGCTGTGGCTCAAACGGCTGCGCACCCGGGTGCCGGTGATCGTGCTGCTGTGCCTGGGGGTCGTCATCGGCATGTGGCTGGAACGGTACGAGATCGTCGTGACGAGCCTGCATCGCCCGCCGCTGCCCTCCTCGTGGGGCCACTTCCACGGCACGTTCTGGGACTGGGCCACGCTTGCGGGAACCGTGGGGCTGTTCCTGAGCGGCATCCTGCTGTCCGTGCGCTTCGTGCCGGTGGTGGCGATGCACGAAGTGCGCGCGCTGATCGCCCGGCGGGATGCGGAGCGGGGCTCATGAAGGCGCTGCTGGCGGAATTCGACAACCAGGCGGACCTCGAGGCGGCGCTGGCGCGTCTCACCGCGGCCGGCGTGGGCGGCATCGAGACCTACACGCCCATGCCGCCGGATGAGGCGCCGACGGGCTCGCGCGTGCCCCTGTGCATGTTCGTGGCGGGCATCCTCGGATTCGCGGGCTTCTTCGCGCTCATGAGCTACGCCGACGTGCACGCCTATCCGCTGGACATCGGCGGGCGGCCCGACTTCGCGTGGCCGACGTTCGTGCCCATCGCCTTCGAGCTCGGCGTGCTGTGCGCCATGGTGGTCGGGTTCTTCGGCTTCTTCGTCGCCTGCCGCATGCCGCAGCTGTACCACCCCGTCGATGACTGCGCGGCCTTCGCCCGGGCCTCGCGCGATGGCTGGCTGCTGAGCGTGAGTGCCGAACGGGAGACGCTCGAGGCCGCGCGCGGCCTGCTCGAGCCGCTGGCGCCGCGGAGCCTGGAGGAGTACCCGCCATGAGCGGACGCAGGCTCGGGCCGTTTCTGCTCGTGCTGCTCGCGCTCCTCGGGGGCTGCGATGACATGACCGTCCAGCCCAAGCAGCTGGACTATTCCCCGCAGGTGGGTCCCGCCGCCGTGCCGCCCGGAACGGTGGAGTTCGGATCGGGTTCAGCGCCGGCGCCGGCGGTGACGCTGGCCCTGATGCAGCGGGGACAGGAACGGTACCGGATCTACTGCACGCCCTGTCATGCCGAACTCGGCGACGGCCACGGCCTGATCGTACAGCGGGGCTTTCCGCCACCACCCTCGTTCCACGGCGCGGCGCTGCGCAGCGCCTCGCCGCAGTACCTGTACGATGTCATCAGCAACGGGCACGGTGTCATGTACTCGTTCGCGGCCCGCGTCGCGCCGCAGGACCGGTGGGCCATCGTCGCCTACATCCGGGCCCTGCAGCGCAGCCAGTACGCGCCGGCCGCGAGCCCGGCCCCGCCGCTGCGGGACGGCCTGCGATGAGCGCCGCCACGGCAGAGCGCGGCGCCTGGGGGGCGGGAGTCGCCGGCCTCGTGGGATGCGGGGCCGCAGGCCTGCTCGCGCCCGGCCAGCTGCCCTTCGCATGGCTCGCCGCGGTCACCTGCCTGTTGGCTTGGCCGCTGGGGAGCCTGGCGCTGCTCTACCTGCATGCGCTGACCGGCGGACGGTGGGGCCTCGCGATCCGTCCGCAGCTGGCCGCGGGCGTCGCCACCCTGCCGCTGCTGCTGCTCGCGCTGCTGCCGTTGCCGTTCGTGGCGCCTGCGCTGTATCCCTGGCTGCAGCCGCAGGTGGCGGCGCATCTGCCGAACCGTTTCTATCTGAACGCGCCGTTCTTCTACGGGCGCGCCGCGCTCTACCTCCTCATCTGGCTCATCCTCGCGGCCGTGGCGCTCCGGGCCCTGCGGCGTCCCGAACCGCAGCCGGCGCTGGCCCGCGCGGCACCCGCGGCCCTGATCCTGCTGTGCCTGACGGTGACCTTCGCGGCGATCGACGCGACCCTGTCCCTGGAGCCGCACTTCAAGTCCAGCATCTACGGCATGCTGGTGTGCTCCGAAGCGGTGCTGTTCGCGCTTTCCATCGCCGTGCTCGGCGTGGCCTGCACGGCGCAGCCCGGCGCCGAGGTGAACCGGGTGCTCGGGCGGCTGCTGCTGGCGCTGGTGGCGCTGTGGGCCTACCTGGATTTCATGCAGTTCCTGATCGTGTGGAACTCGGACCTGCCCGATGAGGCCGGCTGGTACCTGAAACGGCTGCGCGGTGAGTGGGCGCCGATCGCCATCGGCGTCGCCGTCCTGCACTTCGCGCTGCCGCTGCTGGCGCTGCTGTGGCCTGCGGTACAGCGCTCCCGGCGGGCCATCGGCGCGATCGCGGCGCTGCTGGTGGTGCTCGAGATCCCCCGGGCCTGGTGGTGCGTGATCCCGGCCGCCGGGCGCGGCCTGGCATGGCCGGATGGGGCCGCGATGCTGGCCCTGGCGGGACTCGCCGCCGGGCTCGCGTTGCGGGCGGGGCGGCGGCATGTCTGAACCCCGGGTCCGCATCGAGGTCGCGGCGCATGAACCCCGGGATGTCGGTGAGCGGTTCATCTGGGGCATGGTGGGCGTGTGTCTGGCGGGCCTCGTCGCCTGCGCGCTGATCGTCGTGGGGATGTATCCGAAGATCGCCTCCGACCGCATCATCACCCTGCCGCTGCCCGTGTACCCGACACCCCGGCTCCAGACCCATCCGGCGGCCGACGCCCGCGCGTTCCGGGAACGGCAGCTGCGGCAGCTCAACGGCAGCGGCTGGATCGACCGCCCGCATGGCATCGCCCACATCCCGATCACGACCGCCATGCAGCAGCTTGCCGACGAAGGCATCGCGGGGTGGCCCGCGCCATGACCCGCAGCCACTCAGTCCGGAGTCTGCTTCCGTGCCTCGCGCTGCTCGGCCTGGGGCTGCTGGCGCCGTGCCTCGCGGCCGCGGGCGGCACGATCGATGCCACGGACCTCTCCTACCGCGAGCGACCGGGGAACGCCGTGCCGATGGGACTGGCGTTCCAGGACGCCGACGGCGCCCGCCGGAGCCTCGCCGATATCGCGCGGGGCCGGCCCCTGATCCTCGTTCCCGCCTATTATGACTGCACCAGCCTCTGCGGCCTGGTGCGCAGCAGCCTGTACGGTGCGCTGGCGCAGCTGAACGATGCCGGTTCCTTCGCGCTCGCCATCCTCTCCATCGACCCGCAGGAGCACCGCGACAGCGCGCGCATGGCGCAGTCGCACGACCGGGAGGCCATCGCGCGGGTACCGGGACTGGCGCCGCACTATCTCACGGGCAGCACGGCCAGCATCCACGCGGTGACCGACGCCGTCGGCTTCCGCTACCGCCGCGATCCACTGAGCGGCCAGTTCCTGCACCCCGCCGGCATCGTGTTCCTGACCGCGCGGGGCACGGTCTCCAACTACCTGCTGGGCGTCGGCTACACACCTTCTCAGGTGCGCTCGGGCCTGCAGCGCGCGCAGTCCGGGCGGCTGGCGCAGATCGGCGCGCCACTGCTGCTGCTGTGCTTCCACCTCGATGAGGCGACCGGCCGCTATACGCTCGAGACCCTGAAGGTGCTGCGGCTCACCGCGGCGTTCGCCGTGCTCACCCTGGTGGGCCTGCTGGCCCTGCTGTTCAGGCGGGAGCGCACATGAGCCCGTGGCTGCCCGCCGCGTCCGCCAACGCCCCAGAGACCGACCGGCTGCTGTGGGCGCTGCTGCTGCTGTCGTGCGCGGTCCTGCTGCTGGTGTTCGCGCTGCTGCTGCGCTACATCGTCCGGTACCGCGCCAGCAGTCCCCTGGATCGCGGCGCAGAGGCCCGCAAGACCTGGCGCTTCGAGGTCGCGTGGACTTCGGCGACGCTGCTGGTGTTCTTCGGCCTGTTCGTGTGGGGTGCGAACCTGTACATCCGGCTGTTCCAGACCTCCGGCCGGCCGCTGCGGATCTACGTCGTCGGCAAGCAGTGGATGTGGAAGGTCGAGCACGCCGGTGGCCAGCGCGAGATCAATGCCCTGCACCTGCCCGTGGGCCGCCCGGTGGAGCTGCTGCTGACCTCGGAGGACGTGATCCACGATTTTTCGGTCCCGGCCTTCCGGCTCAAGCACGACGTGCTGCCGGATCGCTACGAGACGCTGTCCTTCACCGTCACCCGGCCCGGCCGGTATGCGCTGTACTGCACCCAGTTCTGCGGCCTCGATCACTCGAAAATGACCGGCGCCGTGGTGGCGCTGGCGGCGCCGCAGTACGCGCAGTGGCTGCGCGAGAACGGCGGCGGCGCGAGCCTCGCGGCGCAGGGGCAGGTGCTGTACATGCGCCTGGGCTGCAGCGGCTGCCACGGCGGCAACGGTGCCGGCGGCACGCAGTCGGGGGGCACCGTCCGGGCGCCGCCGCTCGTCGGACTGTATGGCGCGGCGGTGCCGCTCGCCGACGGCAGCGTCGTCACGGCCGATGACCGTTACCTGCACGACTCCATCGTGCTGCCGCGCAAGGAAGTGGCGGCCGGCTACGCGCCGATCATGCCCTCCTACGCGGGGCAGATCGACGAAGAGGACATTCTCCGACTCGTCAGTTACATCCAGTCGCTCGCCACCGAGGCTCCATGAATACCGCCGCCGATGTCGTGACCGTGCCGCTCGGACACACCGCAGGGTCGTACCTCACCGATGGGTTCTCGATCCGCAGCTGGCTTCTGAGCACCGACCACAAGCGCATCGCGATGCTGTACCTCGCCAGCGTCACGATGTTCTTCTTCCTCGGGGGCGCGGCGGCGGCGCTGGTGCGGCTGAACCTGATCGTGCCACAGGGCCTGCTGGGCTCGGCCGAGGCCTACAACCGCCTGTTCACCATGCACGGCGTGATCATGGTCTGGTTCTTCCTGGTGCCGGCCGTGCCGGTGACGCTCGGCAACTTCATCATTCCGCTGATGCTGGGCGCGCGCGACCTGGCCTTCCCGCGGCTGAACCTGTTCAGCTGGTACCTGTTCATGATCGGCGGCGCGGTGACGCTGTGGGCCCTGTTCAGCGGCGGGCTGGACACCGGCTGGACCTTCTACACGCCGCTCTCCACCGAGTATGCCAAGGGACAGGTGGTGCTGGCCGTGACCGGGATCTTCATCGCCGGCTTCTCCACCATCGCCACCGGCCTCAACTTCATCGTGACCATCCACCAGCTGCGGGCGCCGGGACTGACCTGGTACCGGCTGCCGGTGTTCATCTGGTCCATGTACTCGCTGAGCGTGCTGCTGGTGCTGGCGACGCCGGTGCTGGCCATCACGCTGCTGCTGGTGGCCTTCGAGCGGCTGTTCCACATCGGCATCTTCGACCCGGCGATCGGCGGTGACCCGCTGCTGTTCCAGCACCTGTTCTGGTTCTACTCGCACCCGGCGGTGTACATGATGATCCTGCCGGGCTTCGGCGTGGTCAGCGAGATCATTCCGGTGTTTGCCCGCAAGCGCCTGTTCGGCTACAAGTTCGTGGTCTGGGCGAGCGTCTCGATCGCGGTCATCAGCTTCTTCGTCTGGGGCCATCACATGTTCGTCGCCGGCACCTCGATCTATTCGGCGGTGCTGTTCTCGATCCTGAGCTACCTGGTGGCCGTGCCCTCGGCCATCAAGGTGTTCAACTGGCTGGGGACCCTGCACAAGGGCTACATCCACTTCGACGCCCCGATGCTGTACGCGCTGGGGTTCGTGGGACTGTTCACCATCGGCGGCCTGACCGGGCTGTGGGTGGCGGCGCTGGCCGCGGACGTGCACCTCACGCAGACCTACTTCGTGGTCGCGCACTTCCACTACATCATGGTCGGCGCCATGGTCTCGGCGTTCTTCGCCGGCCTGCACTACTGGTGGCCGAAGATCACCGGGCGGATGTACCCGGAGATGTGGGCGCGGATCGCGGCCCTCATCATGTTCATCGGTTTCAACCTGACCTTCTTCCCGCAGTTCATCCTGGGATACCTGGGCATGCCGCGGCGGTACTTCTCGTATCCGCCCGAATTCCAGGTGCTGAACGTGCTCTCCTCGGCCGGCGCGACCATCCTCGCCGCCGCGTACCTGCTGCCGCTGGGGTACCTGGTGTGGTCGCTGATGCATGGCGAGAAAGCGCCGCCCAATCCCTGGCGGGCCAAGGGCCTGGAGTGGCGCACCCCCTCGCCGCCGCCGACCGTGAACTTCCTGCGCACGCCGGAAGTGACCGAGGGACCGTATGAATATGCGCCCCCGGAAAAGGCGCGCGGCTGATGGCGCAGTCCACCCTCAGCCACGAGTTCCAGTACGCGAGCGCCCGGCACCAGGCGCAGACGGCGATCGCCGGCATGTGGCTGTTCCTCGCCACCGAGGTGCTGCTGTTCGGCGGCCTGATCCTGAGCTGGATCTATTCGCGGCACTTCAATCCGGCAGGCTTCACCGCCGGCGCGCGCGAGACGGCGCTCGCCATCGGCACCGTGAACACGGCGCTCCTGATCAGCAGCAGCTTCCTGTATGCCCTGGGGGTCGCCTTCATCCGCATCGGCCAGCCGCGCGCGCTGGTGCGGTGCCTC
>DATJTJ010000011.1:0-144881 GCA_035503515.1 Steroidobacteraceae bacterium
CGCCCGAGGCGCAGCACGAGGCGTGGGCGGCCTTCCGGCACCTGGACGAGCGACTGCACCAGGCGCCCCCCGCCAGTGACTGCGTCGGTGATGCCCTCCCGCGCGAGGACCGCTGGCGCCCCTTCCTGGACGGCCTGAGCAGCTTCATCAATGGCGCCGAACTCGACCGGCTCTCGGTGCGCGATTACCTCGCCTATGAGGATGCCTCCACCGATGACAACTGGCGCCTGCCCAGCGGCTACGGTGCGTTCATCGTTGCCCAGGGCGCAGCCGTGCCCCGGTCGCTCGATACCACGGTCACATCGATCTCCCTCGGCAGTGATGTCGCGCTGGAAACGAGCCGCGGCACGATCCACGCGCGCGCCGTGGTCGTTGCCGTCTCGACCGCCGTGCTGGCCCGGGGCCGGATCCGCTTCACGCCGCCGATCGATGATCATCTGCAGGCGGCATCGCGCCTGCCCCTGGGCCTGGCCGACAAGGTGTTCCTGTCCCTGGCGGACGTCGACGCCGTGCCTGCCGAATCGCACCTCCTGGGCCGCGCCGACAGCGCCGCCACCGGCAGCTATTACCTGCGTCCCTTCGGACTGCCCGTGATCGAGTGCTTCCTGGGCGGCGCCAATGCCCGTGCGCTGGAGCAGGCCGGACCCGACGCCGCCTTTGCGTTCGTGACTGCCGAACTGCGCAAGCTCCTCGGTGCGGATTTTGCCCGTGGCCTGGGACTGATCACCGTCACGCAATGGCAGCGGGAGGCGACCATCGGCGGTTCCTACAGCCATGCCCTGCCGGGGCACGCCGATGCCCGCGGGGTGCTCGCGCGGCCGGTGAACGAGCGGCTGTGCTTCGCGGGAGAGGCCTGCTCGCCCGAGGACTTCTCGACGGCCCATGGCGCCTGGAACAGCGGCCTCGCGGCGGCGGAGTGGGTCGAGCGGTTCCTGCCAGCCCCCTCAGCCTGAGGTCAACGGCGCTTCGACGGCGAGCTGTCGCCCGTCCGGGTCTTCCAGCAGCATCTGCAGCGCCGGCCAGTGCTGCCTTTCGAACTCGCGCGCAACGGTTCCCGAGCGCGGCGGCTGGAACGTCGTCGCATCCCGGACCGCAAGGCCCAGCACCACCTGCAGGGCATGCTGCGCGGGCCGCTCGGCGATGAATACGTAGGGGCCTCCACCCGGATGCCGCAGCCGTCCGGAATGATGGTCGCTCTCGAATTCGATTTCGTATCCCAGGTCCTGCCAGAACGCGACCGTTTTGGCCCAGTGGTGGGTCTCGATGAGGATGCCGTCGATGCCTTCTGTCTTCATGGTTCTCCCGCTGCGTATGGCCGAGCACACGGTCAACTGTCGGAACTGTCTGTCAGACGAGTCGGCCGGTCCCCGATAGGAAGTGACGAGGTTTCTTACTACTTTTTAAGGGACGACGCTGAGGTTTACTGCTATGACCGCCATGCCCCCCCGCAACTTCAACCCGCTGCATTTCTGCGCGGTCCGCTACATCTCTGCCGAAGACCGACAGAAGCTGATTGCCACCGCCGCCTACTTCCGGGCGCAGCGCCGTGGCTTCTCCGCCGGGCATGAGGCCGAGGACTGGCTCGAGGCCGAGCGCGAAGTCGATCTGCGGCTCGAGTACCGGTACTAATCGAGCAGCGGCCGCACGGCGCAGGCGGTCGCGATCAGGACCGCGACTGCCGAGACGAGTGCCACGGCACCCGCCATTCCCAGGATGCCGATGACCCGGGACAGCACGGCCTCGGTGCTGTCGTCCTCGGCGTCCCAGGCGTCCACCTCATCCGGTTCCGATCCGATCGTATTCACTGACGTGGCCACGGGGCTGCTCCGGCGGGGTCAACGGTAGACCCGATCCTGCCTCCACTTTTGCTGCAGCGCAGTGGGACGCCTGCAGAAGGCGTTGTAGGAGGGTGTTACCCTGCAGGCATGTGGCGCTCCTTCGACATCCTCATGCGCATCATCAGCTCCGTGATCGGCCTCGGCATGATCCTGATGGGGATCGTCTGGATGCTGCAGGGCCTGAACCTCGCGTTCAGGGTCGGCTTCATGGTCGGTGACCGGCACTGGGTGGTGTACGGTGCGCTTCTGGCCCTCGTCGGCAGCGCGCAGGTCCTCTGGACCCACATGCGCCCGGCGCGGCGTCCGCTGTAATCCCCAGCCGACACCCGCTCCTCACCCGCTGATGATGGACGGAGGATTCAAATCCTTCGAAGCTGCCGGTTCGTGGGGATGTCCGACACGTACGGAGGGACACCGGATGGGCAACAAGACTCGCAATGCACCGAAGGATGAGGAGCAGGCCAAACCGACGCCGGCTCCGGCGAACCGCCGCAACGAGGCGGAGTCCGAGAAATCGCTGGATGACCGCCTCGATGAGGCCTTGAGCGAGTCGTTTCCGGCGAGTGACCCACCCGCCGTGCACCGCCTGAGCAGTGGCCGCCCGTATCTGCCCTAAGCCCTGAGGCCGGTCGCCACCGGTGCCGGTTCCTCAGCGCCCGCGCTGGGCAGCGCGCCGGCGCCGGCCGGCGCTGCGCCCGCCGTGATCAGCAGCTCCCGGGCGCGGGCTTTGACGACGGACAGCAGCGGCACCAGTTCCTGTTGCGACACCGGCGTTGCCAGCAGATAGCCCTGGATGAACATCGAGCGGTGGCGGATGAGATACGCGAATTGCTCGGCCCGCTCCACGCCCTCGGCCGTGATCTCGAGTCCCAGTCCCTGACACATGCTGATGATGGCCTTGGCGATCACCGCCAGGCGCTCACTGGTATCGACGCCCTGGATGAGCGTCCGGTCGAGCTTGATGCGCGTCAGCGGCAGCACCTCGAGCGACGCCAGGGAGGAGTAACCGGTGCCGAAGTCATCCAGGGCCACCGCGATGCCGCTGCCGCGCAGGCGCTTGAGGGCTTCGACCGTCGCGGGCCCCGTCTGCAGCACCGACTCGGTCAGTTCGATTTCGATGCAGCGGGGCGGCAGGTCGTATTCGGCGAGCAGCGCGAGTACGCGATCGGTGAACTGGCCATCGGCCAGCTGCCGCGGCGACACGTTGATGGCGACCCGCGCCTCGGGCCAGGGCCCGCGCTGCCACTGCGCGGCCGCGCTGATCGCCGAGCGCAGGACCCAGTCGCCGATTTCGATGCCCAGGCCGGATTCCTCGGCGACGGCCAGGAATTCTCCGGGCAGGATCATGCGGCCATCCGCCCCGCGCCAGCGGATCAAGGCCTCCACCAGGCCGACCTCCAGCGTCTCGGCCCGGACCTCGGGCTGGAAGTACAGTTCGAACTCGCCGCGTTCGATCGCCCGGCGCAATCCCTGCTCGGTGGCGAACTTCGCCGCGGCCACATCCAGCAGGTCCGCCGTGAACATCGACAGCTGGCTGCGGCCCAGCGCCTTGGCCCGGAACAGCGCCATGTCGGCCGCTTCCAGCAGCACCGCGGCCTGCTGCGCATGGATGGGATAGGCGCAGGCCCCGGCACTGATGCTGACCACCAGTTCGCGGCCATCCACCAGCAGCGGCGCACGGAAGGCCGCGACGATGCCCTGTCCCAGGGCGCGGATGTCTTCGATGTCCCGGGCCCGTTCCCAGATCACCGTGAACTCATCGCCCCCGAGCCGGGCCGCGAATCCGCGGGCGCTCGCCAGTTCCTCGAGCCGGCGTCCCATGGCCACCAGGACGTTGTCGCCGAAGGCGTGCCCCAGGCCGTCGTTGATGTACTTGAAATTGTCGATGTCGAGGAACATGACGCCGACCAGGTGTCCCTCGGCGCGGGCCCGTTCGATGGCGATATCCAGGAGCGCGAACAGATGCCGGCGGTTCGGCAGGCCCGTGAGCGGATCGCGCTCCGACAATTCCTGAAGGCTGCGCGTGCGCTCCTGCACCTTGCGCTCGAGATCGGCCTGGTAGTCGCGACTCGCGGCCCGGGCCGCGGTGAGTTCCGCGGACATGGCATTGAAGGCCGTCGCCAGGGAGTCCAGTTCCGTGATGCCATCGCTGCGCACGTGCACGGCATCATTCCCGGCGGCGATCTGGGAGGTGGCCCGGACCAGGCGCCGCACGGGCGCGACGATGGACAGCACGATCCCGATGCAGATGATGATCATGATCATGGCCGCGGCACCGCTCGCCCAGGCCACCGCCTTGCGCGACGCCGGGTCGGCGGGCAGGTTGCGGACCGAGCGGGTCTCCACCAGCGCCCGCCGCGGCACCACCGGCGCGGGGACGGCGTTGATGAGCGGCGGGACGTAGGCCGGCGCCCCCGCGGTAACCGCCGCCACGGGCTTCGGTGCGGCACTCGGCGCCGCGACGGCCGCACTCTGGGCCACGAACAGCGCATTGCGCAGCTTGTTGCCCCGCTCGTAGAAGTCCTGGAACGCCCCGGCGAGTTCGCCGGCGAGCTGGGAGGAGTTCACGCGCAGCGAGCTCAGCTGCGTCACGTCCAGGTTCATCACCTGGTACCAGTCGTCCCCCTGCGAGCGCCGGAACCCGCTCTCGTTGGCGGCGAGGGTTTTCTGCAGCCGCTGTTCGGCATCGACGATGGCCGCCAGCTGCGACTCCGTCGGCGCAGTGTCGGCCACCAGGGCCTCCGAACTCTGGCGCAGGGTATCGAGCTGGGTGCTCAGCTGGATCAGGGACTGTCGCGCCACCACCCGGCCGAAGATGGTCCAGGCGCCCGAGAGCGAACTCTTGACGCGGGCGTTGAGACTTTCCAGCAGCGCGATCCGGTTCGCTTCGGTCGTCCGGCGCGAATCGGCGATGTCCGTGAGCACCTTGCCCTGGCTCGTGTAGGCCTTGAGGTCCGCGGCGATGCGGGCCGCGGCCGACGGGGTCAGCAGGCCTTCGGACCTGCTGATGAGGGGTTTGAGGGAGGCACTCAGGTCGGCTTCGGTCTGCCGGTATTCGGTGTCGACGGCGGCGTTCTGGTTCCGCACCCGCGTCTGGTTTGCCTGCTCGAAGCGCGTCAGGGCCCCCAGGGCGCTTTCCACGGCGGCGCGCGTGGCCGCCCGCTTCGGCTCCGGATCAGGAACGACCGGCGCCGGCGCCGGCGCCTCCACGTGCACCGGCGCCAGTACCACCGGTGGCTGCACGGGGGGCGCCGCCAGCGGCATGACCCGCGTGGTGCTCTCCACCAGGATGCCCTGCTGGATGACGACATTGGCGGCCACGATCAGCGCTGCCACGCCCGCGAAACTCAGGATCAGGCGCGCGACGATGCCCAGCCGCAGTCGTTCCGGCAGGGCACGGCAGTGCTTTGAAAGCAGATTCAGGAGCGGACGCAAATTGCGCATATGATTGAGGATTAAGCCGTCATGCGCGAAGTCGCCGCCGGGTGCGTGTCACAGAATCTGCGTCACCCTGAAGCATTCGACATAGAGCTGTAGTCCGAGTCCTACAGGGGAGTCCACGGCGCGGTGTACTGCACCGCGGCGGCCAGAAAATGCTTGATCTGGAGCACATTTCCAAAGCCTTCGACGGCAAGCAGGTGCTGACTGATGTCAGCCTCTCAATCCCCACCGGGGCCACCTGTGCCCTGATCGGTTCCAGCGGCTCGGGCAAGACCACGCTGCTGCGGATCACGCTGCGGCTCATCGGCCTGGATCACGGCACCGTGAACGTGGACGGGCGACCGCTGTCCGAATTCGGCCCCGGGGCCTGGGCGGACCGCATCGGTTACGTGCCGCAGGACGGGGGCCTGTTCCCGCACCTGACGGGCGAGCAGAACGTCACGCTGGTGCCGCGGCTGCGGCGCTGGGAGCCGGCGCGCATCCGGGCCCGCGTCGCCGAACTGCAGCAGCTGGTGGCGCTCGACTCCGGCGTCCTCCAGCGCTTCCCCCACGAAATGAGCGGCGGGCAGATGCAGCGCGTCGCCCTCATGCGCGCGGCGATGCTGGATCCGGCGGTGATGCTGCTCGATGAACCCATGGCGGCGCTCGATCCGCTGATCAGGAGCGCGCTGCAGGCGGAACTGAAGACGATCTTCCGCCGCCTGGGGAAAACCGTGCTGCTGGTGACCCACGATCTGGCCGAGGCCGCCTTCCTGGCCGAGTGCATCACGCTGCTGCATGAAGGCCGCGTGCTGCAGACCGGCAGCTACCCGGAACTCGTGCTGCGACCCGCGGATCCGTTCGTGACGGCCTTCATCAAGGCCCAGCGCACCCTCCCGGATACCGCCGGCCCGCCATGAAGCTCCTGGGCGCCATCGGCATTGTGTGCGCTGTCCTGCTCTGCGCGCCCGCAGGGGCCGCCGACCGCATCGTCGTGGGCTCGAAGATCTTCACCGAAGGCTACGTGCTCGGCGAGCTCGCCGCCCAGACGCTCGAGGCTTCGCACCCGCCGGTGCCGGTCGTGCGCAAGCTCGGCATGGGCAGCACCGGCATCCTGTTCGAGTCGCTGCATACGGGTGCCATCGATGTGTACCCGGACTATACCGGCACGCTGGCCGCCGCCATCTTGAAGCAACCCCAGCTGCGTTCGGTGGCCGAGATTCGCACCGCACTTGCGAAAATGGGCATCGTGATTTCGCAGCCGCTGGGGTTCGACAACACCTATGCGCTGGCCGTGCCCGAGGCCTTCGCGCAGCAGCAACACCTGCGCACCATCGCCGATCTTGCGCGGCTGCGGCATAGCCTGCGCGCCGGGTTCAGCTATGAGTTCATGGACCGGCAGGACGGTTATCCTGGACTGGAGGAGCGTTACCACCTGGGCCTCGATCCCGCCCATGTGAACCGCATGGAGCACGCTCTCACCTACCAGGCCATTGCGCAAGGAGCGGTGGATGTCATCGACGTCTACTCGACCGACGCCAACATCCGGAAGTTCAGGCTGCGGCTGCTGACGGACAACCTGAACTACTTCCCGAGCTACCAGGCCGTGTGGGTCGCGGGGTCGGGCTTCGTGGCGCAGTACCCGGCACAGTGGCGCGCCCTGCGCCGGTGGGAAGGCAGGATCAGCGCATCGACCATGCAGGATCTCAATGCCCAGGTCGATATCGACAGGCGCAGCGTCGCGCAGGTCGCGGCGGGATTGCGCGGTTCGAGCGCGCCCCGTCAGGACCTGATTTCCCAGATCGGACGCCGCACGCTCGAGCACCTGTGGCTGGTGGGCGTGTCGCTGGCCTTTTCGATCCTCATCGGCATCCCGTTGGGGATACTGGCCGTACGCCGGCGCCGGCTCGGACACCTCATCCTCACGTTCAGCGCCGTCACCCAGACGATTCCGTCGCTCGCCCTGCTGTGTTTCCTGATCCCGGTGTTCGGTGTCGGCACGCGGCCGGCCCTGGCGGCACTGTGCCTCTACAGCCTGCTGCCGGTGGTGCTGGCGACCTTCAGCGGCATCCGCAGCATCGATCCGCGGCACCTGGAGAACGCCCGTGCCTTCGGGCTGACCTCCGGCCAGATCCTGACCCGGATCATCCTGCCGCTGGCCAGTCCCGCCCTGCTCACGGGCATCAGGACCGCCACCATCATCAGCATCGGCACGGCCACCCTCGCGGCCCTCGTGGGCGCCGGGGGCTATGGCGTGCCGATCGTGTCAGGGCTGTCGCTCAACGATGTGCCGACCATCCTCACGGGCGCCATTCCGGCGGCCCTGATGGCCTGGGCGGCGCACGCCGCCTTCAATCTGCTGGGCCGGTTCGTGATTCCGGCGGGATTGCAGCGAACGCCCTAGATCAGTCCGAAGATCGCGAACTGCCGGCGCGGATCGGTCCACAGCCGCAGGGTGTGCCAGCCGTGCCGGCGCGCGAAGTCCGAGAACCCCTTGATGTCGTACTTGCGCGAACTCTCGGTGTGGATGGTCTCGCCGCGGCGGAACCCGAAGCCTTTGCCGCCGATGCCCACCACCTGGTCGATGGGACTCTCCAGGTGCATTTCCACGGCACCCTCGAGTGCGTTCCAGCGCGCGAGATGCCGGAACTGGAAGGGCGCGAACTGTCCGCCGAGTTCGCGGTTGATGCGCACCAGGATGTTCTGGTTGAACTGGGCCGTGATGCCTGCCGCATCATCGTAGGCGGCGAGCAGCACGTCGAGGTCCTTGTGCAGGTCGACGCCGATGAGGGCCGCGCCCTGCGGGCCCACCTGGCGGCGGACCCGCTGCAGGAACAGGCCCGCCTCCTTGGCGTTCAGGTTGCCGAGGGTCGACCCCGGGAAGAAGGCGACCCGACGGCCCTCGTCCAGCACCCGCGGCGGCAACGAAAAATCGGCCGTGAAATCGGTCACCACCGGCATGACGCGCAGTCCCGCGAACTGTTCGCGGAAGCGCTGGGCCGTCAGGTCGAGGAATCCCGCCGCGATGTCGATGGGTACATAGGCCCGCGGACTGTCGAGCGCCCCGACGACGATCTGCGTCTTGATGCCCGCCCCCGCGCCGTATTCGAGCAGGTTGACGTACGGACCGCAGAAATCGGCGATCTCCGCCGCATGGGCCTTGAGGATCGAAGTCTCGGTGCGCGTCGGGTAGTACTCCGGCAGCGTCGTGATCTGCTCGAAGAGCTCGCAGCCGCGCGCATCGTAGAGCCAGCGGCTGGGCAGTGATTTCTGGGGCCGGCCCAGACCCTGCAGGACATCCAGCCGAAACGCATCCCGTTGTACCTCTTCGTGAAGCGCTGCATCCATGGTTCTAGGCATCCTTTGCGAGACGCACGCCCGCGAACTGCCAGCGGGCGTCGGGTTTGAAGAAATTGCGATAGGTGGCGCGGATATGGCCTGCCGGCGTCGCGCAGGAGCCGCCGCGCAGCACGTACTGTCCGGACATGAACTTGCCGTTGTATTCGCCGACGGCATCGGCGCTGGGGCGGAAACCGGGATAGGGCGAAAAGGCACTGCGGGTCCACTCCCACACATCCCCGAACAGCTGCTGCGGAGCGTGGCTCGGGCCGGCCGCCGGCATCGGCTGCAGCACTCCCGAATCCGCGAAATTTCCCTCGCAGCCCTGGGCCTGCGCCACCGATTCCCACTCGCCCTCCGTGGGCAGCCGCGCCCCGGCCCAGGTGGCGAAGGCGTCGGCCTCGAAATAGCTGACGTGGCACACGGGCGCATCCGGATCCAGGGGCTCGGCCCCGTGCAGCGTCATGTGAAAGTGCGCCTCGTCCTCCTGCCACCAGTAGAGCGGCCCGCGCCAGCCCTGGCGCTGCACTTCGGTCCAGCCATCGGACAACCACAGCAGCGGCGTCGTGTAGCCGCCGTCCGCCATGAATTCCAGCCATTCGCGGTTGGTCACGCACCGGTTCGCGAGCCGGAACGCCGGTCGCACCTGCGGATGCCGCGGTCCCTCGCAGTCGAACGCGAACCCAGGGCCGGCATGGCCGATGTCGACGAGGCCGCCATCGTAGGCCGAGTAGGCCAGGGAAGAGGCCTGCCGGGCGGGCCGCGGACCGCGACGCGCCGGCGCATAGGCCGGATGCAGCGGATTTTCCGCAAACAGGTGCAGGATGTCCGTGAGCAACAGTTCCTGGTGCTGCTGCTCGTGATGGCAGCCCAGTTCGATGAGCGCCAGCAGCGCCGCAGTCATCGGCGCTTCGAGCAACCGTTCCATCGCGGCGTCGATATGCGAACGATAGCGTTCGACCTCATCCAGGCTCGGTCGCGTCAGCAGACCCCGCTTGGGCCGCGCATGGCGGGCCCCGAGGGTCTCGTAGTAGGAATTGAACAGGAAGCCGAAGCGGGCATCGAACGGCTGATAGCCCGGCGCGTGCACCGCGAGCACCATGGTCTCGAAGAACCAGGTGGTGTGCGCGAGATGCCACTTGGCGGGGCTCGCATCGGGCATGGACTGGGCCGTGGCATCGGCATCGGACAGACCCGCACACAGGGCGAGGGTCTGCGAGCGCACGGCACCATAGAGTCGACGGATGGCCTCGCTGTGGGCATTCACATCTCGAGGCAATGGCGTAGCCATCGTAGCGGGAGTCCTCACCTGCACTTATTTTGTGGCGACCTTAGCATGCACGGCATTTCAAATGCCGGCACTCGCGCTCCGGCCGTCTGTAGGCGAAACCGCACTGTGCTGTAGGCGGGCACGGGCGCGCGTCGTTACCGTCCTACAGGCGCGGCCGAATTCCTACCCCAACCTGCAGAAGCTGCCTACGGCCGGTATCGACGCAGGCTGTGGCTGTCCCGCGCACCGCAGGGCAGCATGCAGGTGAGGCGAAAGATCTGGCCATGCAGGAGGAGCCGCGATGTCCACCACGCACCTGTCGGCGATCGGCGTTTATCCCACTGCGACGCAGGCGGAGGCCGGGGTCAACGTTCTGATCGAGAACGGTTTTAACAGCGATGGCATCCACCTGTTATTGCCGAAGCAGCGCAATACCAAGTCCCTGCCCGGCCAGCCCGCCCGGAGCGCGTCCCCGCCCCGCGGCACCCGGACTTCGGCCATCGCCGCCATCGGTGCCACGGCCGGTGGTGCCCTGATCGGTTGCCTGGGGGTGGTCGTCGGGTCGGGCGGTTTCAACACGCCGGCGCTGGCGCCGCTGGTGGCCGCCGGGCCGCTGATCACGGGTATCGGGGGCCTGTGCGTGGGGGCCATCCTGGGCGCGATCGCCGGCTTCCTGCTCGGGACACGACTGCAGGAGGATCGCACCCACCGGCACATCGGGCAGTTCGAAGCCGGGCCGACCCTGCTGCTGGTGAATTGTGACAACGGCGAGGATGTCGCCAGAGCCAAAGCCGCGCTCGCCCGTTCCGGCGCCCAGGACATCTCCTCGGGCAGTGACGTCGCGCCCGCGCTATGAGTGCCTGACGAACTTCAGCGCCACCGAGTTCATGCAATAGCGCAGTCCGGTCGGCCGCGGCCCATCGTCGAATACGTGTCCGAGGTGGGCATCGCAGCGCGCGCACAGGATTTCCGTGCGCTCCATCCCCAGGGTGTGATCGCTCTTTTCGACCACGTTCTGCCTGGCGATCGGCATCCAGAAGCTCGGCCAGCCGGTGCCGGAATCGAACTTGGTATCCGAGCTGTACAGGGCCGTCGCGCAGCAGATGCAGCGATACAGACCGCGCTCGAACAGATGGTCGTACTGGCCGCTGAACGGCCGTTCCGTGGCCGCATGCCGCGACACCTGGTAGGAATCCGGGGGTAGCAGGGCGCGCCATTCGGCATCGGTCTTCACGACCTTGTCGACCAGTTCCGGGCCCTCGTTGGCGCCGGCATCGCTGAATCTCACGATCCTGACCTGGGTCATTTCCGCAAGCGAGCGGGCGCAGCGCAGCAGCAATCCCACACCGCCGGCGAACAGCGATCCGCAAATGAGTCTTCGATTCACCATGTCCGTTCTCCGATGTTCAACTGGGAACAGTTACCCGAACGTGAAGGCGAAGGCCTCGACCCCCGGGCTCGCGAACTCGATTTCAACGGTGTGCTCATCTTTCGGATGCGCGAGCCGGATGAGCTGGTACAGACGATGTTCGGTCACGACCCCCGCACCGTCCGCGCTCACATCGGCGCCCTTGTTCGGGCCCGGCGCGGCGCCATCGAGTGTCACCCGGAAATGCACCGCTTGCCCGTCCTGGGTCGGACCCAGCACCAGGTGCAGATCCCGGCCATTGAACCGGTACACGATCCGGCCGTGGGGCTGCTCCAGGATCGCGCCTTCGCTCGTGACCTTCCAGCGGCCCCCGAGGGCCCACTGATCTGCACGCAGCGTCGCGGGAACCGTATAGCGAGCCGCTTCGTCCTTGCGGGCGCCACCGGGGGAGGCGAAATTCGCCGCCCGCGCGTAGCCGACGTAGGTCTCAGGCGAGATCTGGTACAGATCGCTCGCCGCCGCCTGCACGCCCTGCGCGCTCACGTCGGCCAGGCCCGGCGTCACATCTTTCGCGCCCGCCTCGTGCAGCAGCTGCTTGATGATGCGCTCGGATTCGTCGTATTCGCCCTCGCCGAAATGATGATGGCGGATGGTGCCGTTGGCATCGATGAAGTACAGCGCCGGCCAGTACTGGTTGTTGAAGGCGCCCCAGATCCGGTAGTCGCTGTCGACCGCCACGGGGTAGGTCACGCCGAGATCCCTGACGGCCTTCTGCACATTGGCCACGACCCGCTCGAAGGCGAATTCGGGGGTGTGCACGCCGATGACGACGAGGCCCGCCGGCGCGTACTTGCTGCCCAGGCCTTCACGTAGGGCAGTTCACGCAGGCAGTTGATGCAAGAGTAGGTCCAGAAATCGATCAGTACGACCTTGCCGCGCAGATCTTGCGCGGTCAGCGGCGCCGAGTTCAGCCACGCGACCGCGCCGCTCAGCGGTGGCATCGGTCCCTCGGCCGGCAAGGCAGTGCCGGCCCCCCTGGCCGACATCATCATGGCGCCGCCGCCCTGGGCCGACATCGCCATCGCCCCCCCGGGCGCGGATCCGCCCTCGGGATGGATCCTTGCCAGCAGCGACTGCTCCAGCGAGTTGGTGCCGCTCAGGGACAGCTGCGTGAGTACACCGGTGTCCCAGCCCAGGCCGATCGCGACCACCGCGAGCAGCACCGCGACGCCCAGGCCCCGGCGCACCCACTCTGCGGCGCCGAGCGATCGTTTGAACGCCCGCAGTGGTGCGCGGATTCGGCCCGCTCAGCGCGGCGCCCGTCAGGATCAGTCCCAGGATCGGCCCTGCGCAGGGCGCCCAGAGAAATCCCGTCGCAAAGCCCAGCAGCAGGGACTGCACGACGCTGGCGCGGCCTTCCCGCTCACCGCTTTGCACCACCCGGTTGCCGAAGGCCACGAGCGGGCGCGAGGCCCAGTCGGCAAACCGGCGCGACAGCAGCGCCAGTCCGAACAGGGTGAGCAATGCCAGCGCGACCCAGCGGCCGCCGGAGTTCACCCGCACGGCCCAGGAGCCGCCGACGGCCGCGAGTGTCGCGACCCCCGCGAAGGTCAGCGCCATACCCAGAAGCAGCGGCAGGGTGCTGGTCGTGAACGAGCGGCCGCCGCGGGCGAACACGAACGGCAGCACCGGCAGAATGCAGGGGCTGACGATGGTGAGCGCGCCGCCCAGGAACGCCAGCAGCGCCAGGATCATGGAGTCTCGCTATTGCTTGAGCGCCGTGACCGTCACGGCCTTACTCTGGTACAGGACCGGCAACAGCTTCTGGAAATTACGGATCTTGGGCAGATCGTTGTAGACGATGTAGGGATTGGTGGGATTGAGCAGCAGGTAATCCTGATGGTAGCCCTCGGCCGGAAAGAACCCCTTGAGCGGCGTCACCTGGGTGACGATGGGAGCGCCGAACACTTTCGCCTTGTCGAGCTGCGCAATGTAGTGTTCCGCCACCCGCTTCTGATCGTCATTGGCGTAGAAGATGTCCGAGCGGTACTGGCTGCCCACATCGGGTCCCTGCCGGTTGAGTTCGGTGGGATTGTGGGCCACGGAGAAGAAGACCTGCAGGATCTGCCCATAGCTGACCTTCTCGGGGTCGTAGGTGATCTGCACGGATTCGGCATGCCCGGTGCTGCCGCTGCTCACCACCTCGTAGCTCGCCGTGCTTTGGATGCCCCCCGCATAGCCGGACAGGGCCTTCTTCACCCCGACCAGGTGCTCGAAGACACCCTGTACGCCCCAGAAACAGCCTCCCGACAGCACGGCGGTCTGCAGCGGCCCCGCCGCCTTGGGCAGGTCCACGGCCGGTGGCGGAATGGCGACCGCCGGCTCGGCCGCGGCGGCCAGGTGCGGTCCGATGCCGACCAGGGGCACGGCCGCCAGCAGGGCGCGCAGGGCCGGGATCCATCGGGTGCAAAGTCTGGGCAACATCGTGATTCCCCCATGGCCGCCGTCGCGGCAGATCCCACGATTATACGCCTGCGTCGGCGCCGAAGGCCGCGTCCAGCCAGCGCCGCCAGAAGCGCCGGGAGGCGGGCAGCAGCTCGGTCGTGTACCTGACCGAGTCGGCACGCAGCCGTGCGATATCGATCCGCGCGCCGGCCAGTTCGCAGGCATGTCCCACGTACCAGCGTTCCAGTGCCGCGGCCTGCACTTCGGGGTGGAACTGCAGCGCCAGGGCCTGGGCCCCCAGGACGAAGCCCTGGTGGGGATACTGCGTCGTGGCCGCCACGTGGGCGCTGCCCGGAGGCAGATCGAAGGTGTCGCCATGCCAGTGCAGGACCTGCACTGCGGGCGCCAGCAGTTCGGCAATGGCCGGACAGGCGCCCGCCTCGGGCCCCGCACTGATGGGCGACCAGCCGATTTCCTTGCCGTTCTTTCCCGGATAGACCGCCGCGCCCAGCGCCACGGCCATCAGCTGTGCACCCAGACAGATGCCGATCAGGGGGCGCCGCGCCTGCAGCCGCCGCCGGATGAGCGCGATTTCGGCGCTCAGGAACGGGTAGGTCTGCGTTTCGTACACCCCCACCGGCCCCCCGAGGACCACGAGCAGGTCCGGGCCGAGGGGATCCAGGCCCGGCAGATCCGCGGTACAGGCATCCACGGCCCGTATCGTGAAGCCACGCTCCTCGAGTACGGGCGCCAGGGAGCCAAGGTCCTCGAAGGCAACGTGCGAGAGGGCGACTGCCGTGGGCATGCGTTTTCGGGTTTCAGCGCATCAGCTGCAGGGGTTGTGGCAGCAGTTTCAGCAGCTCGGCACTGAACTGCGCATCGATATGGAAGAATGCCATGCGGGCCGGCTGCGATGCGCGGTTCTCCCAGGCGTGGTCGGTGCCGCGCTGAACCACGACGTCCCCCTGCCGCAGGATGACTTCGCTGTCATCGAGCACCAGGACGATTTCACCGGAAATCACCACGACGTAGTCCAGGGTGCGGGTCCGGTGCATGACCGTGCGCTTGCCGCCCTGCTGCGGCGGATAGATCTCGATGATCCGCAGCAGGTGCCCCGACACCGGCATGATGGTGAACGGCCGTTCGTTGGGTTCGGTGGCCTCCGTCGCAGAGAGTTCAGGCACCGGGTGGGTGGTGTTCCAGATTTCGTGGAAGTCCGCGCCGACGGCGGGGCCCTGCATCGGGTGATGCTGCGGCGGCGGACCGTCGCTGAGCACCACCGATTTGCCGGTGCCGTCGTGACCGGTGACGACCCGCCGTGGCGCGGCCATCTCAGGGCTTGCTCATGGTGTTCGGGTCGAAGTGCAGGGCCGCCTTGTCCTTGGGCACGCTGTCCCAGTGCTCGGCGATCTTGCCGTTCTCGATGCGGAACAGGTCGAAGTGCGTTCCCGCGTATTTCTTGCCGGGGTTTTCCGGATCCGGAGAGTAGCTGACGGTCGCCACCAGCACCTTGTCGCCCTCGGCCATGATGGTCACCACCGGGAAGGTGATGCTCGACTGGATGGGCCGCTCGGGCCGGGTGGACTTCATGTACTGCACCATCGCGTCGCGGCCCGTGGCGACGTTGGGATTGTGCTGGATGTAGTCCTTGGTGAAGTACTTCGGTGCAAGTTCGGTGTGCGCGCCCTGGATGATCGCCCGCCACATGTCGAACACCAGTTTCTTGTTGGCAGCCAGCTGCGGGTCGTTGCTCTTGAGCAGCGCCGCCTGGTCGGGTGCCGCGGTCGGGGGTACCTGCGCCGCAGCGGTCCCCGCACAGGCCAGGGCGATTGCACTGCACGCCACGCGAATCGAGACTTTCATGGGCACTCCGGTTTGTTGTGTAACACCGCGAGTCTAACCCCAGCGCAGGCCGCGATGCTCAGCCCTCGACTTCGGGCTCGGGCCGGTCGTTGCCCGCCACGCGTTCCTGGTGCCAGTGGCCCTGCTTGTCCTCGTAGGAAATGACCGTGGCCTCCCCCGGCAGCGCCTGTTCCCGCGCCGCGCGCTCCGCCGCCTGGCGGGCGCTTTCGTAGCTGGGGAAGGTCTCGGAGAAGGTCTCATCGACCCGGTAGGCCCAGCCCCCGTCGTGCTGCACGAGGTGGTAGATGATCTTGCTCATGGTCCGATCCTCGTTTTGCTCAAACGGCGAAGGCATGTGGTAGGGCACGGTGATGAAGACGGCCTCGATCTGTTCGAGTTTCTCGTCCCTGATCCGGAACAGCTCCAGGAGATAAAAGCTGTGCGGCCGGCGGATGGGCGATTCGACGGTGCGGCCGTCGGTCAGGGAATAGCTGCCGAGGCGGCCGCAGTGATCGATGAAGCCCGCGGCCAGGACGAGACCGCGCTCCACATCGATGAGCGGAAAGCGCCGCGCACGCAGCCGGTCATCGTAGCGGTACACCCCGAGGCGAAACTGCTCCGCGCACCCGAGCCGGGCGCTCGGCAGCAGCGCGAGGTCGGGGTTGTTGGTGGTCTGGACGCCGTTCTCGACGCGGTTGCAGCTGTCCCAGAACTGCGTGTGCAGTGTGCCGTCATTGAGCTGCAGCGTGTCGAAGTAGCCGTTGGCGAGAGCCCGCATGCGCGCACGCGAGGTGCGGGAGCCTTCCGGCAGGATGGCATTGAGGGCAGGCTTGTTCTCGAAGCGCGGTTCCGGGAACCTGAGGCCCGAGTCCGCGGCCCGCACGATGATGACTTCCGCCTCGAGAATGGCGCCCTGCGCGTCCACTTTCAGGCGCAGCCCGAAGGGCGAGGTGTCGCGCGTTTCGGTCACGGCCCCGAAGAATCCGACTTCGCCCGTGCGGGTGTCGGCGAACCGCAGCTCGTAGTCACCCAGGGCGGTCACCGTGCCCCACAGACCGTCGCCCGGCACGAGCACCACGTTGTTCTCGACGTGCACGGCCCGTGGCGCCCACCTCACGCGCGCCGCATCGCGGGCCCTGAGTGCCGCGAGATACCGGTCCAGTACCCGGTACAGGGCCGCGCGGTCCAATGCGGGTGCTTCAGTCATTCAGCTCATCTGGGCTTCCGCGACCGATCGCCGCATGGCCAGTGTACCCACGATGCACAGCACCGAGGGGATCGCGATCAGGCCCAGCGTCGTCCGGGGCGTGACCCCGGCGGCGATGATCCAGCCGCCGGCGAGCGGGCCCAGCACCGCGCCGATGCGCGTCACGGCCCCGGCCCAGCCAAATCCGGTCACCCGGATCTGCGGCGGATAGAAGATGGCGCCGAGGGCGATGATCGACATCATGACCCCCGCCACGCCACTGCCCATGAGCACCAGCAGCGCCGGCCAGGCAGGCGCCGTACCGGGAAACAGGAACAGCAGCGCCGTCACCAGGGTCACGCTGTAGCCGCCCACCAGTGCGGTGATGGCACGCCGGCGGTCCACCAGCCAGGACTGCGCCAGGGATCCCAGGATGCCGCCGAACTGCAGCAGTGCGATGCCATGGGGCGCCTGCGACCGCGACCAGCCCGCGCTGGTCAGGAACACCGGCAGCCAGCTCATCAGGAAGTACAGCAGCATGGCCGAGAGGCCATAGACGAACCACAGCCGCAAGGTCCGCTCCCGGTACGGTGCCGCGAGCAGTGCCGCGAGACTGCCGCGATCCTGCGTGAGCGCCACGGCAGCGCCCTCCCCGCCCGATCCTTGGGCGAGGATCGCCGGTGACTCGGGCAGGCTTAAGGCCGCCACGAGCACCACCAGCAGCGGCAGCGCGGCGCCGACCAGGAACAATCCCCGCCAGCCGGCCGCCGCCAGGACCTGCGGGGCGGTCGCACCGGCCAGCACGGCGCCCAGCGATACGCACACTCCCATCAGGGTCATGATCGTGGCGCGCCGGGCGCGCGGCGCGAATTCGGCCGTGAGCGCCGAGGCATTGCTCTGGCACACCCCCAGACCCAGTCCGACCAGCAGTCGCCACACCATCAGCTGCCAGGGCGCGGTGGCGGTGGTCGCCCCCAATGAGGTGACGAGGATCAGGGTCATGCCGCCGAGCAGCAGCGGCCGCCGGCCCAGCCGGTCGCCCAGCGGCGCGATGAACGCCGATCCCAGCCCCAGGCCCAGGAGCGAGGCGCTGAGCGTCAGGCTGAAAGCGGGTGCCGGAAGATGCCACTGCGCCGCGAGGGTCGGCACGGCCAGTGCCATGGCCTGCAGGTCATAGCCATCCAGCAGCACGACGGCCGCACACAACAGGAACACGCGGATCTGCAACGCGGACAGGGGCCGGTCGGTATCGGCGCCGAGGGCGTTGGCGGGCGGTGACAGGGCAACCATGCGGCGATGGTACCCGAAGCCCGCACGGTCGTTGCGAAGTCCCCTGCTATCATTCCCCGCATGACTCAGAACAGGACGGCATTGGTGACCGGGGGCGGCCGCGGCATCGGCCGCGCGATTGCGCTGCGCCTGGCCGAAGACGGCCATGCGGTGGCCGTGGCTTCCCGCTCCCGCGCGCAGCTCGACGCGGTCGTGAGTGAGATCGGCGCGGCCGGTGGGCGGGCGCTCGCCGTGCCCTGCGATGTCACGCGCCCGGAGGATGTGAAGCGCACGGTGACCGCCGTGCGGCAGGCCTTCGGCGATGTGACCGTGCTGGTCAACAATGCCGGGGTGTCCGGGCCCCTCGGGCCCATCGGCCTCGTCGATCCACAGGCCTGGTGGGCGGCACAGACCGTGCACGTCCTGGGCTCGCTGCTGTTCATGACCGAGATCGTGCCGCGGATGGTCGAGCGCGGCGGTGGCCGCATCATCAACGTCTGCTCGGTGGCGGGCGTGATCGTGGCCAACAACTTCTCATCCTATGCCGTGGCGAAGTCGACCCTGATCCGCCTCTCCGAGCACGTGGCCGCCGAGCGCCACGATGAGAACATCCAGGTATTCCCCATCCAGCCGGGGACCATCCTCACGGACATGGCCCGCGACACCCTCGCCCTGCCCGATGCCGCGAAGTGGGCGGCGCCGCTCGTCGGCATGCTGCAGCAGGTCACGGCCGAGCAGAGCGACCGGGCCACCCGCAGGCTGCAGGATTTCGTCTCGGCACTGGCCGCCGGACGCTTCGATGGCATGAGCGGCCGCTATCTCGATGTCGATCAGGAGTTCGCATGAGCACAGATGCGCGGATGGATGAGCTGCTGCGCAGGATCGAGCAACTCGAGATCAAGGCGCGCACCGCCGAGGACTACATGGCCATCTGCAACCTGCAGGCGGCCTACGGGTACTACGTCGACAAGACCCTGTACGATGAGGCAGCGGACCTGTTCGCGCGCGACGCGCGCCTGGAGATCGCCGGGCGCGGGCTGTTCGTCGGCCAGGAGCGGGTGCGCAAGTACCTGCACGCCCTGCCGAAGCTGGAGTTCGGCTGCGTGTTCAACCACATGCAGCTGCAGCCGGTCATTTCCATCGCCGCCGACGGCCGCAGCGCGCGCGGGCGCTGGCGCAATTTCATCCAGATCGGGTGGTTAGGGCGGGAGGCCCGCTGGGGCGAGGGGACGTACGAGAACGAGTACCTGCGCGAGGATGGGGTCTGGAAGATCGAGTACCTGCACTTCTACACCACGTACTACGTGGAGTTCGAGAAGGGCTGGAACCACGGCGGCGTGCCGCTGGCAGGTCCCCTGCCCGGCATGGAGCCGGACAGAACGCTCACCGTCGACTACAAGGCCTTCCCGCACGTGTTCGTGCCGCCCTATCACTACACCAATCCGGTGACCGGGCAGCCGTTGCGCAAACGCTGAAGGGTCAGGCCGCCGCCACCCGGGTCTTGTGACGCCGGCCGGCATCGGATCCGGCCGGGGTGCCGAGCCGGTAGGCGGACATGGTCTCCACCAGCAGGTTCGCCTGCTGCGCCATGGCGCCGGAGGCCGCCGAGGCCTCCTCGATCAGTGCGGCGTTCTGCTGCGTCATGCCATCCATCTGCATGACCGCCTCGTTCACCTGCTCGATGCCCGCGGACTGCTCGCGCGAGGCCGCGGCGATCTCCCCGACGATGTCGGCGACCTTCTTCACCGACACCAGGATGTCGTTGAGGGTGGTCCCGGACTGCGTGACCAGGCTCGAGCTGTCGCCGACCTTCTGCACGCAGTCATGGATCAGGCCCTTGATCTCCTTGGCCGCCACCGCCGAGCGGCTGGCGAGGTTGCGCACCTCGGCCGCGACCACCGCGAAGCCGCGGCCCTGCTCGCCGGCGCGCGCCGCCTCGACCGCGGCATTCAGCGCCAGCAGGTTGGTCTGGAAGGCGATTTCGTCGATGGTGCCGATGATGTCGGCGATCCGCTGCGCGGCGACGTTCATCTCGGCCATGGCATCCACGGCCTTGCCGACGATGACGCCGCCCTTTTCGGCCTGGCTGCGGGCGGCCACCGCCAGCTGGTTCGCCTGGCTGGCGTTGTCGGCATTCTGCTTCACGGTGCTGGTCATCTCCTCCATCGAGGCCGCGGTGGCTTCCAGCGCCGAAGACTGTTCCTGGGTGCGCTCGGAGAGCCCGAGGTTGCCGTCGGAGATCTCGATCGCGGCGCGCCCCACTTCACCTGCGGCTTCCTGCACGTCGCGGATGATCTTCACCATGTTGTCCAGCATCTGGTTCACGCCGTGCGCGAGCACCAGCAGGAACCCCGACTTGCCTTCGCTCGCGACGCGGCGGTCGAGTTCCCCCTCCAGCGCGCCCTTGACGATGGCATTCACTTCTTCCTCGGCGCGCACTTCGGGGGTGCGGTCGATCCAGTCCACGGTCGTGCCGATGCGGCGGCCGTCGGTATCCAGCACCGGGGTCGTCACGACCCGTAGCGCCCGGGCGCCGATGCGGATGTCCGTGGTCAGCGGCTCGCGCTGATCGGCGACCAGGTGCCGCTGGTGATCCGGGTGGCGCAGGATGCTGTCGAGATAGGAGCCCTCGACCTTGTCGGCGTCGAAGTCCGGCAGGTCCTTGCGGAAGTCGGACTCGGCCTGCTGGAACAGGCGCTGCGCGGAGGCGTTGATGTAGATGATGCGCAGGTTCTCATCCGCGAGCGTCACACTCGCGCTGGCGCTGGTGAGCGCCTGGCGCAGGAGCGAGGCCTTGCGACGCTCCTCGGCGATCTGGTAACCCATCTTGATCCGCAGCGTCATCAGCGCGCGCTGGATCTCGCCGCGGGACCTGAAGGTGGTGGCGAAGCGCCCTTCCGACAGGTCCTGAATGAAGTTGATGGTGTCGGCGTTGCGCGCCTCGCGCCGGCGGTCGGTCAGCATGACGTGGGCGACCCACATCAGGCAGCGCAGTCCCAGGAGTGCCGCGACGGCGGTGCGCAAGGGCCTGCTGCCCAGGTCCGGCGCCAGCAGCATGATGGCCGCGGCGATGAGCACGGCCACCCCGAAACCGATGTCCAGCCACCGCTGGCCCGTCTCCGAGAGCTTGCGCAGCGGGTTGATGGCATGACTCCAGTGGCTGCGAACCACGGCGCCGTCGGCAAACCTGAGCGTGCTGTCGGTACCGTCCGCGAGCTTGCGGTACAGCAGTTCGGCCTCCCGGATCTGCTGCGCGGAGGGCTTGGTGCGCACCGTCATGTAGCCGCTGATCGCGCCGCCCTCGCGCAGCGGCGTCGCGTTCGCGATGTCCCAGTAGTAGTCGCCGTTCTTGCGGCGGTTCTTGATCAACCCGCTCCAGGGCCGGCCGGCGCGCAGCGTCTTCCACAGATCCTCGTACACCACCTGCGGCATGTCCGGGTGACGCATGGCGCTGTGGTCCTTGCCCAGCAGTTCCTCGGCCGAGAAGCCACTGACCTGGATGAACTCCGGGCTGACCAGGACGATCTTGCCGTCGGCGTTGGTGGCGGAGACGATGAGCGCACCGTCCCGAACGACGTACTCGTTTTGCGTAACCGGCTGAGTGACCCGCATTGTGGCAATATTCCGTATGCTGCAGCGAACACTGATTCCCTTGTCCCCTTTATCGTTCAATCGGCACCAATCTGATGCGACTCAGATCGCGGTTCCACCGCAGCGCCCGCAGCGTCCGGCGCGCCATCGACAAAAGGTGACGCAGTTCCCATTGCGGCGCACCAACGCGGAAGAATTCAGCGATGTATGCAGGTTCGCGCGATTACCGGGTCACGACTGACGGCGAAGGCGAGGCCCTCACGGCGCAGGTCCACTACCCCTGCCTCACGCCATCGGCACCGACCCGGTTCGGACCCTATGAACTCGACGTGAGCGTCGGGGCTGCCCCGGCGCCGGGACGCTTTCCACTGGTGCTCGTTTCCCATGGCAGCGGCGGCTCGCCCCTGCTCTACCGCACCCTGAGCCTGCTGCTGGCCAGAAGCGGCTATCTGGTGGCCCTCTCCCGGCACCCCGGCAACAGCCTCGGCGACGATGATCTCGCAGGCACCGCCGAAATCCTGCGCAACCGTCCCCGGCAGCTGCTGCGGCTGATGGATGCCCTGTTCGCGGATGCCCTCTTCGGTCCGGTGATTGCGCCGGGGCCCGTGACCGCGATCGGCCACTCCCTGGGCGGCTACACCGTGCTGTGTCTGGCCGGCGGCGAGCCCTGGACGCGCGAGGGTGAACGCATCGGCGTGCCGCACGATGGGCGCATCGGAGCCCTGGTGCTGCTGGCCCCGGCCTGCGCCTTCTTTCTTGCGCCCCGCTCGCTCGCGGCCGTCACGGCACCGATCCTGGCCCTCACCGCGCAGCATGATGAACTGACGCCCGACGCGCAGATTCGGGCGGCCCTGGCGGGGGTGGCGGACCCCGCGCGCGTCAGCATCGACACGGTGCCCGACGCCGGTCATTTCTCCTTCCTCAGTCCCTTCCCGCGGTCCATGCACGGCCCGCAGTTCGCCCCGGCGCAGGATCCCTCAGGGTTCGACCGGGAGGCCTTTCACCGCCGCTTTCCCTTCAGAATTCTGGAATGGATTGGCGAGCGCCGCGGTGAGCAGCCGGGTATCGACAGGCGGAATGGAGTTTGACGGCGCATTGTGTGCCGGCGAGACGGCATTGCGCAGCTGATCGTTCACCGGCAACCGCACCGTGAAGGAGGCGGGCCGCGAACTCTGGCGCAGTTCCTGCCGGCTGATGTCCCACGTGAGGCGCCGCGCGAGATCCAGCCGCAGCGCCGAGTCCGCACCCAGCTGCAGATCCATCAACGGCCGCCGGTTGAGCGGCGATTCGGGATTGATGACGCGCACATTGGGCGGTGCCGAGTTCTTGTCCAGCCGCAGCCCGAACACATGGTTGCCGAATACGCTGTTGCTGGCGGGACCGCCGAGCGGCAGGGTGAGATAGAGCGTGACTTCGGGGCCGGCCTGAACCGCAGTGCTTGCGGCCAGTGCCGCGCCTGTCAGCACCAGCGGTGCGAAGATCTGCCTGAGACTGCGGATGGCCACGACATCACCCCTTCGAGGCATGATACTCCCAAACCTGCGGCCCGCTTTTCCGGTGACTGCGCCCGGGATTGTTGAGTTAACAATAGTTGCTGGAGTTACCAGATTGCGACCGTGATTGAACGTTATCAGGCTCGCGCGCGCGAGCGGCATGGGCCAACTCTCAATCCGACGGTAGGACGACGCCGACCGGCCCAAGCTTAAAACCAGCTGAAATTGAAGCTGATGCTGATGCGTTCCTGCGCGCGCGGGTTGGGGGTGACTTCATGGCGCAGCCAGCTTTCAAACAACACGACCGAACCTGCGCTCGCGGGCAGCGTCACCCACGGGCGGTTCCCGATCCGGCAGCGGCTCCTGCGCGGTGGCGCGGCCATGAAGCGCTCGAGTCGCGGGTCTTCGAATTTGATGCCGGGCGCGCCGCGCGGCACCTGCACGTAGTAGGTACCGCTCAGGGTCGACAGCGGATGCAGATGCAGCGAGTGCACGACCTGGCGGGGCATGATGTTGACCCAGCAGTCGGTCATCGCGAGGCGCCGCCCGCGCAGATCCCACTCGAGCGTGCGCGCGAACCTGCCGACGTGCGGCACGAGCAGCTCGCGCAGCCGGGCGAACGTGGGTGAAATCTCGTACAGCCGATGCTGCGACCCGTACGAGGTGTAGCCGCCGGGATAGTTACTGCGCGACCAGTCGCGTCCCGCCGCATCATCGAGGCGCAGCTGGCGGCATTCGCGCAGCAGACGTTGATTGAACGCCGCGGCGCCGCGTCGCTGCAGCGGCGCGCTGTACACCAGGGTGGGGAACAGCGCCCGGGCGGTCACGGGAGTGTCAGAAGCCCGCGAAGTACAATGCGCCCACCACCGCGGCGGCGACCAGGCAGTAGATGCCGAAGAGGTACCAGCGCCCGGCCTCCAGCCAGCGGCTGAGCCACTTCAATGCCAGAAGACCCGCGATGAAGGCGCAGACGGCTCCGAGCAGGGCCGGGACGGCGACGCCCACGAACTGCGCGCTGCCGCTCTGGTGCTCGGCATGCAGCACCCGCAGGACCTCGCGTCCCACCACCGCGGGCGTCAGCACCACTGCGAGCGCGAAACTGAAGTCCTCGACCCGCGCCTTGGCGACGCCTGCGAGCATGCCGACGGAAATGGTCGAGCCGGAACGGGAGAAGCCGCGGAAGGGCAAGGAGAGGCCCTGCACCGCCCCGATGAGTCCCGCCTGACCCGTGGTGAGTTCCGATCCGCCCCGCGCGGCGCGTCGTTCGCGCAGGCCCGCCACCAGGATCAGCACGCCTGCGACCGCAAGGGCCGGCGCGACCCACTCCAGGTGGCTGAACAGATCCTCGATCTGCGCATCGGGGACCCCGCGCAGCACCGTCTTTTCGATCAGCACCTTCAGGGCTTCGCCGATGATGCCCGTCAGGGCGGTCGCCAGGATCACCTGTACCGCGATGCGCCTGAACTGCGCCATGCTCGCGAAATAGGTCGCGCGCCAGCGGCGCCAGAAGTAGACGATGACCGCGAACATGGTGCCGGTGTGCAGCATCACCAGCAGCAGCGTCAGGGCCGGCGCCGAGGGATCCAGCCCCATGAGCTTTTCGGCGACGACGACGTGTGCAGAGCTTGACACGGGCAACAGCTCGGCCAGGCCCTGCACGATGGCAAGGACGATCACTTTGAGCAACGACATACCGATAGTCTAATCGGCCCGGGCGAAAAATTCCGGAACTAAGTCCAGTCGCCGCCACCGCCGCCGTCGCCGCCACCCCAGTCACCGCCGGCATCCCCGCCGCCGCTGTCGTTGCCCCAGGAATCCCCGCCCTGCGTGCCGAAGTCGTTGCCGCCCATGTCCTGGTTCTGCGGCACCTCCGCAAGCTCGCCGGCGGAGGCCGTGGGCACGATGTTGCCGTTGCCGTCGATCACGTGGCGGACCAGTTCCTCACCGGCCGCGACGCCCGCGCCGATGGCAAGGCCGCTGGCGAGATTGCCCATGAGGCCAGAACCGCCCGGGGGCGCATACGGCGGATATCCGGGCCCGTAGCCGGGCTGCATGCCCGGATTGCCGGGTGGCAGCCCGCCCGGACCGTAGCTTTGCGGATAGGCGCGCTGCGCGCGGCTGCGGAAGAAACTCCACAGCACGAGCGCGCCCAGGACCACGACGATGATCAGTCCCCAGGGAACCGAGGAGTGGCGCACGGGCGGTGCGAATGCCGGCACGACCGTGCCGGGAACCCGCGCCCGGATGCCCGCCAGCTCGCGCTCCAGGGCGCTCAGGGACTGGCTGCTGGTGAAACCCAGAGTCGGATCCAGCTGCTTGGCCGTCGCCAGCTGCTGGCGCGCGGCCGGCAGATCCCCGATGCGCGCGTCGAGTTCGGAGGCGATGAAGTGCGCCTTGGCATTCTGCGGATGATCGCGCAGCACCTGATCGATCATCTGCTGCGCCTGGGCCAGGTGCCCCGACTGCGCGGCTTCGTAGATCTGGTGGGGCGTGGCTTCGGCCTCGGCCAATGCGAGGCCGGCGCCGCCGAGCGCCAGGGACGCGAGCAGTGATACGCAAACACGCTTGAACATTTTTTCCTCTCCGCGGCCCGCGCCGTTGCGCAGGCCTGCTACGTCGGTATGGGGAGCCGCCGCGGGATCTCAAGAGCGGCGTCCGGCGTGGCCCTCGGGACTTTGGGCCGACCGCCCGCCGCAAGGTTCCGTTACGATGACGAAGAGTTTAGCAATATCTTCCAAGATCCTGATTAACAAGAGTTAATCAGGTTGGAGATGGGGCCTGGCGCTCATGGCCATGATCCGCCCCCAGCAGAATATACATCGCCGGCACCACCAGCAGCGTGAACAGGGTGCCGATGGACAGTCCCGTGAACAGCACGATGCCCATCGAGCGCCGTCCGGCGGCGCCGGCACCGGAGGCGATGACCAGCGGCACCACGCCCAGCACCATGGCGGCGGTGGTCATGAGGATGGGCCGCAACCGCACCGCGGCCGCCTCGACGATGGCATCCATTTTCGCAAGTCCCCCACGCTGCAGCTCGTTGGCGAACTGCACGATCAGGATGCCGTGCTTGCTGATCAGGCCCAGCAGCGTCACCAGGCCCACCTGCGTGTAGATGTTCAGCGTCGAGGCGCCGGCGTTGATGAACAGCATGGCACCGAACAGCGCCATCGGCACCGACACCAGGATCACGGTCGGATCGCGGAAGCTCTCGAACTGGGCGGCCAGCGCCAGGTACACGATGATCAGCGCGAAGAACAGCGTGACCATGAAGCTGCCGGAGCCGAGCATGAACTGGCGCGACTGGCCGGAATAGTCGGCCGTGTAGCCTTCGGGGGCGATCTCCCGCAGCGTGTCGCGCAGGTACTTCAGCGCCGCGCCCTGCGAAACCCCGGCGGTGGCCGAAATCGTCGCGGCATTGAGCTGCTGGAAGTGGTTGATGGACTCCGGAACGGTGCTGGTCTCGATGTGCGCGACGGTCGCCGCCTTGATCAGCGAGCCATCGCCGGCGTGCACGTAGTAATCGAGTACCTGCGAGGGGTTGAGGCGGTCCTTCTGCAGCACCTGCGGGATCACCTTGTAGGAGCGGCCCGATATCGAAAAGTAGTTGACGTAGCCGCCGCCGAGCGCAGCGCCGAGGCTCGCCCCCACGTCCTGCTGGGTGAGGCCCATGTTGCCCACCAGTTCCCGATCCAGGCCCAATGTCGCCTGCGGCTTGTCGATCTTCAGATCCGAGTCGATGAAGAAGAACATGCCGCTCGCCCGGGCGCGCGACAGCAGGTTCTGCGTCACCTCGTACAGGTTCTGCAGCGGCTCGGTGGTCGTGATCACGAACTGGATGGGCAGGCTCTGCGAACCGGGCAGCGCCGGCAGCTGGAAGGCGGCGACCTGCGCGCCGGCGATCCTGCTCCAGCGCTGCTGCAGGACGTTCTGCAGCTCGTTGGCGGTGCGCGAGCGGTCTCCCCAGGGCTTGAACAGCACGCCGCCGAAGCCGGTGTTCACCGTCCCCTGCCCCATGTTCTGGAACACGCCCAGGTATTCGGGGAGGGTGGCCGCGGCCTCGTACATCTGCTTGCCGTACAGCTCCATCTGCTGGAACGTGGCATCGGGGGCGCCCTTGATCTGCGCCACGACCACGCCCTGGTCCTCGGTCGGTGCCAGCTCCGAATCCGCCGTCGCGAACAGGTAGATCGTCAGGCACAGCACGCAGGCGCCGAGCACCACCAGCACCTGCCAGGTTGCGAGCCACTCGGCGAGCAGCCGGCGGTAGAACCCGCGGACCCGCTCGAAGTTGCGGTCCAGCTGCCGGGCGAACCGGCCCTCCTCGCGGTTGGCGCTGAAGAGCTTCGAGCACAGCATGGGCGAGAGGGTGAGCGCGATCAGGGCCGAAACGCTCACCGCCGCGGCGAGCGAGAACGCGAACTGCGTGAACAGCGCGCCGGTGAGGCCGCCCTGGAAGCCGATGGGCAGATAGGCGGCGATCAGCACCGCGGTCATGGCGAGGATCGGGCCACCCAGTTCGCGCGCGGCGAGCAGCGCCGAATCCAGCGGCGACTCGCCCTTCTTCAGGTGCCGGTCGAAGTTCTCCACCACGATGATGGCGTCATCGACCACGAGGCCGATGGCCAGCACCAGCGCCAGCAGGGTCAGCAGGTTGATCGAATACCCCAGCGCGAGCATCACGAAGAAGGTGCCGATCAGCGACAGCGGCATCGCGACCATGGGTACGGCCGTGGCCCGCACCGTGCCCAGGAACAGGAAGATCACCACGGTGACGATCAGCAGCGCCTCGACCAGGGTCTTGATCACTTCGCGGATGGAACTGCGGACGAACACCGTCGTGTCGTAGACGACTTCGGCCCGCATCCCGCCGGGCATCTGCTGCTGGATCGCCGGCAGGGCCGCGCGCACCGCCTCGGTCACCTGCATGACGTTCGCCTTCGGCGCCGGCTGGATGGCGATGAACACCGAGTGCGAGCCGTTCCAGGTCACTCCCGAGTCGTAGTCCTCCGAGCCCAGTTCCACCGTCGCCACGTCGGACAGTCGCACCACCGTATTGTTCTGCTGGCGCACGATCAGCTGCCGGAATCCGTCCAGGGTGTGCAGGTCCGTGTCGGCCGTGAGGTCCACGGAAACCATCTGGCCCTTGGTGCTGCCCACCGCCGTCAGATAGTTGTTGGCGCCCAGCGCCGTGTATACATCGCTCGCCGTCACGTTGCGCGCGGCCATGCGGTCGGGATCGAGCCAGGCGCGCAGCGCATACACCCGGGCGCCCTGCACTTCCGCCGACTGCACGCCGGGGATGGCATCGAGCTTGGGCTGCACCACCCGGATCAGGTAGTCGGTCACGCCATTGGGCGGCAGCGTGTCGGTGAAGAAGCCGATGTACATCGCGGCGGTGGTGTCGCCGACATCGATGCTGACGACCGGCTGCTGGGCCTGGGGCGGCAGCTGGTTGCGCACCGAATTGACCTTGGCGCTGATTTCGGTGAGCGCCCGGTTGGAATCGTAGTTCAGGCGCAGCGTCGCGGTGATGGTCGAGGAACCCGTGGTGCTGGAGGAGGCCAGGTACTCGATGCCCTGCGCCTGCGCGATCGCGGCTTCGAGCGGCTGGGTGATGAAGCCCGCGACGGTGGCCGCATCCGCACCATAGTAGGTGGTGCTGATGATGATGTTCGCCGACTCGGTCTGCGGGTACTGCGTGATCGACAGGCTGAAGATGGCGCGGACGCCGAGCACCAGGATGAAGAGGCTGATGACGACCGAGAGCACCGGCCGCCGGATGAACAGGTCCGTGAGCTTCATCCGGGCGCCCTAGTGTTCCTGCGGCGTGGGGTTGGCGTCATCGCTGGGACGTACCGAGTTGTCGATCGCGATCGGCGTGCCGTTCTTGATCTTCAGCTGCCCCGCCGTCACCACGACGTCGCCTTCCTTGACCCCCGCCAGAGCCTGGACCTGATCCCCCCGGGTCTCCCCCAGGGTGACGAAGTTCTGCTTGACCGTCTGCCCGCCCTTGCCGTCCGGTATCACCAGGAACACGGTCGCGCCATAGGGGTTGTAGGTCACGGCGGACTGCGGCAGCGTCAGCGCGCGCACGAGCTTGCCGGCATCCACCGTGAGATGACCGAACATGCCCGGGAACAGCTGCCGCGCGTGGTTGTCGACCGCGGCTTCCACCTGGACATTGCGGGTCGCCGTGTCGATGAGCGGATTCACGGCCGTGACATGCCCTGCGAAGGTGACCCCGGGCCAGGTATCGGCGGTGAGCTTCACGACCTGCCCGACCGACAGGCGCGACAGTGCCTGCTGCGGCAGACGGAAGTCCACCAGGATGGGATCCAGCTGCTGCAGCGTCACCACCTTGTCCCCGGGATTCAGGTACTGCCCCGGGTTGAGCGTGGTGATGCCGAGCGCCCCGGCAAAGGGCGCGCGCAGCGTCTTCTTCGCCACCAGCGCCGCCTGCGCGGCCACCTGGGCACGCTTGTTCTTGAGGTCCGCGGCATCGCTGTCGAGCTGCGCCTGGGAGATGGCCTGCGCATCGAACTGCACCTGGTCGCGCTTGAGGACCACCGCGGCGAGGTCCGCGGCGGCCGCGAGGGCCTGCTGCTGGGCGATGTCCGAATCGGCGTTCAGCTGCACCAGCAGCGCGCCACCCTCGATGTCCTGCCCGGACTTGAAATCGACGGTGCGCACCAGGCCCGCGACTTCGGTGGTGACATCCACGCCGCGCACCGCGCGCAGCGTGCCCACCGCATCGATCTGCGGCTGCCAGTCGTCGTACCGGACCGTGGCCGTGGCGATGGTCTGCTTCGGCGAGGCATTCTGCGCCAGCACCTGCGCGATCATGTGGGCCTTGAAGACATTGAAGCCGACGATGCCGCCCGCCAGGATCAGCACCGTCACGACCACGATGATCAGGCGGCGGGTGAACAGCCGACGCAGCGTCGCCGCATCGTGCCGGGGAATCGGATGCTGTGAGGTCTCCACTACGGGCTCCCGTCCTGTGTGCGGTTCCACCAGCCGCCGCCGAGGGACTGCAGCAGCGCCGCCGTGTCGCTCAGGCGCGCCATCTGGCCCTGGATGCGCGTCAGGCGCGCCTGCGCGAACTGACGCTGGGCGATGAGCAGGTTGACGTACGAGGTGCCGCCGGCCTGGAACTGGCGGCGGGTGATCGCCAGCGAATCGCGCGCGGCCGTCTCGGCCTGCACGTCCGCCTGCAGCGCCCGGGCGTCGGCCTCGAGTGCCCGCAGGGTATCGGCGACGTCCTGCAGTGCCGAGAGCACCGTGCCGCGGTACTGGGCCGTCGCCTGATCGAGCTCGGCGAAGGCCTGGCGCCGCTTGGCGCGCAGCTCGCCGCCATGAAACAGCGGCTGCAGCAGCGTGCCGCCGATGTTCCACGCGGCCGTGCCGGGGCCGAACAGGTCGGTGATGACCGTCGTTTCCGAGGCCACGGATCCGGAAAGCGTCAGCTGCGGATACATGTTGGCGGTCGCAACCCCCGCCTGGGCGCTCGCCTGGTGCAGCTGCGACTCCGCGGCGCGCACGTCGGGGCGCTGGCGCACCAGCTTGGCGGGCAGCGACAGCGGCAGCTGCGTGGGCAGCGTGAAGGCGGACAAGGTGAGTCCGGCGGTGCGCGCGTGGTCGGGCGTCTGGCCGCTCAGGACGGCCAGCCGGTGTCCGGCCTGGGCCAGCGACTTCTGCAGGCCCGGGAGCGTCGCCTCCAGTTGCGAGACCTGCGCCTGCTGGGTGAGCACGTCGGCCTGGGCCGCGGCGCCGGCATCGCGCTGACGGGTCACGATCCGCAGCTGGTCACGTTCGGTGGCCAGGATGTCATCGGTGGCGGCGATCTGGTCGTTGAGCGAGGCGGCCGTGATCGCGGTCGTCACGATGTTGCCGGCCAGGGACAGCTGCGCCCCTTCGAGTTCCCAGTGCTCGTACTCCGCCTGGGCGGCGGCCGCCTCGAGCGCACGACGAGTGGCGCCGAACACATCGAAGGTGTAGCTGACATTCACGCCGGCATCGAACAGCGTGAAGGTACTGGTGCCGAGTTCCGGCAGCCCATAGGCCGCACCGGGCGCGGCTTCGCGCTGCGCCTGGAACTGCGCGTCGGCCTTGGGGAAGAGCGCCCCGCGCTGTGCCACGTAGCCCTCCTGCGCCGCCCGCAGCGCGGCCGCAGCCGCCTCGATGGTGGGACTGTCATGCAGCGCCGTGCGCATCAGTGCGTCCAGCGGCTCGCTGTGGAACAGCGCCCACCACTGCGCCGGAATGTCCTGCCCGGCGCTGAAGGTCTGGGCCTGCCCCAGCGCATCGCCGCCGCGGCCCGCGGTAGGGCCCAGCGCTTGCGCCAGGTAATGATCCGCCGGCGGCGGTGCCGGCGTGTGGAAGTCAGGGCCCACGGCACAGCCGCACACCGCGAGCGCTGTGAGAGACGGGAAAAAAACGCCCCGCGCTGGCGCGGGCAGCCAATGGCGCTGATACATGAACGGATCGAAACCTTGGAGGGCCGGGGGCCGCTTTATGGGCTGACATATTACCGGGGAACCGACGCGAACGGGCGACAAAAAGTTCCGTCCGCCCACGGCGCGGCCGCGGGCCTCGCGTTAAGTCCGTGACCCGGTTCGAGAGCTGAGCGGGCCGCCGTTTTCAACCCCGAATAGTGTGAGGTCGTGCCAACGCATCACGCGCCGCGTACGCTCAAATGCACGCCTCATGGACAGGCGCGCGAATTTCAGACCGGCGATCCGCAATGTGCTGTTCGTCGATGACGAACCCCAGGTACTGGAGAACCTGCGCCGCCGCCTGCAGCCGCTCGTCGGCAAGTGGCACATGACCTTCGTCGACAGTGGCGCAGATGCACTGTCGCATTTCGAAGCCACTCCGCACGATGTGATCGTCAGCGACATCAGCATGCCGGGGATGGATGGCGCGCAGCTGCTGCACGCCATCAGCGAGCGCTGGCCCGCGACCATCCGCATCGCGCTTTCGGGCGTGTCGGAGATGGAGCAGAAACTCAAGCTGCTGCCGCTGGCGCACCAGTACCTGAGCAAGCCGTGCCGGCCCGAGCAGCTCGAGGATGCCGTGATGCGCAGCCTGCAGCTGCGCGAGGAACTCACCCAGCCCGGCGTGCAGGCCATCGTCGGGCGGCTGCGCCAGTTGCCGGCGCGGCCGCAGGTGTTCGCGCAACTGCAGGTGGCGATGGCGCGACCCGACTCGACGGCACGCGATGTCGCCGGGATCGTCAGCGCCGATACGGCACTGACGGTGAAGGTCCTGCAGCTCGCCAACTCCGCGTTCTTCCGTCGCGCTCGGCGCATCAGCAACGTCGAACAGGCCGTGCAGTACCTGGGGTTCCAGACGGTGCGCAACCTCGTCATGTGCGCCGAAGTGTTCTCGCGCTGGCCCGGCCGCATGCGTCACGCGGCGGTGGATCTCGAGGACCTGCAGATGCACGCCCAGCGCACCGCCGCGGTCGCCCAGGCTCTGACCGCCGGCACGCGCTGCGCCGACGACACGGTGCTCGCGGCGCTGCTGCACGACCTCGGCTACTGGGTACTGATCCAGGAGTGTCCGCGCGAACTCGAGCAGGCCATCGAACTGGCGCTGGCGGCGGGGACCTCGTTGCCGCAGGCCGAGTACGAAATCCTCGGCGCCTCGCATGCGGAAATCGGCGCCTACCTGCTGGCGCTGTGGGGACTGCCGTACGCGGTGGTCGAGGCCGTCGCCCATCACCATCGCCCGCAGCGCATCCGGTCCGCGGGCCTGGATGCCCTCTCGGCGCTCGCCGTGGCCATTGCACTGGCCGGCGGGGATGATACGGACGGCTGTGCACGCAACCTCCTGCCGAGCCCGGTGGTGGATGCGCGGTACCTGGCGGACCTGGATGCGACCCTCACCTGGCCGGAGGCCGAAAAGCGGGCCCGCAGCTGCCTTGCGCGCATTGCACAAGAGTCCAACTGACCGGACCTTTCGCCAAGCCTTCACGACCGACGGGACGCGCCAGCGGCCGAAAATTTGCGCATAATCGGCGGATGCGTACCTACATCGTTGAAGACGACGCCGAGCTGCGCGGAGCGCTGGTCAACCTGCTGCGACAGAAGGGCTACCACGTGGAAGCCAGCGGCCGCGGCCGCGAAGCGCAGGAAGTACTGCTGCTCAACGACTTTGACTTGGCGATAGTGGACATCGGCCTGCCCGACATGGACGGCCTGACCCTGATCCGCACCCTGCGGCGCCACCAGCGGGGCCTGCCGATCCTGGTGCTCACGGCGCTCGATGCGGTCGATAACCGGGTGACCGGCCTCGACGCCGGCGCCGACGATTACCTGGTCAAGCCCTTCGTCATGGCGGAACTCGAGGCCCGGGCCCGGGCCCTGGTGCGCCGCCATCGGGCCGATCGCGCCCAGTCGATCAGGATCGGGCCGCTGGAGCTGACCATGGGGCAGCCGCGGATCATGCTCTCCGGCACGCCCGTGGACCTGACGGCGCGCGAGTTCACGCTGCTGGAGCTGCTGGCGCAGCGCGCCGGGCGGGTGGTGAAGAAGGACCAGATCGCCAGCAGCCTGGCGCCCTCGGGCGAGGCGCTGTCGGATACCGCCATCGAGGTGGCCATCCACCGCCTGCGGCGGCGGCTCGAGCCCTTCGACCTCAAGGTCCAGACCATCCGGGGCTTCGGATACCTGCTGGAGGCGAAGGCGGAACAGGAAACCGATGCCTGAACGTTCGCTGCGGTCCGGCCTGACGCTGCGCGTCCTGGCCGTTGCACTGCTGCTGCTGGTTCTGGACGGTATCTACTGCTACGCGCTGTCCGCGCATTTCGCCAACCTCGCCTACGATCGCTGGCTGATCGACGACGCCGGCTCGCTTGCCCAGGCGCTGAGCGTGGAGAACGGTCGCGCGAGCGTGGTGCTGCCGCGCGTGGCGCTGGCCATCTTCAAGTTCGACGACTACGACCAGACCTACTACCGCGTCAGCACGGCGCAGGGCCGGGTGCTCGCCAATGACGGCGCCCTGCCCGATGTCGCGCCGGGGCGCGGCGGCAAACCGCTGCTGACCTCGATGACCATCGATGGCATGCCGATGCGCATCGTCGCCACCGAGGTGCGGCTGCCCGGCTCCACGGATATCGTGCACCTGGTGGTCGGCGAGACGGTCAACAAGCGGGCGACGCTGCTGTCGGAAATCCTATTGGAGATGGCACTGCCGCAGCTGGGACTGTTGCTGGGCGCGCTGCTGTTCGTGCGCTTCGCGGTCGATCGGGGCCTGCGGCCCCTGACCCTGCTGTCGGCGGCCATCGAGGCCCGCGGCCATGACCTGCTCACGCCCGTGTCCGAGGAAGGGCTGCCCTGGGAAGCACGCATCCTCGTCAGCCGCATCAACGACCTGCTGGGGCGGCTCGACCAGACCATCACCGCCCAGCGGCGCTTCGTCGCCGACGCCGCGCACCAGCTGCGCACACCGCTCGCCGCCGTGTCGCTGCATGCCGAACGCGCCCAGCGCAGCAGCGATGCCGAATCGCGCGACCAGGCCCTGCGCAGCCTCCAGACCTCGATCGTGCGCGCCGCGCGGGTCACCCAGCAGCTGCTGGCCCTCGCCCGCTCCGGGCCGGAGGCGGCCGTCACCCGCACGCTCTCGCGGCTGGACCTGACGGCACTGGCGCGCACGGCCGGCGAGAACTGGATCGGCCCGGCGCTCGCCCGCAGCATCGACTTCGGCTTCGTCGCACCCGAGCATCCGGTCTACATCCAGGGTCATGCCGGCCTGCTCGAGGAACTGCTCAACAACCTCATCGACAATGCGCTGCGCTACTGTCCGCAGGGAGCGAGCGTCACGGTGACCGTCTCGGGCAGCGCCTTTCCGGAACTGTCCGTGACCGACGATGGCCCGGGAGTGGCCGAGTCCGAACGCGAGCGCATTTTCGAGCGCTTCCATCGGGGCGCGACCGAGGACGCCGAGGGCTGCGGCCTGGGACTTGCCATCGTGCGTGAAATCGCGACCGTCCACGGCGCCACCGTCAAGGCCCGACCCGGCCGGGACGGTCGCGGCACGAGCTTCGTGGTCAAGTTCCCGCGCGCGGCCTGAATCTTGCTGTCGTTATCCGGTTCACTGCGGAGCACGGCAACGTATGACGCCGAAGGATTCCCCGACCCCCGACCGCGAACTGCAGGCCCGCCTGCGCACCGTGCTGGCCGAACGCGATCAGCTGGAAATGCTGCTGCGTGAGCGTGAGCGCGACCGTAAGGAGTTCTTCGCCACCCTCGCCCATGAGATGCGCAATCCGCTCGCCGCGATGAGCAGCGCCATCCACGTGCTGCGCATCGCCGATACCGACCAGGCCACCGCCAGCGCCGCGCGCGGCATGCTCGAACGCCAGCTCGCGCAGCTGGTGCGGCTGATCGACGACCTGGCGGACGTGGCGCACATCGCGCAGGAGCGCCTGGAACTCGTTCGCGAACGGGTGAACCTGCGGGTGCTCATCCAGCGGGCCATCGAGTCCAATCGCGCGATGCTCGAAAGCCGTCAGCAGCATCTGAAACTGGATCTGCCCTCGGACCCCGTGTGGCTGTACGTCGACAGCCGCCGCATCGTGCAGGTATTCGCCAGCATCATCAACAACAGTTCCAAGTTCAGCGATCCGGGCAGCGACATCAACATCCACGCCGCGCGCGAACAGCAGCAGCTGGTCGTGACCATCAGCGATGAGGGGGTCGGGATTTCCGAGGACATCCTGCCGCAGGTGTTCGACATGTTCACCCGCAACGGTCACTGCAGCCGCAGCAGCCAGGGCGGACTTGGCGTCGGCATGACGCTCGCGAAACGCCTGGTCGAACTGCATGGCGGACGGATCGGCGCCCACAGTGCGGGTCCGGGACAGGGCAGCAGCTTCGTCGTGAGGCTGAACATGCTGAACGTGCCGCCGCTGCGCGCGGTGCCCCTGGTCGCAGAGCCCGTGGTGGCCAATGCGGGGCGCATGAAAGCCCGCGTGCTGATCGTGGATGACAACCGCGATGGCGCGCAGGGGCTGGCGCTGATGCTCGACATGGAAGGTCACGAAGTGCGCACCGCGGCCGATGGCCTGGAGGCGCTGGAGATCGCCGAGGAGTTCCAGCCCCATGTGGTGCTGCTGGACATCGGCATGCCGGGCATCGACGGCTACGAGACGGCCCGCCGCCTCAGGATGCGCCCCTGGGCCCAATCGACACTGCTGTGTGCGCAGACGGGGTGGGGTCAGGAGGATGACAAGCGCCGTGCCCGCACCGCGGGCTTCGACCGCCACCTGGTCAAGCCTATCGATCCCGAGGAAATCAGCCGCATCGTTTCGGAGGTCTGCCAGCAGACCTCCCGGACCGGGTGACCCCGGTCCGAGTGCAAGTTCTGCATCCGGCGCGTAAAGTTTTCACGCGCCGCCGCAATAATCCAAAGGTTAACTGACCGAGCCGGGACGGCGATTCAGGCTGCCCATGTCGCCCTGATGGGCCTCGTGGCTGCCCTCGGTGTCGTGCGGCAGGCTGCTGTGGCTGGCCTGGCCGCCCTTGCGTCCGGCTTCGGCCGCCAGTCCCGGATTCTGCGAGAAGCTGCGCTTCTCGTCCGGCACGCTCTGTCCGCCCTTACGGCCCGCCTGCGCCGCGAGTTCGCGGTTCTGCGAGAAACTGCGCTTCTCACCCGGGACGCTCTGTCCGCCTTTGCGGCCCGCCTGCGCGGCGAGGTCACGGTTCTGCGAAAAACTGCGCTTGGAATCCGGGACCGCCTTGCCACCCATGCTGGCTATCTGACGCTGCCGTTCCTGATTCATCGACGCGAACCCGCGGTTGGAGGTTCGACCTTCTGCACCTCGTGCTTGTGCCATTTCCGGATCTCCTTAGCTCTCACATCATGGAAGTCCCTAAGCGAGGACTGAAGCAAGACGCATGCCGCGGTGTCTTACAAACGGCCTTTTTTCCCTTGTAAGACGATCGTCGACTCACTGCGTCCCATGTTTTTGAGGCACTTGGAAACTGCGCAGGTTCAAAAAAATCATTCACCCCGGAATCGCGTCATCCTCCGCACCCGCGCATCACTTCCCGAAGAATGAACTTGCCGTAACCCGTAATGATTAATCCAGGTTAAGACGCGCGATTTCACGGCGTCACTCGATTGATGACGACATCGACGGCGCCGGTCGCATTGACATGGTACGCCACCGCTCCGAACGGATCACCGCTGCGCGCGATGGGACCCCCCGACCCGGAGAGACGCGCGACGATCTCCACGTCCTGTCCGACCTGCATGCCGTGACCTGCGAGCATGGCATCCGCCGACGACAGTTCCACCGTCTGCGGAAAATGCGCTTCGAGCCGTTTCACCGCAAGCGGCGGCCCCCCCGCGCGCGGGTCGCGCACGAACACGAACAGGGGCGCATGCTCCTTGTCCCCAAGCTTGAACTTGGGCGCAACCGTAATATGGACGCGGACACGGGCCGTTTCGCCGCTGCCGGCCGCCTGCGCCGCCGGGGTCGTCTCTGCGGCCGCGGCCGGGGCGGCTTTCCCCAAGGCCTGGTCGATGGCGTTGATCTGCTGCTGGATGATGGGCCGCACGTTGTCGGGCGGGTTCTCGGCCAGCAAGGCGACGAAGCGCTGGCGCGCCAGCGGCAGGTCCTTGCGCTGGATGGCGGCGGCAGCGCCGTAGAACAGCGCCTTGGGGGATGCGGGCGCCAGCGTCAGCGCCTTTTCCACCAGCCGGCCGGCGCGTCCCGCGAGCTGGGTATCGTCCTGCGAGATCAGCGCCTCGGCGAGCCCCAGCAGCGCATCCACGTTCTCGCCCTTGGCGAGCTCATTGGCGCGTTCGTAGGCGCGCACCGCGAGCGGCGTTTCCTGCAGCACGCTGTAGGAGCGGCCCAACAGCAGCCAGCCGTTGAGGTCATCGGGGTTGCGCGCCAGGCGCCTTGCCAGGGTGGCCACCATGGACTGCGGCGAACCGTCGGCCGCCTCAGCCGGCGGATGCGACCAGTTCCAGTTGCTGAACGTGCCGTAGAGCGCGCCGGTGCCCAGCAGCAGCACGGCGAGCACGGCCATGGCCGTCCAGGGTGTCTGCGGTGCGGCGCGCCTGCGGGACAGCAGCGGCACGGCGATCACGGCGGTGGCCGCAAGCACCATCGCGGCGGCGATGACAATGAAGGTGATCATGAATTCAGCGCATCCACATCCGCGTCATCTTCGTTCACCAGCGCCGCCCGCTGGCGCACGATGCGCACCGCGACGATGGCGCCGATCAGCAGCAGCACCAGCGGCAGACCCCACAGCCAGGCATTGCGCCAGGAGTACTCCGGCCGGAACAGGATGAACTCGCTGTAGCGGGACACCAGGTAGTCCTTGATCTGCCGATCCGACTTGCCGGCGGCCAGCATTCCCCGGATCTGGCGGCGCACGTCCGCCGCGATCGGGGCGTCCGAGTCGGCGAGCGAATTGTTCTCGCACTGCACGCACCGCAGTTCGTGGATCAGCCCCTCGTAGCGGGCCTGTAGGACAGGATCCGACAGCGTCGCCGCATCCACCGCCCAGGCCGGATGAACCGCGGCCACCAGCAGCAACGTCAGCACCAGGCCGGCGGCGGCAGCGACGGCTCTCATGAGCCGCTCCCGGCCGCGGCCGGCACGGTGGACTGCGGCGGCAGGCGCGCCAGGAACTCCCGCTTCCAGGACTGCGCGGTGATCACGCCCGGTTCCTTGTAGACGATCACCCCTTCGGGGTTCACCAGGAAGGACTCCGGGGCCGCGGCGACGCCGAGATTGATGGCGGTGTCGCCGGCCTTGTCGGTCACCACCTGCGCATAGGGATTGCCGAGCTGCGCCAGCCAGGAGAGTGCATCGGAGTTCTCATCCTTCCAGTCGACGCCGATGATCTGCACGCGCGCGTCGCGCTGTGCCGCGAGCAGCACCGGATGTTCCGCGCGGCAGGCATAGCACCAGGTACCCCAGAAGTTGAGCACGTACCACTGGCCGCGCAGCTGCTGCGCGCTCAGGGAGCGGTTCGGATCGTTGAGCAGCGGCAGCGACCAGTCGGGGATCCGGTGGCCCACCAGCGGTGACTGCAGCACGCCCACGGTCCGTGAATCCTTCAGGCCCACGATCAGCACCACCACCAGCGCGGCGAAGACACCCAGCGGAATCAGGAATCGCGGCTTCAATGCGCCTCTCCGTGCGCCGTGCCGGGCACCGGCGCGCGTGCATCGGCGCGGGCCAGCCGGTAGCGCCGGTCCGACAGCGCCAGTGCGCCGCCCAGCGCCATGAACAGCGGTCCGAGCCACAGCAGTGTGATCAGGGGCCGGATCTGCGCCCGCAGGCTCCAGCGTCCCGCGCCCAGGTCATCCCCCAGGGCGATGAAGAGGTCCGTGCCATGCAGGTTGTAGATGCCGGCGACCTTGCGCGACTGCTGCTGCACCCAGAAGTCGCGCACCTGGGGATACAGCGTGGTGATCACGCGCCCCTCGCGGCTGACCACGACCGTGGCCTGCGTGGCACTGTAGTTGGGACCTTCCAGGGCGCGGGTGCCGAGGAGCTTGAAGTCGTAGCCGCCCACCTCCGCGCTGCCCCCGGGCGCCAGGGCGATGTCCCGCTCGCTGGTATAGGACTCCACGCCCGTCAGGGCGATCACGGCCACGCCCAGACCGATATGCGCCACCGTCATGCCCAGCACCGCGCGCGAGAGGCTGATGTGACGCCGCGCCCGATCGATCGGGTCCACGAGCGAGGACAGGATGATCCAGCCGCCGATGCCGAAACCGGTGATGGCCAGCGCATGATGTCCACCGAAGAAGCCGAAGACCGCCGCGGCACCGAGGACCACGGCCACCACCAGGGTCACCAGCAGCGGTTTCGCGGCCGCCTCGAGCCGGCCGCGCTTCCAGTTGGCATGGATGCCGAGCGAGAGCAGCAGCAGCAGCGGCACGATCGCCAGCAGGAAGGTGGGCCGGAAGTACGGCGCCCCCACCGACAGCGAGGTCTGGCCCATGGTATCGCCGATCAGCGGCGCGAGCGTGCCGCCGAGCACCGTCGCGGCGGCCACCACCAGCAGGATGTTGTTGAACAGCAGGAAGCTCTCGCGCGACAGCAGGTCGAATCCCGCGTTCGACTTCAGCAGCGGTGCCCGCCAGGCATACAGCGTCAGCGCCCCGCCGATCACCAGGCCGAGGAACCCGAGGATGAACCGTCCGCGGGTCGGATCGGCGGCAAACGAATGCACCGAGACCAGCACCCCGGAACGGACCAGGAAGGTCCCCAGGAGACTGAGCGAGAACCCGAGGATCGCCAGCAGCAGCGTCCAGCTCTTGAACAGGCCGCGCTTTTCGGTAACCGCCAGCGAATGGATCAGGGCCGTGGCCACCAGCCAGGGCATGAAGGAGGCGTTCTCGACCGGATCCCATTCCCAATAGCCGCCCCAGCCGAGGGTGTAGTAGGACCACCAGCTGCCCAGGGTGATGCCGCAGGTGAGAAAGGCCCAGGCGGCCGTCGTCCAGGGACGCGTCCAGCGCGCCCACAGCGGGTCCATGCGGCCCTCGAGCATGGCCGCGCAGGCGAAGGCGAAGGCCACGGCGAGGCCGACATACCCGGTGTACAGCACCGGCGGATGCATGGCGAGTCCCGGATCCTGCAGCAGCGGGTTCAGGTCCCGGCCGTCGGCGGCGGCGGGAATCAGGCGCTTGAAGGGATCCGAGGTCGCAAGCGTGAACAGCAGAAAGCCGAAGCTCAGCACGCCGAGCACGCCGAGCACCCGCGCCGCGAACGGCTCCGGCAGCCGCCGGATGACGATGGCCACGGCGAGCGTCCACACCGCCAGCAGGAAGATCCACAGCAGCAGCGAGCCCTCGTGCGCGCCCCACAGGGCCGCGATGCGGTACATCAGCGGCAGCGCGGAGTTGGAGTTCTCGGCGACGTAGAGCACCGAGAAATCGAAGTTGACGAAGGCATACACCAGGATGCCCACCGCGGTGGCGACCATGACGAACTGGCCGGCCACGGCCGAGGTGGTCGCGGCCATCCAGCGCTCGCGCCCGAGCGCAGGTCCCGCGATTCCGAAAAATCCCTGCAGCGCGGCGAGCATCATCGCCAGCACCAGCGCGAAATGACCCAGTTCCGGCAGCATCAGCTTCCTCCCTGCACCGTCGGGGCCGGCGGCGCGGTTCCGGCGATCTTCGGCGGCATGTACTTCTCGTCGTGCTTGGCCAGCACCTCATCCGCCACGAACACGCCCCGGTCATTGAGATGGCCATGGGCGATCACGCCCTGCCCCTCCCGGAACAGGTCCGGCAGCACACCCGTGTACGTGACCGGCACGTCGTGTTTGAAATCGGTCAGCACGAAGCGCACCTGCAGGCTGCCCGGCGCCCGCTGCACGCTGCCCTTGCTGACCATGCCTCCGAGCCGGAAGCTCTGATCGCCGTGCACGGCGCCGGCGGCCACCTGGGTCGGGATGAAGTAGAAGGTCACGTTCTGGCGGAAGGCCGAGAGGGCGAGCGCCGCGGCCACACCGACGCCCACGACGATGCCCAGCACCAGGTACAGACGCTTGCGACGTTGCGGAGTCATCGCGTCTCCCCCTGCATCGCGATCCGCCGGCGTGCCTCGCTCTTGGCCCGCCGCAGCAGGCCGCGGGCCCAGATGATGTTCAGCACCACGGCGAGCGCGGTCACTCCGTACGCGGGCCACAGGAAGCGGGCGTAGCCGCCCATGGAGAGGAAATGACTCACGTTGCAACCACCTCAGCGACCCAGCTTGCCGCGCGCTCCCGCCGCAACACCTCGCCCCGCAGCCTGACCAGCAGCACGGCCACGAAGTACAGCGTGAAGCCGAGCATGCTCAGCAGCAGCGGAATCAGCATCGGCGTCGCGATCGTGTCCTTGCCCGTCAGGCTCAGGGACGAGCCCTGGTGCAGGGAATTCCACCAGACGACCGAAAAATGCACGATGGGTACATTAACGACTCCCACGATCGCCAGCACGGCGCTGGCACGATCTGCACGCTGGAGGTCATCAAATGAGGACCGCAGCCCCATGTAGCCCAGGTACAGGAACAGCAGCAGTAGCTCGGAGGTCAGTCGCGGGTCCCAGACCCAGTAGGTGCCCCACATCGGCTTGCCGAACAGCATCCCGGTGAGCAGCGCCACGGCCGTGAAGGAGGCGCCGATCGGGGCGCAGGCGGCCGCCACGGCATGGGCGACCTTGATGCGCCAGATGAGGCCGACCGCGGCGGCCACCGCCATCCAGGTGTAGATCATCAGCGACAGCCAGGCGGTCGGCACGTGCACGTACATGATGCGGAAGCCATCCCCCTGCTGGTAGTCCGGCGGGGCGATCACCAGTCCGTCGTAGAGAGCGCCCACCAGCAGCACGCCGGCGAGCCACCCGAACCAGGGTGTCAGAATGCCGGCCAGCCGGTAGATGTACGGCGGCGAACCGAGCCGGTGAAACCACGTCCACGTCACGCAACTACTCCAGACTGATGCGCACGGCGGCAGCGGCGGCCAGCGGTGCAAGGGTGAATGACAGAACCACGACGCTTGCGAGCAGTTCCATGGGGGCGAGGTACGTCTCCCCGCGGATGGCGAGCTCGGTGGCCCGACTGCCGAATATCAGGATCGGGACGGCCAGCGGCAAGATCAAGATCGACAGCAGCACGCCACCGCGCCGCACGCCCAGGGTCAATGCCGCGCCGATCGACCCGATGAAGCTCAGGGCCAGGCTGCCGAGCGCCACGGTGACCATGATACCGGCGCCGGCGCTCATCGGCACGCCCAGGGTGTAGCCCATGAGCGGCGCCATCAGCGACAGCGGCAGGCCGGTCAGCAGCCAGTGCGCGGCCGTCTTCCCCAGCAGCAGCCACGTCAGGGACTGGCCCGACAGGGCATATTGTTCCAGCGTGCCGTCCTGGGCGTCGTCACGGAACAGGAAATCCAGTGCCAGCAGTGCCGCCAATAGTGCTGCCACCCACAGGACCCCGGGCGCAATGGCGCGCAGCTGCGCGCGCTCCGGCGACACCGACAGCGGAAACAGCGTCGTCACCATGACGAAGAACGCGAGCGGATGCACCAGCTGCTCCGGGCGCCGGAACGCCAGGAGCAGGTCGCGCGACACCACCAGTCGCGCGGCCGTGAGCGGCGGAGTGAGGCGGTCCGACATCACGCGAAGAGATTCAGTTCGCGCAGCCGCGAAGGATCGATGGCCAGGCGGTGGTGGACGGCCGCGATCGCAAGCCCTCCGTCCTGCAGGTGCGTCGCCACCAGCCTCTCGATGAGCTGCTGACCCTCGGTGTCGAGATTGGTCGTGGGCTCATCGAGCAACCACAGCGGCACCGCCGCCAGCACCAGTCCGGCGAGGGCCACGCGGCGGCGCTGGCCGGCCGACAGCGTGCGCACGGGACGCGTGCCGAAACCTGCTGCGCCGGTGGCGTGCAGGGCCTCCGCGATGGCGCTGTCCGTCAGCGGCCGGCGCATCCCGGTCCAGTACTTGAGGTTCTCGATGCCCGTGAGGTCGGACTTGAGCGGCGGCTCGTGCCCCAGGTACACGAGCGCGGCATGGAACCCCGCGCGGTCCTCGCGCACGTCCTGGTCGTTCCAGAACACGCGCCCCGCCTCGAGGTGATTGAGGCCCGCCAGGGCGCGCAACAGCGTCGTCTTGCCCGCGCCGTTGGCGCCGGTGAGCTGCAGCAGTTCACCGCCCCGCACGCGAAGATCGACCCCCTTGAGGACATGGCGCTCGGCGCGCCACAGGTGCAGGTTTTCGGCTCGGAGAAGCGATGCGGACATGGGCCCCTTGGGACCGCCAAATAATCGCGTAGTCTCGCAAAGTCAGTAGCTTATGGCCACCCCGGGAAGCCTCCCGGGGCCACCGGCCGGACATAGTTCTGTAGAATCGCGGCCCTGCCGCAACGCTGCCCGGATGGCGGAATTGGTAGACGCAAGGGACTTAAAATCCCTCGGGGGCAACTCCATGCCGGTTCGATTCCGGCTCCGGGCACCACAAGGACGAATGCGTACATGAAAACTCAACGCCGCGGCCGCCGGGTCCTCGCCATCGACATCGGCGGCAGCCACGTGAAGGTGCTGCTGTCGGGCATGACGCCGGGCCGCGACACCGAGCGGCGCATGAATTCCAACCCCGCCCTGACTCCCGCACAGATGGTCAAGGGCGTGCACGCCATGACCGCGGACTGGAAGTACGATGCCATCGCGATGGGCTATCCGGGCGTGGTGTGGCACGGACAACCCCTGGTCGAACCCGTGCACCTGGGCAAGGGCTGGGTGAATTTCAATTACGCGAAGGGCTTCGGCGTGCCCGTGCGCATCGTCAACGACGCGGCCATGCAGGCCATCGGCAGTTACGAGGGCGGCCGCATGCTGTTCCTGGGACTGGGAACCGGCCTGGGATCGGCCATGATCCTGGGCGGGGTGCTCGAGCCCATGGAGCTCGGTCACCTGCCCTATCGCAAGAACCGCACCTACGAGGAATATGTCGGCATCGCGGGCCTGGAGCGGCTGGGCAAGAAGCGCTGGCGGGCCGCGGTCTTCGACGTGGTCGAGCGGCTGCGCGTGGCCTTCGAAGTCGACTATGTCGTGCTCGGCGGCGGCAACGTCGCGAAGCTCAAGAAACTGCCGCCGGGGGCGCGCGCGGGCGACAACACCAATGCGTTCCGGGGTGGCTTCCGGCTCTGGAACGAGGAACCCTGGGCCTCGAACCTCGAGACGGCCGCCATGCCCGCGCGCGCCCGCAGCACCCGCAACAAGTCACGAAACCTCTGAAGGAATGCCCATGATGACTCGACCCCTGGTCGCCCTGTTCGCGCTGGCCGCCTCCGCCGCACCGCTGCTGGCGTCGGCCGACTCCCAATGGAACGAGGGCAAGAACTACTTCCTCATCACGCCGGCCCTGCACACCTCCGTGCCGCCCGGCAAGGTCGAAGTGACCGAGGTGTTCTCCTACGGCTGTCCGCACTGCTCCGAGTTCCGGCCGGTGATCAAGCAGCTCAAGGCGAGCCTGCCGCCCAACGCAGTGTTCACCATGGTGCCCGCCTCCTTCAATCCGGGCGAGGACTGGCCGATGTTCCAGCGCGCCTACGTCACGGCGCAGGACCTCGGCATTGCCGACAAGGCGAACGACGGCATTTTCGATGCCGTCTGGAAAACCGGCGAGCTCGGCGTGGTGGATCTGCAGACCAATCGCCTGAAGAACCCGCAGCCGACCATCCAGGATGCCGCCAGGGTCTATAACAAGCTCACGGGCGTGCCGGTGGACAAGTTCCTGTCGGTGGCCCAGTCCTTCGGCGTGGAGGTGAAGATGAAGGCCGACGATGCCTACCTGATCCACGGCCAGATCGACTCGACGCCGACCATCGTCGTCAACGGCAAATACCGGCTCACGACCGAATCCGCCGGTGGCGCCAACCAGGTGGTGCAGCTGGTGAAGTTCCTGGTCGCCCAGGAGTCGCACTGACGGCAGTGCCGCGCGCACCGCTGCTGACCGCCGCGAGCCTGAGGCAGCTGCTGCAGGCGCGCGACAGCGGTGCGGCCAGCTGCCACTGTTCGCTCGACCTGGGACTGACCGTCGATGCCGTGGCGCTGGATGCCGACGGCTTCGGTCTCGGCGGTCACACCTATCCCTGGCCGGGGGCCCTCAAGGAACGCACCGTCTACTTCTGGACGGGTGCGGACTTTGCGCCGGCGTCGGCCTATCTCGGTTCACTGATCAAACTGGTGCCGACCCCGTGGGGACCGCCGACGTTCGAAATCGACGGCATCAAGATGCTGCCGACGGCGAGCGTGTCGCCCTTCGAGGATGCCCGGCGCAAGGTCGGGCTGGTCGGGGTGCGCGGACGGCGCGTGCTCGATACCTGCGGCGGGCTGGGGTACTTCGCGGCCTGGTGCCTGCGGCTGGGCGCCGCGCAGGTGCTCTCGTGCGAGAAGAATCCCCAGGTGCTGTGGCTGCGCGGACTCAACCCCTGGTCACCGCAGCCCGACGCGGTGCTCGAGGTGCGCAATACCGCCATCGAAACCCACTTGCGCACCCTGCCCGCCGGCGCGTTCGATGTGGTGCTGCACGATCCGCCGCGCATCGGCATCGCAGGAGAGCTCTATTCGCGGGAGTTCTATGAGGATCTGCACCGGGTCCTGCGCCCGCACGGCACGCTGTTCCACTACACGGGAACTCCCAACCGGCTCACCACCGGCCGGGACGTTCCGCGTGAGGTGTTGCGCCGGCTGCAGCAGTCAGGCTTTCAGGGGCGGCGCGCGCTCGATGGCATCCTCGCGCGCTCAGTACTCGAACCGGTACGATAGACCGATACTGCTGCCCGGATCGTTGTCCGGGGTCGTGCCCTGCACCGTGGCCGTGCCCGTGCCCAGGCGCGTCTGCAGCTTCAGTTTGTTGGTCAGGTCCACGTCCACCTGCAGCTGCGTGGCGCCGGTGGTGTTCTGCTTCAGGTCGACGAAAATCCGGCTCGTGACGTAACGGCCGGCTTCGATGGTGGCGCCGGTGTTCTGGGTACTGCCCGGAACACCCGTGTCATTGCTGCCCACCGAGAGCCGGTCCAGGCCCAGGTGTTTCTGCAGTTCCGCCAGGGGATTGAGGCCGTTGCCGCCCACGCCCGTGAGGGTCACCAGCGCAGCGCCCAGCTGCGCGGCCTGCAGCGCCGTCAGCTGACCGGCACTCTCGCCGAACAGCAGTCGCGCCAGGATTTCATCCTGGGGCAGCTGCGGGACGCTGGTGAGTTCGAACTGCGGAGCGTCGGCCACCCCGGTGATGCGCAGCGTGACGGTGGTGTCGAGCGCGGTCGCCTGCGCCGTGAAATCCAGGGTGGGATCGATCTTGCCGGTCACGTCAGATCCCGCGAAGCTGACGCGGCCGGAGGTGAAGTTGAGCCGGCTGCCGGCGAGCGTGAACAGACCGCGCTGCAGTTCGAAGCCGCCATCGACGCTCGGGGCGCGGGCCGTGCCGCCGATCTGGACGCGGCCGCCCAGTTCCGCATCGAGGCCCCGGCCCTTCACCAGGATCTGGCGCGGGGCGCTGATCGTCACCTTGAGGTTGAAGACCGGTCCGCTGTTGGTCGGCACGACGACCTGCTGCCCGGGCCGGCGTACATCCAGCACCGCCACGTTCGGCGGGAAACTGTTCGGGATTTCCACCGTGGCGCGGCTGATGTCGATCCGGCCCGCGAGGTTCAGTTCATGCATCAGCGTGCCCTGCAGGGTGAGATCGGCATTCACCGTGCCGGAAACGATGCTGCTGGAGAACGGCTGGGCGTCGCGCGCGGTGAACTTCAGGTCCACCGGCCAGCCGCCCTGCAGGACGCCGAGCGTGCCCGAGGCGGACACCATGCCCGTGGCGGCATGGGCCGTGAGCTGCGTGATCCGCAATTCATTCTCGGTGCCCTCGAGGGTGCCCTCGATCTCGGTGAGGTCCACGCCGTGCCGGTAGTCGTGCACCGATCCCTTGTGCAGCCGCACGGCGCCCTTCACCGTCGGTGCGTTCAGCGTACCGGCCACCTGCGCATTCACGTCGACCGTGCCCGCGATGCGCCGGCCGCTGCTTTCCAGCAGCGGATTCAACCGCGCAAGGTCCACCACGCCGGCCGCCGTCACCCCGATCGGACCCGTCCAGGGGACCGAGCCCTCCACGGACATGTGGGAGCTCTCGCCGGCCGAGGAACGCACCGCGATGCGGGCGCCCTCCGCCGTGAGGTCCACGTGCGCCGACAACTGCGCCGGCGGCAGGCTGGCCGCATCCCCGGCAGCGCGCAGGTTCGTGCCCGTCAGATGCACCTGGCCCTGCGGATGCCCGGGCGATCCCGACAGCTGCACCGTGCCCTTGAGAGAGCCGGAATCGAGGTACCCGGGCAGGATGGCGTTGATCAGCCCCGGGGTCCCATCCGCCAGTTCCGCCTTGAACTGCAGCTGCGGCAGCACCGTGCCGTCGGCCGTCAGCGTGGCATCGGCGAGGCTTGCGCGCAGCCCGCTCACGGTGAGGCCATGCGCGAAATCCACCTGGGCCGGCTGCTGCAGTTTCAGGTCCACGCCATGGATGAGACCGGTCAGCGCGGTCAGCTGCAGGGCGCTGCGTTCGGCATCCAGGACACCCTGGGCCGCGAGGTGGGCCGGGGCACCGAGCACGGGGGACTGCGCCGCCAGCGACAGCTGCAGGGCGTGCAGCGGACCCGCACCCTTCAGGTTGGCGCTGAGCCTGAGGGCACCGATGGCGAGGTCCTCGGTATTCACCTGGACCGTCGTCTGACCCCGTCGCTCGCCGCCGACGCTGCCGTCCGCGGGCACCAGGTGCAGCTCGCCCTGCAGGCCACCGCCCAGATGCTGGCCGAGCAGCGCGTTGAGATCGGCAAGGTTGGCGAACGACCACTTGAGCTCGCCATGCGACTGGTCCAGGTCCTGCGTCGTGAGGGTGAGGTCCCCCTGCGCGTGCAGGCTCTGCCAGTCGGCGTGCGGCAGGGACACGTGCAGGTCCTCGCCCGGATGCATCTGCACGTCCGCCTGCAGCGTCAGGGGCTGGCTGCCCAGCATGCCGTGCACCTGCACCTGCGCTTCAGGGGCATGCGGCAGGTTGGAAAGAGCGAACGTCGCCGCGAGCATCCCTGCGGCGGAACTGCGCACGGCGACGGTTGCCTGCGCATTGCCGCCGACGCGCAGCGCCGCCAGCGTGCCGGTGGCGTCCGCGCTCACCGCGGCCTGGCCCGACAGCGCGGGCAGCACCATCGACAGATCGGCCAGGGCCGCCCTGGCCTTCGCGCTGACGCTCCAGGCGTTGCCGGCGCGCTTCGGGGCCGCCATGCGGCCGGAGAGGACGAGACTCAGGGCCTTGTCGGCAATGGTCGACGAATCCAGCCGGATGTCCCCCGGCGCATAGCTGCCGCGGACGTCGGCCGTCTGCGGCCCCCGGAACCAGGGATGCAGGCCTGCGAGCGTGGAGTCGAGAGTGCCCGACGCCGTGAGATGCCACTGCAGCCGCGTACCCTCGCGTTGCGCAGTCGCATGCGCCCGCAGCGCTCCGGTGAGTCCCGCCGGCATGTTCGGCAGCAGTTTTGCGACATCCGCGACGGCAAGCTGCGCATCGGCCGAAGGCGGACCTGCCATCTGACCCCGGGCCTGCAGGGTGAAATCCGGATGGGTGACCTGCAGATCGAACGGTCGGGTGCCCAGCTCGAAGCGGACGGATCCCTGGGCGGTGAGCGGCGGCCCGTCCAGCAAGCCTGCCGGGACACCGGGTGCGGCGATGCCCTCGGCCCGCGCCCGGGCACTGAGGCTGCCCCCGCGGGCCTCGAGCGAGGCCTCGAGCACGCCGATGCGGATGTTCTGCGGCAGCACCAGGGCAAGGGTCTGCACCTCGCCGTTCGCGGTGACATCGGCCAGTGCGCCGTGCCAGTCCCCCCGCACATGCAGCTTGGCCCACGACAGGTCCGGGCGCGGCGCCATCGCCGGCGCGTCCGCGGCATATTCGAGGTCGGCGGCATGACGCATCAGATCGACGGCGCCGGTTGCGGTCGCATGCAGATCGCCCAGCTGCGCCTGCAGCGCGATGTGCTCGGCCTGTCGCGGCCCGCTGAGACTGCCGGACACCTCGATGGCGCCGATGGCGGCCACCCCCATCAGGCCGGCCAGCGGCCCATGGGGGGGCTCCCGCAGATGGAACGCCCCGTCCATGCGCCTGCGATCGAAATCCAGCTGCAGCGAGTAGGTCCCCGGCGCATCCAGCCGCGTCGCCGCGAACGCCAGCGTCATGTCATCGATGCTGCGCAGATGCACGCTCGCATGCAGGTTCAGGGTCGCCGGCGCCGCCGCCAGCGCGGCCCCGAGATGCACGATGTCGACCGCGGCCTCCCGGCCATCGATGTCCGGAATGCGCGGCCGCTTGTGGGTGGTATGGCCCGACGCGACCGGCAGGCGCGACCAGTCGACGCGGTCGGCGTGGGCGGTGTCGATCGAGACCCGGCCCTCGAGCAGCGCCCAGGGATGCCACACTGCCCGGATGTTCCAGGCCTGCAGCCACACCCCGTGGGTATCCGCCAGCTGCAGTTCGCGCAGGGTGGGCCGGTAGGGAAACTCTCCCCCCAGGCCGATCAGGCGCACGTCGTTGCGGGTCAGGTAGGCCACCAGCGACTCGATGTGCCGGCGTCCGAAATCGGTATTGCCGACCGTCATCAGCGCGCCCCACATGAGCACCAGCAGCACGAGCGGCACTGCGGCGATGATGAGTGCGATGCGCAAGCGGCGGATCATCAGAAGGATTGTCCCAGTCCGATGTAGATCTCGAATCGATCATCCGTCGTAGAGCGGTGCAGGGGCAAGGCGAAATCCACCCGCAGGGGGCCGATGGGGGTGTAGTAGCGCACGCCGGCACCCAGGCCGACGGCGTACTGGCCGCTGAATGGCGTCGCCGTCTGGCCGATGCGGCCGGCGTCGGCGAATACCGCGAATCCCCAGCTGCGCCCCACGCGCTGCCGCAATTCCATGCCGACCGCGTCGACCGCCACGCCACCCACCGGAGTCTGCTCGGAGAAGTCCGCACCGATGAGCGGGCCGGCGACGTCGGGGGCGAGATGGGTGATGTCGGAAAACTGCGGTCCGACGGACTGGTATCGGTAGCCACGCACCGTCTCGCTGCCACCCGCATAAAAGCGCTGGTCCGGCGGCAGGTCGATGACGCTGGCGCCCTGCGCGTAACCATAGAGACCGCGCACGGCGATCACCGTGCGCCCCGGAGCCGTCAGCGACAGGTCGTGCAGGTCGAGGTACGCCGAGGCGCGCAGCTGCGTGATGATGTAGGTCGCATCGGGCGGCCCCAGCGACAGGGTCGGCGACACCGTCAGCGCGGCGCGGATGCCGTGGGTGGGGTCCGTGAGCAGCGAGGTGAGGTCGGTGGAGTCGTAGCGCAGGCTCAGCGGGATGGCGAACAGCGTGTAGTAAAAGGTGGTCTTGTTGTTGTAGCAGGGCGGCCCGGCCATCGCTGCGGAAGCCGCGGGACAATTGGCGAGGGGGACGAGCTGCTCCTGGGGCTGGAAGATGGTGTCGTCCTTGACCGTGAATCCGACGCTGGCACTCCAGATCCGGGAGAGCGTGCGCGAGAAGGTCACTCCCGCCGTCTCGGCGGTCTGATCGTAGGTCAGCAGCGACTGCTTGAGGGCATCGAGCGTGAATTGCAGGGTCTGCGCCGGCGCGCCGAACTCCGGCAGGGTCAGCATCGCATTGGTGTCGTACCCCAGGCCATTGGTGGCGCTGCCGTTGAGGTTGATGATCGAGGCCGACAGGTCCAGTTTCTCGGCATGTCCGAACACGTTCAGATCGGACCACTTGACCGTGCCGCTGCCGCCGAGGTCGCTCGAGTAGGCGCCGCCGATCTCCATCGGATGCAGCTTGCGTTCGGTGACCCTGAAGGTCACGGGCACCTCGCCGTTGGCATCCGCCGAGGCGCCCAGTCTGACATCGACGGTGCCGAAGACTCCCATTGCCAGCAGGTTCCTGCGCGCCTTGTCCAGCGCCTGGGCGCTGTACTGGTCACCCTGATGCAGCTGCAGCCGCGACAGCACCGCCGACAGCTGCGTGCGCCTCAGTCCCGTGACGCTGATGGCGCCGATACGCAGGATCGCCCCCGTCTCGACATGGAAGCTCACGTCCAGCTGCTGGGTGTCGGGCAGCTCGTAGGCGATCGGGGTATCGACCTTGGCGAAGGCATAACCCAGGTCCTGCAGCGCCGTAAGCAGGCGGGTCCTGGCGTTCAGAACGTCCGCGGCCACCGCCGGTTGACCGGTATGCAGGTCGAGCTTGCCCTGCAGGGCCTGCGGCAGGTCCCCCTCGACCGTGATCCTGCCCAGGTGATACAGCGGTCCCGGGACGTACGAGACCACGACATCGGCATCCTTGCCCTTGGGCAGCGCTGCGACCTTGTCCCCCAGATCGGCGCTGGACAGCGGCAGGCCATCGATGGTGGCCGACACCGCGCTTTGGTAGTACCCGAAGCTTTCGAGGACCGTCTTCAGCCGGACCGTGTCGCCCCGGGCACGCAGGATCAGTCCGACCGGACTCACGGGCGCCGATTTGCGCAGGCTGACGAGGTCCGAGCTCGCCGAGAGGGTGGCTTCGACCTCCTTGCTGACCGGCCCCTGCAGCTTCACCTTGTAGGTCTGCGGATCGGCGGCCCAGGCCCCCAGGGCCAGCCACAGGCCGACGAGCGCGGCGCCACCGACCGTGGCACGCCGCGGCAGATCGGAAAAAACGTGGCTCAGGCGAGCGCCTTGATGGCCGCCTGAATGCCTGCCGAGTCGAGTCCCTGGAACCCCATCTGCTGCCACAGGCCACCACAACCTTCCCGATGGACGCCGATATGGTGGTAACGTCCCTTGAAGCCGGCGGATAACAGCAGGCTGCCGAAGCGGCTGCCCAGTCCGGTGCGCACGTTCCAGCCCTCGGCGACCAGCACGAAGGGCGCGGCGGCGAGCCGGCTCATCATGCCCTGGTCCACCACGTTCAGGACGGCCTTGTTGATCAGGCCCACCTTGACGCCCTGCTCCTGCAGCGTGATCACGGCATCGAGTGCGCGGTAGACGGTTTCGCCCATGGCCACCACATAGCCGCCGCCCGCGGGCGCCTCGCGCACCACGGTGTCGGCCTCGGGGTCGAAGGGTTTGCCGGCGTACAGCGGCTGACCCTTGGCGTCGAGGATGTCCGGAACCGGCGCGCGGGTGCTGAACACGAACCTCAGGCCCGGATCATTGAAGATGCGTTTCACGCAGGCGGCGAACTGGTGCTGGTCGGCCGGAAAGTACAGCCGCGTGGTGTCGCGCCCGTGCAGCGGGTCCAGCCCGCCGTCCGCCAGCATGCTGTTGATGCCGAAATGGCAGGTGTTGTCCGCCATGTCGTCCACGCCGCTGTGGCTGAAATGGGCCAGGACGTTCGAGAAGTTCAGGCGCGCCATGGTCACTTCGCTCATGACCATTTCCAGGAAGGCGCTGAACGTTGCGTAGATGCCCTGCTTGCCGGGGGACGAGCCGAAGCCGGCGGCCGCGGAGTAGTTGCCGCGCTCCATGATGCCGCCGCGGACGAATACTTCCGGGTGCTGCTTGCGGATGTGGTGCAGGCCGCAGGAGCCCTCCAGATCGTTGTCGAACACCCGCACCCGGGCGATCCGCTCCTCGGGCGACATGCCGTCGAGGATGCCGTTGATGATCTTGCCGAAATCGTCGCGGTTCTTGCCGACGCCGCTGGAACCCTTGAAGGTCAGGGGCGACTTGTCCGCGACGGCGGACCTGATCATGGCGATGGCGGCCTCGTAGCCGCCGCGCTGCTCCAGGTATTTGACGGCCACGTCCGTCTTCAGCACCTCGTGCGCATGGGCGCTGCCCTCGGCGCCGGCAATACCGGCGGCCATCGGCCGTTTGATGATCAGGGCATGCGGACGGGTATCGCTGAAGGCGCGGCACAGATCCACATGCAGCGCATCCAGATCCTCTCCCATGGTGGTTTCGGCGGTCAGTCCATAGCCATTGAGGGTGCGCGACAGGTCGTAGCCGGGCAGGTACTCCTGCGGGTGCCCGGCGATCGTGACGTTGTTGTCGTCCACCAGCACCTTGATGTTCAGCTGCTGGGCGACGGCGAGCCGCGCGGCCTCGGCGTCGTCGCCTTCCATCTGCGCGCCGTCCGATCCCAGCAGCACCACGGCCTTGCCGGGATTGGCCATCGCGACGCCGTTGCAGAAGGCCCAGATATGCCCCAGGCGGCCGGAGGCGAACTCCACCCCCGGGGTCAGACCCTTTTCCGGATGGCCCGGAAGTCCGGCGTCGAACTCACGGTAGTGCAGCAGCCGTTCGGCGGGCATGGCGCCGTTGAGAACCGACAGCAGGTACTGGGTCGCCACGCGATGGCCGGCCTCGTCGTAGAACACGGGCACGATGGGGGCACCGTGGGCGATGAAGGCGCGGATGATCATGAGTTCGGGAACGGTGTCATAGGCCCCCCCGGTATGGCCGGACAGGCCGCGGGCGCCGGCCAGGGCGGTAAAGAAGACGATCGCGTCGCGGGCGAGCTGGATGTTGTGGCGCAGGGCCTCACGCTGGTCGTCTGTCAGGGTCGTGACAGCCGGATCGAGCTTCAGGGGCAGAAGTTTGCCAAGGTCGATGGGAAAGGTTTCGCTGGTCATGATGCTGCTTCGCCTCCTGTTTGCGCGGCCTTAGGATACCTTACGGGGGGTCGGCACCGACGCCAGAAGAAGCTTAAGGAATCTCCATGCAAGCGATGAAACTGGGAGCCAGCGGCGGCCTCGAGCGCCTGAAGCTCGTGGAGCTGCCGGATCCGCCCGCCCCGGCCGCGGGAGAAATCCAGGTGCGGCTCCATGGCAGCTCTCTCAACTACCACGACTACGCGGTGGTGCGCTTCGATGCACCCCATACCCTGGACCGCATTCCGATGGCCGATGGCGCCGGCGTGGTCGAAGCGGTGGGCGAGGACGTCACCGAGTTCGCGGTCGGCGACAGCGTCGTCTCCACGTTCTTTCCCCAGTGGCCGTCGGGCCGGCCGGTGAACGGGGACTTCACGACCGTCCCCGGTGATGGCGTGGACGGCTATGCCCGCGAGCGGGTCGTGCGCCCGGCAGCCTACTTCACCCAGGCTCCCGCGGGCTGGTCGGCCGCCGAAAGCGCCACGTTGACCACGGCCGGAGTCACGGCCTGGCGGGCCCTGGTCGGCGACGGCGGGCTCAAGGCGGGCGACACGGTGCTGGTGCTGGGCACCGGTGGCGTCGCCATCATCGGCCTGCAGCTGGCCAAGGCCATGGGCGCCTCGGTCATCGTCACCTCCTCCTCCGATGAGAAACTCGAGCGCGCGCGGGCCCTGGGCGCCGATCACGCCATCAACTACAAAGCCACACCGGAATGGGGTGCCGAAGCCTTGCGGCTGACGGGCGGCCGCGGAGTGGATCAGGTGCTGGACCTGGGGGGGCCCCGGACCCTGCCCCAGTCCATCGCGGCCTGCCGGCTGGGGGGCCAGATCTCCCTCATCGGCACCCTGACGGGATTCGCCGGACAGGTGCCGACCGCGGCCATGATGCGCCGTCAGATCAGGCTCCAGGGTCTGATCGTCGGCAGCCGCGCCCAGCAGCAGGACCTGGTCCGGGCACTCGACGCGACGGCCATCAGGCCCGTCATCGACCGCAGGTTTGCCCTCGCGGACCTGGCCGAAGCCTTCCGGTACGAGGAATCAAACCGTCACTTCGGCAAGATCTGCCTGGAATTCTGATCCGGCAGCGGCGCGCCCCGGGGCCAGAGCAGCCACAGGCTGGCCTGTGCGCGCAGGCTCCCCGCGAGGCCTGCGGCGGCATCGCCTGAGCCACAGAAGAAATCGGCCCGCGGTGCCCCGCTGATGGCGCCGCCGGTGTCCTGGGCGAGCACCAGCCGCTGCAGCGCCGGATCAGCGGCGGCCAGATACACGGGGGTACCGAGCGGGATGAAAGCCGGGTCCACCGCAATCGAGCGGCCGGCCGTGAGCGCAATGCCCTGCGCGCCCCGCGGGCCCAGGTTCGGATCCCCCAGCGGCAGCTCCTGGAAGAAGACGACGCTGGGGTTGGCATCGAGCACCTCGGCCAGCCGCTGCGGATGATCGGCGAGCCAGGCCCGGATCGCGGGCAGGGTCGCCGCACCCAGGCTCAGCTCGCCCTGGCTCACCAGATAGCGGCCGATGGAGCGATAGGGCTGGCCGTTCTGATCCGCATAGGCAAGCCGGATGACCGTGCCATCCTCGAGCCGTATGCGACCGGACCCCTGCACTTCCAGCAGGAAGGCATCCAGCGCGCTGTCCAGCCAGACGATTTCATGGCCGCGCAGCGCAGGGTCCGAGGCGAGCTGCGCCCGGGTGTAGTACGGCACGACGGTCCTGCCGACCAGCCGGCCGCGGACCCGTTTGCCCTTGAGCTCCGGGATGACGGCGCCCAGATCCACCGTCAGCAGATCATCGGGCGGGGAATACAACGGGGCATCGAAACCCGGCAGATGCGTGCGCGACCCCTGCAGCTGCGGCTCGAAATAGCCGGTGAGCAGCCCCGTCGTTTCCGGCGCCGCAGCGCTCGTCCCGGTGCGCTCGATCAGGAACGGCTGCAGGTTCGCTTCGAGGAAGGACCGTATCGACGCATCGGTCGGTGCGTTGAGCGCGAGGGCCGCCGCACAGAAGGTCCGCCAGTCCGGGAGGCTCTGCACCCGGCAACTGGACAGCAACGCCGGCCAGGCCTGCCCCAGCGCATCGCCGTTCCAGCCGGGCAGATCCGCATAGCGCGCGGCGACGTAGGTGACGTGGGGCGTGACCGGGCGCGGCCGCGGCGTCTGACAGGCACCGAGCACCGCCAGCAGCGCCACCAGCGCCAGCCGGCCTTTCACCGCGCCGTGGCCTTGTGCGTGGCGAGGTACCGGGCGAAGGACGGCTTGGTGGCGGTGAGGATCGCCAGCGTATCGCGCCGGTCCGCATCGCTCATGAAGGCGTAGGTGTCGCTGCGGTCGCGACCCTGCAGCACATCCGCGAATCTCCCGTAGACATAGTCGCGCGCGTAGTCCGGCAAGCCATCGAACGAGGCCGTGTAGACCAGATAGCTCAGCGGATAGCGCAACAGCCGGGTCTTCAGATCCAGCTCGCGCAGCGAACGCCCCTGGGGATCCCGCGGACCCTGCTTCTGGAACCAGGCAGCAAAACCCGAGTTGCCGCGGATGGTATCGATGTAGGGCACCGCATCCCCGAACAACATCGCCTTCGCCAGGTCATCGAGGTAGCCGTGCAGCTGGTCGCGGGTCTTCGGGGACAGGCTCGAGGGCGTGTTGCCGCTGCCGGCCAGCGCCTGGCGGACCTCGAAGTTCACGCGGGTCAGAAGATTCTGCACCGTCACCTGGTGCTGCAGGACCAGCAGTGCCACCACATCGCTCTTGTCGGTGAGATAGGGCTGCGTATTGAAGAGGCCATCCAGCGTTTCGAGGTTGCCGCGGCGTACGCTGTCGAGCTTCACCAGCTCCTGGACGGTGTGCACCTGGATGTTGCCGACATGCACCTGCTTGCCCGTCTGACCCGTCACATACCAGCCCCCCCAGCGTGACTCCATGGGCGTCTCGTCGGTGGTCAGGATCGAGTCCTCGTGCGTGAGCTGATCGCCGTTCACGTTCACGTACGAGGACATCAGCAGGAACCGGGGCACGCCCCCGCCTGACATTTCATAGGTGTCATGACAGGCCAGACAGGTGAGCGTCTGGCGCTCGATGCGCGGCGGGCCCTGCTGGTTCGGCAGCGTGTAGAACACCTGGCCCAGTTCGCTGTCCATGGTGCCGAGCTCGAGATTGGCCGTGCCCTGCACGTATCCGACGTAGGTGTCCGTATCGAAGTACAGGGCACGCGGCGTCGCGGCACTGATGAGGCCGGTCTGCAGGCTGGTCTTCGAATACACCAGCGACTGGGAACTCTTGTCGATGCCCAGCGCCGCCAGCAGCGAATCAAGGTAGCCCCGCGGTGCGCTGAACGTCAGTTGCAGTTCCCCGGACTGCAGCCGCTGCTGCAGTCGCGCAATCGCGTTGTGCGTCGGCGTGCGCCCGTAGTGCATCACCGGGTATTCGGTGTCGTAGGGCAGCTTCGTCGGGGGCGCCGCCGAAAACGGATTCGGCGTGCCCTGCTGCGCGGCGTCCTGACCGAAAGCGACGGCCGCCGCCGCCACCGCGATTGCCACTGCTGCGGCCCCTATCATCCGTGCGTGCCACGCCATCGTCTTGCAGCCTCCTCAGGCTCCGGCCTCGAGCTGCCGGCGGAAAAACCGTGCTGCGATGTAGGACCCGATGACCATCCCGATGCCGAATGCCGGCAGCACGGCATGCGGCAGGCGCAGCGACTGGCCATTCCACAGGTCCCGTCCGGCGACGCCAAGCCCCGCGGCGGTGAAGACAAACCCGACCATATGGAAAAACTGCAGCGGATCACGCAGCGTCAGCGGATTGCGCCGCCAGGACGGAAAATGCCAGACCGGCTTGTTGCGCGGATTGAGTCGCTGGGCCCAGACCACCACCGGCACGGCGATGACGCCGTAGAACAGCATGCCGGCCAGCAGCGGCACCGTCACCGGACGCGCCGGCAGCCAGTTGTCCCCGCTGAGGACACCCTGTGCCGCGGCCAGCAGCAGCACCACGACCCGCACGATCACCCATTTGTTCATCGGCCTAGGATAATCGACCCCTCATGGTTTGTCCGTCGGCGGACGAGTATCCTTGTTGTTTCAACAGAGGTTTCTCATGTCACTGAAGTTCAAGGCGCGACAGCTGCTGATCGCGGTGATCCTGGGTTCGACGCTGGCGTTCAACTGCCAGGCGCAGGTGGGGGCTCATCCGGTCGCCGGCGGCTCGACCGTGCTGCGCGCCACGCTCACGAATGGCCTGCGGGTCGTCATCGTGCGCAATACGCTCGCACCGGTGGTCGCGACTTCGGTGAACTACATGGTGGGCTCCGAGGAGACACCGGCCGGCTTCCCCGGCACGGCCCATGCCCAGGAACACATGATGTTCCGCGGCAGCCCGGGCCTCAGTGCCGATCAGCTGGCCAACATCGGCAGCATCATGGGCGGGGACTTCAACGCCAACACCCGCGAGAGCCTCACCCAGTATCTGTACACCGTGCCCTCCGAGGATCTCGACGTGGCGCTGCACATCGAGGCCCTGCGCATGGCCGGCGTCACCGATGCGCAGTCGGAGTGGGACCACGAGCGCGGCGCCATCGAGCAGGAAGTCGCGCAGGACCTGTCCAATCCGGGCTACGTGCTGTATTCGAAGCTGCGCGGCATCGCCTTCAAGGGCACACCCTATGCGTTCGACGCCCTGGGCACCCGGCCGTCCTTCGAGAAGACGACGGCCGCGATGCTCAAGCAGTTCCACGACCAGTGGTATGCCCCGAACAATGCCCTGCTGATCATCGTCGGCGATGTCGATCCGGCGGCAACGCTCAGCCAGGTGAAGCAGCTGTTCGGCGCCATTCCACGCAAGACCCTCCCGGCGCGCAAGCCGGTGGACCTGCAGCCGCTGAAGGCAACGTCCTTCGCCGTGGATACCGACCGGCCCGAAGGCACGCAGATGATCGCCTTCCGCGTCCCCGGGCTCGACAGCAAGGACATCCCGGCGCTGGAGGTGCTCTCCGACGTGCTCTCCAGCCGGCGGTTCGATCTCTACGGCCTCGTGCCCCAGGGCAAGGCCCTGGGAGCCGAGTTCTCCATCGATCCGCTGCCCAAGGCCGGCCTCGCCTTTGCGACGGTCTCCTTTCCCGGAGGAACCGATCCGAAGGCGCTGGAACAGGAAGTGCGCGCCATCCTCGCCCGCGTCGCGCGCGAGGGCGTGCCGGCCGACCTGGTCGCCGCGGCCAAGCTGCAGGAGCGCCGGCAGACCGAGTTCCAGAAGAACTCGATCGAAGGCCTGGCCTCGGTCTGGGCCGACGCGCTGGCGCTCTACGGCCTCGAATCGCCTGAGCAGGACCTGACCCGCATCGAAAAGGTCACGGTCGCGGACGTGAACCGCGTGGCGCACGAGTACCTGAAGCTGGACGAGGCGGTATCGGCCGTGATGCTGCCGAAGGGCTCCGGCGGACCGGTGAGCGGTGGCGGCAGTGGCTTTGGCGGCCAGGAGAACATCGCGCTCGGGGAAGCCAAGCCGACCCCGCTGCCGGATTGGGCGAAGTCGGCCGTCAACCGCCTGACCATTCCGGCCGTGACCACGCACCCGGTCGTCACCCATCTGCCCAACGGCATCACGCTGGTGGTGCAGCCCGAGGATGTCAGCGACACGGTCAGTGTCATCGGCCACATCCGCAACCGGCCCGAAGTGCAGGCCCCCAAGGGGGAAGAAGGCATCGCCAATCTGCTGGGCGAACTGCTGTCCTACGGCTCGCAGCACCTGGACCGGCTCGCCTACCAGGGCGCGCTGGATGCCATCGGCGCCGAAGCCCACGCCGGCACCGACTTCGCGGTGGAGACCCTGACCGGCGGCTTCGATCGCGGCGTCGAACTGCTCGCCGACAACGAGCTGCATCCGGCATTGCCGGCACGGGCGCTCGAGATCATGCGCCCGCAATTCGAGCAGATCATCGCCTCGCGCAATCACAGCCCCGGCTACCTGATGCAGCGCTCGCTGCGCGGTGCCCTCTTCCCGGCCACCGACCCCAGCCAGCGCGAGACCACGCCGGCCAGCATCAAGGGCATCACCATCGAGCAGGTCCGCGCCTATCAGGCCGCGACGTTCCGGCCCGATCTCACGACCATCGTCGTGATCGGCCGCGTCACTCCCGAGCAGGCCCGGGCCACCATCGAGAAATACTTCGGCGCCTGGACCGCGACCGGCCCGAAACCGGATACGGACCTGCCCGCGGTGCCGCCGAATGGCGCCGCGACCATCGCCGTGCCCGATGCCTCGCGCGTCCAGGATTTCGTGATGCTGGCCCAGAGCATTCCGCTCACCCGCAGCAATCCGGACTACTACGCGCTGCAGCTGGGGAGCGCCGTGCTCGGCGGCGGTTTCTATTCCTCGCGCCTGTCGATCCACCTGCGCAAGGAGGCCGGGCTGGTCTACTCGGTGGGCTCGAACCTGCAGATCGGGCGCACCCGCGGCATCTACATGATCGATTTCGCCAGCGATCCGCAGAACGTCGGCAAGGCGGCGGCGATGGCGCTCCAGGACGTGAAGGGCCTGCAGAACCAGCCGCCGGGAGACGAGGAGCTGCTGCGCACCAAGGCCCTGCTGCTGCGGCAGATCCCGCTGTCCGAGGCGAGCATCGATGAAATCGCCCGCGGCTTCATCGACCGCGACGATCTGGGCCTGCCACTGGATGAACCGACGGTGGCGGCGCGCCGCTACATCGAGCTCAAGCCACAGGACGTGCAGAACGTATTCAAAAAGTGGATCCGACCCGGTGACTTCGTGCGCGTGAGCCAGGGGCCGACGCCGCCGTGAGCGTACCCGCGGTCCACACGGCCGCGCCGGCCCGTGCATCCGCGGTGCCGCTGAAGTTTCTGGGGCCGCGCTACTGGCCGACCTGGCTGGGGCTGGGAATGATGCGGCTGATCCAGCTGCTGCCGCACCCGGTGCTGCTGTGGGTGGGCCGCCTGATCGGGCGGCTGGTACGCCGCCTGCCCCTGCATTACTCCGAAGTGGCGCGCTGCAATCTGCGGCTGTGCCTGCCCGAGTACAGCCCCGCTCAGCGCGAGCGGCTGCTCGCCGAGCACTTCGAGGCACTCGGCATGGGGCTGTGCGAATCGGCCATGACCTGGTGGGGAAGCGATGAGGAGTTCGCGCGGCTCTCGCGCGTCGCGGGCATCGAACATCTGCACCGGGCACTGGAGCTGGGGCGCGGTGCCATACTGCTCACGGCGCATTTCACCACCCTCGAGATCGGTGCCCGGGTGCTGAACACGCGGGTGCCGCTCAATGCCATGCACAAGCATCCGAAGAACGGCCTGCTGGCACACTTCTTCGAGCGCCATCGCGGCCGGCACGCCCTGCGCATCTTCGGCCGCGACAACGTGCGGGGCATGGTGCGCGCCCTGCGCGACAATGAATGTGTCTGGTACGCGCCGGACCAGAGTTACCGCAGGAAGGGCGCCGAGATGGTCCACTTCTTCGGCATTCCGGCGGCCACCAACGTGTTCACCTCGCGCCTGGCGCAGATGACCGGGGCGACGGTGCTCTTCATCGGCCATGAACGGCTGCCCGGAAACTCGGGCTACTGTGTCACCATCCACCCTGCCCCGGCCGGCTATCCCAGCGAATCGGCGACGCAGGATGCCGAACAGTTCCATCGCTTCGTCGAAGCCGAAGTGCGGCGCAATCCGGCCCAGTACTGGTGGATCCACCGCCGCTTCAAGGGCCTGGCGGCGGACTATCCCAACTACTACGGTAGCGCGGCGCGGCGGCCGCCGCGCTCCTAGCGCGCCAGACGCTGCAGGTGCTGCGCGATGTCGTTCGCCAGCTGCGGAGCATCCGGCCCCAGCTGGCCCGCGGGCCATGCGACGCCGAGGCCCGCGACCGGGTCGGGCTTGGGAATGATGTGGAAATGCACGTGGGCGACCATCTGGTGGGCGCCGACGCCATTGTTCTCCAGGACGTTGTATTCCCGAACCCCGGTGACCGCCATCACGGCACGACACAGGCGCGGCAGGACCCTGCCCAGGGCGGCGGCGGATTCGTCGGAGAGCTGATCCAGGGTGGCGGCGGGTTCCTTGGGAATGACCAGCGTGTGGCCGCGGCTCAAGGGCGCGATGTCCAGGAACGCGAGCACCTGCGGGTCCTCGTAGACCTTGTGACAGGGAATGTCGCCGGCAATGATCTTGCCGAAAATCGTGCCGGCCATCGCCTTAGGTAGGCTGGAATTCCGGTTGCGCACCATTGTCCGGCGCCTTCACCTGCGCGGGCGCTGACGCCGCGGGTGCCCGGTTGCGGGCCACGACCCGCGCGCCGGTCAGCCTTTCGATGGAGCGGATCGCGGACGCCTTGGCAACGTGCTTGCACCAGGCGCCCTGGGCCAGGCCGGCGGAGACGGCATAGTCATCGCAGTTGCACACCCACTGGATGTGCCCGTCCGCGCGCTCGAAGAGCTGCACGGTCCGCTGACCGACCTGATAGGTGCAAAGAGCCTTGAGTACGCCCATGGGCAGGATGGTAACGCCTCCCGGCTGTGGATGACCTGTGGATTTCCTGTGGGAAGCGGAAATTCGTTCACCTGTCGGACGCTGGATCGCTGTGCAGCATGCCCTAATGGCTCTCGGAGCCCGTGGCGACGACCACGGGGGCGCTGTCGGCGGCCGCGGCGCGTGAGGACTCCGCGGCCGGCGTTGCGGCCGGCGGTGGCGGCAGGACCTGCGTGCCCAGGGTCGCGGCATTGACGACCACCGGGTCATCCCGCAGACGCACGTACAGTTCCCCGGAATTCGGATGCGGCACCGGCAGGGTCGTGCCGGGGAAGCCGTCCGGCACCTGCACGGCATTGTGGAACTGCGGGTCCGCCGAAATCGAATCCAGCAGGTACAGCCCGGTCCCGGAGAGCTTGCAGGCCACTTCCGCCGTGCTCGGGCACTCGAGCGCGGCCAGCCGCGGCAGCCGCACCAGGGTCGCGAGCGGCGCCCACGCCCCCGGTACGCCATCGGCCACCACGCGGAAGCGCAGCGGGCCGAAGGCCGACGGACCGAATGCCTTGGCGGGATCGAGCGTCGCCACCGCCACATGGGCATCGGCCAGCGTCAACGTGCCGGCACCGATGGACAGCTGCGTGGTGAAGGCATTGTCCGCCGTGGCCACCTCGATCTGCTCGGTGCGCGAGAACACCTCGGGCATCATGGTGCGGATCGAGAACATCAGCACCGAATCCTGCGGCAGCTGATCCGAATCACTGAGCGCGATGTGACTGGCCTCGCCCGACTGCGAGGCCTGGATGTTCTTGGCCACCAGCACCACGCTCGGCCGGGGCGCATCGATGCGCCCGGCGAGACTGAACGTGCGTCCGTCCTTGAGAGTGACTTTGACCGCGGCCGCATCGCCCCCCTTGAGCGCGGAGACCGCCTGGACGTCCCGGGCCATCATCGGCAGTTCCTCCGCGGTCGCAGGTCCCGTGAGGCTCCCCGGCGCGAACTGGATACCGTTGAGGGTCAGCATCGCCACCTCATCGAGGCGGGTGCCCGTGAGCGTCCCCACCTCATCCCCGGCGTGGATCTCGAAGCCGCCCAGATGGGCCGCTTCGGTGAACGTATTGAGCGCCACCTCCTGGCTGTCCTTCGCACCGAACTGCGACACCAGCAGCGTGACGGTGCCCGGCGCCGCATCCTCCAGCGGCAGTTTGAGCTCCACCGCATCGGGCTTGACCGGTTTCCAGTCGACCTTCAGTTCCTTGCCCGAACCGTCCTTGAGCATGATGTGGTCGACGCAGCCGACGCTTTCGGCCGTGAGGTGCACCGTGCCTTCGCGTCCGATGACCAGCGCGCTCTGATCCCCCGGCGGCAGCGCCCAGTGTTCCTGGCGGGTGTTCACCAGGTGAAAGGTGGGCGCCTGGTACAGGTCGAATCCCCAGAACCCGTGCAGGGTGCCGACCACCGAATCCCCGAGGTTGGCCGTGTTGAGGGCGGAGGTATCGACGACGAAGCCGCCCTGCCGGGCATCCGCCGCGGCCGGCAGCTCCAGCGTCCGGCCATCGGCGCCGGTGAGCCGCAGCGCCACGTCATGCACGTAATGGGTGGAGAACACCAGCGGTGCGCCTTCCACCGGCAGCACCAGGCCCGACTTGCGCGCGCAGTAGATTTCCTGCGGATCCACCGCATGCAGCGGCGGCAGCTGCGGCTGCTCGATCGCCGGGAGCGCCGTGACCAGCACGGATTTCGGATTGTGGAACGAAGGAGGAGCGTTGAGGGTCAGCTCCATGTGGTCCTCGTGGGCCGTCGGCAACGCCGGCAGGTACTGGTACTGGGCGGTGTGGAAGGAGCCGAGGATGCGGCCGATGTCGATGATCGAGGCGATGTAGGGACTGTAGTAGCCGTAGCGCAGCTGCGGCGTGTAGCTCGCCTCCATGGCCAGGTCGCTCGCCGGACCGTTGGTCAGCGCCTCGACGATCGAGGTGCTGTGACCATCGTTCAGCACCAGCGAATCCTGGTTCTCGAGCAGGCACGGCGCCTGCAGTTCCGGAATCTTCTGCAGGCACTTGTCGTCGACCTTGATGGCAAGGCTGCGGGCCAGCAGCGGCGCCGCCGCGCGCAGCTTCGACGGGTCCGCCTCGTCGAGCGCACGCACCGCCTGCAGGTAACTCTCCAGGCGCGAGCGATCGAGGCTCGCCTGGTTCAGATCCTGCGAGGCGCGCACGAAGGCACCCGGACGCCCGCGCACCGCATCGCGCAGCGTACTGAAGTCCCCGCTGGTGCTCGGCGCCAGGAACACCAGCACCTGCTGGGCTTCCTCCGGCACCGTGACATCGATGCCCTTGGCGCACTTGCGGGACCAGGTCTCGCAGCGATAGAACCAGTCCTCCGGCGGCGGATTGGTGGCACCGCGCAGGAACGCCACGACCAGCACGTAATGGGCGGCCTGGGTCGTCGGCAGATCGGCCTTGATGGCGACGTGATCGCCGGCCATGAGGTTGGGCACATCGGCCACCGGCAGAGTGCGCGAGCCTCGCGTGACGTCCACCTGAAGCTCAGGTCCGGTCAGATCGAAGGGCGCGTTGTCGGCCGCCTGCAGCGCGGGAACCCCGCCCAGCAACAGTGCCGCCAGCGTGGCAGTGATAAAACCATTCTTCATCTGGACATTCTACGGACAAAACGGCTTAGAGCCACCGCACTGCCGCAAGGTTCCCCGCAAAGCTTACGTAAACTTCAGGGTTTTCCCAGAATGTGAAGCCACGCACGCGCGGCGTGCGACAGGTAGCCCTCGCGCCGCCACATCATGGCGAGCTGCCACCGCGTTTCCGGCTCGCGCAGCTGCGCCAGGTGAATGCTGTCCCGGGCCTGCTGCCGGGCGATCATGCGCGGCAAGAAGGCGACTCCGAGTCCCGCGCTCACCAATTCGACGATGAAGTCGATCTGGCTGCTGCGCGCGATGACCTTGGGTTCGAAACCCTGCCTGCGGCACAGCTCCAGGATCATGCGGTTGATGGCGAAGCCCTCCTCGAACAGTACGAAGGGCAGCTCCTTGAGCGCCGTGAGCTCGGTGGTGCGCCGCAGGGGCCGCGCCTGCGCGCGCGGGATCAGCACCGTCATCGGCTCGCTGCGTACCGCCTGCCAGTGAAAGTCCCGCGCCGCCGGCAACAGCGATGCGGCGAGCTCGATCTCCCCGGCGCGCAGCAGTTCCTCCAGGCGGTGCGAGCCATGCTCGACCAGCCGGATCTCAACCCCCGGATAGCGCTGCCGGTAGGTCGCGAACAGCGGCGCGAACAACGTGCTGCTGCCCACCGGCGGCAGCCCCAGGCGCAGCGTCCCGGACTTCAGGCCGCGCAGATCGTCGAGTTCGGCGGTGAGATCGTCACGCTCGGCGAGCATGCGCAGCGCGCGACGGTACACGACCTCGCCCACAGCGGTGAGCGTGCTGCGATGGCCGATGCGGTCCAGCAGCGGCGCCCCGATCTCATCCTCCAGATGGCGCACGGCCTTGCTCACCGTCGACTGGGTGGCGAAGACCACCTTGGCCGCCTGGGAAAAGCCGCCCTGGCGGACCACTTCGACGAAGGCGCGCAGCGTCCTGAGTTCCATGGGTATTCCTGAATCGAATGGTTTGCAGTCTTATAATTCATTTTATGCATGAAGGAGCGCCCACTACACTGGCGTTCGAGGAATTGTGATGAACGCCCTGAAAGAACGTGCCCTCGCAGCGCTCGCCGGCAGCCGCACAGGCCAGATCGGGCTCATTTCGGGCCTCTGGGGCCTGGGCTGCGGCGTCGCGCATTGGGCGGGCAGCACTTTTCCCGGCGGCCTGATCGGCATGCTCGCGCTGCTGGCCCTGATGGCCTCGGGCGCGCTCGACCCGAAATTCGTGGCACGCGGCGCCGGCTGGCTGCTGGCCGAAATGCTGCTGTTCTTCGTGCCGGCGGTCGTGGCGCTGCTCGCCCACCCCGAATTCCTGGGCCTGACGGGCCTGAAGGTGCTGGTGGTGATCGTCGGCAGCACCCTCATGGTGATGTTCAGCACCGCCCTCACGGTCGAATGGGGCATGCGCCTGCGGTCACGCCATGCACAGCCTGCGGCCATTCTGGAATAGCCCCCTGGTGACGGCCCTGCTCTGGTCGCTCGCGACTCTTGCCGGGTATCTGCTCGCGCGGCGCATCTACCGGCGCTGGCCGAGGTGGTGGTTGTCGCCGCTGGTGGTAGCGCCCGGCCTGCTCATTGCCGCGGCCCTGAGCCTGCACACCAGCTATGCCCAGTACATCCGGGGCACGGGCTGGCTGATCCTGGTACTGGGACCCGCGACGGTGGCTTTCGCCGTTCCGATCTACGAACGCCGCGCGCTCATCCGCCGTTACTGGCCGGTGCTCGGCATCGGCGTCGTGGTGGGCAGCACCGTGGCGATGGTCAGCAGCTGGCTGCTGGCGGATCTGCTGCGGCTGGATCCGGCGGTTCGGCTGAGCCTGCTGCCGCGCTCCATGAGCACCCCCTTCGCCATGACCGTATCGCGCGACCCGGGCGGATCACCGGAAATGACCGCGGTGTTCGTGGTGCTGACCGGCGTGCTGGGCGCGGCGCTCGGGGATGCGCTGCTGGCGCGGCTGTCCCTGCGCAGTGGCCTCGCCCGCGGCGCGCTGCTCGGCATGGGCGCCCATGGCGTCGGCACCGCCCGCGCCCTCGAGATCGGTCAGGAGGAAGGGGCCATCGCCGGGCTGGTGATGATCTTCACCGGCATCGTGAATGTCATGGCGGCGCCGCTGATCGCCGGACTTCTGCGCCAGCTTTAGTCAGTTCAGGTCCGGGTTCGAATCACGGCTGTTGGCCGGTTCGATGTTCACCGTCAGTCCCAGATCGTGCATCTGGCGTCCCATTTCCGGCGTGATCCGCAGTCCGATCAGCGCTTCGGGCTGAATCGCCGCGAGCAGTGTCAGCGAGCCACCCTGTTCGCGCAGCCGCTTCATGAAACCCCGATGGCGCACCGACAGGCAGTGACAAATCAGCACGATGCCCCAGCCGAGGCTGCCGGGGGTGGTCTCGGCCTCATCCAGGCCGAAGCGGGTGCGCAGCACCTTGGCCTCCTGCGGCAGCAGCGAACTCATGATTTCCCGGGCCGGCATCCTGCGTGCCAGCATGGCCGGCGCCGACCAGCCCATCGGGTCGACCACCGCGACCCAGTACGTTTCACCGTGCACCGCCGTCGCCGCCAGACCGCTGCGCGACTCGCGCGGCTCCCCGGCGCGGAACGATTCCACTGCCTCCAGACTCAGCTCCCGCGAAATCTCTTCCGGATCCACCGACGGGTGTCGCACGTGCAGCGACAACTGAAACGGCGCGGCCTGCGCGATCGCGCGCTTCTTCACCTGCATCGAAACCTCTCCACGTCCATGTTGCCCCACACCGCAGCCGGCATCTGACTGCGAAACCCGGCTTTGCGTCAAATCCAGTGCTGGCCACGTACAAGCTGAGGCTGGATGCCAGCCGGCCACACATGCATTAAACTCGCGCCGCGCCGAACCGCGGCGACGGTGGGGGGAGGGATCGTGCGGTCCGAGACAATAGCGATGCTGCTGGTGGGGCTTGCGGCCATGAACCCGGCCGGCGCCCATCATTCCTTCGCAGTGTTCTTCAACACTGATTCGCAACTCGTCAAGATCACAGGCGTCGTGCGCGACTTCCAGTTCCGCAATCCGCACGGCGTCATCACCCTGGATGTGCCCAAGGGCAAGGAGCAGATCGTGTGGCGTGCCGAAACCAATTCACCTTCCGTGCTGCGCCGCCGCGGCTGGACCCCCGAAAGCCTGCATGTCGGCGACCAGGTCACGCTGGAGGGCTGGCCCGCCCGCGACGGCACCCGATACATCCGGCTGCGCTCCGCGCATCGCCCCGATGGCAGCCCCGTCGGCCAGCCGGTGGGTTGATCATGCGCACGACAGCATTTGTGAAACTGGGCGCCGTGGTCTCCTGCGTGCTCCTGATCGGCGGGTGTTCCCCCCAAAGTGCCGTGAAGCCGGTGGCTGCCGCCTCGCAGCCCGCGCCGGCGGCCGTGCATCCGGACCTGTCCGGTTTCTGGAACCTGGATATGAAGGTACCGCGGGATCCGTCGCTGATGGCGCTGGTGCCACCGAACACCGTATTCATGGACGACACGGGACCCGTGGAATTTCCGGCGGGCAACTACGGTGGCCTGATTCCCACGGCGGCCGCCCAGGCGCAGATCCGGAAGTGGAGTCCCAAGGAGCAGCTGACGCCGGAGAATGCCTGCAAGCCCCCGTCGATCGTCTATGCACTGCAGGGCCCCTTCCCCATCGAGATCTTCCAGAGCGACGTCTTCATCGTCATGAAGCTCGAGTACTACGACCTGGTGCGCATCATCTTCCTCGATGGCCGCAAGCCCGAAGCGGACTATCCGCATTCCCCGACCGGCTTCTCGAGCGGTCACTGGGAAGGCTCGACCCTGGTGGTGGAGACGACGCACCTGGAAGCGGCAACGGTCACGAACAACGGCCTGAACCATTCGGACAACATCAAGGTGACCGAGCGCTTCCGGTTGAGCCCGGATCACCAGGTGCTGATGGCGACCCAGGAATACGAGGATCCGGCCATGTTCGAGAACCGTGGCGTGCGCTTCATCGCCTGGCGCCGCCAACCCGGCCAGCACGTCTATCCTTACGAGTGCGATCCCGGGTTCGCCGGCAACTACAAGGAATCGAAGAAGTAAGCGGCTAACGCAACAGCAGCAGCTGCGGTACCGCATCCTCCCCGGACCAGATGAGCGCGTTCTGCTCGAAGAGGCGGCCGAGCTCTCCGGCCGCCTGCCGGGCGAGGCCGGGGACCAGGAAGCTCGGCTCGCCGGGCCAGCCCCCGGCCGGGTGCACCCCGATGCCCGGTATGGCCGCGAGGCCCCGCCGCGAAATCTCGGCAGCCAGCGCCCGCTGCCGCCGGGCATTGATGTCCTCGGCAACGATCCGTCCGGAAGGATTGCAGGCCGTCACGAAGGCACTGCAGGTGCTGCCGTGAGCCCGGTGCAGGGCCTCGAGTCCGGCGCATCGGGCACCGACGCGCAGCACCGCCGGCATGCTGCCGAGCACCCGGTATTCGGTCTCCCGGTACGCCTGCACGGTCGCGGCGTCTATCGCGGAATGCGTGAGCACGATGGCTGCGACGGTAGCACGCGGCAAATGGTATAAGCCGGCAAATGTCCACGAACACTCCGGCCTGGGCCTCCGAACTGACGATTGCCTTCAAAAGCGGCGCGAGCGGCCAGTGCGTGCTCTTCGGCAACGTCCACGATCGGCTGGCGGTGAATGACCAACTCATCAGCATCGACCGGTACCTGCAGCACATGCTGCTGGCCGAGGTGCAGGTCATCCTGGCCTACGACCTGGGCAACGGGCTCACCGTCGAGCGCGGCGAGGAGCATCTGGCGGCATGGGTGCCCTCCTCGCTGCGCAACCTGCCGCTCGAGCCGCTGGAGGCGGTGCGCTTCATCAACCGCTTCGCGCGCTACCTGGCGAACCTGCGGGCGGTCAAGCGTCAGGAGATCCCGAGCGTCGCAGTGCTGGTGCGCGGCGCGGATCAGCTCCTGCCCAGCGATGGCCAGGGTTTCCAGCACGGCAGTCTCACCTGCCTGGTCCGCGACTGGGGGCTGAGCAGCCCGTTCGCACAGTTGCCCTTCGTGAGTTTCCTGATCGCCGACAACCTGACGGACCTCGACCCGCTGGTGGTGTTCGCACCGCAGGTGAAGCTGGTGCGGATCCCGCTGCCCTCCGCCTTCGATCTGGAACTGGCGCTGCGCGCCCTGCACCGGGAATTCCCCCGGACCATTCCCGCGACCACGAATTTCCAGGCGCTGGCTGCGGCCATCACCGGGCTGTCGGTGAACACGCTGCAACAGATCACCCGGATCCGGGCCCATCACGACCAGATCCTCGAATCCCATGACTTCGCGGCACTGAAGAAGGAGATGGTCGAACGTGATGCGCCGGGGCTCGTGGAATTCGTGGAGTCCACGCGCACCCTGGACGACTACTTCGGCCAGGACGTGCTCAAGAACTGGCTGCGCCAGGACATCGCCCTGTGGCGCATCAATGACATCAAGGCGCTGCCCATGGGCTACCTGCTGTGCGGCCCGGTGGGCACGGGCAAGACCTTCCTGGTCGAGTGCCTGGCCGGCGAAGCCGGTGTGCCGGTGTTGAAGCTGAAGAACTTCCGCGACAAGTGGATCGGCTCGAGCGAAGCCAACCTGGAGAAGATCTTCCGCCTGATCCACGCGCTGGGCCGTTGCATCGTGTTCGTGGACGAGGCGGACCAGACCCTCGGCCGGCGCGATTCGGGCATTGCGGACAGTGGCCTTTCGGGCCGGCTGTACTCGATGATCGCCCAGGAAATGGCCGACACCGACAACCGCGGCAACGTGGTGTGGGTACTGGGCTCATCGAGGCCCGACCTGATCGAAGTGGACCTGAAGCGCCCGGGCCGGATCGATCTGAAGGTACCGATCCTGCCCACGGCGACCGCCGAACACAGCCGCGGGCTGATCGCCGCGCTGGCCAAACGCTACGAACTCACGGTGACGGAGGCAGAGTTGAAGGAGATGCTGCCCCTGATTCCGGCCATGCTCACGCCGGGAGCCGCCGAAGCACTGGTGGTCAAGGCCTATCGGGTCTCGCGTACCGAGGCGGTGGCGCCGGGCGCCGCGCTGGCGCGGTGCCTCGAGGGCTACCAGAGCGCCATCCCGCAGGATGTGCTGGAACTGCAGATGCGTCTCGCCATCCAGGAGGCGAGCGACCTGGCATTCGTGGCGGAGGAACTGCGTCACTTCGCCACGGGCGGCGGCCTCAGGGGCTGACGTACACGATCTGCTCGGGCTCCCAGCTCAACTGGCTGTGGACCTCTGCCGCGCTCAGCGTACGCTGGGTCAGGCCGGTGTCGTCGAGCCGGGCGAGCTGCATGGGGCCGACGCTGGCATCGGCAAATACGCGGGGATCAAAGTCGCGCGCTTCCTGGGGTGATGCCGGCCGGTGAAACGGCAGGCCCCTCACCGTGACGCTGCCTTCGAGCACGGTGAGCTCGACGACGTGCGGGGCGAGCACCCGCAGGTCGAACCGACCGCCCTGCGCGACGATGTAGCGTCCGCCCGCGAACACCACGATCGGGTGCGGCCAGCGGCGCGTCACGTCGAATATGACTTCGCCGTGGCCCACCGTCGCCTCCCGCCCCGATCCCGCGTACAGCACGTACAACTGCGACTGTCCGTTGAGTATGACCTGGCTGTTGTCGGGCAAGCGGATGGTCCGGGTCTCGCGGACGCCGGTATCGAAGATCTGTTCATCGCGGGGCAGCGCTCCGGAGGTCTGCCGGTAGCGCGAATAGCCCCGGATGATCATGATGGGAAAGGCGGCCATCACCAGCCCCAGGCAGATCGCCGTCGCGATCGCAAACTTGCGCGACGGCTTGGGCATCGGCGGCGGCGGATTGCCGAAGCCCACGGGCACGAGTTCCGCCAGCACGGCGACCACATCGGGGCCGTGATAGAGTTTGGCGGCGTTGACGATGATGTCCCGGTGCCGGGGTGACTGCAGCCACGCGCGCAGCTGCTCGCCCTCCTGCGGCTGCAGCCCGCGCTCGATGCGCGCCAGCCAGATGGCCGACTCGGTGGATCCGTCCTCGCTCACCCGCGCCCCCCGCCTTCCAGGTCCTGATTATAGGGGCCGGACGGGAGCACGCCAGCGGGCCGGTCGCCCGCTGTCGGCAGCGATCAGGGAGGCTACTTCACCGTATCTTTGGCCGAATCGCCGGCGTCGTGGGCGGCTTCCTTCGCCTTCTTCGCGTGGTGATGCGCCTTGGCCTTGTGCACCTGCGCCTTGGTCTTGTCGATCGCCTTGTCCGGCTCGGACTCCACGGAAGCCTTGGCCTTGTCGCCCAGCTCCTGGGCCTTCTGCGAGGTGGCCTTGGCACCCTCGGACACGGTCGTCCCGACCTGGGCGAATGCCACACCGCACAGCATACTGGCGGCTATCGTCAGGATTAACTTGTTCAAGCACTTTCTCCTTGTTGCGTTTGAATCGGATTACCTCCGACACCGCAATGCCCGGGCCCGCCGCGTCGCAAGAGCCAGGACTGCGCTGTCATGGGCGTATGCTAGGCCTTGCAGCCCGCCACGCCGTCCCGTGCGCTACAGGTCCTGCGGTAAGAGTTTCCCTACAGTGCCGCATCGGGTTCGCACTTGAGCAGGCCGCGCACGTTCGTCACCGCCAGGAACAGCTGCAGCACGATCAGCCCATAGGCGTGGGCCCACACGCCCCAGAGGCTCCACATCAGATTGCTGCACAGGAACAGCCAGAATCCCCACTTGCGCCGCCAGCGGCGGCTGGAACCCACATACCAGGAGGCCCACACCGTCACGAGCATCGCCGGCCACTGCAGCAGGTCCCAGCTCAGGTCCTCACCTCGCGGAGGGCATCCTCCGGCCTGCGGTCGGTCTTGCGTCGGCCATCGCCCCGGCGCCGGCCCCCGACGGCACTCACGAGGCTGCGCAGGGGTCTGTCCGCGGCCGCCGTTTCATGGTTGGGCCCGAGAAACTCCAGTGCCGCACGTCCGTTGCTCACGTTTTCGGCAATGACCTTCAAGGCGACCAGCACCGGCGTCGCCAGCAGCACACCGGCGATCCCCCAGAACAGCCCGCCCAGCCACAACCCCAGAAAGATCAGCAGTGGATTGATCTGCAAACGGCGGCCGACGAACAGCGGCTGGATGATCTGGCCCTCGATCAGGGCGAAGAGCAGGAACGTGCCGCCCACCGCGAGGATGCGCGTCGGGTGCGGGAAGGTCATGGACGCAACGAAGGTGATGATGACCAGGGTCGTCGTCGGGCCCGCGTAGGGAATGAAGTTGAGGAACGCGGCGACGATGCCCCACACGTAGGGCGTGGGCATGCCCCACTGCCACATCGCCAGAGCCGTGAGCGTCCCGAGCCCGAGATTGATGAGCGCCGTCACGGCATAGAAGCGTCCGACTTCCTTGCGCACCGCCTCGATGATGGTCAGCACCCGGGAGGCGTTCAGATCGCTGGCGAACGCCGCCGCCATCCTCGCGAGCATGGGCGGTCCCCCGGTCAGCAGGAACAGCGTCAGAATGACGAAAGTCAGGCTGCTGCCGACCGCGGCCAGCGAGGACCCCAGGAAGCCCGCCGAGCTCGCCGGCACCACCGTCGCCGCCGGAATGCGGGCGCCCGGTCGCACCGAGGTGCTGGTGGCAATGCTGCCTGCGGCATTGCCGAGCGCATCGACCCGGCTCATGACCTTCGTCACCGGTTCGAATTTCTGCTTCACGGTCCTGATGGTCGTCGGGGCCTGCGCATACAGGTTCTGTGCCGGCTTCCACAGCAGCATCATGGCGACGCTGAGGATGCCCAGTGCGATCGCCAGGATCACGAAGGCACTGACGCTGCGGGGCACGCGGTGCTTGTGCAGCACTTCCACCGGACCCGACAGCACCAAGGCGAACAGCAACGCCAGGGCGATCGGAATGAAGGCGACGTGCGCGAAATACAGCAGCAGGCCGCAGGCCATGAGCACCAGCACCAGGCCCGCACTCAGCCGGCTTACTCGCATCCTCCCCGGTGCGGTCGGTTCGATCACGGATGCTCGTCCCGGAGCCTGCCCCCCGCTACCGCCGTGATACAGGCGATGAAGGCACCGATGACCATCGCGAGCGCCGCAAAGATCGCCGTGCGGGCCGCAAGCTTGCGCGCGGCATCGGCGGCCGCCTTGACCTGATCCTTCGCCTGGTTCGCGGTCATGATGAAGTCGCTCACGCGCCGCTGCGCCTCATCCGCCGCGACGCCGGTGCGCGCCGCGACCAGGCTCGCCAGATAGGCGCGGTCCGCATCCGATACAGTGCCGTCCGTGGTCACGGCCTGGGCGACGACATGTGCGACCTGCGAGCGCACCTCGGGCTGCGAGGCACTCAGGGCGGCATTGGCGCTGGCACTGGCACTGGCTGGATCCGCCGGTCGGAACAGCTTGTCCATGCCGTAGGCGTAGATGGCCGTATTTGCGCCGGTGTCGTTCTGTGCGGCGCCCGCGGCCACCGTGGAGGCGGCCTGCACGCCGCCGCCGACGGTGCTGGTCACCGAGAGCAGCAGCACCCCCGCCACCACGACCGTCGCCAGTGCCCAGGTCACGAACCCATGGGCGGTGTCCCGGAAGAAGATCTCGTGCGCGTGGGTGCCATGCCATCGGGTCCGCAGCCGGCCGGCGATGTAGCCGCCCACGGCCGATGACAGCCACTGCATGATGATGAACCAGATGGCCGTCGTGACCGCGAAGGTCTTCGCCGTGACGCCATGGCCCTGCCACGGCGAGATCTCCGCGAAGCCCAATCCCGAGCCCAGTGCGGACAGCACGACGGAGACGGCGATGGCGACCACCGCGCCGGCAAAGATCGCCGACCACGAAGCCGTCGATTTGCTCGGCGTGTCAGTCTGGCGCACCGTCACCGTCGCGCGCGGGGGATCCAGTATGGTTTCCATGACAACTCCCCCGCATCAACTGTGCGAGCACATGGCCAGGAGGAGGATGATCGGAATGGGAACGCCCAGCAGCCACAGAAGGATTCCACGACCCATGATTGCTATTCCTTTCGATTGATTTGATTGTTCGAGCACCGGCCATGCCGCATGGCACGTGACAACCGTACCGAAGCTGGGCAACGCCGGACATCTGCGCAATGCCCGATCCGCCGTAGGCTTAATCGCACAATTTCACGTGTAGGGACTGTCCCACGCCGCAACTGGTCCCCACTTAACTGCGTCGCAGCAATACCTGCGCTACCGTTTTCATCCCCCACACCGACGCAGGAGCACCATTCCGTGAGCAACAAGATCCAGGGCGAGGGTGACTATGAGTCGACTCGCAAGTACAACGCCGATACGAAGAAGTTCATGGACACGAACGATGTGAACGAGGCGGCGCGCCGTGCGGCACCGGGCTCCCGCGAAGAAGCCGCCGACCTCAAGCAGGCCGAGGACATCGGACGCTCTCACGCCCAGGGCGGACGCGACGCGGAGTCGTGGCCCAAGGACAAGGCTGACACCCGCTCTGCGAACAAGCCCGCAGGCGCCAAGGTGGGCCAGCCGGACGAACGCTCCCGCACCAGCCAGCAGAATGCCGGCAGCACCGAGGGCGGTGGCACACGCAACTGAGGACGAAGGGCCATACTCATGACGTTTCGCATCACGGCGCTGATCGCGCTACCGCTGTGCGCGGTGTTCAGCCTGGCCGCCGGCGCCCAGACGCCGGGACCGGCGGCCACGACACCGGGCGGCGGCCCGAACAGCGGGGTCCACGATTTCGTGCACCCGCCGCGGGTCAACGACGGCACCAATCCGGCCCGGCCGGCGGATCGTGCCACCTCGCGTACGAATTCGCGTTCCCGGCGTCATTCGGCCCGCAGGTCGCATCCCAGGTCCAAAGCCAGATCCCGCACGTCGCATCCGAAGTCGACGACCTCGGGCCGGGCGCGGCAGCCTGGAAGCCATGGCAGTGCGGGAGGTCCGGGCAGCCCCGGAGCCACGGGCAATGCCCAGCGCGGTAACGAGGGCGGGCCCGGGGGCTTCGGGGGCACCCGGACGTCAAGCGCACCGCGCTAGGCGCCTTCGCGCGCCGTGAGGGATTCCAGCAGCTGCGCGAGTGCCTCGGGTGTCTCGAGCCAGCCGTGCGCGGGCCAGCTGCGCGGCATCTCCTGCGCCGGAATATAGCCGTAAAGGGCGACGAAGACGGCCATGTTCGCGGCACGGGCCGCCAGCACGTCACGTTCCGCATCGCCGATGTAGATGCACTCGGTCGGGGCCACCTGCAGCTGGGTGGCCGCGTGCAGCAACTGCGCCGGATGCGGCTTGCGGTGGGCCAGCGTATCCCCGCCGACCACCACGCTGGCACGGCCGGCGAGCGATAGATGCTCCAGCAGTCGCGCGGTGAGCAGCGCGGGCTTGTTGGTCACGATGCCCCAGCGCAGGCCGGACCCCTCCAGCCGCTCGAGGGCGTCCATCACGCCCGCGAACGGTTGGGTATGCACGGCCAGGCCCTGCGCGTAGACGGACAGGAACCGGTCACGCAGCCCCTCCCGTTCGGATTCGGCGAGGTGGGAATAGCCGTGGCGCACCAGCGCCCGTGCGCCGTGCGAGACCAGTTCCCGTAACTGCCCGAAGGGCAACGGCGCGAGCCCGTCCGCGACCCGCATGGCGTTCAGCGACGCCGCCATGTCCGGCGCCGTGTCGAGCAGCGTGCCATCGAGGTCGAACAGCACAGCCTTTACTGCCGGGGACGCCACAATGTGCCTCCGCTCACCGCAACCGATACGCCCGTGGTCTCCGGCCAGCTCAGCGGCAGACCCAGCACGGAGCGCACCGCCAGATAGGCGAAGGCTTGTGCCTCGATGGCCGCGCCATTCCACTCGAAGTCCTCGGCCGTCAGGACCGTGACGCCGAGGCGGCCGGCGAGTTCACCGAGCATGTGCGCATTGTGGCGGCCCCCGCCCACGACGATCCAATTGCGTGGCACGACCGGCAGCCGTCGCGCCTCGAGCGCGATCGCGGCGGCCGTAAAGGCCGAGAGCGTCGCGGCCCCGTCCTCGGGTGACAGCGCCGCAAGCGCCGCGAGCGAGAAGGCGTTGCGATCGAGCGATTTGGGTCCGCGGCGACGGAAATAGGGATGCTCGAGCAGTTTCGCCAGTGCCTCCCCATCCACGCGCCCCGCCATCGCGATCCTGCCGCCATCGTCATAGTTGACGCCGTAGTGCCGGCGCACCCAGTCATCGAGCAGCGCATTGCCGGGGCCGCAGTCACAGGCGTGGATCTGATCGCGGTCGATGAGGGTGCAGTTCGAGACGCCGCCGATGTTCAGCACGGCGATGGGTTCGGCGAGCGCGCAGGAACGCACCAGGGCCCGGTGATAGGCCGGCGCCAGCGGTGCGCCCTGCCCTCCATGATCCAGATCGTTCTGCCGGAAGGCCGTCACGACGGGTACCTGGATCGCATCGGCCATGCGCTGGCCATCCCCGAGCTGCTGGCTGCGGCGCCGCTCCGGCTCGTGCCGGATGGTCTGGCCGTGGAACCCGACGAGGTCGATCTGCGCCAACGTCAGACCTTCGGCCCGGCACAGATCGCGCACGACCTGCGCCTGCAGATCGGTGAGCTCCCGTTCCACCTCGGCCACATCCACATCGGCGGCCGCAAGCTCGAGGAGGGTCCGGCGCAGCGCCTGCGGATAGGGACGGCCGGTGACGCCGCCCATGCCGATGTAGCCATCGCCATCGGTGCTGAGCAGCGCGGCGTCGACGCCATCCATCGACGTGCCGCTCATGAGCCCTATCACCGTGCGGGTTACGGGTTGCACCCGCCGATCGTATACGGGCGGTTCAGCGGTTGTCGTCCTTCTTTTGCCGCGGCCACCAGCGCTCCAGCATGGCTGCGGCCCAGTCCTTGCCGCCGATCCCGAAGGCCAGCGCCAGGGCCAGCACGACGCCGGCGAGGATGATCAGGAAGGTCCGCTGCAGGATCTCGCCCCCCACGTCGAGCTGGCTGAGTGCAATCATCAGTACGAACGCCATGATCAGATAGCGGGCGATCTTGCCCAGCATGTCACCGTCGGCGATCTGTGCACTGCGGCAATAGCTCTCGATGGATTCCCCCACGAAGCGGGCGAAATAGGATCCCAGGATGATGACCAACCCCGCCGCCAGCACCCGGGGCGTGAACAGCTCCAGCCGCTGCAGCAGCTCTGCAATATAGGCCAGTCCCAGCCCACTGAAAGCGACCATCAGGGCCGCGATCAGCACCATCCAGAAGGCCAGCAGTCCGAACAGCGTCGTGGTATCCCCGCGCAGCCCGCCGCGCCGCAGGAAGGTATCCGTGCCGGCGCGCTCCGTCAGCACATGGAAGTTGATCGCCCGCAGGGCCTTCTCGACGGCGAAGCGCACCACCTTGGCCAGCAGCCAGCCCACCAGGAAGATGAAGACGGCCAGCACCAGCCGTGGCAGCAGCCCGGCCGCCTGGTGCAGGAACTCGCGTGTGGTGTCGACAACCAGATCAATGCTTTGCATGATCGCCTCCCGCCGATTCGCTCCATTCCAGGATGCCCTGCAGGGGAATGCCCACCCAGGTCGGCCGATTGCTCAGTTCATAGCGCAGCTCGTACAGCGCCTTTTCCAGTTCGAACAGGCCCAGCAGCCCCCGGCCGGGGGTCAGCGAGCCGTACAGGCCGCTGCGGCGGGCCTCCTCGTCGTAGGCCTTCAGGAAAGCCTCGCGGACCTGCATGGCCCAATGGTGCACCAGGGGCGCGAGCCTGCCGTACTCGACCTCGTCGTGGGCCACGCTGCGCAGGGCACTGTGTTCGACGTAGCTGAAGGAGCGGAGCATCCCGGCCACGTCGCGCACGGGCGACTGCTTGGCCCGCCGCTGCTCCAGCGTGTGCCCGGGCTCCCCTTCGAAATCCACGATCACGAAGTCGTTGCGGGTCACCAGCACCTGTCCCAGATGATAGTCGCCATGGATGCGGATCTTCTTGCCACTCTCCTCCGTCGCGTTCGCCTCGAGACTGGCCAGCAGCTGTTCCTGCCGTGCCAGCACTTCGTTCGCCTTCGGCCGGTCCGCGGCCGGGATCTGCTCGAGATTGGCCTTCAGAAGCGCGAGCGCCTCGCGGCCCTCGGCCAGGGCGCGCTGCCGGTACGCCTCGAAATCCGCCTGCGTCAGGCGTTCGGGATCGAATTCGGGGTTGCCGGTCGGGGTCGCCAGCGCCTGGTGCAGCTGCGCCGTGCGCTGGGCGAGCGTCCGCGCCATCATCAGGAAGGCTTCGTGGGCATCTTCCGGCAGCTCGTCGCCCGCCGGCGCCGTCCGGTGTTCCTCCAGGTGGCGCCTGAGGTATTCCAGCGCATTCGTCCAGCCATCGCCCTGGTTCGGCACATAGGCCTGCAGCATGGCCAGCACCTTGTCCTGGCCATCGTTGCCGGCATACTCCAGGAAGCCCGCCAGCGGCGCACAGTGGGGATATTTCACGACTTCGGTGAGGTACAGCCCCATTTCCAGCTCCGGGCTCGCCCCGGTGCGCAACCGGCGATAGCCCTTGAGCACCAGGCGCTCGCCCATGACCACGACGGTGTTGGAACTCGACCCCTGCGGGCGGGTGACCGGCAGCGCGGCATAGGTGTCGCCGGCCAGCTGGGCGAACGCCGCGGTGGGCCGGAACTGCAGCTTGCCTTGGGCGGTGGGGATTTCCTGTCCCCGGGCAATGGCGCTCACCACGGCCCGGCAGAAAAGTTCATCGGCGAAGGCGTCCCCCATGACGCCGACGTTGGCCTGCTGGCGTACCTTGGCGATGCCGGCGGTCGTGATGTTCCTGAGGCGCTCCTCATCGTCCTCCCAGGCGAGCGCCAGCGGCATGAAGTACGAGGCGGCATCCTTGTCCGTGCCGATGTCCAGCAGCGCCAGCAGCCAGCTGACCTTGCCGTCCTGCCAGATCACATGGTCGGCCAGCCGGGTGCGCTCGATGGTCACGCCCTTGGCGGCGTACCAGCGCTGGGTTTCGATGAACCGCGGCAGGGTATCGGTTTCCATCTGGACGCGGGTCTTTTCGGCCATGCCGATCCGCCAGGGCATCACACGATCACGGAACAAGGTGCTCCAGCCGTCGAACAGCACCAGGACCGGGCGCTCCTCGATGGAGAAGATCTGCTCGTGCCACAGGGGCGGCTCCGCATCGGTGGTGAGCCGGAACCAGTAGAAGCCGTAGGCCGACAGCGTCAGCAGATAGGGCAGATCGCCGATGGGCGGAAAGGTCGTGCGACCCAGCATTTCCACCGGCACACGGCCCTTGAAGGTCGCCAGGTTCAGCTCCACCGGCTGGGCCGACCGCGACAGATTGGCCACGCACAGGATGGTGTCCTCGCCGTACTCGCGCAGGTACGCCAGGATCTTGCGGTTGCCGGGCCGCAGGAAGCGCCGCGCGCCGCGCCCGAAGGCCTGGCTGACCTTGCGCACGGCCAGCATGCGCTTGGTCCAGCTCAGGAGCGAACTCGGGTCACGCATCTGGGCTTCGACGTTCGTGGACTGGTAGCCATAGATCGGATCCATGATGGGCGGCAGGTACAGCCGCTGCGGATCCGCGCGGGAGAAGCCGGCGTTGCGGTCCGGACTCCACTGCATCGGGGTCCGCACCCCGTTGCGGTCGCCGATGAAGACGTTGTCGCCCATCCCGATCTCGTCGCCGTAATAGAGGATGGGCGATCCGGGCATCGACAGTAGCAGGCTGTTCATGAGCTTGATGCGGTCGTGGTCGTTCTCCATGAGGGGCGAAAGGCGGCGGCGGATACCCAGGTTGATGCGCGCCCGCACGTCCGACGCATAGGTCGTGTACATGTAGTCGCGCTCCTTGCTGGTCACCATTTCGAGCGTCAGCTCGTCATGGTTGCGCAGGAAGATCGCCCACTGGCAGTTGTCGGGAATGTCCGGCGTCTGCTGCATGATCTCGGTGATCGGGTAGCGGTCCTCCTGGGCGATGGACATGTAGATGCGGGGCATCAGCGGAAAGTGGTAGGCCATCTGGCACTCGTCCCCGTCCCCGAAATACTCGCGGACATCCTCCGGCCACTGGTTCGCTTCGGCCAGCAGGAACCGGTTCCGGTAGTTCGCATCGATGGCCGCGCGCATCTGCCGGATCACTTCGTGGGTCTCGCGCAGGTTCTCGTTGCTGGTGCCTTCGCGCTCGACGAGATAGGGAATGGCATCGAGCCTGAAGCCATCCACGCCCATGTCGAGCCAGAAGCGCATGATGCGCAGCACCGCCTCGAGCACCTTCGGGTTGTCGAAATTCAGATCCGGCTGATGGCTGAAGAAACGGTGCCAGTAGTAGGCCTTGGCCACGGGGTCCCAGGTCCAGTTCGAACTTTCGGCATCGACGAAGATGATGCGGGTGCCGAGATACTTCTGGTCGGTGTCGCTCCAGACGTAGAACTCGCGCTCGGGCGAACCGGGCGGCGCCTTGCGTGCGGCCTGGAACCACGGATGCTGGTCGGACGTGTGGTTCACGATCAGTTCCGTCACCACCTTGAGTCCGAGACGGTGTGCCTCGACCATCATCACCCGGAAATCCTCGAGCGTTCCGTATTGGGGATGGATGTTGGTGTACTCGGCGATGTCGTAACCATCGTCCTTCAGGGGCGACGGGTAGAACGGCATCAGCCAGATGGTGTTGACCCCGAGGTCGCGGATATATCCGAGTTTCGAGGTCAGTCCGGGGAAATCCCCGATGCCGTCGTCATTGGAGTCGTAGAACGACTTGACGTTGAGCTGATAGATGACCGCGTCCTTGTACCAGAGCGGATCGTCGACGACGAGCCCGGACGGCGCGGTGTTCTCCGGCGGTGGAACCTGAGTGTCGCTCATAGCGCCCGCAAATCAGAGGAAGTAATCGAAATCGTGCTCACTGCGGACGCGGCGGCGGATCTTGAACACATGCGCCGGCATCCGGCGCGGGTCCAGCGCCACGTAGTTGCGCGAACCCTGCCACTGATAGCGCTGATCGCTCAGCAGATCGTGCACCTGGTACGGCTGATCCGCCGCAAGCCTGAGCTTGGCCAGATCGAGGAGCACCCAGCCCGACTGGGTATTGTGCGGATCCAGGTTGACGACCGTAAGAATGATATCGCTGACATTGTCGTCGTGCTTGACGTAGGCGATCAGCTGATCGTTATCGACCCCGCAGAAGCTCAGCGTACGGTCATTCTGCAGCGCCGGATTGTCGCGCCGGATGCGGTTGATGCGCGCGATCAGCGGCCAGAGGCTGTCCGGACGCTCCAGATCGAAGTGGCGCAGCTGGTATTTCTCCGAATCCAGGTATTCCTCGCTGCCGGATTCGCGCGGCCGGCTTTCCATGAGTTCGTACACCGGCCCGTAGATGCCGTAGTTGGCCGACAGGGTCGCCGCCAGGATCAGCCGGGCGCAGAACGCACTGCGCAAACCCGACTGCAGCGTTTCGGGGAGGATGTCCGGGGTATTCGGCCAGACGTTCGGCCGGAAATAGTCCCGTCCCGGTCCATGGGACAGCTCGGTGAAATACTGTTCCAGTTCGGCCCGGGAGGTGCGCCAGGTGAAATAGGTATAGGACTGGGTGAACCCGAGCTTCGCCAGGCGGTGCATGACCTTGGGGCGGGTGAAGGCCTCCGCCAGGAACATGACATCCGGCTGCACCCGCTTGATTTCGCTGATGCTCCATTCCCAGAAGGCAAAGGCCTTGGTATGGGGATTGTCGACCCTGAAGATGCGCACTCCCTGCGCCACCCAGTACTCCATGACGCTCTTGAGTTCGCTCCACAGTCCGCGCCAGTCCGGGCTCTCGAAGTCGAAGGGGTAGATGTCCTGGTATTTCTTCGGCGGGTTCTCGGCATACTGGATGCTGCCATCGGGGCGATGCCTGAACCAGTCCGGATGGGCCTGCACGTAGGGATGGTCCGGGGCGCACTGGAAGGCGATGTCCAGCGCGATCTCGATGCCGCGCTCGCGCGCCGCCTTCAGCAGCGACCGGAAGTCCTCGAGCGTGCCGAGTTCGGCGAGAATGGACTTGTGTCCTCCTTCGGCCGAGCCGATCGCCCAGGGACTGCCCACGTCTTCGGGACGTGAGATCAGCGCGTTGTTGGCGCCCTTGCGGTTGACCCGGCCGATGGGATGGATGGGCGGCATGTACAGCACGTCGAACCCCATGCGGGCGATATAGGGCAGGCGCGACTGCACGTCGCGGAAGGTCCCGTGCGGCCCGCCTTCGGTCGCGGCCAGGCGCGGAAAGAGTTCATACCAGCTGCTGAACTGCGCCCGCTTGCGGTCGGCGATGAGCTCACGCGAGCGGCTGTCGGCGAAGCGTCGCGGCGTATAGCGCTTTACCAGGGCCGAACGGGCCGGATCCAGGCCGATGCCGCGCATCGCGGCCGCATCCGCATGCCCGCTGTCATCGGCCGCCGTATCGCGCAGATGCCTGGCCCAGCCGGTCAGGTTGATCGCATCGTCCCCGGCCGCGTGCGCCGCGGCCGCCTCGATCATTTCGGCGCCGGCCTGCAGGGCGCTGCGGATGTCGGCAACGTCCGTGCGTCGTTCCAGTTCCTGACGCCAGGACTCGAAATGATCGACCCAGGCGGTCACCGAATAGCGGTAGCGGCCCGGGGCGGGCGGGGTGAACTCGGCGGTCCACACATCATTCCCCTGCGCCGCCATTTCCACTTCATAGACCTCGGTCCCGGTGACGGCCTGCCAGCGCAGCACGACGCCGAGCTTGTCATGGCCGTCGGTGAAGCAGTGCGCCTCGATCTGCACTGGTTCCCCCGCGATGCGCTTGACGGCGAACCGCCCGCCATCCACTTCGGGCAGCAGTGCATCCACCACTGCGCGGCAGCGCCCTTCCTCAACCATGACCGTCCCACCGCAGGTAGAGGGTGCCCAGAGGTGGCACGCTCAGCGTCAGGGCATCCAGACGACCATGGGCGCCCACGGGCGCCGATTCGACGCAGCCGAGATTGCCCCAGCCGGACCCGCCGTACTCGCGGGCGTCGCTGTTGAGGATCTCCCGCCAGATCCCCCGCTGCGGCACCCCCACCAGGAAATTGCGGCGTGGGACGGGGGTGAAGTTGGTGATGACCAGCACCATGGGACCCGCCTTGCTCTTGCGCACGAACGCCGTGACGCTGACCTCGGCCATGTTGGCGTCGATCCATTCGAAGCCTTCGCCGGTGAAGTCGATTTCGTGCAGCGCCGGCTCGTGACGATAGACGCGGTTGAGATCCCTGATCCAGCGACGCACCCCTGCGTGCTCGGGCCGCTCGGTGACCCACCATTCCAGTTCCCCATCGTGGGTCCATTCGCGCCGCTGCGCGAATTCCCCGCCCATGAACAGCAGCTTCTTGCCGGGATGTCCCCACATGTAGCCGTACAGTGCCCGCAGATTGGCGAACTTCTGCCAGTCGTCGCCGGGCATCTTGCCGATCAGCGAGCCCTTGCCGTAGACGACTTCGTCGTGGGACAGCGGCAGCACGAAATTCTCGTTGAACGCATAGATCATCGAAAAGGTGAGCTGGCCATGGTGGTGGCGGCGGAACACCGGATCCTGCTGCAGGTAGGCGAGCGTGTCGTGCATCCAGCCCATGTTCCATTTGAGCCCGAATCCGAGCCCGCCCATGCTGGTCGGCCGGGACACCATCGGCCACGCCGTGGACTCCTCGGCGATGGTGGTCGCATCGGGATGCTCCCGGTACACCGCCTCGTTCAATGTCCGCAGGAACTGGATGGCCTCGAGGTTCTCGCGCCCGCCGTAGCGGTTCGGAATCCAGCCGCCGCTCTGGCGCGCGTAGTCCAGGTACAGCATCGAGGCGACGGCATCGACCCGGATGCCATCGATGTGGTAGCGGTCGAACCAGAACAGCGCCGAGGAAATGAGGAAACTGCGTACCTCGTTGCGGCCATAGTTGAAGATGGCCGAGTTCCACTCCGGATGAAACCCCTGACGGGGATCGGCGTGCTCGTAGAGGTAGGTGCCATCGAAGCCTGCGAGGCCGTGACCGTCGGTGGGAAAGTGGGACGGCACCCAGTCGAGGATGACGCCGATGCCCTGCCGGTGCAGGTAATCGACGAAGTACATGAGATCCTGGGGCGTCCCGTAGCGGGCAGTCGGCGCGAAGTAGCCCGTGGTCTGGTAGCCCCAGGATCCATAGAAGGGATGCTCGGTGATGGGCATGAGCTCGACGTGGGTGAACTCGAGATGGTTCAGGTATTCACCCAGGGCGTGCGCCAGTTCGCGGTAGTTGAGGAAGGCGCCGTCCTTGCGGCGCCAGGAACCCAGGTGCGCCTCGTAGATGGACATGGGCGCCGCAAGGCCGTTGCGCGCGGCCCGCGTGCTCATCCACTGCCCGTCCTGCCACTCGTACTCCAGGCCCCAGACGCGCGAGGCCGTCGCCGGCGGCAGCTCCGCGCAGAAGCCGACCGGGTCGGCCTTTTCCAGGACCCGTCCATCGTGGGCCACGATGCGGTATTTGTAGGGCTGCCCGTGGCGGGCGGCTGCCACTACGCCTTCCCAGATGCCCGACCCATCGGTGCGCGGTGCGAGCGGATGGGCAGCGCCGTTCCAGCCGTTCCAGTCGCCGATGACCGAAACGGAGGCTGCATTGGGCGCCCAGACAGCGAATTCCGCCCCGGCCGCGTCGCCCAGGAAGTGACAGCCGAGCAGGCGGTCCACGTGCGCATGGGTCCCTTCCCGGAACAAATAGACGTCTTGTGCGTTCGGCATTGCCGCGTACGCTACACCTCGCCTTACCGCGCAGCAGCCCGAATGCATGTAGGAGTCGACTGGCTGATGGGCAGGGTGAAAAGTTTCAGTGCGCAGGGCTGTCCGCGTCGCGATGTGTCAGCTGCCCGCTCTCCCGGCGGCTGGTGCTGTCAGGAACTTGTCCAGGTCCGCGTTGGTGACGGTGCAGTCCTCCCCGAAGAGTTCGGCGGCCCCGCCGATGTAGGCCTCGGGTTGCTGCAGCACCAGCAGGTTGAGATAGGCAGAAGTTTCTTGAGGCATCCTGGAATCGAACGGTTGTATTCGGGTATCACGAACAGGACGCCCCCGCAGCCGCGCAGCTCATTGCGGAAGCGCTCCCGGCTATGCGGCGGCCGCTCGTCCAGGTCGGAGGGCACTGATTCAAATTGTGACCCGCAGCGCAGTTCCGGATGTGCGACCTGACCTACGGTGCGCCGCGTAATGCTCACGTTGCACTCCCGAGCCGTATATGCCTGACAGCGAAACGACTGTGGTCTTCAAGATCCTGAGGGTGCTGGCCCGGCAGAGTGACGCCAACCACCCGCTCTCGCTCGAACAGATCGCGGGCGCCACCCATATGAAAGGCGCGCAGGCGCTGCGGTATCTCGCGCTGCTGAAGCGCTGGGGTGTGGTTCGCGCTGATTCGCGCATGGCCCAGGGAGTGGGCTACCGCCTGACCCGCTACGGCCAGCACCGCGCCGCGGTGGCCGCCGCGCATTGAGGAGCCTTCGGCGATCGGACTCTGAGGCTAGGGTCGGAATCGCATGATCCCCTTAGCGCATTGATTTCACAGCCCCAGATTCGCCTCCCCTCAAACCGCATTTGATACGGGTACCCATATTAGGTAGTATTGCTACCAATATGAAGACGACTTTGGATATCGCTGACCCTCTCCTGAAGGAGGCAAAACTCGCTGCGCGAACTGAGGGCACGACTGTGCGTGCACTCGTGGAACGCGGCTTGCGCCTCGTGCTCTCGCAACGGCGACTGACGCGCAGCTTCGAGCTTCAGAACGCTTCCGTGGGAGGCAATGGACTTCATCCGAGCGCCACCGGGCGCTCTTGGGACGACCTACGCGATCGCAGTTATGAGGGTCGCGGAGGTTGATCGCAGTCGATACAAACATACTGGTCTACGCACATCGACGCGACAGTGAATGGCATGAGCCTGCATTCAGTTGCCTGCGTACTCTGGCCGAAGGTTCGGCAGCTTGGGGTCTGCCCTGGCCCTGCCTCCACGAGTTCTATTCGATCGTCACCCACGAACGAATCTATTCCCCGCCGTCGACATCTGAACAAGCACTGAAGCAGATTGCCGCTTGGCTCGAATCTCCAAGCGTTGTGCCGCTTTCAGAGGCAGAGGGGTATTGGGAGGTCCTCGCGGGGCTCGTACGCAAGTCGAAGATCTCAGGTCCCCGAGTTCACGATGCTCGCATCGCAGCGCTGTGCATCCATCACGGCGTCCGCGAATTACTCAGCGCCGATCGAGACTTCTCACGATTCGGCGAGCTGCGGACACGGAATCCACTTCTCGCGCCGTAGAGGAAGAATGACCCCCGTATCACAGTCGGCGAGGCAGAGCATGCCCAGGACCAATGGCCTTTGATGAAAGGCGGACATGCCAGAACGCACAAGAGCGCAGGTTGGAGGCTAGGGTCGGAATCGAACCGGCGTAGACGGCTTTGCAGGCCGCTGCATGACCACTCTGCCACCTAGCCAGTGTGACGCGATTGAGAGCTGGAGCGGGAAACGAGGCTCGAACTCGCGACCTCAACCTTGGCAAGGTTGCGCTCTACCAACTGAGCTATTCCCGCCTCTCAAGTGCGGAGGCGAATTGTAGGGGGTGGGGCCGTGATGTCAAGGTAAAGGCACTCAGCTGCGTAAATCAGGCCACGCGGCGCGCATGTACGAGACCATCGACACCAGCGTCAGCACCGCGGCCAGCACCGTCAGACCCACGCCCAGCAGGTAGATATCCACACCCCAGAGCGGGCTGCGGTAGAACATCATCGACAGGCCCACGATCTGGAAGATGGTCTTGTACTTGCCGAGGATGGAGACCGCCACCTTGCGCCGCTGCCCCAGTTCGGCCATCCACTCACGCAAGGCCGAAATGGCGATTTCGCGGCCGATGATGACGATGGCCATGAGCACTACCAGCGGCCGCGGATCCCGCGAGACCAGCAGCACCAGCGCCGTGGCGACGATGAGCTTGTCGGCCACCGGGTCCAGGAAGGCGCCGAGCCGGGTGATCTGACCGAGCTTGCGCGCGAGGTAGCCATCGAGGGTATCGGTGATGCCCGCTGCGGCGAAAACCACGCAGGCGGCCGCATTGTGCCAGTGGTACGGCAGGTAGAAGGTCACGATGACCAGCGGGATTGCCGCAATCCGGACCCAGGTCAGGATGTTGGGCACGGTCCAGGGGGTCTGGCGGACCCCCTGGTGTTCAGTGTTGATGCCCACGGGCTCGGACACGGTGACAATCCATTTGTTGCATTTTAGCGACGTTCTTGGGCGTCGGCGAGCTACGCACCCGGATGCAGGTGATCATAAATCGTGCGGGCCAGGGATGCGCCGATACCTGCGACCTGCTCGATGTCGGCGACGGCCGCCTTGAGCACACCCTGCAGGCCCCCGAAGTGCTTGAGCAGCGCCCGGCGGCGGGCGGGACCCAGGCCCGCGATGCTTTCCAGGACCGATTCGTTGAAGCGCCGCGCGCGGCGCTTGCGATGCCCGGTAATGGCGAAACGATGGGCCTCATCGCGTACCCGCTGGATGAGGCGCAGGGCCGGGGACTCCGGCGCCAGCACCCGTGGCACCGCCTCGCCCTGCACGAACAGCCGTTCCTGACCGGGCCTGCGGTCGGGTCCCTTCGCGACACCGACCAGCGCCAGATCCGCGAACCCGAGCTGCGCGAGCGCGCCGTGGACGGCGGCGATCTGGCCCGGACCCCCGTCGATCAGCAGCAGGTCCGGACCGACCTGCTCGCCGTCGCGGATGCGGGTGTAGCGGCGCTGCAGGGCCTGGTGCAGCGCTGCGTAGTCATCTCCGGGCGTGATGCCCGCGATGTTGAACCGCCGGTATTCCTTCTTGAGCGGCCCCTCCGGCCCGAACACCACGCAGGAGGCCACGGTGCCCTCGCCCGCCGTGTGACTGATATCGAAGCACTCGATCCGCTGCGGGATGTCCGGCAGGTCCAGCGCCTCGGCCAGGGCCGTCATCATTTCGGCGGCGTTGCGCCGCTGCGCCTGGCGCATGCGCAGGGACTGGCCGGCATTTTCGCGCGCCAGATCGACCCAGCGCGCCGCGATGCCCCGCAGGGGTTTGCGGACCGTGACGGCATGACCCGCACGTTCCCGAAGCACCTCGCCCATGGCGGCGCTGTCGGCGAGCGCCAGATCGAGCAGCACTTCGGCGGGCGGTTCCTGGGCGGTGTAGTACTGCAGGATGAAGGAGCCCAGCGCCTCGTCCGGATCGGCGAGCGCCGCGCGCGGGAAATAGCTGGTGGTGCCGAGGTTGCGGCCGCCGCGCACCAGCATGACGCTGATGGCGTATTCGCCCGGTTCACCGACGATGGCAAAGGCGTCCACGTCCGCGGCCTCATCCGCCGCAGTCACGACCTGCTGCGACTGTATGTTGGCGAGCGCCGCGAGCTGATCGCGGATCTGCGCCGCGCGCTCGAACTGCAGCCGGGTGGAGGCCTGCTCCATCTGCTCGCGCAGCTGCGCATTCACCTCCTGACTGCGGCCCTCCAGCACCTTCACGGCCGCGTCCACGTCCTGGCGGTAGGTCGGCGGGTCGATCAGTCCCACGCACGGCGCCGAGCAGCGGCCGATCTGGTACTGCAGGCACGGCCTGCTGCGGTTGGCGAAGAACGAATCGCGGCAATTACGGATATGGAAGAGTTTCTGCAGTCCCTGCAGCGTCTCGCGCACGGCGCCCGCGTTCGGGAAGGGTCCGAAGAAGCGCCCGGGCTGATTGCGCGGGCCGCGATAGAAGGCGAGCCTCGGGTATTCGTGGTCGGTGCGCAGGTGCACGTACGGGAAACTCTTGTCGTCGCGCAGCACCACGTTGAAGCGCGGCCGGTGCTCCTTGATGAGGTTGTACTCGAGCAGCAGCGCCTCGACTTCCGAATGCGTGATCGTGACTTCGATGGCCGCAATCTGCTGCACCAGCGCGTGCACCTTGGGTGACACGTTGCTGGGATTGAAATAGGTACCCACCCGGTCGCGCAGGTTGCGCGCCTTGCCCACGTACAGCAGGTCGCGGTTCGCGTTGTACATGCGATACACGCCCGGCCGCCGGGGCAGAGAGCCTACGAACTCCTTCGCCTCAAAGCTCACGAAGCTCCACCGCGCGGCTCATGACGGCCCGGAACATCTCCGGGGTCAGGCGACGCGTCTGGGTGTTATAGCGGCTGCAATGATAGGAGTCGATCAGGTGCAGGCCGTTGATGCGATGCTCCGCCGCATGTCCGAAGGTCGCCGCGCTGCGCTTCTGGTTGAGCGCCATCAGCACGGCATCATGGGCGATGCGTCCGAGCGCGAGGATGACCTTCACGCTCTTCAAGGCTGCGATCTCGGCGGCAATGTAGTGGTTGCAGCGCCGGATCTCGGACGTGTCGGGCTTGTTCTCCGGCGGCACGCACTTCACGGCATTGGTGATGCGCACGCCCCTGAGGGCCAGTCCATCGTTCGGGTCCTTGCCCTCGGGCTGGTTGGAGAGTCCGAGGCCGAACAGCGTCTCATACAGCAGCACACCGGCGTAGTCACCGGTGAAGGGTCGCCCCGTGCGATTGGCGCCGTGCAACCCGGGGGCCAGCCCTGCGATCAGCAGCCAGGGCCTGGGATCCCCGAAGGCCGGGACCGGACGGCAGACATGGTCCGGGAAGCGCAGCTTCGATTCGGCCAGGAACTTCGCCAGTCGCGGGCAGGCCGTGCAGTCCCGATCGTAGAACTCAGTCATCCATGTGCCGGATGATGGCCTGTGCGAACCCGGAGCAGCTCATTAGGGTCGCACCCGGGACCAGCCGCTGCAGGTCTTCCTCGACATTGCGGCGCGCGGCGATTTCGCGTTTGGAGGCCTTCATGGCTTCGCGCAGGCGCGCGAGGTCGTAGGTCAGTTCCTTGTGCGCAATGGTCCGTGCGACACCCTTGATGACCAGATCCGCGGCTTCCGTCCATGTCATGTAGCGCAGCATCATTTCCGCCGACAGGATCAGGGAGCCGGGGTTCACCCGGTCCTTGCCCGCAAAGCCCGGGGCGGTGCCATGGGTCGCCTCGAATACCGCGGGGCCGTCGCCGATGTTGCCGCCGGGCGCGATGCCGATGCCGCCCACCTGGGCCGCCAGCGCATCGGAGATGTAATCGCCGTTGAGGTTCAAGGTCGCGATCACGTCGTACTCTTCCGGACGCATCAGTGCCTGCTGCAGGAAGTTGTCGGCGATGATGTCCTTGACGACGATTTCGGATCCGGTGCGCGGATTGCGGAACGACAGCCAGGGACCCGCACCGATCTGCGTGGCACCGAATTCCTCCCGGGCCAACTGGTAACCCCAGTTGCGGAAGGCCCCTTCGGTGTACTTCATGATGTTGCCCTTGTGCACCAGCGTGACCGAGGTCCGATCGGTGTCGATGGCGTACTGGATGGCCTTGCGCACCAGGCGCTGACTGCCTTCCCGAGACACAGGCTTGATGCCGATGCCGGAACTGGCCGGGAAGCGGATCTCGCGCACGTTGAGCTGGGTGTGCAGGTACTCGATCAGCTGCTGCACCTGTGGTGTGCCGGCGGCCCACTCGATGCCCGCATAGATATCCTCGGTGTTCTCGCGGAAGATCACCATGTCGGTGAGGCTGGCATCGGCCATGGGGCTGACGACGCCGGGAAAATAGCGGATCGGGCGCACGCAGGCGTACAGGTCGAGCGTCTGGCGCACTGCGACGTTCAGGGAGCGGATGCCCTCGCCCACCGGGGTCTCCAGCGGGCCCTTGATGGACACCACGAAATCGCGCAGCGCATGCAGGGTCTCATCGGGGAGCCAGTTGCCGTAGACCTGGTTCGCCTTGGCGCCGGCATAGATCTCCATCCAGCGGATGTCGCGCCTGCCGCCGTAGGCCTTGGCGACGGCCGCATTGACCACCTTGAGCATGGCGGGCGTGACATCGATGCCGATGCCATCGCCTTCGATGAACGGCACGATGGGCGTGTCGGGCACGCTGATGGAATTGTCCGTATTGATCCGGATCTTCGTGCCGTCGGACGGAACGACGATGTGCTCGTACCGCATCGCGCTTCAGCCCTGCCGGTGGTTGTGGCTGCGCTCCGCGATCAGCAGCGCCAGTTCCAGCGCCTGTTCGTGGTTCAGCCGCGGATCGACCGTGGAGCGGTAGGCCCGCTGCAGATCCGCATCGGTCAGGCCGCGCGCACCGCCGGTGCATTCCGTCACGTCCTCACCCGTGAGTTCGATGTGCACTCCGCCCAGGTGCGAACCCATCTCGCCGTGGATGCTGAACGCCAGGTCGATTTCCTTGAGGATGTTCTCGAAGCGCCGCGTCTTGAGTCCCCCGGTGCTGGTCTCGGTATTGCCATGCATGGGATCGCAGACCCACAGCACGCTCTGGCCGGTTTCGCGCACCGCCTTGATCAGCCGCGGCAGCGACTTGCCGATGTCCCTGGCGCCGAAGCGATGGATGAAGGTCAGCCGCCCGGGCTGGTTCTGCGGGTTGAGGGTGGTCACCAGGCCCTGCGCCCAGGCGTCGTCCATGCCGCTGCTCACCTTGACGGCGACGGGATTGGAGATGCCCCGGAAGTACTCGACGTGCGCGCCATCGAGCTGCGCGGTGCGCATGCCGATCCACGGATAATGCGTCGAGAGGTTGTACCAGCGTTGCTGCCGGGGGATGAACCGCGTCTGGGCCTGCTCGTACAGCAGGTGCAGTCCCTCGTGGCTGCAATAGAAACTGGTCCGTGCCGCCTCGTGGATGGGACGGCCGCTGATGCCCTCGAAGAAGTCCAGCGAGTCGGCGATGGAATTGGCGATGCGCTGGTAGGCATCCTTGAGCGGACTGTGCTTGAGGAAGCCCAGGTCCCAGTACTCCGGATGGTGCAGGTCCGCGAACCCGCCATCGATCAGCGCGCGCACGAAGTTCAGCGTCAGGGCGGCGCGCTCGTAGCCGCGCAGCAGCAGCTGCGGATCCGGGGCCCGTGCCGCCGCGGTGAACTCCGGACGGTTCACCAGATCGCCCCGATAACTGGGCAACGTGAGGCCGTCCCGGGTTTCCATGTCGGCCGAACGCGGCTTGGCGTACTGCCCGGCAATACGTCCCACCTGCACCACCGGCTTCTTCAGCCCGTGCAGCAGCACCAGGCTCATCTGCAGCATGATCTTGAGCTTGCGGGCGATCTGGTCGGACTCGCAGTCCTCGAAGGTTTCCGCGCAGTCACCGCCCTGGAGCAGGAAGGCATCGCCGCGCTGCGCGGCCGCCAGGCGCTCGCGCGCGGCGTCCACTTCCCAGGACACCACGATGGGCGGCAGTCGCGACAGCTGCGCGATCACCTTCTCCAGCGCTGCGGCATCATCGTAGCGGGGCTGCTGTTGGGCGGTCTTGGTGTGCCAGCTTGCCGGGTGCCAGGAGGTCATAACGGGCGAACGCATAAGGGATTTCCGGTACGGGCCCGGACGATGGCCCGGGACGCAAAAAACCAGTGTAAAGCGTATCACGAAACCCATTCAGGTCCATGCTTGGCGGCATCGGCAGTTCGAAGCCGCAAGGGAACACCAATGCACAAGGTCCTCGTCCTGGGTGCCGGCAAGATCGGCGCCCTCATCTCCGGACTGTTGGCCGAATCGGGCTCCTGGGACGTGCAGCTGGCGGACCAGGACCTGGGCGCGGCCCGGGGCGTGGTCCAGGCGCACAGCTCACCGAACCTGAGCGGCCTGGCCCTCGATGCCACCGACGGGGCCGCCCTGCAGGCGCACCTGGCCGTGCAGCCGGTCGATGCCGTGATCTCGAGCCTGCCCTATTACTGCAATCCGACCGTCGCCCAGGCGGCGCGCCGCGCGAACATCCACTACTTCGACCTGACCGAGGATGTCGAAGTCACCCGCAACGTGCGCAGCACCGCCCAGGGCGCCCGCAGCGCCTTCGTGCCCCAGTGCGGGCTGGCGCCGGGGTTCATCAGCATCGCCGCCCACGAACTCATGACCCACTTCGACGAGGTGCGCTCGGTCAAGCTGCGGGTCGGCGCCCTGCCGCAGCATCCGAACAACGTGCTCAAGTACTCCCTGACCTGGTCCACGGAAGGCCTCATCAACGAATACGGCAATGCCTGCCAGGCCATCGTCGATGGCCGGCTGGTGGAAGTCGCGCCGCTGCAGGGCCTGGAGGAAATCGAGATCGACGGCACGCTGTACGAGGCCTTCAACACCTCCGGCGGCCTGGGATCGCTCGGGGAAATCGCCGGCCTGACCGCGATCGCCTCGATGAACTACAAGACCATCCGCTATCCGGGGCACTGCGCGCAGATGCAGTTGCTGATGAATGACCTGAAATTGAACCAGGACCGGGCCACCCTCAAGCGCATCCTGGAGAACGCGGTGCCGCAGACGCTGCAGGACGTGGTCATCGTCTATGCCGCGGTAACGGGCAAGCAGGATGGCGAACTGCGCGAGGAAAACTACGTCAACAAGATCTATCCGCAGCTGATCGCCGGCCGGTTGTGGTCGGCCATCCAGGTGACCACCGCGGCCGGCATCTGCGCGGTGGCGGACCTGGTGGTCACGCAGCCGCAGCGCTACACCGGATTCGTGGCGCAGGAGCGGTTCCGGCTGCCGGATATCCTCCACAATCGCTTCGGGCGCTACTACTCGCACGGCGACACCAAGCAGGCATCGGCAGAGGCCGTGGTCAGCGGCAAGGCCGGCCGGCAGCGCCAGATCCGGCGGGAGGGCTGAGGGATGGACAGCGCCGCCATCGCCGAACTGCTACACCGGCTGGATCTCGCCGCAAGCAACCCCGGAGCCTGGTCCGGCTCGCACGGCTGGGCCGACGGCAACGTGCGCGAGGTCATCGATGTGCGCAATCCCGCCACTGCCGAGCGCCTGGCCCAGGTGCGCTCGGCGACTCCGGTGGATCTGGAGCACGTGCTGGAAAGCGCGGTGGCCGCCGCCGCGCAGTGGCGCGAGGTCCCCGCGCCGCAGCGCGGCGAGCTGATCCGCGAACTGGGAAACGAACTGCGCGCCGCGAAACAGGACCTGGGCACCCTGGTGAGCCTGGAAAACGGCAAGATCCTGGCCGAGGGCCTGGGGGAAGTGCAGGAGATGATCGATATCGCCGACTTCGCGGTCGGCCAGTCGCGCATGCTCTACGGCAACACGATGCACTCGGAGCGCGTCCAGCACCGCATGTACGAGCAGTGGCATCCGCTGGGCGTGGTCGGTGTGATCTCGGCGTTCAACTTCCCGGTGGCGGTGTGGGCCTGGAACGCCTGTCTCGCCGCCATCTGCGGCAATGCGACGGTGTGGAAGCCTTCTCCGAAGACACCACTGGCGGCGCTCGCCGTGCAGCAGCTGTGCAATCGGGTGCTGCAGGCGCGCGGCGCCCCGCCCGTCTTCCAGCTGCTGATCGACGGTGGCACGCACCTCGCCTCGCGCCTGGTGGAGGACCGGCGGGTGGCGCTGTTGTCCTTCACGGGCTCGACGCAGGTGGGACGGCGGGTCGCGGAACGGGTGGCGCGGCGCCTCGGCCGGAGCCTCCTGGAACTCGGCGGCAACAACGCCATCATCGTCGATGAGACGGCGAACCTCGATCTCGCCGTGCCGGCGATCGTGTTCGGCGCCGTCGGCACGGCCGGGCAGCGCTGCACCAGTACGCGGCGGATCCTGGTGCACGAATCACGGCGGGCGGAACTGGAGCGGCGGCTGCTGCACGCCTATGCACAGGTCCCCATCGGGGATCCGCTGCAGACCGGCACCCTCATGGGCCCGCTCATCGACGCCGCGGCGGTGGAGCGCTACAGCGCGGCCATCGACGATGCCGTGGCCCAGGGCGGTGAGGTGCTGTGCGGCGGCAAGCTCCTGCCCCGCCCCGGCCACTTCGTGGAGCCGACCCTGATCCGGGCGCGCAACGACATGGCCATCGTGCAGAGCGAGACGTTCGCACCCATCCTGTACATCATTCCCGTGAATTCGCTCGCGGAGGCGATCGCCCAGCACAATGCCGTGGCGCATGGGCTGTCCTCGGCGCTGTTCACCGACCGGTTGCAGCACGCCGAGGCGTTCCTGTCGGCCTCGGGCAGCGACTGCGGCATCGCCAACGTGAACATCGGGACTTCCGGCGCCGAAATCGGCGGTGCGTTCGGCGGGGAGAAGGATACCGGGGGCGGGCGCGAGTCCGGATCGGATGCCTGGAAGGCCTACATGCGCCGCCAGACCAATACCATCAACTGGAGCCGCGCACTGCCGCTCGCCCAGGGCATCGAGTTCAAGGTTCCCTGACCGCACCGCGCTCGGCGCTCTTGGCTTCCTGCCACAGCGCCTCCCACTGCTCCAGGGTCAGTGCGGTCAGCACCAGCGAGCGCTCCCGCGCCAGGACCTCCATGCGCGCAAAACGCCGTTCGAACTTGGCGTTCGCCGCGCGCAATGCGCTTTCGGCATCCGCCCCCACGTGCCGCCCCCAGTTGGCGATGGCGAACAGCAGATCGCCCATCTCCTCCACCAGGTGCGCCGAGGGCCCGTCCGCATCCGGCGCATGCTCGCGCGCCTCGAGCGCCGCCTCGTCGAGTTCGGCCAGCTCCTCGGTGATCTTGGCGCGCACGTCGCGCATGTCGGTCCAGTCGAAGCCGACCCGGCCGGCGCGCTTGCCGAGCTTCTGCGCCCGGGTCAGCGCCGGCAGGGCTTTGGGCACATCGGCGAGGACGCCGCTGCCGCCGCGCTCGCGGGCCTTCAGATCCTCCCAGGCCACCAGCACCTCCCCGGGCGTCTCAGGCGCGGCGCCGGGCAGCGGCGGCTGCGCGCCGAACACGTGGGGATGGCGGCGCACGAGCTTCTGGTGGATGCCGCGGGCGATGGCGTCGAAACCGAACCAGCCCCGTTCCTGGGCCAGCTGCGCGTAGAACACCACCTGGAACAGCAGATCGCCGAGCTCTTCGCGCAGCTTGGCCGGATCACCCGATCCGATGGCATCGACGACCTCGTACGCCTCCTCGAGGGTGTAGGGCGCGATGCTGTGGAAGTCCTGCACCCGGTCCCACGGACAGCCGCTGACCGGATCGCGCAGTTTCACCATCAGGGCCAGCAGGTCCAGCATGGCCGGCAGTTCGGACGCAGCACTTCGGGACATGCTCACTCCTTTGCGCACAGCCGGTAAAGGTTCATGAGCATGCCGGCGGTGGCACCCCAGATGTTGTGCTCGCCCACGGGAATGTCCTTCAGTTCCACCGGCGGCAGTTCCGGCACGTACTGTCGCATGCGCGGGCGGAAATTGGCGGGGTCGAACAGGAAATTCAGGGGCACCTCGAATGTCTCCTCGACCTCGCGCGGATTGGTCACCACCGTGAAGCCGGGGCGTACGAAGGAAATCACCGGGGTCACGCGAAAGCCGGTGCCGATGATGTGATCGGGCAGATAGCCGATCACCGTCACGAACTGCGGCCCCAGGCCCACCTCTTCCCAGGCCTCGCGCAGCGCGGCCGCAATCGGACTGGCATCCGCCGAGTCGAGCCTGCCGCCGGGAAAGCTGATCTGCCCGGCGTGATGGCGCAGCGCGGCCGAACGCCGGGTGAAGAGCACGGTGGCTGCAGGTTCACGCAGGATGATCGGCACCAGCACCGCCGCGGGCACCAGCACCGCGGGGATGAAGCGCTCGAAGGTCTTGCTCGCCTCCGCGGTCAGTCCCGGCAGCACCCAGTCCTCGCGCCCGTGGCGCGGCGTGCTGCCGCGCAGGCGCTCGGCGATGCGCCGTTGCCAGAACTGAGGGTCCGCGTTCACCCGCCGCCGCTGGTGCCACCCTTGATGCCGCCGCGGGTCAGCTCCAGGGGATCGAGCAGTTGGGCCAGCTGATCGGGCTTGAGGTCCGTCATCTTCTGTGCCATCTCGCGGATCGGTTTGCCCTCCGCGTAGGCTTTCTTGGCGATCGCCGCGCCCTTCTCGTAACCGATGATCGAGTTGAGGGCGGTCACGAGGATGGGATTGCGCTCCAGCGCCTCCTGCAGCCGCCCTTCGTTGACCGTGAAGCCGGCGAGCGCGCGGTCCGCCAGCGCCTGCAGGACGTTGGACAGCAGCCGGATGCTCTCCAGCAGGTTGTAGGCGATCAGGGGCAGCATGACGTTCAGCTGGAAGTTGCCCGACTGGCCCCCGATGGTGATGGCGGCATCGTTGCCGATGACCTCGGCGGCGACCATCGCCGCCGCCTCGGGGATCACCGGATTGACCTTCCCCGGCATGATGCTGCTGCCGGGCTGCAGCGCCGGCAGGGCGATCTCGCCCAGGCCCGCCAGCGGCCCGCTGTTCATCCAGCGCAGGTCATTCGCCATCTTCATCACGCCGACCGCGATGACCTTGAGCTGTCCGGACAGTTCCACCGCCGCATCCTGGCAGGACAGCGACTCGAAATAATTGCGGCTGGGCACGAAGCCGACGCCGGTGATGGCCGACAGTTCCGCGCAGAATACGCCGCCGAACTGCGGATGCGCATTGATGCCGGTGCCCACGGCGGTGCCGCCCTGCGCCAGCGCCAGCAGGCGCGGCTCCGCCGCGCTCAGGCGCGCCTGCGCGTTCTCCATCTGCGTGCGCCAGCCGGACAGCTCCTGGCCCAGCGTGACCGGCATGGCGTCCATCAGGTGCGTGCGGCCGGTCTTCACCACCCCCGCCAGCTGCTGCTCGCGGGTGCGCAGCACCGCGCACACGTGCGCCAGCGCCGGCTGCAACTGCGCCCGGCTCGCGAGCGCGGCGCCGACCTGGATCGCCGTCGGGATCACATCGTTGCTGCTCTGGCCCATGTTGACGTCATCGTTCGGGTGCACCGCGCGGCCGAGCCTGGCAGAGGCGAGGTGCGCGATCACCTCGTTGGCGTTCATGTTGGTGCTGGTGCCGGATCCGGTCTGGAAGATGTCGATGGGGAAATGGGCATCGTGGCGGCCGTCGGCCACTTCCGCGGCGCACGCGGCGATCGCCCGGGCCACCGCCTCGTCCAGCAGTCCGAGCTTGGCGTTGGCGAGGGCCGCGGCCTGCTTGATCACGCCCAGGGCACGGATGAAGGCGCGGGGCAGCGGCCGGCCGCTGATGGGAAAGTTCTGCACGGCGCGCTGCGTCTGCGCGCCCCAGAGTGCATCGCTCGGCACCTGCAGTTCGCCCATGCTGTCTCGTTCGGTACGGAAAGAAGCTGTCATCAGGAGCACTCCGGCACGGTATCATTCCAAATCCTAACATTCCGTCTTGCCGGATTGCTGCACGTATGTCTGCCGACCATCCCCAGTCAGAAGATGGCGCCCTCACCGCATTGTCGCCGCTTGATGGCCGTTACCGTCGGGCCACCGAGCCGCTGCGGGAGCTGCTGTCCGAATCCGGACTGATCCGCGAACGCATCCGTGTCGAGGCGCGCTGGCTGCTGCATCTGGCGCAGGCCGCCCCGGGGCTTGCGGGCGCGCAGCTGGCCGCGGGCGTGCGCGCGGCCGCCGAGGGTCTGTCCGAACATCCGCCCGCCGCGGCCGCCGACCGGGTCAAGCGCATCGAGGCGCGCACCAATCACGATGTGAAGGCCGTCGAGTACTACGTGCGCGAGGTCCTGCAGGGCGCCGGCGCCACCGGCGCGAACCTCGAACTGGTGCATTTCGGCTGCACCTCCGAGGACATCAACAATCTCAGCTACGCGAAACTGCTGGCCGCGGCTCGGATCATCATGCAGGGCGTCGCCGATGAACTCATCCGCGCCCTGGGGACCCTCGCCACACGCTACGCGGAGCTGCCGATGCTGGCACGCACGCACGGCCAGCCGGCCAGTCCCACGACCCTCGGCAAGGAGTTCGCCAACGTCGTCGCCCGTTTGCGCCGCGCCCGGCAGCGCCTCGGCCAGGTCGCGATCCTCGGCAAGTGGAACGGTGCGGTCGGCAATTTCAACGCCCATGTCGCGGCCTTGCCCGAACTTGACTGGCCACGGGTCTCGCAGACCTTCGTCGAGTCCTTAGGCCTCGTCTGCAACGAGTTCACCACGCAGATCGAGCCGCACGACTGGATCGGGGAATACTGCGACGCACTGGCCGCGTTCAATGTCATCACCCTGGACCTGTGCCGCGACATCTGGGGCTATGTGTCGCTCGGTTACCTGCGCCAGAAACCGGTGGCCGGCGAGGTGGGCTCCTCCACCATGCCGCACAAGATCAATCCCATCGACTTCGAAAACGCCGAAGGCAACCTCGGCCTCGCCAATGCGCTGCTGCGGCACTTCGCCGAAAAGCTTCCCGTGTCGCGCTGGCAGCGGGACCTCACCGACTCCACGGTGCTGCGCAACATCGGGGTCGCCCTCGGGCATACCCTGATCGCCTGGCGTTCGGCGCTGCGCGGTCTTGCGAAGCTCGATGCCGACCCGCAGACCATCCGCACCGATGTGGACGGAGCCTGGGAAGTATTGGGCGAGGCCGTGCAGACGGTGCTGCGCGCGCAGGGCGTGCCCGACGGCTACGAGCTGCTGAAGGATTTCACGCGCGGCCGCGCCATCGATGGCGCCGCCCTCGCCGCCTTCATCGACACCCTGCCGATCGAGGCCGCGCACAAGGCCCGACTGCACAAGCTCACGCCTCAGGATTATGTCGGGTTGGCGGCAGGTCTCACCCGTAAAGTCCTGGAAGCACGCATTATTGAGTGATCTGCGCCACGGATTTGGCCGGAGGCGCCCGCGGTACTGCATGAAAGCGTGACTCGATCGACAATTAACCGCAACGCCACTTCCTAAGATCGCTGCAGCCTGCTGATTTCGCAGGCGCTTTCGGGCGGTCCAAACGTGGAAGTCTCCGGGGATGCAGACGATGCGGGAGTGCTTGCGCCGCTGGCGCACGCCCGCTTCACGCCTGAACGCTCCTCCGGCGTGATCTCCCTCGCCACGCCCCAGCGCAGCATCGAGCCGATGTCGGTCATCACCAGCATCCCCGAGGCGCGCATCGCGGTGGACACCGCCGCGGCCTGCGCCCAGCGCATGCTCTCCATCTACACCCAGGATCTCGAGCCCGAACTCTACGACCAGACCCCGTTCCTGGAGATCATCAAGAGCTTCGTGCTGGCCCGCAGCTTCGCCAAGGTGCGCGTGCTGCTGGTGGATCCGACCCGCGTGATGACCGACACCAACCGCTTCATCGCCATGGGCCGCCGCCTCTCGACCTACATCGACATCCGGTACGTCGCCGGTCACATGCCGCAGCCGCGCTCCTGTGCCTATCTCATTGCCGATGAGCGCGCCATCGTCTACCGGCTGCGCGCGGACACCTGGGACGGCATTGCCGATTTCAACAATCCGGCCGTCGCGCGGCTGCATCTGGCCGAGTTCGACAGTGTCTGGAACGCCAGCGCGCCGGAGCGCGCGCTGCGGGTCGCGCGCCACAGCTGAAGCGTCGCCCGCGGCCGGATGGCTATAATGCCCGGCCATGCCCCTGCCCCCGGATGTCACCGTCGCCGCCCTCGCCGAAAGGCAGGGCCGGTTCCTGCTGGTCGAGGAACGCATCGCCCGCCGTCTGGTGTTCAACCAGCCCGCGGGCCACGTCGAGCGCGGTGAAACCCTGCTGCAGGCCGTCGCACGCGAAACCCGCGAGGAGACGGCCTGGCGGTTCACCAGCGAATCCTTCCTCGGTGCCTACCTGTGGCGGCATCCCGGCACCGGCCGGGCCTCGCTGCGGTTTGCCTTCATCGGCAGCGTCGCGGACCACGATGCCCGGCAGCCCCTGGATCACGGCATCCTGCGCACGCACTGGCTCACCCGCGCCGAGATCCTCGGTCACGGCCCGCGGCTGCGCAGCCCGCTGGTGCTGCGCTGTATCGATGACTACCTTGCCGGCCAGCGCCAGTCGCTGACCCAGGTCGGGCATCTCGACCTGCATGCTGCCCGGGACGTCCCGGCGGTCGAAGTGGCGTGAGCGATCCGGTCATCGTCGGCCTTTCCGGCGGCGTCGACTCGGCGGTCGCGGCGCTGCTGCTCGTGGAGCAGGGCTATGAGGTGCAGGGCCTGTTCATGAGCAACTGGGACGAAGAGGACGCCTACTGCACCCAGGCCCAGGACTACCAGGACGCACGCGCCGTGGCGCGGGTGCTCGGCATTCCGCTGCACCGGGCGAGCTTCGCCGCCGACTACCGCGCGCGGGTGTTCGAGTACTTCCTGGCCGAGCATCGCGCCGGCCGCACCCCGAACCCGGACGTGCTGTGCAATCGTGAAGTGAAGTTCGGCGTAGGCCTGCGCCATGCGCGGCGCCTGGGTGCCCGCTTTTTCGCCACCGGCCATTACGCACGCCTGCGCCACGGGCACGGCGGCGTGCAGCTGCTCAAGGCCATCGATGCGGTCAAGGACCAGACCTATTTCCTGCATGCCGTGCACGCCTGCGACCTGCAGCAGGCGCTGATGCCGGTGGGCGACTACACCAAGGCCGAAGTGCGCGAACGGGCGCGCGCGGCCAACCTGCCCGTGTTCGACAAGCCCGACAGCACCGGCATCTGTTTCATCGGCGAGCGGCCGTTCCGGGAGTTCCTGCGCAAGTACATTGCAGAAGTCCCCGGGCCCATCGAGACGCCGGACGGCGAATGCCTGGGCACGCACTGCGGTCTGGCGTTCTACACGCTCGGCCAGCGGGGCGGAATCGGCCTCGGCGGGCGCCACGACAGTGACGCCCTGCCCTGGTACGTCGCGGCGAAGGACGCGGCGCGCAATGCGCTGATCGTGGTGCAGGGACATGATCATCCGCGGCTGCACGCGCGCGGGCTGCTGTGTACGGACCTGCACTGGCTCACGGCCCCGCCGGAGGCGCCGCTGCGCTGCACGGTGCGGGTCCGTCACCGGCACACCGACCAGCCGGCGCTGCTGCAGCCGGGCGCGGACGGTACCGCGCGTGTGCTGTTCGATGAACCCCAGCGCGCCCTTACCCCGGGCCAGTTCGCGGTCGCCTATCAGGGTGACCTGTGCCTCGGGGGCGGGACCATTGCCTGAACTCAGGTGCGGGACCGCGGCGCGCGCGTCCTGAATCGTGACCGGCGCTCCAGCAGCAGCTCGTAGAGGTTGCGGGCGGCGGGCGAGAGCACCGCGCCCTTGCGGGTGAGCAGATTGAAGGTCCTGGAAACCGACGGGGCGATGAGATCGATCACCCGCAGGCTGGGATAAGCGCCGTCCTGCATCGCCAGCCGCGGGACGACCGCGATCCCGACGCCCTGCGCGACCAGCCCCACGGCGGTGGAACTGCGCTGCACCTCGTAGAAGATCTCCAGGGACTGATGCTCGGCGCCCAGGGACTGCTCCAGCAGCGACTCGTTGCTGCTGCTGGCGCCCGGAAATATGAGCCGGTGGCCCTTCAGCTGCTGCCAGGCCACGCGGCGGTTGTCCGCCAGCGGATGATCCCGGCGACAGACCAGCACGAAGCTGTCCTGCAGCAGCGGCGTGCTGTCGAGGTCCGCGTGACCCAGCCGGGCCACGTTGATGCCAAACTCGGCTTCGCGGCTCAGCACCGCTTCGGCCACTGCCGAGGAGGCATGGTCGAGCAGGCGGATGCGGTTGTCCGGGAAGCGCGCGGCGTATTCGCGCAGCACCTCCGGCAGGTAGTGCACGCCCATGGTGGGCACGCAGGCGAGGGTCACGTCCCCGCGCATGGCCTTGCCGGTCTCGCGGATCTCGTTCAGGGAGGCGGCAAGTTCGGACAGCAGACGGCGCGCCTGGGGCAGGAATCCTTCCCCGGAGCGGGACAGGGCCACCGTGCGCGTGGTGCGCTCGACCAGTCGCACGCCCAAGTTGGTTTCCAGGTTCTTCAGCCTGCGGCTGAGGGCCGTCTGGGTGATGCCGAGGGCCGCGGCGGCCCGGTTGAAGGCCCCGTTCTCCGCGATGGAGACGAAGGCCTGCACGCCGAGGGTGTCGATTTTCATGCAGCAAATGCATCAATAATGTATTTAATGTCATTTTACTCCCTACCGCGCCGGACGCAAAATACCGCCCGCGCCATCCCAGTGTCCGGATCCGGAGAAACCCATGACCGACAGCTTCAAGTCGCGCACCACCCTCGCGGTCGGCGAGCGCTCCTACGAGATCTTCAATCTGCAGGCACTGCCGCAGGACAAACTCGCGCGCCTGCCCTACTCGCTGAAGATCCTGCTGGAGAACCTGCTGCGCTTCGAAGACGGGGTCAATGTGACGCGCGCCGACATCGAGGCCATCCTCAACTGGGACCCCAAGGCAACGCCCGCGCATGAAATCGCGTTCACTCCGGCCCGCGTGATCCTGCAGGACTTCACCGGCGTGCCCTGCGTCGTGGACCTCGCCGCGATGCGCGAGGCGGTGGTGAAGCTCGGCGGCGAGGCCGAGAGCGTGAACCCGCTGGCGCCGGTGGAACTGGTCATCGACCATTCGGTGCAGGTGGACGAGTACGGCACCCGGGAGGCCCTGGCCGACAACAACCGCATCGAGTTCGAGCGCAACGGCGAGCGCTATTCGTTCCTGCGCTGGGGCCAGACCGCGTTCGACAACTTCAAGGTGGTGCCGCCGAACACCGGCATCGTGCACCAGGTGAATCTCGAGTATCTCGGCCGCGTGGTCTTCGACCGCACTGCCGGCGCTACCCGGCAGGCCTATCCGGATACCCTCGTCGGCACCGATTCGCACACCACCATGATCAATGGCCTGGGCGTGCTCGGCTGGGGCGTCGGCGGCATCGAGGCCGAGGCCGCGATGCTCGGCCAGCCGATCACCATGCTGATCCCGCAGGTCATCGGGGTGAAGCTCACGGGCACGCTGCCGACGGGCGCCACCGCCACCGATCTGGTGCTCACGCTCACCGAGATGCTGCGCAAGAAGGGCGTGGTGGAAAAGTTCGTCGAGTACTTCGGCGACGGACTGGCCGGGCTGCCGCTGGCGGACCGCGCGACCATCGCCAACATGGCGCCCGAATACGGCAGCACCTGCGGCATCTTCCCCATCGACGAGGAGACCATCCGCTACCTCGAGCTCACCGGCCGCGCACCCGAAGAGGTCGCGCTGGTCTCGGCCTATGCCAAGGCGCAGGGCCTGTGGCGGGTGAACGGTGCGCCGGCGGCGAGTTACACCGACGTGCTGGAACTGGACCTGTCGACCGTGGAGCCGAGCCTCGCGGGTCCCAAGCGCCCGCAGGATCGCGTGCCGCTGAAGAATTCGCAGAACGTCTACCGCAAGAGCGTCGCGGCGATGGCCGAGGAGCGCGCCAGGCGCAATCCCGGCGCGACCGGGGTCGCCGCCTTCAGCACCGGCGGCAAGGACGTTGAGATCAGGGACGGCGCGGTGCTGATCGCGGCCATCACCAGCTGCACCAACACCTCCAATCCCTACGTGATGATCGGCGCGGGCCTCCTCGCCCGCAACGCCCGCAGGCTGGGCCTGAGCGCCAAACCTTGGGTGAAGACCTCCCTCGCGCCCGGTTCGCGGGTGGTGACCGACTACTACCGCAAGGCCGGATTGCTGGAGGATCTGGCGGCGGTCGGCTTCGACCTGGTCGGCTACGGCTGCACCACCTGCATCGGCAATTCAGGACCACTGCGTCCGGAGATCTCGAATGCGGTCAAATCCGGGGACGTGATCGCCGCCTCAGTGCTCTCCGGCAACCGCAACTTCGAAGGCCGGGTACATGCCGAAGTGCGCATGAACTTCCTCGCCTCCCCGCCGCTGGTGGTGGCCTACGCGCTCGCCGGCACGATGGACCTGGACCTTGCGACCGAGGCCCTCGGCACGGGCAGCAACGGCAGGCCGGTATTCCTCAAGGATATCTGGCCCAGTCCCCGGGAAGTGCAGGAGACGGTGCTGCGCGCCATCGACTCGAAGATGTTCCGCGACAGCTACGCGACGGTGTTCAAGGGCGATGCGAACTGGTCGGGCATCAGCATCCCGCAGGGCAACGTCTATGCCTGGGATCCGGGCTCGACGTACGTGAAGAACCCGCCGTACTTCGATGGCATGACCATGACGCCCGCCAAGGTCGGGGACGTGAAGGGCGCCCATGCGCTGGCCGTGCTCGGTGACTCGGTCACGACCGATCACATCTCACCGGCCGGTAACATCGCCAAGACCAGCCCGGCCGCCCGCTATCTCATCGAGCAGGGCGTGCAGCCGGCGGATTTCAATTCCTACGGCGCCCGTCGCGGCAATCATGAGGTCATGATGCGTGGCACCTTCGCCAATATCCGCCTGCGCAACCTGCTGGCACCCGGCACCGAAGGCGGCGTCACCCGCCACGTGCCGAGCGGCGAGCAGATGTCCATCTACGACGCCGCGATGCGTTACAAGGCCGACGGCACCCCGCTGGTGATCCTCGCCGGCCGCGAGTACGGCACCGGTTCCTCGCGCGACTGGGCGGCCAAGGGCACGATGCTCCTGGGCGTCAAGGCCGTGATCGCCGAAAGCTTCGAGCGCATCCACCGCTCGAACCTCATCGGCATGGGCGTGCTGCCGCTGCAGTTCCAGGAAGGTGAGAATGCCCAGAGCCTGGGTCTCACGGGCCAGGAGACCTTCGACATCAGCGGCCTGGACAAGTCGGGTACGCGCACGGTGACCGTGACGGCGACCCCGCCGGACGGCAAGCCGCACAGCTTCGAGGTGCGGCTGCGGATCGATACCCCGAAGGAGCACGAGTACTTCCGGCACGGCGGCATCCTGCAGTACGTGCTGCGGCAGCTCGTGACCGCCCGCGCGGCCTGAGGCAACGCGGGCCGGCGGCGAGATGCGGCTGGTCGTCTTCGATCTGGACGGTACGCTCACGTACCGGGACACGCTGTGGCCCTATGTCTGGGGCTACCTCAACCGCGCGCACCGCAACCGGCTGCGCGTCGTGGGCGTGATCCCGACGCTGATCGCCTTCGGCGCAGGCGCGGCGGATCATGGCGATGTGAAGTCGGCCTTCATCCGCAGCACCCTGCGCGGCACGCCGCGCGAGCAGCTCGCGCGCTGGACCGGGGAGTTCGTGCCCTGGATCGTGAGCGAGGGCTGCAGCCCCGGGGCCCTACACGCGCTGCGCGGCCATCGCGAGGCCGCGGACCATCTGGTCCTGATGAGCGCGAGCACCGATCTGTACGTACCGCAGGTCGGACAGGCGCTGGGGTTCCACGAGGTGATCTGCACGGGCGTCGCCTTCGATGGGGCCGGGCGGCTGGAGGGCACCCTCACCACCCCCAACCGCCGGGGACTGGAGAAGGCGCGCTGCTTTGCAGCCCTGCAGCGCCGCCACCCCGACCTCAAGACCGTGGCCTATGGCAATGCGGGCAGCGATCTTGCGCACCTGAAGCTTGCGGATGAGCCGCGGCTGGTGAACGCCTCGCGGGCGACCGCCCGGCAGGCGCGGCGCATGGGCATTGTGCCCTTTGCGACGTGGAACGGATGAGGCAAGCGTGCAATATTGGGGCCTGAAGGACGGTCCAGTAGCCAAAGCGGAGTTGCCATGAGACGCCATCAGCCCAATCGCATCCTGCCTTCGGAAATCACCCCCGAGGCGACCTATCTGAACCGTCGCGACCTGCTCGCGGGCGCCGTCGCGAGCGGCATCCTCTCCGCCACGGCTCTGCCCGCGCTTCCCGTCGTGGCGGCCGAGGCGCCCGCCGGCCACTTCAACTTCACACGCAATGCCAAGTATTCGGTGTCCCTGGAGCCCACCAGCTACAAGGACATCACGCATTACAACAACTTCTATGAATTCGGCACCGGCAAGGAAGACCCCGCGGCGAACGCGGGAACGCTGCGGCCGCGTCCCTGGAGCGTCGCCGTCGAGGGGGAATGCGAGACCAAGGGCACCTTCGGGTTCGACGATCTGATCAAGGGGCTGCCGCTCGAGGAGCGGGTGTACCGCTTCCGCTGCGTCGAGGCCTGGTCCATGGTGGTGCCGTGGCTGGGCTTCCAGCTCTCGGGCCTGATCCAGAAGCTCAAGCCCACCAGCAAGGCAAAGTACGTCCAGTTCGTGACGCTGATGGACCCCAAGCAGATGCCCGGCGAAGCAACGGACGTGCTGAACTGGCCCTACGTGGAAGGCCTGCGCATGGATGAGGCCATGAACCCGCTCACGCTCATGGCGATCGGGCTGTATGGCCGGGCCCTCCCCAACCAGGACGGCGCGCCCCTGCGGCTGGTCGTGCCCTGGAAGTACGGCTTCAAGGGCATCAAGTCGATCGTGAAGATTGCCTTCGTGGAAAACCAGCCCCGCAACACCTGGAACATCGCCGCGCCCAACGAGTACGGGTTCTACGCCAACGTCAATCCGCACGTCGATCATCCGCGCTGGAGCCAGGCGACGGAGCGGCCGATCGGCAAGGGACTGTTCGCGAAGAACCAGCCGACGCTGATGTTCAACGGCTACGAGAACGAGGTCGGCTATCTCTACAAGGGCATGGACCTGCGCCGGAACTTCTGATGACGGTCGAGCAGCAGTTCCGGTACCTGTACAAACCCGCCGTGTTCGCGGCAAGCCTGGTGCCTGCGGCTCTCCTGGTGTGCGGCGCCCTGGGGTGGTTCGGCCAGGACCTGGGCGCCGACCCGGTGGCGAAACTGCTGCACAGCTGCGGCAAGACGGGACTGAATTTTCTGCTGCTGACGCTTCTGGTCACGCCGCTGAGACGGCTCACCGGCTGGAACAACCTGGTGCGCCTGCGGCGCATGCTCGGCCTGTTTGCGTTCTTCTACATCGTCGCCCACTTCAGCGTGTACCTGGTCCTGGACCGGCAGCTGGACATGCACAGCATCGTGCAGGACATCGCCAAGCGGCCCTACATCACCATCGGTTTCGCGGCCCTGCTGCTGATGGTTCCGCTGGCCATCACCTCCACCAACCGGATGATGCGCCGGCTCGGCCGACGCTGGCAGAAGCTGCACCGGCTGATCTACCTGATCGTCATCCTGGGGGTCTGGCACTACTGGTGGCAGGTGAAGAAGGACATCCGCCAGCCGGCGCTCTACGTGGGCATGGTGGCGGTGCTGCTGGGGATACGGCTGGCGTACTACCTGCGCTCACGCGCGCGGCAGGCCCGCTCCGTCACATCGAAGTCCGCACCTGCCACAGCTCAGGAAAGAACCTGAGTTCGAGCGCCTTGGCCAGATACGGCACGCCACTGGTGCCGCCGGTGCCGCGCTTGTAGCCGATGATGCGCTCGACGGCCTTCAGGTGATGGAAGCGCCAGATCTGGAACTGGTGATCGAGGTTGATGAGCCGCTCGGCGAGTTCGTACAGGTCCCACTCCTTTTCCGAGTTGTGATAGACGCCGAGCCAGGCGCCGGCGACCTGCTTGCTGGCGCGGTACGGCTCGCCGAAGTCCCGCGACAGATAGTCATCCGGAATGCCGTAGCCGCGGCGGCTGAGCAGCGCCAGCACCTCATCGTACAGGGACGGCGCGGCCAGTACCTGCTGCAGGCGCGCGAAGCTGGCCGGATCGTTGCGATGCACGTTGATGACGTCGGCATTCTTGTTGCCGATCGTGAATTCCAGCACCCGGTACTGCACGGACTGGAAGCCGGAGGAGCGCCCCAGCACATTGCGGAACGCGGAATAGTCCGCCGGCGTCATGGTGGCCAGCACGTCCCACACCGCTGTCAGCTGGGTCTGCACCCGCGCGATGCGCTCGAGCATGCGGAAACTCGGGCCGAGGTTGTCCCGCCGCACGCAGTCCAGCACCCCATCCAGCTCGTGCAGGAACAGCCGTATCCACAGCTCCGAGGCCTGGTGGACGATGATGAACATCATCTCGTCGTGCTCGTAGGACAGCGGTCGCTGGGCGGTGAGGATCTGGTCCAGGCGCAGGTAGCCGCCATAGCTCAGGGAGGAACCCAGGTCCCAGTGGACCGGTTCGTCGGAAAGATCGACCCGCTCTGACTTGTCGTAGGGACGGTTGCTCATGACAGCCACGATGGTACACGCCGCCAGCCCTCGAGCAATTGGCGGTCGAGCCGGCGGTAGTCCGGGCAGCAGCGGGCCACGCAGTCCCAGAACGCCCGGGAATGGTTCATGTGGCGGGTGTGCGCAAGCTCATGGATCAGGAGGTAGCGCAGCACCTCGGGGGGCTGGAACAGGATGCAGCAGTTCAGGCTGATGGTACCCTGGGTCGAACAGCTGCCCCAGCGCGTGCGCTGGCGGCGGACGCTGAGGCGCCGGTAGGCGAAGCCGAACTCGCGGGCGCAGTCGGCCAGATGCGCGGAGAGCACCAGCCGTGCCCGACCGATCAGCCAGCGCCGCAGCGCATCGCCCAGCGGCCGGGGATCGCCCGTGTCGCCGGCGATGACCAGCAGTTCGTCGGTCCCTTCGCGGATGCGCACCCGGCCGCTGCCCCCGGCCAAGTGCACCCGCCAGGTCTCGTAGAGCGCCGGCAGCGCGATGACCGCGGGCGGGAACGGGGTCTGCGGCGGGCGATGCCGCAGGGCCGCCTCGCGGCGGGCCTCGATCCAGCTGCGATGCTGGGCCAGGAAGGCACTCACGGTGGCCCGCGAGGTGCGCGGCGGCACCACCACCTCCACCCGGCCGGTGCGGTGGACACGGACCGCCAGACGCCGTGCGCGACGGCTCTCGCGCACCACCCAGGGCTGCGAGTCAGTGTCGGACCAAAGGAAAAGCTGGTTCAATTCACCCTATGATAATCGACGAACCCCGGGTCCAGCATCCGGCAGCCGCGACCGACGTGCTGCTGGGCGTGGACAACCTCGTGAAGCGCTACGCCGACAACACGGCGGTCGATGGCGTGTCCTTCCAGGTGCGCGCCGGCACCTGCTTCGGGTTGCTGGGTCCGAACGGGGCGGGCAAGACGACCACCATCGAGATCATGGAGGGCATCCTCGCGCCGACCTCCGGGGTGGTGCGCTACCGCGGCGCCCCGCTCGGGGAGCGCTTCCGCGCCGAGGCCGGCATCCTCTTCCAGAAGACGGCGCTGCAGGACTTCCTGACCGTGCGGCAGACGCTGAACCTGTTCCGGGGACTCTACGATCACGGCCTGCCGGTGGCCGAGGTCGTGCGGCTGTGCGCCCTGGAGAAGCTGCTCGCCCGCGACAACAAGAAGCTCTCCGGGGGCCAGCTGCAGCGGCTGTTGCTGGGCGTCGCGCTGGTCAACGATCCGGCCATCCTGTTCCTGGATGAACCCACCACGGGACTCGACCCCCAGGCGCGGCGGATGTTCTGGGACCTGGTGCAATCGATCAAGGCCCAGCACAAGACCATCCTCCTCACCACCCACTACATGGAGGAGGCGCAGCTGCTGTGCGATGAGATCGTGATCATGGATCACGGCCGGATCATTGCCCAGGGGCCGCCGCAGTCGCTGCTGCGGCAGCATTTCAAGGCGGTGCTGCTGGAACTGCCGAGCGAGGACTGGTCCGCGCAGGCGCGCGCGCTGGGCATGGGCTTCTTCGAGGCGGCGGGCCGGGTGGAGCTGACCACCAACGATCTCGAGGGTACCCTGCGCACGCTGATGCAGGCGGGCGTGTCCCTGGCACACCTCACCATCCGGCCGCCGAACCTCGAGGATCTGTTCCTGGAACTGACCGGCAAGGACCTGCGCTCATGAGTGTATTCACCCGGCTGCGCCGCGGTTCCAGGCGCCTGGGCGCCGTATGGCATGCGCGCAATCTCGAATTCGTTCGCGACCGCACCTCGCTCATCTTCACCCTCGGCATGCCGGTCGCCATCGTCATCGCCATGGCGCTGATTTTCGGCGGCCCACCCCGGCCGCTGCTCAAGGTCGGATACCTGGGAACCCTGCCGACGCCGTCCAGCGCGTATCCGTTCCTGCTCGAGCGCTACATCCAGTTCGTGCCCGAATCGCAGCAGGCCTCCGGCATCCACTACGTGTCCCGCAACGACCTGGCGCTGCTCCTCGACCTGCGGCAACGTCCGGTGCGGTACTGGGCCATCGAGGACTCGCCCACCGGCTACGTCGCCGAGAAGCTGCTGCTGCAGGCCGATCCCACGGCGCGGCGCCTGCCCATGGGCGGCACCGTCAGCCGCTACATCGACTGGCTGTTCCCGGGCGTGCTCGGCATGAACATGATGTTCACCTGCCTCATGGGCGCGGGCTACGTGGTCGTGCGCTACCGCAAGAACGGCTTCCTCAAGCGCTTGTCCGCAACCCCCGTCTCGGCGTTCGAATTCCTGAGTGCCCAGGTCTTGAGCCGCCTGGGCCTGGCGCTGCTGATCACCGTCATCCTCTACGTCGGCATCGGCGCCGTGATCCACTTCCACAACGTCGGCAGCACGGCGCTGCTGCTGCTGATCGCGGTGCTCGGTTCCCTGAGCCTCATCGCCTTCGGGCTGATCGTCGCCGCGCGCTTCGCGAGCGAGGAAGTGGTCGGCGGCCTGCTGAACCTTCTGACCTGGCCCATGATGCTGCTGTCGGGAATCTGGTTTTCGCTCGAAGGCTCGCCGCGCTGGATGCAATGGCTGGCGCAGCTGTTCCCGCTGACCCACATCCTGCAGGCGGCCCGCGCCGTGACCCTGGATGGCGCAGGCTTCACCGGCATTGGCGTGGACCTCGCCTACCTCGCCGGCACCACCCTGGTGTTCCTCGGCATGGGCGCCTTTTCCTTCCGCTGGCGGCCCGAATGACCCCCGAAACCTTCACGCATGCCTTCTACAGCGACAACACGGCAACGGTCGCACCCGAACTGCTGGCGTCGATCGCCGCGGCCAATGCCGGACCCCAGATCTCCTATGGCGATGATCCCTGGACCGGCGCCCTGAACGACGCCTTCAGCCGCTTCTTCGGCGCGCCGGTACAGGCCTTCGTCGTGACCACGGGTACCGCGGCCAATGCGCTGAGCCTCGCGACGCTGTCGCCGCCCTACGGGAACGTCTTCGCCCATGCCGTCTCGCATGTCGTCGAAGACGAATGTGGCGCCGTGGAATTCTATTCGGGTGGTGCGCGGCTGACGCTCGTGGACGGCGACCACGGGCGCATCGATCCGCAGGCCCTGGAGCACGCGCTCGGCGCCCATCCGCCCAATGTCCACACCGTGCAGCCCGCCGCCCTCACCCTGACCCAGGCCACGGAACTCGGGACGAGCTACCGCCCCGAGGCGCTCGCGGCGCTGAGTGCCGTGGCGCACCGCTACGGCCTGCGCGTGCACATGGATGGCGCGCGACTGGCCAATGCCCTGTGCTTCCTCGATTGCGAGCCCGCGGATGTGACCTGGCGCGCGGGCGTCGACGTGCTGTCATTCGGCGCGACCAAGAACGGCGCGCTGGGTGCCGAAGCGGTGGTGTTCTTCGATCCGCAGCTGGTGCGCGACTTCGAACTGCGCCGCAAGCGCGCCGGGCACCTGCTGTCCAAGTCCCGGTATCCCGCCGCGCAGCTGCTCACCTACCTCGACGGCGGACTGTGGCGCACTCACGCGGCGCGGGCCAACCGCCTGGCGCGGCAGATCGCCGCGGCCGCAGGCCCGACCCTGCTGCATCCGGTCGAGGCCAACGAACTGTTCCTGCAACTGGGCGCGGGCGGCAAGCGCGCCCTGCGCGGGCAGGGCTTCGGGTTCTACGACTGGGGACCGGCGGCGGGGCCGGAGGCGCGCTTCGTGGTCTCCTGGAATCAGACCGCCGAGAGCGTCGAGGCGCTGTGCGCGGCCCTCAGGGCGTTTCGATCGGCGTGAAGATGCGCCAGGCCTGATCGGGGTGCATCAGCGCCCAGGGAATCGCCAGGAACTGTCCCCGCGGCACCGGCACCAGGTACTTGTTGCCCTGGACGCTGACCTCCTGCTCCGGAGTGTCGTTGGTGTCGACGGCCAGGATGTACTGCAGCTGCTGCCGCGGATAGATGTGGCTCAGGGGCGGCGCCTTCAGATCCAGGGTGACCTTCGGAGCCGGCGCCGCTTTGGACGCATCGGCCGCGTGGGCTTTGCCGGAGGCCGCGGGGACGGCCGCGGATGAGCCGGCGGCCGGAGTCTGCGCCTGGACCAGGACCGGCCCCGCGACAGTGAACAGCACTGCGGCGCACAGCGGGTGGAGTACGTGCCTGAGCATGGGGCCTCCTTTCATGGCACCAGCGTCCGATCCGGCCACGGGGCAAACGGAAACGGTGGTTTCTCGGTTATAAACGTAAGAAATTCGATAACTTGCGAAACATATCTCGACAGCCCCTGACTGAATCTCAGCAGTTCCGCATTGGGAGCGCCCGCCAGCAGCGTGAGGATCAGCTGCGCGATGGCCGTGACCGCCAGGATCCAGGTGAGGATCCAGAATGTCAGCGCGAACACCAGCATGTACAGCAGGCGGACCGCGATCGGCATGCGTGCGTCCAAGACTACCCCGCCACGATATGGTTGAGCAGGCGATGCGCCGAAGCGTATTCGGGCACCAGCAGCAAAGCGTGCTCCAGCGCCGCGCGGGCTGCAATAGCATCGCCCCGGTCCAGGTCGATCTGCGCAAGCCCCTGCCACGCCTCCGCCCCGCCCCACGCCGGCCCGGGCTCGAGGCCCTGGCGCTCCTGTTCGAATGCGTCCACGGCCCCCTGGTACGGCGCGAGCAGTTCGGCCCGCTCCTGATTGGAGTGGGCCGAGAGGTAGGAAAGTTCCGCGGCCAGCAGCCGCACCCGCGGATTGCGCGGCGCCAGCTGCAGTGCCCGCTGCATCTGGGCGTGGCTGCGGGAGGCCGCGAAGGGCAGCGTCAGCGAGCGCGCACGACTGCGGAGTTCCATGCACAACGATTGCAGCGCCAGCAGCTCCGCATCTGTCGGCCTCTGGGCCAAGGCCGCGTCAGCGGAATCGATACAGCCCGCGGCCGCCTCGCCGGCGGCCGGCGTCCGGGTGGCCGCGAGTGCCAGCTGTGCCTGATGCAGCTGCGTCAGGGCCAGGTAGTAGTTGCGCAACGGCTGCGACGCCGACAGTCCGGTGACACGGGCCGCGATCCTCGCCAGGTCGCGCGGGTCCTCGGTGTACCAGGCGTACTGGATGCGCGACTCGATATCGCGCCAGTCGGTGCTCTCGGCCCGGGCCGGCCGCGGCCCGAGGGCTGTACATGCAAGCCCGAATGCCACCACGGCGAATGCTCTGTGCGCGCGACCGGACATCACGAACATTGTGCCAGAATCACTCCGGCGCGCGCCCGCGCGCCGTCCTTTGTCCAGGCACCCGCAACCGAATGCAACTCATCGATATCGGCATCAACCTCGGCCACGACAGCTTCGATGCCGATCGCGACCGGGTCATCGGCCGCGCCAGGGCGGCCGGGGTGGTGCAGATGATCGTCACCGGGGCGAGCGGCGCGGGCTCCCGGCAGGCACTGGCCCTGGCGCGCAGCCAGCCCGGGGTGCTGTTCGCGACCGCAGGCGTGCATCCCCACCATGCGACCGAACTCACACCCGCGCTGCTGACGGAGCTCGAGTCCCTGGCCCGGGCGCCCGAAGTGGTCGCGGTCGGTGAGTGCGGGCTGGATTACTTTCGTGACTTCTCACCCCGCGAAGCGCAGCGCGCGGCCTTTCACCGGCAACTGGAACTGGCCGCGCGGGTGGGCAAGCCGGTGTTCCTGCATGAACGTGACGCGCACGAGGATTTCCTGGCGATCGTGCGCGAGCATCGCGCCGCGCTCGTCGGCGGCGTCGCCCACTGCTTCACGGGCACCGGCGAGCAGATGCGGCGCTACCTGGACCTGGGACTCGCGATCGGCATCACGGGATGGATCTGCGATGAACGCCGGGGCGGGCACCTGCTGCCGCTGATGCGGGAGATTCCGGCCACGGCGCTGCATCTGGAGACCGATGCGCCCTATCTGCTGCCCCGGGACCTGATGCCACGCCCGGCCTCGCGGCGCAACGAGCCCATGCACCTGGCCCACATCGCCCGGGCAGTCGCACAGGCGCGCGGCGAGTCCCCGGAGCAGCTCGGCGCGGCGGCCACGGCCGCCAGCCGCACCCTGTTCGGGCTGCCGCCGGGTCCTTAGCCGCTGACCGGCCGGGCCTGCGCCATCAGGCTCGGGCCGCAGGACTGGCGGATGTTCGCCCAGGGCTGATCGAAGGGGTCCGGTCCGCCGGTGCCGCCCTCGATCAGCGGGAAATCGCGGGCCAGGGAGTCGAGCATCAGCGTCCACTTCGGCAGGCCCTTGGGAAAGCGCGCCCGCCGGGTGAAGACGATCCGTCCTTCCACGGGCATGTCGCCCGCGATCGCCTTGACGGCGGCGATCCGGTCGTACAGGGCGCTTTGCGGATTGACGAAGGTGTAGCGGTGCGGGCCGTCCATGACGGTCCACTCGTTCATCTGGTCACCGCCGAAGACATTGCCGCGCACGTCGCGCAGGTCCAGCACCACCGCCCCGCGCGGCGTGCGCAGGACGAAATCCACGTGAAAGGAACTGCCCATGCCGTCGGGCACCAGCACATCGACCAGATGGTCCGAGCCCACCGCCGTGACGGCCGCGACCAGCGCGCGTCGGGCGCGCCGCTGCCGATACCAGCGCCACAGCCAGGACAGGCCCCAGCCGACCACCGCCGCGCCGGCTACCAGGGCCCAGGTGATGGGCGGCAGATTGGTCAGCAGATCCACGCTCGCTCCCGCAGATTTGATCTCAGCCCGATATTCTAGCTGCTTTACACCAGGCCCTGACGCAGGGCCTGCACGTCCGCCGCGATGTCCAACGCCCTGGACGGCAGTTCAAACAGTCGGCTCAACGATTCTGGCACGTCCACGTGACGGCCGATCAGCGGTTCGACGATTTCGCGGAATTTGGCCGGGTGGGCCGTGGCCACCAGCACCCAGCGTCCGCCGTCGCGCCGCGCCGGTGGCAGATGCGACCAGACCTCGGCGGCCGTGGCCGTATGCGGACACCAGATCTGGCCATGCTCCCGGTAACCGCTGCGGATGCGGGCCCGGATCTGCTCGTCGCTGACCGAATCGGCGCTGATGGTGGCGCGCAGTTCCTGCAGGTCCGGGTACAGCGCCCGCAGCCGCTCGAGGTTACTGGGGTTGCCCACGTCCATGGCCGAGGCCAGCGTCGCAATGCTCGGCCGCGGCTCGAAGGTCCCGGTCTTAAGCAGATCCGGCACGGTCCGGTTGGCGTTGTGCGCCAGGACCATCTCGCCGATCGGCATTCCCAGGCGCTTGGCCCACAGGCCCGCCACCGAGTTGCCGAGGTTGCCGCTGGGGACGACGAAGGAGACCGGCTGGCCGTGTTCCGACCAGCCCTTGAGGCTCGTGGCCGCGTAGTACACGGCCTGCGGCAGCAGCCGCCCGAGATTGATGCTGTTGGCCGAGGACAGATCGAATCGGCGGTTCAGTTCCGGGTCGAGGAACGCCGCCTTCACCATGCGCTGGCAATCATCGAACGTACCGCGCACCGCGAAACTGCGCACGTTGTCGCCCCAGCAGGTGAGCTGGTGCTCCTGGGTCGGGGAGACCTGCCCCTTCGGAAACAGCACCGACACCGCGACCCCCGGCAGGCGATGGAAGGCCGCCGCCACCGCACCGCCGGTATCCCCGGAAGTGGCCACCAGGATGTTCAGCGGCCGCTGTCCCGGAGCGCGCAGCCGCGACATGCACGTCGCCAGGAACCGGGCGCCGAAATCCTTGAAGGCGGCGGTGGGACCGTGGAAGAGTTCGAGCACGCCGAGGCGGCCGGCGCCGTCCAGCATCACCAGCGGCGCCGGAAAATTCAGCGCCTGTGACATCAGGGCCGGCAGTGCTGCCTCGAGCTCGCTGCCGGCCACCAGTGGCGCGAGCAGCAGCGCACCGATGCGCGCCAGGCCTTCGGCCGTCAGGAACTGCCCAGGAGGCAATCCGACCTGCGCGCACAGCTGCTGCGGCGAGTGCACCGGCCAGCGCTGTGGAACGTACAGCCCGCCATCGGGTGCCAGGCCCTTGAGCAGCGCCTGTGCGAAGCCGACGCCAGGCTCCGCCTGCGCTGCGCGGCGGGTACTGTGGTACAGCATGGTGCTCATGGCCCGACGACGCGCGCCCCGGGTGAATTGATCTCGATGATCCATTCGTCGATGGGCACATTGTGGCGGCCGAACTCACCGCGCATGGCCGCCAGCACCGCCGGCGCCTGATGCTCGAGGGCCCACGCGAACACCGTCGGGCCGGCCCCCGAAATGGAGCAGCCGAGGGCGCCGCTCGCCATGGCGGCGCGGCGCACGTCGGGAAAGCCCGGGATCAGGGTCTGGCGCTGCGGCTCGATCACCACGTCTTCCAGGCAGGTGCGGATCAGCTCCAGGTCATCGGTATAGCAACCGGAAATGAAGCCGGCCAGGTGCGCGGTCTGCCAGACGAAATCCGACATGGCCACGCTGCCGCGCAGGATGGAGCGCGCCTCCTTGGTCGACAGGAACAGGTGCGGGTGAACCATCACCGCCCGCACGGCCCGCGGCACCGGGATCTGCTTCACGTGCGGATTGTCGATGCCCACGGTGAGCACCAGGCCCCCGAACAGCGACGGGGCGATATTGTCCACGTGCATGGAGCCCGAGGACACCGCCTCGCCATGCATGGCGAACTTCAGCAGTTCCAGTTTCGTGCACGGCCGGGACAGGAGTGCATTGGCGGCGACCACCGCGGCGACGGCCGAAGCGGCCGACCCGCCGAGGCCGGATCCGAGCGGAATGCCCTTCTCGATGCGCATGTCGAAACCGAACGGCAGGTCGAGCGCCTGCTGCAGGGCGAGCACGGCGCGGCCGGCCGTATTGGCTTCCGGGTTGCGCGGCAGCTCGACGCTGGTACCGGTGATGCCGGAGATGGTCAGTCCGCGCTGCGCCGTGCGCGTCACCGTCACCTTGTCCCCCAGGGCATCCACCGCGAAGCCGAGGATGTCGAAACCGATGGCGACATTGCCGGCGGAGGCCGGCGCGAACGCCGTCGCGGATGTCGTGTCGTTCAAATGTGCGCTCCGAGGTAGGCCGACAGCCGCAGCAGATCGGCGAACACGCCGCCGGCCGTCACTTCCGGACCTGCGCCGGGACCCTGAACGATCAGCGCGTTGGCATTGTAGCGACCGGTGGCGAAACGCACGACGTTGTCGGTCAGCGCCATGTTCGCGAACGGATGGCTGCGATCCAGTTCGACGAGGCCCACGGTCGCCTCGCCCCGGGCGGTGATCCGTCCCACGTAGCGCAGCACCTTGCCCCGGCCATGGGCGGCCTGCAGCCGCTCGTGCATGCCGGCGTCGAAACGCGGCAGACCACCCATGAAGTCCTCGATCGACGCGCCCGACAGGTCCGGGGGCACCAGGCTTTCGACCCTCACATCCGAAAGCTCCAGCGCCAGGCCCATCTCGCGGCCGAGAATGATGAGCTTGCGCGCCACATCCGTCCCCGAGAGGTCATCGCGGGGGTCCGGCTCGGTGTAGCCGCGTTGCTTGGCGTCCTTCACGATCTCGGAGAACGACACCTTGCCGTCGTAGACGTTGAACAGGTACGCGAGGGTGCCGGAGAAGATGCCCTCGATGCTCTCGATGTCATCGCCGGTCTCCCGCAGGTCGCGCAGCGTCTGGATCACCGGCAGGCCGGCGCCCACGGTCGCCTCGTACAGATAGTGTGCGCCGCTGGTGCGGCCCGCCGCGCGCACCTCCCGGTAGAAGGCCAGCGGGGCGCTGTTGGCCTTCTTGTTCGGGGTCACCACGTGGATGCCCTTGGCCAGCCACTGCGGATAGTTGCGCGCCACGGCCTCGCTCGCCGTGCAGTCGATGAGCACGGTGTGCGGGAGGTGGTCCACGTCCAGATGCTCGACGAACCGGGCCAGGTCCGCCGCCACCGCGCCGCTTCCGAAGGCATTGCTCCAGTCGGCGAGATCGAGGCCCGAATCACTGAGCAGCATGCGCTCGGAGGCCAGGATGCCGCGCACGCGCAGGTCGATCTGGAACTGTTCGCGCAGCCGGCCGCTTTGCGAGGCGAGCTGATCGAGCAGCACCCGGCCGACGGTACCCGGACCGATGATGCCGATCGAGAGGGTGTGCGGGGACAGATAGAAGCTGGAGTGCACGGCCCGCAACGCGCGCGTGGCGTCCTTGCCTTCGATCACCACCGAGATGTTGCGCTCGCTGGCGCCCTGGGCGATGGCGCGCACGTTGACCGCCGAGCCACCCAGGGCATCGAACACCTTGGCGGAGACGCCGGGCATGCCGGCCATGCCGTCGCCGACCACCGCCAGGATCGCAAGACCCGAGTCCACGTCCACGCGCTGGATCTGCCCTTCCGTCAGTTCGCGATCGAAGGCGCTGCGCACCACGCGCGCCGCGCGCTCGGATTGCTCGGCCGGAATGGCACAGCAGATGGAATGCTCGGAGCTGCCCTGGGAGATGAGGATCACCGAGATCCCCTCCTCGCGCAGCGCCCCGAACAGCCGGTGGGCGGTTCCCGGCACGCCGATCATGCCGGCGCCCTCGACGTTGACCAGCGACACGCCATCGATGCTGGTGATGCCCTTGACCGGCAGCGCCGATTCCGGCTCGGCGCAGATCAGCGAACCGGGCTTCTCGGGTGCGAAGGTGTTGCGGATCCAGATCGGGATGTTGCGCCGGACCGCCGGCGCCATGGTCTGGGGATGGATGACCTTGGCGCCGAAGTACGCCAGTTCCATCGCCTCATTATAAGAAAGCGAATCGATGACCTTGGCGTCCGGGACGCGGCGCGGATCCGCCGACAGCACGCCATCCACATCCGTCCAGATCTGGATCTCCGCCGCGGCCAGCAGCGCCCCGAAGATCGACCCGGAGAAGTCACTGCCGTTGCGGCCCAGCGTCGTCTGCACGCCCTTGCGGTTGGAGGCGATGAAACCGGTGATGATCAGGGTGCCGGCAAAATCGGCGCCGACCAGCCGCTCGATGTTCTCCTGCGACTCGCTCCACTGCACGGCAGGTCCCAGCGTGCCCCACTCCACGACCACCACGCGCCGCGCATCGACCCAGAGGGTCTTGCCGGGGCGCCGGGTGCGCGACTCGAAGTACTTGTGGAACAGGCGGGTCGACCAGATCTCCCCGTACCCTGCGATCAGGTCGCGGACGTTGTCGGCCGCCGAGCGGGTCAGCTGCACGGTGTGCAGGATGCCCTCGATGTCATGGCAGTCCCGGTCCATGGCCGACTGGAACAGCGCTGCCGACTGGGCGGGCAGCAGTGCCCGGGCGATGGTGGCGTGCCGCTCGCGCAGGGCCTGGACCTCCACCTGATACCGCTCATCCTGCTGCTCGGCGAGCACCACCAGTCGCAGCAGGGCGTCGGTGACGCCGCGGCAGGCAGACAGGACCACTCCCAGGCGCCGGTGCGGCTGGGACTCCAGGATGTTGGCCACGCGCTCGAAGCACGCCGCGTCGGCGACGCTGGAGCCGCCGAATTTGTGGACCACCCAGCTGTCATGGGCCTGGGAATGCGGTGAAGCGGGGGTACTTGAGCTCATCTGATCGTCGCTTGCGGACACACGCCAAAAAGGCCGCGTGACTCTACTGACGCGGTCGGACCGGCGCAACTTCAAGCATAATCCGTGGGATGGAGTCCCTGATTGCACCTTTGTTGCCTCTGTACGAGCGCGAGCAGCAGGCCGGCCGCGCCGTGGCGCTGGCCGTCGTGGTGGAGACCCGCGGCTCGACGTACCGCAAGCCCGGCGCCCTGATGCTGATCGCCGCGGATGGCGAATACGCGGGTCTGCTCTCGGGGGGCTGTCTCGAGTCGGACCTGTACCAGCACGCGCTGCAGGTGATGTCGAGCGGCAGGGCCAAGGTGATCACCTACGACACCGGTGGCAGTGACGACCTGCTGTGGGGGCTCGGCGTGGGTTGCGAGGGGGTCATGCAGATCCTGCTGCTGCGCGTGGGCGCCGCAAACGGCTGGCAGCCGCTGGCGCTGTTCGCCGGCGCGCACCGGCGCCATGAGCGCACGGCCGCCGCGGTGGTGGTGGCATCGCCGGACGGCGCGCTGCCACCCGGGAGCGTCATCCTGCCGGAGGGTCTCTCCGGCAGTGCGCCGGCACCGCTGGCGCTGCACGATGGCATCCAGTCCTTGCTGGAGCAGGCGCTGGCGCAGGGACGCGCGGTGGCCCTGGGAACGGATGCCGACGCGCTGCGGGTGCTGGCGATGCCGCTGGCCCTGCCGCCGCGGCTGCTGCTGCTCGGGGGCGGCCCGGATGCCCTGCCACTGGTTGAATTTGCCGGTGCCCTCTCCTGGCGCATCACGGTCTACGATCATCGTCCCGCGTATGCCCAGTCGAACAGCCGTTTTCCGCGGGCCGAGCGCGTGGTCCTGGGCCGTCCCGAAGCACTCGCCGACACCCTGGACCTGCGCGGCTTCGACGCCGCGGTCGTCATGAGCCACCATCTGCCCTCGGACCTGGCGTACCTGCGCGCGCTCAGCGCCAGCGACATCCCCTACGTGGGCCTGCTCGGCCCGGTGAACCGGCGCGAAAAGCTGCTGGCCGACCTGGGCCCCGAAGGGACGGCGCGGCTGCGCGGGCGGCTGCGGGCTCCCATCGGATTGAACATCGGCGGCCGCGCGCCGGAGTCGATCGCGCTGTCGATCGTGGCGGAAATCCATTCGCGCCTGCATGGGGCACCCGGCGGCCCGTTCTGATCCCCTATGAATGAGATCGACTTCATCCGTCAGCAGCTGGCCGCTGAGCGCGCGCACCTGCGCGAAATCCTCAATTGCGTGCGCCGCGAAACAGCGGCCGGCACGCCGCGGGCGATCCTCGCGTACCTCGACTGGGCCGCTGCGCGGCTGCTGCAGCGGCTGGCGGCCGATCAGGTCGTCGCGCCACTGCCGGGCGCCACCGCCGGGCGTGCCGAGCAGTTGCTCGCACTGCTGGATGCCACCGAGCCGCCGGCAGCCGCGGCGAACCACGGCGTGCACATCGGACAGTGGCGGCAGACGGCCCGGTTGACGGCCGACTCCATTCTCGAGGAGCGGCGGCTGTATGCGGCGGCCCGCCGGGCCGCGGGTCTGCCATGAATCCGCCGGACGCACTGAGCCTGCATGTGGTGGTGCTGGCGGCCGGCGCGTCCACCCGCTTCGGTTCCCCCAAGCAGCTGGTGCGAGTGAACGGCCGCCCGCTGCTGCACTGGGCCGTCTCGCGTGCCGTGGAACTGGCCGGCCAGGCGGTCACGGTGGTGCTGGGGGCCAATGCGGCCGAACTCGCCCCGCTGCTACGGCACACCCCCGCCGCGGTGATCGTCAACCGCGACTGGAACGAAGGCATGGGAAGTTCGGTGCGTTTCGGCATCTCGCGCGTACCCGCCACGGCCGATGCGGTGCTGCTGATGCTGGCCGACCAGCCGGCGGTGACCATCGAGGATCTGCGGCGGCTGGAGGGCACCTGGCGCCGCCAGCCGCAGTCCATCGTGGCGGCGCACTACAACGGCGTCGATGGCGTGCCGGCCGTATTTCCGCGCGAGGATTTCACGGCGCTGGCCAACCTGCGCGGCGATGCGGGCGCCCGCACCCTCATCCGCCGCGGCGGCGAGCGGGTGGTCCGGGTACCGCTGCAGGCGGCCGCCATCGACATCGACACGCCCGAGGATCTGCTGCATCTGCAGAACTAGATCTGCGGCAGGTCCACGTCCTGGAACAACTGGGCCACCTCCTCGGAGCTGGTCATGCGATGGGCCCGGTCGACCATGCGCCGGTCCAGGTGCGGCGCCAGCAGGTGCACGAAGTCGTACATATACCGGCGCAGCAGGACCCCCCGCCGGAACCCGATCCAGGTGACGTGGCTTGAGAACAGGTGCGAGGCATCGATCGAGACCAGATCCGGATCCTCGTGGGCATTGATGGCCATCTGGGCCACCAGCCCCACGCCCAGGCCCAGGCGCACATAGGTCTTGATCACATCCGAGTCGCGCGCCGTGATCGCGACATCGGGCGTCAGGCCGGCCCGCGTGAAGGCCTGGTGCAGGGACGAGGGACCGCTGAAGCTGAACGTGTACGTGATCAGGGGATAGGCCCCGAGCTGCTTGAGCGTGGGCTTCGGGATTTCGGCCAGGGGGTGATGGCGCGGGACCACGATCACCCGGTGCCAGCGGTAGCACGGCAGCAGCGTGAGATCGCCGAAGAGGTGTTCGGAGCCCGTGTTGATCGCGCAGTCGATGCGGTCCTGGGCCACCATTTCGGCGATCTGCTCCGAGGTTCCCTGGTGCAGGTTCAGCCGCACATCGGGGTAGCGATCGCGGAACTGATGGATGACCTCCGGCAGGACGTAGCGGGCCTGGGTATGGGTGGTGCCGATGGCGAGGCTGCCGCGACCCTCATCGCGCAGTTCGGTCGCGAGATCCCGGATGGCCTGCGTTTCCTTGAGGATCTGCAGCGCCCGCTCGATGACCTGCTGTCCGGCCGGGGTGATCCGGGTGAGATTGCGTCCCTCGCGGGTGAAGATCTGGAACCCCAGTTCATCCTCGAGCAGCTTGATCTGCTTGCTGACCCCGGGCTGGGAGGTGTGCAGCTTCTGGGCCGCGGCCGTTATGTTAAGTCCACTCTGGGCGACGGCCGCCAGATACCGCAGCTGATGCAACTTCATCGGAAACCCCTCTCAGACCTGTCCGTCATATGGTGAGGACCCCATGATAACCGGGCGGAATGTCTGATGGCCGCCGGATACATAACCATGGCGCAGCTCATCAGAAGCAATGATTCGTTCTGTTACCGGATTGTCACCCGTAAAGTGCCCTCCCATGGCGCAGATACTCACCCTGGAACTGGAGTCGAAGGCGGCCCAGGTCCGTGAATTCCTGGGCGAAATCGTCCGGCGGTATGGCCGCGTGGTCTATGCCAACAGCCTGGGGGCCGAGGCGATGGTGCTCACCGACATCATCGCCAACAGCGTCCCGGGCATCGACATCGTCAGCATCGACACCGGTCGCCTCCACGAGGAGACCTACGACCTGCTGGCCAAGCTGCAGCGCCGCTATGACAACCGGATCCGGGTCATCTATCCGGATGGCGAAAGCGTCTCGGACCTGGTGACCCGCCAGGGCATCAACGGCTTCTTCGACAGCCCCGAGGCCCGCAGCGCCTGCTGCAATGTCCGCAAGGTCGTGCCGTTCCGCAAGATCGTGGACGGCTATGCGGCCTGGGTAACGGGCGTGCGGCGCGAGCAGTCCAAGACCCGCGCCGAAGGCGAATCCATCGAATGGGACGCGGCCCACGGGCTGCACAAGATCAGCCCGCTGCTGGACTGGACCGAAGAACAGATCTGGGCCTACATCCACGCCCGCAAACTCCCCTTCAACGCGCTGCACGAGAAGGGCTATCCCAGCATCGGCTGCGCGCCGTGCACCCGGGCGGTGATGCCGGGCGAGGATCAGCGGGCCGGCCGCTGGTGGTGGGAACAGCCCGAGCAGCGCGAGTGCGGACTGCATCCGAAGGTACGCAGTCCCGGGCGCGCCGCCGCCGCTGTCCAGGCTTGACAGCGTCCGCCCCTTAGAACCTGATGGCACCCCATGGACTACCTGCCGATTTTTCTGCGGGTGCGGAACCGGCTTGCAGTCGTCATCGGCGGCGGAGCCGTAGCGGCCCGCAAGGCCGAGCTGCTGCTGAAGAGCGGCGCCCATGTGCGCCTGATCGCCCCTGAGCTCGGCCCCGTCACCCAGGAACTGCTGCGGCAACACAGCGCCGCGCAAGCCATGTCCCACCTGCCCGCCGCATTCGATGCCGCCCACCTCGAAGGCGCCGCGCTGGCCATCGCCGCGACCGATGCTCCGACGGTGAATGCGCAGGTGGCGCAGGCGGCCCGGCGGCGCGGCATCCCGGTGAACGTCGCGGACGATCCTGATCATTCCGATTTCATCCTGCCCGCCATCGTCGACCGCTCCCCCGTGATCGTGGCGGTGAGCTCCGCGGGGACCGCGCCGGTACTGGCCCGCCGGCTGCGCGAGCAGATCGAAGCGCTGCTGCCGGCCCGCCTGGGTGTGCTGGCCGGCTTTGCGGGGCGGCAGCGTGAACGGGTGAACCGCGAACTGGAACCGCCGCTGCGGCGGCCGTTCTGGGAACGCTTCTTCGGCTCGACCGCCGCTGTGCAGCGCCTGGCGCAGGAGGATGCCGTCGCGCAGGACGCCTTCGACGCCGGCCTTGCCGAATTCCGCGGCGGCCGGCAGGGCCGCACGGGCGAGGTCTACCTCATCGGCTGCGGACCCGGGGATCCGGATCTGCTGACCCTGCGCGCGCTGCAACTGCTGCAACAGGCCGACGTGCTGCTGTATGACCGACTCGTCGCACCCGCGATCCTGGATCGCGCGCGCCGCGAGGCGACACGGATTTTCGTCGGCAAGGACGTGGGCGAGTCCCAGCTGGCGCAGGACCGGATCAATGAGCTGCTCATCGAGCATGCGCGCTGCGGACTGAAAGTGGCCCGCCTCAAGGGCGGTGATCCCTTCGTGTTCGGACGCGGCGGCGAGGAGATCGCGGCGCTCGCCCGGCTGGGCATCGCCGTCACGGTGGTTCCGGGCATCACCTCGGCCCTGGCTGCGGCGGCTGCGGCCCAGATCCCGCTCACGCTTCGCGAGGTCTCGCAGTCCGTGACCTTTGCGCCAGGCCATGTGGCGGTTGCGGATACCCTGGACTGGGCCGCCCTCGCCCGCTCCGGACACACGGTGGTCTTCTACATGGCCATGGCCCAGCTCGCCGGCCTCACGGAACGCCTGCAGCGGGCCGGTGCCCCCCCCGACCGGCCGGTCGCGCTCATCGCCCAGGCAACTCTGCCCACACAGCGCGTCGTGCATGGCACACTGGCGGACATCGCCGAAACGGCGCGTAGCGGCGGGTTCGGGGCGCCGGCGTTGCTGTTCGTGGGTGAGGTCACCCGATTCGTACAACAACAGGCGCTCGCCAGCCTCGAGCCCTGCCTTGAGGGTGTGGCGTAGCCGCACCCGGAGCATTACACCCATGGCAATCACCCACGGCTTCGCCGGCACGGTCGGCAATACGCCGCTGATCCGACTGCGCGGCGTCAGCGAGGAGACCGGCTGCGAGATCCTCGGCAAGGCCGAATTCATGAATCCGGGCGGTTCGGTCAAGGACCGGGCGGCGCGCGCCATCATCACCGATGCCGAACGGCGCGGTGAGCTGCGCCCGGGGGGTGCCGTGGTCGAAGGGACGGCCGGCAATACCGGCATCGGCCTGGCCCATGTGTGCAACGAACGCGGGTACCGCTGCATCATCGTCATGCCGGACAACCAGTCGCCGGAGAAGTACCGGCTGCTGGAGATGCTCGGGGCCGAGGTCTACAAGGTCCCCACCGTGCCCTACAGCAACCCCAACCAGTATCAGAAGGTCTCGCAGCGCCTGGCGGGCGCATTGCGCAATGCCATCTGGGCGAACCAGTTCGACAATCCGGTCAACCGCCAGGCCCACCTTGCGACCACCGGCCCGGAAATCTGGGAGCAGACCAACGGCAAGGTCAGCGCCTTCGTCGCCGCCTGTGGAACCGGTGGCACGCTTGCGGGTACTTCCGAATACCTGAAGAGCCGCAACCGCGACGTGCGCTGCGTGCTGGCCGATCCGCCCGGGAGCAGCCTCTATGAATTCGTGCGCCACGGCGCCCTGAAGAGCACGGGCAGCGGCTCGATCACCGAGGGCATCGGCATCGGGCGCATCACCGTGAATTTCAAGGACGCGCCGGTGGATGACGCCGTGCATGTCGAGGACGGCGAAACGGTGCACTACGTGTATCGGCTGCTGCGCGAGGAAGGCCTGTTACTGGGCAGCACCAGCGGCATCAACGTCGCCGCCGCGGTCCGCGTGGCCCGGCAGCTGGGCCCGGGCCATACCATCGTCACGGTGCTGTGCGATGGCGGCGCCAAGTATCAGTCCCGTCTTTTCAATCGCGAATGGCTCGAAAGCAAGGGTCTCGCGGCGCATGCCGTGCCCACCCGCAAGTACGAGCCCATCACTCTGGAGAATGTCCTTGTCGCTTGAACGATCCAAACTGGCCGTCGTCACGGACGTGGTCATCGTCGGTGCCGGCCCCTGCGGCCTGTTCCAGGTCTTTGAACTGGGCCTGCTGGGCATGAAGGCCGAACTGGTGGACTCGCTGCCCCAGGTCGGCGGCCAGTGCATCGAACTGTACCCGGACAAGCCGATCTACGACATCCCGGCCATTCCGGTGTGCACGGCGCGCGAACTCATCGAGCGGCTGCAGGAGCAGATCCGCCCGTTCAATCCCGGCTATCACCTGGGCCAGGAGGTCACGGAAGTGACGCCGCGGGCCGACGGCCGCTTCGATGTGGCCACCAGCCGCGGTACCCGCTTCGATGCCGGCGCGGTGATCATCGCCGGGGGCGTCGGCTCCTTCCAGCCGCGGCGGCTCGCGGTCGAGAGCAGCGACAAGCACGAGGGCCACAGCATCCACTACCGCGTCAAGGACGCCGCGAGCTTCCACGACAAGGACCTGGTGATCCTGGGTGGCGGTGATTCCGCGCTCGACTGGACGCTGGAGCTGGTCGATCGCGCCCGCAGCATCGTGCTGGTACACCGGCGCGCCGAATTCCGCGGCGCGCCGGCCTCGGTCGAGCGCATGCTGTCGCTGGTGGAGGAAGGCCGCCTCGACTTCATCGAAGGACAGGTGCAGTCGATCGTCGAGCAGGATGACCGCCTCAGCGGCGTGCGCGTCACCGCCCGCGACGGCGTCACCCGCACGGTGGCCACCGACCAGGTGCTGGTGTTCTGGGGGCTGTCGCCGAAGCTCGGGCCCATTGCCGAGTGGGGCCTGACCCTGCACAAGCGCACCATCGCCGTCGACACGCATCGCTTCCAGACCAACATCCCGGGCATCTATGCCGTCGGCGACATCAACGACTATCCGGGCAAGAAGAAGCTGATCCTGTCCGGGTTCCACGAGGCGGCGCTGGCGGCCTTCGCGGTGAAGGAACACATGCGACCGGGCGAGAAGATCCACCTGCAGTACACCACCACCAGCCCGCTGCTGCAGAAGCGGCTGGGCGTGGTCGAACCGGCGGCCGAAGGCACCGGCAGCGCCGGCGCGCGGCACAGCGCGTGAGCGGCCCCTGAGCACGACGGGCAGCGGACTCGTGACCTTCCGGGAACGTGTCGACTGCCCCGACTGCGATCTCACCCAGACCCTGCCCGCCCTCGGCGAGCACGAGGTGGCGCGCTGCCGGCGCTGCCACCGCCTGCTGCAGGTCCCCGAGGGACGCTCGCACGCCTCCTTCGCCCTGAGCCTCGGGGCGCTGCTGCTGTGGGTGCCCGGCTGTGTGGCGCCGTTGATGACGGTGTATGCCGGTGGCGCCAGCCGCAGCGCCACCCTGCTCGACTGCGCCCTGAAACTGTGGAGTACCGGCTACTCGGCGCTCGGCCTGCTGGTGCTCACGCTGATGGTCATCGTCCCGAGCGTCTTCATGGTGCTGGGGGTGCTCTCGCGGCTGGGCTGGCTGTGCCCGCACGGATGCGCCGAGCGGCTGCGCGGCTGGGCCCAGCATCTGCGGCCCTGGCTCATGACCGAGGTGTTCGTCGTGGGTGCGTGCGTCGCCTACTCGCGCATCCAGAGCGAAGGCAACGTGCGGATCGAGGCCGGCGGCTGGTGCCTGGCCGCCTCGGCGATGCTGCTGCTGGGGTCGCTGGCGCTGCTCGGTGAGTATTCCAGCCGGCCGCCGCCGCTGCCGCATGCGTCGGCGGCCGCAGGCAATGCGTCGCTGCAGGCGACCGGCGCGCTGGTGTTCGCCGGCTTCGTGCTCTACATCCCGGCCAACGTCATGCCGATCCTGGAAATCGAAAGCTATGGCTCGGTCACGCAGAACACCATCGTGGGCGGGGTGCTCGAACTCATCCACTACGGCCTGTGGCCGCTCGCCGTGATCGTCTTCATGGCAAGCGTCGTGATCCCGCTCGCGAAGCTGTTCGGCCTGACCTGGCTGCTGTGGCAGACGCAGCGCGGCTCGGACCGGGGGCTGCGGCAACGGACGCGCCTGTACCGCTTGATTGATACCATCGGTCGCTGGTCCAATATCGATGTCTTCACGCTCTCGCTGCTCGCGGCGCTGGTGCAGTTCGGGGCGCTGGAGCAGGTGCGACCCGAGCGCGGCGCCATCGCCTTTGCCGGAGTGGTTCTCATCACCATGATCGCTGCGCAGAGCTTTGATCCCAGGACCATGTGGCGGGCCGCCCGCTCCCGGCCGCCGGTGCCCCTGTGACCGAGGAGCGCCCGGACAGCGAGGAGCCGCCCCAGGCTCAGGCGGTACCGCGACGGCTGAGCATCATCTGGCTCGCCCCGGCCTTCGCGCTGGCCGTGGTGGCCTACCTCGCCTGGCATACCCTGGCGCAGCGCGGTCCGGCGATCACCATCCGCTTCGCCAGCGCCGACGGGCTCACCGCCGGAGAGTCCGAGATCCGCCACAAGGGTGTGCGGGTCGGCACGGTGGAAGGCCTGGAGCTATCGCCGGACCTGTCCGAAGTGATCGTGCATGCCCGGATGACGCGCGCGGTGACCGCTCACCTCACCCGCAGCACGCGCTTCTGGATCGTGACGCCGCATGTCGGAACCAGCGGCATCACCGGCCTCAACACGCTGGTCTCGGGGGCCTACATCGAAATGTATCCCGGCGAGGGCGAGCAGCAGCGGGACTTCGTCGGCCTCGAGGATCCACCGCTGCTGCAGCCGGATACCGCCGGCCGCGCCTTCACCCTGACGGAGGACGAACTGGGCGCGATCGGACCCGGCACACCCATCAATTATCGTGGCGTGGCAGTCGGACAGGTTGAAGGGTATGCGCTGGATGCCAAAGGCCAGCACGTCAACGTCTATGCCTTCGTGCGCGCGCCCTACGATGCCCTGGTCCACGACGACACCCGCTTCTGGGATGCGAGCGCGATCGACGTGTCGGCAGGTCCGCAGGGCATCCGGGTGCGGCTGAATTCGCTGCAGCAGCTGGTGACCGGCGCGATCGGCTTCGACACGCCCAAGCCCGGCCAGGTGCTGCCCGACACGCAGTCGCCGGCGGCGGCGACCAGCGCGCAGGCCACGGGCGCCACGGCCATGGCCACCGCCGCCACGGGGCAGGCGCCCGAGGCCGCCGCGGACCGGATCTTCGTCCTCTACGACAGCCAGGCCATCGCGCTGCGCAATCACAGTGGTCCGCGCCTGACGTATACCCTGCACTTCAATGAATCGGCGGCGGGCCTGGAAGTGGGGACACCGGTGACGCTGCGCGGCGTGCAGATCGGCGATGTGACCCAGGCGCAGCTCGTCTATGACGCCCGCCGCGGGGAGCTGTTCGAATCGGCCCGCATGAGCATCGATCCGGGAGTCGTGCAGGTGACCGGAACGGCTCACGGCACTCCCGAGCAGCAGACCGCGGCGGTGCGCGAGGGGCTCTCGCGCCTGGTGAGCCGCGGCCTGCGGGCGCAGCTGATCACCGCCAGTTTCCTCACCGGCCAGAAGGTCATCAGCATGGACATCGCGCCGGATGCCGCGCCGGCGAAGCTGCCGACCGACGTGGACAACCCGGAATTTCCCACCACCCGCGCCGCGGACATCGATGCCATCATGCAGAGCCTGCAGAGCACCCTGCATCACATCGATGCGGCCACCGCCGGCCCGGCGCTCGGGCATGCGATCCGGAATCTGGATGCCACGCTCGATCACCTCGAACAGATCACCCGCGACCTGCAGCCGCAGCTGAAGCCCCTGATCGCGAGCCTCAAGGCCACCGCCGATGCGGCGCAGGTCGCAGCCCAGTCCGCAAGCAACACGCTCGGACCCGACAGCGCCCTCGCCACGCAGCTGCCGGGGCTGCTGCAACAGGTGAGCGATGCGGCCCGCTCGTTGCGTGAACTTGCCGATTTCCTGCAACGGCACCCCGAGGCCCTGCTCAATGGCCGGCGCGAGGCACCCCAATGAAAGCTGCCCGAGTAATTGCGTGCGCCGGCATCGGGGCCATCGCGGCCATGACACTGGCCGCCTGTCATTCACTGCCCCCCCTGCACTACTACGCGCTCGATGCCGTCCCACCCAGCGCCGCGGCCGCAGCGCCGGCATTTGCAAACCCGCTGCACATCCGGCACCTGAGCATCCCCCACGAAATGGATCATCTCGGTCTCACGCACCGTATCGGTCCCACGCAGCTCGCCATTTCCGACAACGAACAGTGGAGTGCGCCCCTCACCGATCTCATCCAGGGCACGCTGACCCGGGATCTGGGAGCGCGCCTGGGTTTCGAGCATGTCATGGCGCCGGATGCGCTCGCCGGCGCCGCGGCCAACGGCATGGCGGCGCTGGATCTGGACTTCGTCGGCCTCGTGGCCGATGACGCCTGCGCGATCCAGGCGCAGGTGAACTGGACCGTTTCGATTCCCGGCCAGGCAGCCCGGAAGGGGACGCTGCATCTGACGGCCCCCGGCGGGGGCTGCCCCGCGGGCCTGCCGGCGGCATTGAGCGCGGCGCTGGGGGATCTGGCCGACCAGCTCGCGGTACAGCTTCGCGCTCCCTGACGCCTCCCTTGTTCCATCCCGGACAGGACGATTTCCCCTGGGGAATTGCTTTGGCTGAAAAAGCCTTGACAATGATTGCCATGACAACTATTGTCGCGGCTACTTTCACCACCGGGCGGAGAATTCACTTGGCGGATGTGTACAGCCTCGATTCCTACGAACCGCGACAGGGTCTCGGTCATCTCATCGGCCGCGTGCGGGCGCAGCTGCTGGCCCATATCGATGCGGAACTGACCCGGGACGAGTTCCTCGGTCCCCTGGAAGTCACCTCGGCCCAGCTCATCGTCATCGTCAACCTGGCCGGCCGCGAGTGCGCGACCTCGGCTTCGGAGCTGTGCAAAGGCATTTCCTACGATGCGGGCGCCATGACCCGCATGCTGGACCGGCTGGAGGCCAAGGGGCTGGTGCGCCGGACCCGCTCCCCGGATGACCGGCGGCTCGTGAATCTGGAATTGACGCAGGCCGGCAAGGCCGCCTACCCGCGGCTGCGCGAGATATCGATGCGGGTGCTGAATCATTCACTGCGCGATTTCAGCCCCGAGGAGGCCAAACAGCTCGAAGGTCTGCTGCGGCGGGTGGCGCACAACGTGGGCAACTGACCATGCGCACTTCCGGACTTTTGGTGGTGGCAATGGCGACGCTCCTGGGCGCCTGCGCCAGTACGCACCAGCTGCGGCCCGAGGCCGCTGCGGTGACACCCGGGCACCTCCAGGCGGGCGCATCACTCGCCGGCACGACCATCGACGCCGCCGCATGGCCGCAGGCCCAGTGGTGGACCGCCTACGGGGACCCGCAGCTGGATGCGCTGATCGACGCGGCGCTCGCGGGCAATCCCGGGCTACGCGTGGCCGAGGCACGTACCCGCGCGGCACTGGCCCAGGTCGCCGCCATCGACAGTTCGCGCTATCCGGATGCGGATCTGAGTGCCCAGGCGGTGCGCGGACGATTCTCCGAGCACGGGCTGTTCCCGCCGCCGCTGGCCGGCGCCTGGGATACGCTCGCGCAGCTGACGGCCACCCTGTCCTGGCAGGTGGACTTCTGGGGCAAGAACAAAGCGGCGTATGAAAGCGCGGTCGGTGCCGAGCGCGCGGCCGCCGTGGACGCCCAGGCCGCCCGCCTCACCCTCGCCGCGAACGTCGCGCATGTCTATGCCCGGTTGCAGGAACAGAGCCTGCAGTTGAATGTCGCCCGCGACACGCTGCGCCAGCGCGAACAAGTGCTGAACCTGACCCGCGATCGCAACGCCGCGGGGCTGGATTCGAGACTGGAACTGACCCAGGCCCAGGCGGCGCTGCCGGCGGCGCGCGAACAGATCGACGCCCTGGAGGAGTCCGCGACGCTCACCCGTCACGTGCTGGCCGCCCTGACGGGCGCCGGCCCGGACCGGGCGCTGGGCATTCGCGAGCCCGCCGCGCCCCTCATCGCGCCGCCGGTGCTGCCGAGCAGCGTACCGGCGGAACTGCTCGGCCATCGTCCGGACCTGGTGGCGCAGCGCTGGCGGGTCGAGGCCGCCTCGCAGGGCATCCGCGAAGCCCGGGCCGAGTTCTATCCCAACGTCGATCTGATCGCGTTCATCGGGTTGCAGAACCTCGGTTCCACGAACTTCTTCAGCGCGGCCAACCGCCAGTACGGTCTGGCGCCGGCGGTGAGCCTGCCGCTGTTCGACGCCGGCAAGCGCCGCGCGAACCTTGCCGCGCAGGACGCGCAATACGACATCGCCGTCGAGCAGTACAACCAGACGGTGACCGAGGCGCTGCGCGAAGTCGTCGATGCGCTCACCTCCATCGACAGCCTCGGCCGGCAGCGCGCCGAACAACGCGACGCCCTCGCCAGCGCCCAGGAAGCCTATGACCTGTCGGTGCTGCGCTATCGCGAGGGGGTCGGCAACTACCTGCAGGTGCTGAGCGCCGAATCGCAACTCCTGAACCAGCGCGGCCTCGAGGCGCACCTGCAGGCGCGCGCGTTCGATCTGTCAGTGGACCTGGTGCAGTCCCTCGGGGGCGGCTATGTGCCGCAGGTGAGCACCCCGGCAATCGGAGACAATCCATGAACGAAGAGAACAACACCGCGCCGGCCGACAACCGCCGGCGCAAGCGCATGCTGCTGCTGGTCACGCTCGGCATCCTGGTCGTCGGCATCGGCTACGGCATCTACTGGCAGACGGTGCTGCGCCTGCGCGAGACCACCGACGACGCCTACGTCAATGGCAATGTCGTGCAGATCACTCCGCAGATCGCCGGCACCGTCGTCGGCATCAACGCCGATGACACCCAGTACGTGACCGCTGGGCAACCCCTGGTGCGCCTGGACCCGGCGGACGCCAAGGTGGCGCTCGATCAGGCCGAGGCGAAACTGGCGCTGACGGTGCGCGAGGTGCGCGGTATGTTCGCAAGCACCGCGCAGCTGGATGCCGCCCAGGGCATCCGCCAGGCCGATCTCGATACCGCCGAGAAGGACCTCGCCCGCCGTGAGCGGCTGGCCGGCAGCGGCGCGATTTCCGGTGAGGAACTGCAGCACGCCAGGCAGGCCGTGTCGGCGGCCAAGGCCGCCCTGCTCGCCGCGCAACAGCAGTTCGTCGCCGATCGCGTGCGCATCGATGGCACGCAGGTCGCCGATCATCCGCAAGTGCAGGCGGCCGCAAGCGCGGTGCACAGCGCCTTCCTGACGCTGGCGCGCACCCAGCTGCCGGCGCCCGTCGCCGGTTACGTCGCCCATCGCAACGTGCAGCTCGGCCAGCGCGTGGGCCCGGGTTCGGTACTGATGGCCGTGGTGCCGCTCAACCAGGTCTGGGTCGATGCCAATTTCAAGGAGCTGCAGATCGGCAACATCCGCGTCGGGCAGCCGGCGACCCTGGTCGCCGACCTCTACGGCGGGTCCGTGGAGTACCACGGCACGGTCGTCGGCTTCAGCGCCGGCACCGGCGCCTCCTTCGCGCTGCTGCCGGCGCAGAACGCCACCGGCAACTGGATCAAGGTCGTGCAGCGGCTGCCGGTCCGCATCGCCCTCGATCCGAAGGAACTTGCGGCCCATCCGCTGCAGGTCGGCCTGTCGATGCGCGTGAAGGTATCCACGGTCGACCGCGACGGTGCGCGACTGCCGCAGAGCGCGGCCAACGCGCCGACGTATGCGACCAACGTCTTCGATGATGCCGACCATCAGGCCACGGCGCGGATCGAGGCCATCATCGCAGCCAATCTGCCGGCACCCGCAAGCCCGCGGGTCGCGCGCCGGGGCCACCAGGATTCCGTCCGCCACGCCACATGAGCCGGCCCGGCGCACAGATGAAGCCGGGCGGCGCCCTCGCGCTGCCGCCGCTGCAGGGCCCGGCCCGGGTGCTGGGCACCCTGGCGCTGTCGCTCGCGATCTTCATGAACGTGCTGGATACGTCCATTGCGAACGTCTCCATTCCGGCGATATCCGGTGACCTGGGCGTCTCCCCGGACCAGGGCACCTGGGTCATCACCTCCTTCGGGGTGGCCAATGCCATCTCGGTGCCGCTCACCGGCTGGCTGACGCGGCGCTTCGGCCAGGTGCGCCTGTTCACGCTGTCGATCTTCCTGTTCGTGCTGGCCTCGTTCCTGTGCGGCCTGGCGCCCTCCATCGGGTTGCTGATCTTCTTCCGCGTCGTGCAGGGCGCCGTCGCCGGACCCATGATCCCGCTATCGCAGTCGCTGCTGATGTCGAGCTACCCGCCTTCGAAGCAGAGCACCGCGCTGGGCCTGTGGTCGCTGACCAGCCTGACGGCCCCGATCGCCGGACCGCTGCTGGGCGGATGGATCACGGACAACATCTCCTGGCCCTGGATCTTCTACATCAACGTGCCCATCGGCCTGTTCGCCGGCACGCTCACCTGGATCCTGTATCGCAGGCGCGAGACCGCGACCATGCGCGTGCCCATCGATGGGGTGGGACTGGCGCTGCTCATGACCTGGGTGGGCTCGCTGCAGATCATGCTCGACAAGGGCAAGGACCTGGACTGGTTCAATTCCCCGCAGATCATCGCCCTGGCGCTGATCGCGGTCGCGGCCTTCGTCTACTTCCTCATCTGGGAAATCACCGAAGAGCATCCGATCGTGGATCTGTCGCTGTTCAGGATCCGCAATTTCTGGGTCGGGACCCTGTGCATGCTGCTGGCGTACGGTGTGTTCTTCGGCAACCTGGTGCTGCTGCCGCTGTGGCTGCAGCAATACCTGGGGTACACCGCCACCAATGCCGGCCTGATCACCGCGCCGGTGGGACTGCTGGCCGTGGTGGTGACGCCGTACGTGGCGAAGCTCACCACGCGGGTGGACTTGCGGGTGATCGTCACCGGTTCGTTCATGATCTTCGCCCTGGTGATGATCCTGCGTTCGCAGTTCAGTACCGGTGTGGACGTACGCACGCTGCTCGTGCCGACCATCATCCAGGGCGCGGCCATGGCCAGCTTCTTCGTGCCGCTGGTGACCCTGTCCGTATCGGGCCTGTCCCCGGAGCGCATACCGAACGCCTCGGGCCTGTTCAACTTCGCCCGCATCACCGCCGGCTCCTTCGGCACGTCGATCTTCACGACCCTCTGGGACCGGCGCGCGACCCTGCACCACAGCCGGCTCATCGAGCATCTGACGCCGGACAGTGCGACCCTGGCCGCCGCCAGCGCCGGCATGCAGTCCGGCGGCCTGTCTCCCGAGCAGACCACCGCCGCCGTCAACCGCATGGTCGATGTGCAGTCCTTCATGCTGTCGGCGGATGATCTGTTCTATGCGTCCGGCCTGATCTTCCTGGCACTGATCGGCGTCATCTGGTTCGCGCGGCCGCAGCGGCGCAAGTCCGGCACGGCGGCCGGCGCGGCCAATGCTGCTGCCGCACACTAGGCGATAGGCATTCGCTCGGCGGGTACCGCCCGCTATAATCGCGCCGACGCCGAACGACGGGAGATACGCCTTGCCGGTCGCGCTGCGCCCGAGCCGCCGCGTCCTCATCGGGACCGCAATTGCAGTGGTGCTGGTGGCCGCCTACGCGGCCTGCGGCTTTTGGGGCGTCCCCGCGCTGATCCGCGCCCAGGCCGCCTCCTTCGTCATGCACAAGTACCAGCGCACAGTGCAGCTGGGTGACATCCATTTCAATCCGTTCACGCTGGAACTGACCGTCCGGGACTTCGCCTTCCCGGACGCAGACGGCAAACCGATGCTGGGCGCCCGGCGGCTGTACGTGAACCTGCAGCTCGCCAGCCTCTGGAACTGGGGCGCGACCTTCAAGGACATCCGGCTCGAGCAGCCCGTGGTGCACGCACGGCTGCGCACCGACGGTTCGCTGAACCTCGCGGACCTGGCCAGGCCGTTTGCCAATCCGCCGCCCTCGCCGCCGTCGGCGCCGGCGCGCGTGTTCCTCGCGCACTTCGCCGTCAGCGGCGGCGAGTTTACGTTCCTGGACCTGGCCCACCCGACGACGCTGCACGCCGAACTCAAGCCGGTGAATTTCGAGCTGCGGGATTTCAACACCGTAGGCAATGGCCGCAACGGCTATCGCCTGGCGGCCGCGACCCCGGCGGGGGAGCAGTTCGACTGGGCGGGCAACATCGAAGTGTCGCCCGTGGCCTCCCGCGGCAGCTTCAACGTGAAGGCCCTGCGGGTCACGACGCTCACCGGATTTGCGGGACCGGCGTTGCCCCTGACGGTGTCATCGGGCGTGGTCACGCTCGACGGCGGTTATGACTTCAGGATCCACGATGGCGTTGCCGGACTCAAGGTGGACCTGGGATCGCTGGCACTGACCGATCTGGCGCTGCGTCCCCGCAATGGACCCACCGACTACGTGACCCTGCCGCGCATCGAAATCGACGGCACCCACGTGGACCTGGCCCAGCGCAGCGTCACGGTCGATGCGGTCAGGGTGACCGGGGGGCAGGTTCATGCCTGGCTGAACGAGGACGGCGCCCTCAATCTGCAGCAGCTCGCCGGGACGGCGCAGCCGGCCGGGCCCGCCACCGGCGCCGCGGTCGTTACGCCGGCCGCCACCGGGACGCCACCGCCGGCCGCACCGGCGTGGACCGTCAGGGTGCCGATGATCGCTGTGTCCGATCTCACCGTCGGCTTCGAGGACCGAAGCCTCAAGCCTGCACCGACATTTGCCGTGACGGGGCTCGAGGTCAGCGTGGCGCAGTTGCAGTGGCCTTTTGGCCGACCCCTTGACGTGCAGTTGAAAGCCGCCGTGAATTCCTCGGCCAGCCTGAGCGCGAAGGCACAGGTCACACTGCCCGGGGGCGCCGTCAAGTCACATCTGGAACTGTCCGCGTTCGATCTTGCCGTCCTGCAGCCCTACGTCGCCCGCTATACCGGACTGAGTCTCCTCAGCGGGCGGTTGGGTGCCGGGGTCGACCTGGAACGCGATGCGAAGGGGCGGATGACGGTCAGTGCCGACACCGACGTCCAGCGGTTCAGGACCGTGGACGACGAGCTGCGCAAGGATTTCATCAAGTGGGACCGGCTGACGGTCTCGGGTGTCCGCTACCAGAGCGATCCGGCCGCGCTCAGCATCCGCAGCGTGCGCGCCCAGGCGCCCTACGCCCGGGTGATCATCGATGCGAACCGCCATCTGAACATCGCCGAAGCCCTGCGGCCCGCCGGCACCGCGGCCGAACCCGAGCCGCCCGCCACCGCCGACCTGCCGCCTGCCGCGCATGCCAGCGCCATGCCGCTGTCCATCGGCACCGTGGTCATCAGCCATGGTTCTGCGAACTACGCCGACCAGTGGATCCAGCCCAACTTCGCGATCGGCATCCAGGAACTGAACGGCAGTGTCGACGGACTGTCGTCGAATCCCGCCTCACGCGCGAAAATCGACTTGAAGGGCTCGGTGGACCGGTACGCTCCCGCGCATATCTGGGGCGAGACCAACCTGTTGTCCGAGGCCGCCTATACCGACATCAGCATGAGTTACCGCGGCATCGATCTGGTCAGCGTCACGCCCTATTCGGGGCGGTTCGCCGGCTACAAGATCGACAAGGGCAAGCTCACCGTCGACCTCAAGTACCATATCGAGGACCGCAAGCTCACTGCGAGCCACCACATCGTGGTCGATCAGCTGCAGCTGGGTGAGAAGGTCCAGAGCCCCGATGCCGTCAGTCTGCCTCTGAAGCTCGCCGTTTCCCTGCTGAAGGACCGCAACGGCGTCATCGACCTGCAGTTGCCGGTCACCGGCAGTCTCGATGATCCCCAGTTCCGCATCGGTCCGATCATCTGGAAGGTGTTCGTGAATCTTCTGGAGAAGGCCGTCACGGCCCCGTTCTCGCTGCTGGGGAGCCTGTTCGGAGGTGGCGATCAGGTGAATGTCATCGAATTCCCCCCCGGAAGTGCCGCCCTGAACGAGGCTGCGCAAACGCGGCTGGCCAGCGTGACCAAGGCACTGGACGCGCGCCCCGGGCTGGAACTCGACATCCCCAACAGCTACTCCACGGCCACCGATACGCCGGCCCTCGCCGAACTGCAGCTGCAGAAGGCCCTGCGCCAGCGCGCCGCGGTCGCCGCCGACGCGCCGCTGCCCGAGGGCGCCGCCCTGTTCACGGTGCTGCTGGCCCAGTACCGGGAGACCAACGGTGCCCAGGGACCGCTGCCGCCGGCGACGCTGGCAATCACGACCGCGAAGAAATCCAGGAACGCGACGCTCGACTACGGCGGCGCGATCACCGAGCTGCGAGCGGCACTGCTGCAGAAGATCAGGATCACGGACAATGACCTGCAGGCGCTGGGGACGCGGCGCGCCCACGCGGTGCAGGACGCGCTGCTGCACGGATCGGACCTCGATCCGGCACGCCTCTTCCTGATCAACGCTCAGGCGCAGTCACCGCCGGGAAATACCGTGAAGCTGGAATTGGCGCTCAAGTAGCGGGATGCGCGACCAGCAGCACGATCTTGCCGATGTGCCTGCCCGATTCCATCAGCGTGTGCGCCTCGGCCGCCGCCTCCAGCGCGAAGCGCGCATGAATCGGCGGCGCCGCGAGTCGCCGGTCCTCGAACAGCGGCCACACGCTGGTGAGCAGGTCCTGCGCCAGGCGGCCCTTGGCAGCGCTGGATTGCGGCCGCAGGGTCGCACCCATGATCTTCAGGCGCCTGACGAGCAGTTGCCGCAGGTCAACCTGGGCATGGGACCCACCCTGCACGGCGATGAGCGCAATGCGTCCCTCGGTCGCAGCAGCCGCCATGTTCCGGGGCACGTACTCTCCGCCCACCATGTCCAGGATCACATCGACGCCACGGCCCTGAGTGAATTCGCGCGCCACCGCCACGAAGTCCTCGGTGTGGTAGTTGATGGCGCGCTCGGCTCCCAGGGCGACGCATGCGGCGCACTTTTCATCGGTTCCCGCCGTGACCAGCACCCGGGCACCGAAGGCCGATGCCAGCAGGATGGCCGTGGTGCCGATGCCGCTCGAACCGCCGTGCACCAGAACCGTCTCGCCCGGCTGCAGGGCCGCGCGCTCGAACAGGTTCAGCCACACGGTGAAGAAGGTTTCGGGCAGCGTCGCCGCCTGCTGCAGCGTCAGGCCCGCGGGCACCGGCAGACACTGCACGGCAGGCACCGCCGCGAATTGCGCATAACCGCCGCCGGCCAGGAGCGCGCACACCAGATCCCCGGTGCGCCAGCCGCTCACATCGCTCCCCCGGGCGACGATTTCGCCCGCGATCTCCAGTCCCGGAATCGGTGATGCGCCGGCAGGCGGCGGGTAATGACCCTGCCGCTGCAGCACATCCGGCCGGTTGACGCCGGCCGCCGCGACCCGCACCAGCACCTCCGTGGCAGCGATCTGCGGCAGCACCTGCTGCACGGGTTCGAGGACGGAGGGCGGACCCGGTTCGCGGATCCTGATCACGGTCATGTGGGTGGGCAGGGTCATCAGCCGTTCAGCCGGGCGACGCGGTCGAGCCAGGCGACCAGGGCCGCGTTCACGGCCTCGGGGCGCTCCATCGTACACATGTGCCCGCAGTCCGGCACCGTCACCAGGGTGCTGTGCGGGATGAGCTGCGCCATCACGCGGTGCGTGGCCACGGGCGACCAGGCATCCTCGCGCCCGCACAGCACCAGCGCCGGGCAGGAAATCATCGGCAGGAGCGCAGCGGCGTCCGGCCGGGCGAGCAGTGCGCGGATCTGGGCGGCGAACTGTCCGGGCGTGCGCCGTTCGATCATCTGCAGGATGGATTCGACCAGCGGCCGTTCCCTGAGCCGGGCCTCGTGGATCATGGGTATGCTCAGCCAGCGTTCTCCGACCGCGCGCATGCCGGCGGCGCGGGCAAGGTCCAGCAGCGCGTGCCGCCCCGCCGTCTCCCGCACACCGCCGTCACCGGCCGGCAGCGGCGTGTAGCCGGTGTCCAGCAGCGCGATCCCCGTGACACGGCTCGCCGCGCGGCGGACCACCTCGAGCGCCACGCGTCCACCCATGGAATGTCCCACGACCGCGAACTTCGGCGGTGCCTGCGCGAGGATGGCCTCGGCCATGGCCCCGAGCGAGTCCAGGTCGCCGTGGTCGGCCACCTGCACCCCCGCCAGGCCCTGCAGCGCCTTCACCTGAGGTTTCCAGACGGCCTGGTCGCACAGCAGCCCCGGCACCAACACCACGTTCAGCTCGGCCAAAACTCATCGCTCCAGGAGGCAAATACCCATTTGCGATAGGATAAACGGATATGGAAGGGCATTCCCACGGACATCATCACGGGCATAACCACGGGCCTCACCAGGGGCACTCGCATGCGCCCGGGCACGGGCATGGCGCGGACCAGGCCAGCGAACGGCGGCTGTGGGTCGCGCTGGTGCTGCTGCTGTGCTTCACGGTGGTCGAAGCCGGCGGCGGCGTGTGGGCCAATTCCGTGGCGCTGTACGCGGAAGCCGCCCACATGCTCGCCGATACGGCCTCGCTGCTGCTGGCCATCGTGGCCATCCGGATGGCACGGCTCCCGGCACGCGCCGACCGCACCTACGGGCATCGGCGCTACCAGACGCTGGCTGCCTACACCAACGGGCTGGTGCTGCTGGCGCTGACGGTGGCCGTGGTCGTCGCCGCCGTGCGCAGACTGCTGCTGCCGCCGCCGGTCAACGGCACGGTGATGCTGGTGACGGCGGTCATCGGCGCCCTGGCCAATGTCGGCGCGTTCCTGGCCCTGAGCGGTGCGACCTCGCTCAACGAGCGTGGCGCACGACTGCACGTCCTCAGTGACCTCGCCGGTTCGGTGGCGGCGATCGGGGCCTCGGCCCTGATCCTGTGGCGCGGCTGGGTCATCGCCGACCCGCTGCTGTCGCTTGCCGTCTCGGTGCTGATCCTGCGCTCGGGATGGCAGCTGACGCGCAATTCGGCGCACGTGCTGCTGGAAGGCGCACCTCCGGGATTCGATCCCGACGCGGTCGAACATGATCTGGAGGCCGCCGTACCCGGCATCAAGGGCGTGCACCATATCCATGCCTGGTCCCTCACCGGGGAGACGCCCATGCTCACCCTGCATGCCACCTTGCAGGATGGCGCCGACCGGCATGCGGCGCTCACCGCGGTCATGCAACGACTGCACGAGCGCTTCGGCGTCGACCACGCCACGGTGCAGATCGAAGAAGGCGACTGCGCCGGCGCCGAGAGCGAGGAGGACTGCCATCAGTCGGCTCATGCGCACCCACCGGCGCGCGCGACCGGATGATGTCCCCTGATGGCGCCGCCCTGCCGTCGGCGGGGCCCGACTCCATCCGCTACCCGGACCTGCCGCTGCCGCAACCCGGCGAGGCGGTCCCGGTCCGGGAGGGGCTGTGGTGGCTGCGCATGCCGCTGCCCATCTCACTCGACCACATCAACTTGTGGCTGCTGGAAGAGTCCAATGGATACGCGCTGGTGGATACCGGCATGGCGACCCCCGCCACCCGTGAATTGTGGGAGCGGCTGTTCGCGACCCTCCTCAAGGACCGCCGGCTCACCCGCATTCTGCTTACCCACCTGCATCCGGATCACGCAGGCCTCGCCGCCTGGCTGCAGCAGCGCTGCGGTGTGCCACTGTGGACCTCCGCGGCTACCCTGGAGCAGCTGCGGATGCTGCTCGGGGAGACGACTCCCGCGATGCTGGCGCAGCGCATGGCCTTCTTCGCCCGCCACGGCGTCGAGCCCATCGAGGACATGCGGCCGAACCTGGGCTCGCGAGGTTACCAGGACACGGTCGATGGCCTGCCGCAGGCAAGCCGCTTGATGCGCGATGGGGACGTAACGGCGCTCGGCCCGCGCCAGTGGCGGTGGCTCGATACCGGCGGCCATGCCCACGGTCATCTGTGTCTGGAGTCCGCGGCGCCCGAGCCGGTGCTGATCGCCGGCGATCAGGTGTTGCCGACCATCGCACCCAACGTCGGACTGACGCCGCTGACACCGGACCCGAATCCGCTGGCCACCTATCTGGCTTCGCTCGAGCGGCTCTCGGCCCTCGATGCGGACACCCTGGTGCTGCCCTCGCACGGCCGGCCGTTCAGGGGAGTGGCGGGTCGCGCCGGCGAAATCCGGCAGCACCACGAACGTCACATGGCAAAGCTGTTCGATGCCTGCCGTACCCCGCGCACCGCGTTCGAGTGTCTGCCCTTCCTGTACCGGCGCGCGCAGCGGGGCTTCAACCTGTTCCTGGCCATGGGCGAGGCGCTGGCGCACCTGGAATACCTCGCCTGCGCGGGTCGCTTCGCCCGCCTGAACGACGGCGCCGTCATCCGCTATCAGCGGGTGGCCTGAAGGGCCAGCGCCGCCGGGGGCGGCCCTCCGCAGGCCCAGTCCAGCAGTTCGACCGTATGCACGACGGGAGTCGACCCGCCGGCGGTGAGCTGTACGATGCAGCCGACGTTGCCGGTGGCGATGACCTCTGCGCCGGTGCGGGCGATGTTCGCAAGCTTGCGTTCGCGCAGCTGCGTGGCGATCCGGGGCTGCAGGATGTTGTAGCTGCCCGCCGAGCCGCAGCACAGGTGGCCCTCGGCGATTTCGCGTACCTCGAACCCCGCCTCACGCAGCAGCCGGCGGGGTACGGCATCGAGCTGCTGTCCGTGCTGCAGCGAACAGGCGGAGTGGTAGGCCACGCTGGGGGGCCGCTCCAGCGGCCGTACCGGCAGCGGCGATTGCGCCAGCAGCTCGCTGATGTCGCGGGACAGGGCACTGAAGCGCGCGGCAGTGGCCGCGAGCCGCGGGTCGTTGCGCAGCATGAACCCGTAATCCTTGAGCTGGGTGCCGCAGCCGGACGCATTGACGACCACGGCGGCGAATTCCCCGCCGTCGGCCGCGGCCGCCTCCAGGTTGGCGATCAGGCGCGCGGCAAAGGCGTGGGCCTCATCTC
>DATJTJ010000012.1:0-10505 GCA_035503515.1 Steroidobacteraceae bacterium
CCTATCAGGGTCGCAACTGGGGGCGATGGGTGATGCTGGTGTTCCTGACGGCCGCGACGCCGGGTTTGATCAGGGACATCGGCCCGGTGTTTGGTGCGAGCCCCGTCATGGGCTCGCTGCGTGCCATCGTCTTCATGGTCCAGGTCGTCGCGGTGCTGCTGCTGTTCACGCCCCAGGCCAATGAATGGTACCGCCGGATGCGTCCCGGGTGAGTCGCCAAACCGGCGGATGACGCTCAGGCCTGCCGCAATCCCTGGACGATGGGCCGCCGTGCCGCGTGAATGGCCGGAAAGAGGCCACCGATCAGCGCCAGCAGCAGCGCATACGCCGTGCCGGTGATGATCAGCGCCGGCGTCACCCTGAACGCGAAGCTCACCTCGGTGAAGCTCTGGTAGTTCATGGTCGAGGTCTGCAGGCCGTCGAAGCCGAGGTACGCCACTGCCGCACCGATGATCCCGCCGATGAGTCCCAGCAGCAGCGCCTCGCTCACCACCGATACCGCCACCGGCAGGCCGCCGAAACCCAGCGTGCGCAGCGTCGCGATTTCCCGGCCGCGGGCCGCGACGGCCGAGTACATGGTGTTGAGCGCCCCGAACACGGCGCCGACGCCCATCAGCAGCGCCAGCACCGTGCCTGCACCGCGAACCACGGTCGACAGCAGCACGGACTGTGCCGCATAGAAGCCCCGCTCGGTGAGCACGTTGACGCTCAGCCGCGGATCAGAAGTCAGCCGCTCGCGGAACGCCGTGAATCGGCCCGGGTCACTCAGCAGCACCCGCACCGTCTGGAAGGTGTCGCCGCGTGAATAGGCACCCTGGAGCACCCGCACGTCGGTCCAGATCTCGGACTCCGACACACTGCCGTCGTCGGTGAACTCACCGACGATGCGCCATTCATTGTTGCCCCATCTGGCGGTGCTGCCCACGTCGAGGCCGGTCAACGTCCGCGTGGCGCTGCGACCGACGATGACCTCATAACGCCCTGGCGTGAACATGCGCCCGGCAATGAGGCGAAAGTGCGACCGCGTCAGCGGGCCGGCCCGCTCGATGCCGCGAAACGGGGCATTGGCCGCGGTTCCGGTGGTGCGCTTGGGCTGATCGACGGTCGTGTAGAACTCCGCGGAAACCACCGGCCCGTAGGCATCGCGCGCGATGCCGGGAGCCTGTTCGATGATCTGCACCTGTTCCTGTGAGAAGCTGCTGGTCATCTCCGCGGTCGAACTGCCCCGCAGCACCACGGCGACGCGGTCCGAGCCGGACAGCTCCAGCGTGTGCCGGAATCCCTCGCTGATCGACAGCAGGGCGACCAGGATGAGCACGACGCCCGCGATGCCGATGACCGAGACCAGCGAGGGCTTCACGCGCCAGGGCAATGCCCGCAGGTTCATGGCAGTGACGGCGACGATCTGGCGGAGGATCTTCATGGCAGCCGCATCAGCGCTCCGCAAAGCCGTCGACGATGCGCAGCCGGGCGGCCCGCGCTGCCGGCAGCGCACCGGCCACCACCCCGAGTGCGATCATCAGCGCCACGCCCGTGAGGAGAGCCCCCGGCGTAAGCAGGAACGCGGACAGGTAGTCGCTGAGAGCATGACTCAGGTGCCCGACGGCGAGCAGCGCGCCCACGATGCCCACGGCGCCGCCCACGACCGTCAGCAGCAAGGATTCACCGATCACCAGCCCGAGGATCCTCCCGTCCCCGAAACCCAGCGTCTTCAGCACCGCGACCTCCGCGGTGCGCTCGCGTACCGACTGCGCCATGGTGTTGGCACTCACCAGCAGCATGGTGAAGAATACCGCGATGCCGATGGCCGTGACGATGGCCCCGATGTCCCCGGTCTGCTTGGCGAAGCCCTGTACGAATGCCTTCTCGCTGTCGGTCTTGGTCTCCGCCGCCGAATTGGCGAACAGCGCATCGATGGCGGCGGCCACCCGTGCCGGCTGGGCCCCGTCGGCGACCCGCTCGATGTACCAGCCCGCCGTGCCCTTGCCCGCGGTCCGCGACTCGTCCAGGTAGTCGTAGTTGAACAGGAAGCTGCTCACATCGCCGGAGGGATCCTTGTTGTCGTAGATGCCGTCGATGATGAACTGCCAGTTGTAGGTGCCGTCGGCGCGGGCGTAGATGTCCGAGCGCAACGGGACGCGGTCACCGACCTTCCAGCCGTGACTCTCGGCCAGTCCCCGGCCGACGACGGCGCCGATCCGATCGTGCAGCCAGCGCTGCTTCTGGTCCTCCGGCAGGAGGTACTCCGGATACATCGCCAGGTAGCTCGCCGGCGGCACCGGGTAGGTGACGATCATGCTGCGCTCGTCCTGGTAGTGGCCACCGAACCAGGTGGCATGGGTCACGAGCTGTACCCCCGGGACGGCCCGGATGCGCTGCAGATAACTGATGGGCAGCGGCTCCACGACCGACACCTTGTCGATGGTCACGAGCCGGTCGATGCCGGCGAGATTGCCGCTCGCCTCGAAGCCGTTCTTGACCGCGGCCAGCAGACCGTACAGCAGGAAGGCGATCGCGATCGAAAACAGCGTGAAGACCGTACGTGGCGTCCGGCGTCGCAGGCTGGCGAGGAGCAGTGGCAGGAACCGGAACATGGCTTTTGTTCTCCGCCGATTGCCCGATGGCGTCAATAGTGAGGCGGGCGGCCAGCGCTGCGACGCATCAGCGCCGCGGATGAAACGGCGTGCGAAACATGCGGGCAGGGCATCCTTGCGCTTGCGGCAGGACCTTACTCTGGACTGCCGGACTCCACGTCCATTTCCATGCCACCCCATTTGGGGGTACCGTTGGGATACACGTGCGTCATCCAGCCCAGCACCACCGGGATCCACAGCCCCCGGGCCTCATGACACGCCTTCTCGGAGTGGATGCTGCCCTGCGGCCCGAAGCGGGCACCGGGGCCGAACCGCTCTGCCGCCGGCAGGTCCTTCGGCCAGCCACAGAAATCCACGTGCCGGTGCCACGTCGCCACGCTCAAGGGCGCAATCGCATCCAGCTGCTGCGGCGGAGCATCGACTGGCGCGCTGTACATCACGCCGACCGCTTCCAGGCCCTGAGGGGTGCGTTTGTAGAGAATCGACCCCGGCCTGAGATAATCGACGCGTCGCTGTTCGCTGCGGCGGTAGCGATAGTTGGTGTAGTGGATCTCCTCCCCCATCCGGCCGGTCGGAAAGAAGGGCTTGTAGCCATCGCGCTCCGCCGTCCTCACGTCACGGTAGCGGGACACGACCGCGGCTGCGGCCGAGAGGATCTGGGCCGCCCGCGCAGCGTCGCCGGGGGCGGCCTGCCCCGGAAGCGACATCTGCATGTGACGCCCCATTTTCATTGACGGCACCGGCGTCTGATCCGTCTTCGCGCTGTAGTGGCTCAGGATGCGTTCCCACAGGGGGAAGTCCTGGGCGCAGGCGCCGCCTGCCCAGCCCATCAGCACCATCAGTACAACATTGCGGACGTTCATCGTTGTCCCGCCACCGATGCCGCCCGGCCATCGCGCCGAGGCACCATCAGCCCTTCGGCAATCGCTCCCACGCGGAAGCGAACTTCGCGGCGAAACCCTCGATCGCCTGGCGCGCATCGGCCCAGGGATCCAGTGAGGGTGACCCGGCCGCCGGCACGTCCGCGAAGTTACGATAGTCCACGGTGGCCAGGACCTGTTGCCTGGCATCGCGCACCTCGCCCACCAGGTCCGCACCCCCGAGATAGCGGGTCCGGGCCGCACTCAAGGACGGGTTGTCGAGCTGCTGCTGCAGGGTCGGATGCGTCGGCTTCACCTGCCGCACCGTGACCTTGAGCGAAACACCTTCGGGCAATGCATCGTGCCGTTGCTCCTTGCCGAGTGCCGCGAGGATGGCCGCGCGCAACGCCCCCTCCTCTCGGGAGCCGTACGTCTTCTGCAGGGCAGCCGCTGCATCCGGCGCGAATTCCACGGTGGCGGGGACGGCCCCCTGCGCAAGTACCATCGAAGCCATCAGGCTGACGGTGATTGCCAGGCACGAGACATATCGTCGGTGCATGGTTCTCATTTTGGACCTCTCCTACCGTACTGTCGAATTGCGCCTACGCGGAAATGGGCGAAATTCGACAGTCCCACTCCCGTTGTCAGTTTAAGAATCCGTCCTATGACATTCAGGACCACGGCGGCGATCGACCCGGCGGCACCCGCCACGATTGAAGCCGTACAAATGGCGGTCGAGGCAGGGCTGCTTTATGTCTCCTGCAGCGATCCGGGCATCCGCCGCAGGCGCGCCGGCAAGGGTTTCTATTACCTCACGCCGGCGAACCGGCGCCTGAGCGCGGCCAGCGAACTGCAGCGCATCCGCAGTCTCGCCGTGCCGCCTGCCTACCAGGACGTCTGGATCTGCGCCGATCCGCGCGGACACCTCCAGGCAGTGGGTCTGGACGCCCGCGGCCGCAAACAGTACCGCTACCATCCGCAATGGCGGCAGGTTCGCGACAACGCCAAGTTCGACCGCATGGTCGCCTTCGGCAAGGCACTGCCGAAGCTGCGCCGCCGTCTCACCCGCGACCTGGCGCTCGAGGGCCTGCCGCGCGAAAAGGTGCTGGCGGCGGTGGTGAGGCTGCTCGACACCACCCGGGCCCGCATCGGCAACGCCGAGTACGCCCGCGAGAACAACAGTTTCGGCCTGACGACGCTGCGCAACCGGCACGTCACCTTCGTGGACGAGGGGCGCGCGGTGCTGCATTTCCGGGGCAAGGGCGGCGTGCAGCACGAGCTGCCCATCGACGACAAGCGCATCGTGCGCATCGTCCAGCACTGCCAGGAACTGCCGGGGCAGCACCTGTTCCAGTACATCGCCGATGACGGTAGCCGTTGTCCGATCGACTCCGGCCAGGTGAACGACTACCTGCGCGAGGCCATGGGCGACGACTTCACGGCCAAGGACTTCCGGACCTGGGGCGCGACGCTGCATGCGCTGCGGCTGCTCGGCCGCATCCCGACCGATCCTGCAGCCAGCGAGACGGCCGTCCGCAGGGTAATCGCGGAGGTCGTGAAGAAGGTGGCCTTGGAACTGCGCAACACACCGGCGGTGTGCCGCAAGTCCTACATCAATCCGCTGGTATTCGAAAAATGGCGCTCGGGGGCGATCCACCAGGCCTGCGGCGACGGCCAGACGATTTCCATGCGCAAGGCGGAGCGCCTGGTGCTCGACCTCCTCCGCTAATCCTTCAGAACCGCAGGCTGACCGTCGCCCCGCCGCCCGGCGTCTGCGTTACGTCCACCGTGGCGCCATGTGCCGTGGCGATCTGGCGCACCAGCGTCAATCCGACCCCACTGCCCTGGCGCTTGGTCGTGAAGAACGGAACGAAGATCCGGTCGCGCTGCTCAGCGCTGATGCCCGGCCCGTTGTCCGCCACGGCAACGACCACGCGGCCGTCCGCATGCCGCCGCGCGGACAGCTCTATGTGACCTGCCGGCATCTGCGCCAGCGCCTCGATGGCGTTGCGCATCAGGTTGATGAGGGCCTGGTCGATCAGGTCGGCATCGGCCGCGAGCTCCAGGGTGGGCGGTTCGACGCGGGTCGTGATCTGGATGGCGTTGTCCGCCAGTTCGATCGCAAGCAGCCGCTGGACCCGCGCGAACACGCGCTCGACGGGCGCGAGTTGCATCTGCGTCACCAGCGGCTTGGTCAGCCGCCGGTGGTTCTGCACGAAGTGCAGCAGTCCCTCGCTGCGCCGCGCCACGGTCTCCAGTGCATCCCGGGCGTCGGTCAGGGTGCCCGAGCGCGCATCCCCTTCGGGCAGCTGGTCCAGGACATCGCCCACAAGATCGCGCGCGGTCGCGGCCAGGGAGGACACCGGGGTGAGGGAGTTCATGACCTCGTGCGCCATGACCCGCACGACCGTCTGCCAGGCCGCCAGTTCCTGCGCGCTCATTTCATTCTCGATGTTCTGCAGCGACACCAGGCGGTGGCGCACGCCGCCGAGCGAGGTGTCGGTGGCCGAGGCCTTGAGCAGCAGGGCACCGGAGTGCCGCTCCATCTTCAGGATCGCGCTGCTGCCGGGCCGCAGCGTTTCGATGCCGACGGCGAACGCCTCTCCATAGCGGCTGAACTGCGCACTCATCGACAGCGCGGTCTCGAACAGGCGTCGGGCCGCCATGTTGAGCAACCGCACGCGGCCATGCTCGTCCACGGAGACCAGGGACACCGGCACATGGGCGATGAGCGTCTGCAGGTACCGGACCTGGGCTTCCCGCTCCGCGCGGCCCGTGCGCAGCAGGTCCATGACGTGGGTCATGGCGGCGCCGAGCTCGTCGTGGACACCATCGTGCGAGAGTCCAGAGAAGCTCTGCGTGGTGTCGTCGTAGGAGACGGCCTCGAGAAACCGGGCGACTTCGCGGCTGGACTGCGTGACGAACCGGATCATCAGCACCAGCTCGACGCCCGCCGCCGCAATGCACAGCGCAATGGTCAGGTACCATTGGGTGCGCGCCAGCATCTGGGCGGTCACCACCAGCGTCAGGCACAGGGCAGCGGCCCGCACGCCCACGCCGGCATGGAAGCGGCTAAAGCCCATACTTCTCCTTGCGCCTGTACAGGGATGCCCGCGTCACACCGAGCGCCTGCGCGGCGCGGCTGACGTTGCCCTGGTACTGCGCCAGCACGCGGGCAATGGTGCTGCGTTCCACATCGTCGAGCCGTGCCCCATCCGTACCCGGATCCGCGGCCGGAGGCGGACGCGAGGGCGCGAGGGAAAAGTCCGAAGGCTGGAAGACGACGCCTTCGCTGAAGATCACCGCCCGCTCCACGGCGTGCCGCAAGGCACGGACGTTGCCGGGCCAGTCGTGCGCAACGAGGACATCGAGCGCCGCCGCGCTCAGGCGCTTGGCGGGGAAATTGTATTTCTGGGCATAGAGCGCGATGAAGTGATCCAGCAGCAGGGGGATGTCCTCGCGCCGCTCGCGCAGCGGCGGCAGCAGGATTTCCACGGTGTTGATCCGGTAGAGCAGGTCCTCGCGGAACCGGTTGGGATCGGCAAGCTGCGCGGCGGTGAGATTGGTCGCACACACCAGCCGCACATCGATGGGTTCGGGCTTGTTGGCGCCCACCGGGACGACTTCCCGGCGCTCCAGCGCCGTGAGCAGCTTGCTCTGCAGGTGCAGCGGCACGTTGCCGATCTCATCGAGGAACAGCGTGCCACCGGTGGCCGCCCGGCACAGGCCGATGCGATCCTCCCGGGCGTCGGTGAAGGCGCCGCGGCGATGACCGAAAAGCTCGCTCTCGAACAGTTGCGGAGACAGCGCGCCCAGGTCCACGCGCAGGAACACCTCCCGCGAGCGGTTCGAATGCCGGTGGATCTCCCGCGCCACCAGTTCCTTGCCGGTGCCGTTCTCCCCCAGGATCAGCACGTTGGCATCGGTCGGTGCCGCGCGCCGGATGGAGTCGAACACCCGCCGGGTCGCGGCCGAGGTGCCGATCATGGCGGACTCGATGTGCGTGGCCGCCGCGAGCCCCAGATTGCGGTTGCGCAGTTCCGCGGCCTCGGTGCGCGAGCGGCGCAGATTAACGGCAGCCATCAGGGTTGCGAGCAGCCGCTCGTTGTCCCAGGGCTTGGTGACGAAATCCGCGGCGCCCTGCTTCATGGCCTGGACCGCCAGCTCCACGCCGCTGTGCGCCGTCACCACGATCACCACGGCCTGCGGGTCGACCGCAAGAACCTCCCCGAGCCATTTGAGTCCCTCCGCGCCGTCGTCCGCGCCGGGGGAAAAGTTCATGTCGAGCAGCAGCACGTCGAAGGCGTTCTGCCGCGCCCTTTCGGGCAACGATGCGGGATCCTGAGAAATCTGGAGGGACGCGAAATGGCGTTTCAGCAGCAGCTGCGCGGCCTGCAGGATGTCGCGTTCGTCATCGACGATGAGGATCCGGGCGGGGCTCAAGGTGTTCGCCATGGTGTCCGAAAACGAACAGTGTCCGGGCTGACCTTGTACGCCAGCGGACAGTCGGTTGCCAGCCAGGTTCGTAACTCATTGAAATATTTAAGCCACCTATCTGGCACGCAAGTTGCGACACAGAAGGCATGACAGACATCGCTGCAATGGACAGACCTCTGCTTCGCGCCCATCCCTGGCGACGGCGGCTCGCCTTCGGCCTTGTCGGCGTCATCGTCCCTGGGGTGGTCCTGTGGTTGCTGCTGCAACAGTCTTGGGGCCATACGTACCGGTTGCCCCTGAACCGGGTGACGATCGCCACCGTCAGCGAGGGCCCCTTCGAGGAATACATCGCGGTCCGCGGCACCGTCGCGCCACTCATCATCGACTACCTCACCACCGACCAGGGCGGGACGGTGAAGCAGGTGCTGGTCGAGGACGGTGCCACGGTCAAGCGCGGCCAGAAACTCATCATTCTGTCCAACCCCGCCCTGCAGCTGCAGGTCGCCGCCCAGCAGATCACCTTCGAACAGACCCGCTTCAAGTACCAGCACGACCTGCTGGACATCGAGCACCAGATCAGCCAGCTCCGGAGCAACCTGGCGCGCGACAAGATCCTGCTGGACGGCAACGCCATCGCGCCGAGCACCTACCAGCAGGAGCAGGAGGACTACCGGTATTACACGCAGCTGCGTGAAGCGACCATCGCCTCGCGCGACGCGGAGCAGCGGGTGCGCACCACCCAGCTCACGGGTCAGTCAGCCGGTACACTGGTCGATGTCGCCAATGCAGGAGTCGACGCACTGACGGTGCGCGCCCCAATGGATGGCCAGCTCACGGCCCTGGACGCCGAGGTCGGGCAGTCCAAGGCCCAGGGTTCGGTGCTGGGGCAGGTCAATTCCGCTGATCGCTTCAAGCTGACGGCGCAGGTCGACGAATTCTATCTCGACCACATCAGCATCGGACAGGAGAGCCTGTTCACCGTCGATGGCCAGGATTACAAGGCCACGATCGCCAAGGTCTATCCGCAGGTGACCAATGGCACCTTCAAGGTCGATCTGCACTTCACCGGCAGCCCGCCGCGCGACATCCACGTCGGCCAGGCCATCGACCTGAAAGTCGAGTTGGGCGGGGCAGCCCGCGCCGTGATCGTCGCGAACGGGCCGTTCTACCAGGATACCGGCGGTAACTGGGCCTTCGTGGTGTCGCCCGATGGCGGCTCCGCCGCGCGCCGCAACATCCGCCTGGGCCGGCGCAATCCCGATTACGTCGAAGTGGTCGATGGCCTCAAGCCCGGCGAGCGGATCATCGTCTCGGGCTACGAGGGATTCCAGAAGGTGGACCGCGTGCAATTCGACAAGCCCGAGAACCCCTGAACCGAGGCACCCATGATTACGCTCAAGAACCTGTCGAAGATCTATCGCACCACCGAGGTCGAGACGACCGCGCTGCGCGACATCAACCTGAACGTGCGCAAGGGCGAATTCGTCGCGGTCATGGGCCCCTCGGGCTGCGGCAAGTCCACGTTCCTCAATATCGTCGGCATGCTCGACAGCCCTTCGGCCGGTGAATACTGGTTCGACGGCGAGAACATCGCAGGCTATTCGGAAGGCGCGCTCTCGGAGCTGCGCAAGAACGCCATCGGCCTGGTGTTCCAGAGCTTCAATCTCATCGACGAACTCAATGTCGCGGAGAATGTGGAGCTGGCGCTGCTCTATCACTCTGACGTTTCCGCGGGCGAACGCCGCAGACGTGCGACCGAGGCCCTGGAACGCATGAAGATCGGCCACCGCGCCCGGCACATGCCCGCGCAGCTCTCCGGCGGCCAGCAGCAACGGGTCGCCGTGGCCCGCGCCGTCGTCGCCCGGCCGAAGCTGATCCTGGCGGACGAACCCACGGGCAACCTCGACTCGACCAACGGCGAGGAGGTGATGCAGCTGCTCACCCAGCTGAACGACGAGGGCGCGACCATCGTGATGGTGACCCACTCGCACAGCCACGCCGAATACGCCCACCGCATCGTCAACCTGCTCGACGGCGGAGTCGTCACCGAGAGCATCCGCCAGGTCCTCTAGGACCGGGAGTACGTCATGTTCCGCAATTATCTGACGGTGGCGCTGCGCAATCTCATCCGCCACAGGCTCTACAGCGTCATCAACATCGCGGGACTGGCGGTGGGCCTGGCCTGCGTACTGTTCATCATCCTGTTTGCGCGCGATGAACTGTCGTACGACAAGTGGGTGCCGGACAGCGCCAATCTCTATCGGCTGGAACTGACCATTCATGCGCCCGGCCGGGCGCCGATGGCCCTGGCGGTGATTCCGTTTCCCATGCCAACGACCATGCGCGATGAGATTCCGGGCGTCACGGCCGGCACTTACTTCGAAGGCGAGCCGATGACCCTGACCGCAGGCGACAGGCAGTTTCGCGAAGTCGTCAACGTGGTCGACCCGAACTTCTTCCAGGTCATCAAGCTGCCGCTGGTTGCGGGTGACCCCGCCGGAGTTTTCCGCCAGCCCGAATCCGTGGTGCTGTCCGAGTCCGCGGCGCGCAAATTCTTCGGCAACACCAATCCCATCGGCAGCACCCTGACCGATGCCAAGGGCAAGTGCGGCCA
>DATJTJ010000013.1:0-9767 GCA_035503515.1 Steroidobacteraceae bacterium
GCTCAGCGTGCTCGCTGCGCTGCTGGCCGAGGGCGCCGCCGAATGAGCTCCTTCGGGAGGTTGAGTCGGATCCGCGGGCGCGTACTCGCTCGCCTTGTCCGCATTGAGCATTCTGGACTGCGCCAGCGCCTGAAGTTCCGCCGCATGCTGCGTCTGGTCCGTCTGCGCCGCGCCGGGATGGGACGGGCCGCTCACGATCGTACCGGTACCGCTCGCACTGCGACTCCTTGCACTGTGACTCTTGCCGTTCTTCTTCGCTCTCGTGGCCACGCTCAAACCTCCAGCACGATGGAAATGGAATCGAATCGGGACGGGATTTGATCCGCCTTCAGCAGGCTCACCGCGTCCTGTGACGTGTTCGTGGAACCGTTCCCGCTTTGTGGCAGCGTCATCGCCGGTTCGCCTGCCTTCCTGGGTTGCTTCGGCATGTGGGATTCCCCCTGGGGAGTAAGTTGGGACTTCGTTCAGGAGCAGCGAAATTACTACGCGGCCGACCGCCTTCCGTCATCAGCCTGCGCCCTGCGTTCGTAAGAATTCACTGTCGGACCGACAACCGCCGGATCGGTCCGCATCAGGTCCATCCTGCCAGGTACGGCAGCGCCGTTTGATGTGTGTTACTTTGCGCCGGCAACTTCAACTAGTCGCTTTGCAGAGGCCTGGACACGGACTCGAGAGATCTGCCGGCCGCCTCGACGCCGATCAGGCCCTCGGTGAGCGCTCCGGCCAGCATCAGTGCCGCCCCCAGCAGGTAAGCGCCCATCAGCGCGTACCTGGAGCCGGTTGCAATGAGCGCTCCGCACAGTGCCGGAGCGCCGACTCCACCCACGAGCGTGCCGATGGCGTAGAAGATGGCGATCGACAACGCGCGTATCTCCAGCGGAAATATCTCGCTCACGGTCAGGTATGCGGCGCTGGCGGCCGATGAGGCCGTAAAGAAGATCGCACAGAAGCTGATCACCAGCCCGTCAAGACCCACGAGGCCGGTGCCGAACAGCACGGCGCTGATCGCGAGCAGGGCAGCGGCGGCCGCGTAGGTCGCCGTAATCATCGGCTTGCGCCCGATGGTATCGAACAGCGGCCCAAGCAGCAGCGGACCGAAGAAGCTTGCGATGGCGAAGGGCAGCAGTTCGAGCGGGATCCGGGAGTCGCTGACACCGAAGAATTTCCGCGCCGTCAGCCCGAAGGTGAAGAAGACGGCATTGAAGAAGAAGGCCTGCCCGGCCATCAGGATCAGCCCCAGCACCGACCGCTTGCGGTTCTCGCCGAGCATATTCCGGAAGATGTCGCGCCATGGCGTATGGTCGCGCGGCCTGATCCGCAGTTTTTCCGCCTGCAACGGCGGCAGCTGGCGGTGGCGGCGGATCCCGGCCTCGATGCCGGCGACGATCGCCTCGGCCTCGCTTTCGCGGCCGCGCAGCATCAGCCACCGCGGACTTTCCGGAACGGCAAGCCGGAGCAGCAGGACCGCGAGCCCCAGCGTCCCGCCGACACCAAAGGCGAGGCGCCAGCCCCAGGGACCGGGTGAATGGGGGCCGAGCAGCAGCAGCGCCGCCAGGGAGCCGAGGCTCGCACCCACCCAGAACGTGGCATTGACCAGCAGATCGATCCTGCCCCTGAGCCTTCCGGGAATCAATTCATCGACCGCCGAGTTGATGGCGGCATATTCACCGCCGATCCCCAGTCCCGTGAAGAACCGGCAGATGAAGAACGCCGTGGCATCGAAGGACAGGCCCGTACCGATCGTCGCCAGCGAATACGTCGCAAGTGTCACCAGAAACAATTTTCTGCGGCCGAGCCGATCGGTGAGCCGCCCGAACAACAGCGCGCCGAGCACGGCGCCGATCAGATAGGTGGTCGCCGCCGCGGCCACGGCCTGATCCGAGAGTGCAAGTCCACTTGAACTCTGCAGGATCCCGGACAGGGAACCGATCAGCGTGACTTCGAGGCCATCGAGGATCCAGGAGGTTCCCAACGCCGTGAGGATCCGTGCGTGCCAGGCCGACCAGGGCAGCCGGTCCAGCCGCGCCGGGATATCGGTCTCGATCGCGGTCCCCGAAGCCGTCACGACCCGGTCCCGGCGGCGCGAACGATGCCGAGGGTGCCGTTGCACTCGAGGATGGCGAACCGATAGCGGGCGACTGCAACCAAAAGATGGCCGGGAAAGGCTCGCGATACCGAGGCCACGGTAGCCCTCGCAAAGACCGCCGCAATCCGGCGTGCTGGGATCACACCAGAAGGCCGGCCCGAGGAATGTCAGACTGCGGGCTGTCCGATTTCAAGCGCTTGCCGGCACGGACGCAACTCCGTGCCGGCAATGCGGTCAGCTGACGGCGATGCGTCGCGGCTGCGCCTTGGGATGCTTGGCGATGGAGATCTCCAGGACGCCATTGCGGCCCGTGGCGCGCACGTTCTCGGCATCCGCCGTGTCGGGCAGTATGAACCGTCGATAGAACCGGCCCTGCTGCCGCTCGAACCGCTGCTGTTGCGGGGAATCCTGGGTCGCCGCCTTCTCGTGCCGGCGCTCCCCCGCGAGACTCAGCACCCCATTGTCGAGCGTGATCTCGACCGAGTTCGGCTCGACTCCGGGCAGGTCGACCAGCAGTTCGAACCGATCCGTGTACTCGGCCACGTCCACGGCGGGGATCCATTGCGCGGTTGCGCTGCTGGTCTGCCCATCGCCGATATTGCCGAACACCCGGTTGATCTCATTCTGCAACTGGGACACCACGGACCAGGGCTCATATCGCGTAGTCATCGAACGTCCTCCTGAAGTTGATTCGTGCCGCGAGCGCCATGAGGCGCACGTTTCCCGAAATAGGTAGCGGCCCGAAAATTTCAAGGGGTTCGCGCGATACGAAGCCAGGCTGGTCCTAACCGTCTGTTTACCAAGGAACATTTGCACCCCGCGGCCCGGACCGGCGGGGTGTCATCGGATCCAGGGCCGATACCGCAGCGAGGTCGCAACCAGCCAGGCGGTGGCGGCCAGCATCACACTGACGATGAGTTCCGACCACTCATTGGCAAGCGGGGTTGCCCAGCCCGGCTTTGGCATTGCAAAGAAGCTCGGAACCCATACCAGCAGGCCGAACAGGCTCATCATGGCCGCCTCGAGCGTCCCGGCAAGCCGCGGCAGAATGCCGAAGGCGAGTCCGAGGCCTGCCGCGATGTGGGCGACGCCCGTGGCATAGGCAAAGCCCGGGTGTCCCGGCAGCCAGGCCGGCACCATCCCGGCGGTGTAGCTGGCGTACTCGAAATGGGACCAGCCGTAAAAGATGCAGGTCAGACCGAACAGCAGCTGTGCCACGCGCACTGCCCCTTCGCTGGCCAGCAGCGTCGCAGGGCCACGCGACTGCCAGCGCAGCAGCGCGTACAGGATCCAGGCACCGATCAAAGGCGCCAGCGCCTCGCAGAACCCGTACCACGCACTGACGCTGGAGGGTGTGTAGAAAATCTGCACGCCACACAACGCGGACCAGACCACCCCGTAGATCGCCACGATGGCGGCGCCCAGCGGTGCGATGCGCGGCAGGCACAGGGCCATGCTGCACAGGAGCAGCAGGACGGCGAACGCGTGTACCCAGAACTCGCGCCAAGGCAGCCAGGGGGGCAAAGGCTGGCCGCGTGGCACGAAGTCACCGTATCCCAGGCCCAGGATCGCCACCGCCGCCAGTGCGATGGCAAACAGGACGTGGGCAAATCCCTCGAAGCGCATGCGCGGATTGTAGCTTGACCGCCTTCAGGCGTCTTGGCACAGTGGTTGCCAGAGCGCTGCTTTGGCGCCTCCTGTCCGCGGCAAGGGATCATCCCACAAAGCAGCACCGGCGCAATCGAAGACCACCTTCTTTCAGCCTGATTGAGCGGACGACGGCACTGAAATGAAAGGAGGTCCCATGACCACTTCACAGACCCTGCCCGCCAGACCCGATCTCGAGCATCTGAAGAAGCAGGCCAGGCAACTGCTGCGCGACGTCCGGACCCGCCAGGGCGAGGCCCTGCAGACGATCGCAGCGTTTCATCCGCGACCCGCCGAGTTCGGCGGCCTGCGCGATGCCCAGCTGGTCATCGCCCGCCGTTACGGGTTCTCCGACTGGGGACAGCTGCGCAACGAGGTCGAACTGCGGCAACTGCGTGCTGCTTCCTCCCGCGAGCGGGCCGAGCGCATCGTCCAGCATGCCTGCCTGCGCTACGACGGTGATGACCAGGCCTGGCGCTACGAGCGCGCGTCACGCTGGCTGGGGGAGTTCCCGGAACTCACGCGCGATGATTTCCACTGCGCGCTGGTCGCCGCCGATCTCGAGGCCGTGCGCGGTTTCCTGCGCGAGGATCCGACGCTGGCAGTGCGCAATGGTGGACCCCGCGGCTGGCCGGCGCTGCTGTACTTGACCTACAGCCGCCTGGAGCAGTCCCGCCAGCACGCAGCCGCCGTCGCGCGGCTGCTGCTCGAGGCCGGCGCTTCTGCCGATTCGCGCACCGACAATCCCGGCGGCTTCACGGCCGTGACCGGTGCCGTCGGTGGCGGCGAGCGCGGCCCCATGGCCTGCACACCACACCCCTGTGCGGATGAACTCGTGGCGCTGCTGCTCGACGCGGGCGCCAACCCCAACCAGAGCCAGGCGCTCTACAACGCCATGCTCGGGGAGCACCTGGACAAATGGCTGCGCGTGTTCATCGCGCATGGACTCAAGGCCGGCGACCGGGCCAACTGGAGCAACGACGACGAGGAACCGATCCTCGATTTCCTGCTGTCGTTCGTGGTCACCCAGGGGAGGGACGACCTCGCCCGATACCTGCTCGAGCAGGGAGCGAATCCCAATGCCGTGAGCCGCTACCACCATCGATCCGCCCACATCATGGCGCAACTGACGCAGCGCACCGACATCGCGGAGCTGCTGCGGCAGTTCGGGGCAACGCCCGAGCCGCTCTCCGTCGAGGATCAGTTCCGGCTGGCCTGCGGCCGCCATGAGCGAACGCTTGCCGAGGAGCTGCTGCAACAGCACCCGCAACTGCTGCAGGACCCGCAGCTGTTTCGCGACTGCGCCATGACGGACACCGAGACCTGTCTATGGCTGGTGCGGCGCGGCTACGATATGAATGCCCGGGACGCCAGCGGCCGGACGGTGCTCCACAACTATGCGCTCCGGAACGATGCGGCGGCAGTGGCGACACTGCTGCGCAATGGAGTCGACCCGCACCTGAAGGAATACAACTGGCAGGCGACCGCCCTCGGCCTGGCGTTGCATCATCGACACTGGCCGGTGGTCGAAGTCTTGCTGCCCGTGTCCCGCGACCTGTTCGACGTCTGCCGTGTGGCCGATGCGAAGCGCGCCGCAGAACTGCTGGCGGCCGAGCCGGGTCTCATCGGGCAGCGTACGCCCAAAGGCAACACCGCGCTGCACGTCGTCAGTCAGGCCAAGCAGGAGGAACCGGACGTCGGGGCGAGCGTGGCAACCATCGAGGTGCTGCTCAAGAACGGCGCCGACCGCAACGCACGCAACGACGAAAACAAAACCGCTGCGCAATGGTACCGGCAGCTCGGAATGGACGAACTCGCGGAGTTCCTGGAGGGATAACTCAGGTTAACGACGCAGGCGACTCCCTTACATATCATCGAACGGGAAAAACGTGCGCCGCGGTCGAGGAGCCTGCGTGACCGAAAACATCACTCCTGCCAAGGCACCGCTGGATGCCCCTGCGCGATGGGAGCTCGGGCAGGTCGCCGCCAGCCCGACGGCCAGCTGGGATCCCGGCTACCGTCGCCTGCTCGAGCGCAGCGGCCTGAAGCTGTGCCAGCTGGAAGTCCCTGACGGTGACGGCGAGCACAAGGGACTCCGATTCGTCGATGCCGATCCGGAACTGTGCGCGCTCTTCGGCCGGGACCGCCTGGTCGGCAGCTGGATCGGGGAACTGGAGCCGGACGATGCCATCATCCTGAGCACGGCCTGCAGCGAGGTGCTGACCATGGGCTATGCGAGCCGCGACTGGCATCACAACAGCCGCTGGCAGGTCGTGGATGGCATCAACATGGGCAGCCCCATGCATCGGGTGGTCGCGCTGGCGCTGCGGCCAACCGAGGAAATCGAGGACGCCGATGATCCGGAGACCCTTTCGGATCGGTCGACGCGCCGGGCACTGGCAACGGTCGCGCACGAGCTGCGCAATCCACTTTCGGCGCTCGGTGTGGGGCTGCGGGTCCTGTCGGCCCAGGCGGCGGCCGAGGGCTCGGTCCCGGAAGTCCTGACCATGATGTCCCGCCAGCTCGCGCACCTCAACCGCCTCGTGAACGATCTCATGGACCTGGGACGCACCACGGTCGGCAAGGTGCTGCTCATCAAGGAGCCCGTTCGCATCGATGAGGTCGTGAAGCATGCGATCGAGGTGTGCGATGCCGCGCTCAAGGCGCGCGACCACCAACTGGTCCTCCTCGTCGAGGATCCGTCCGTGGAGGTGCTCGGCGATTTCGACCGCCTGGTGCAGGTGGTATCGAATCTCATCGGCAACAGCGCGAAATACACACCCCTGCAGGGCCGGATTTCGGTCCGGGTGGCACGGGAAGGGGCCGGCGTGCTGATCCGGGTCACCGACAATGGAATCGGCATACCCGCCGAGCAGATGCGTCGCGTGTTTGCCCCCTTCTCGCAATTGCACTCCGGCGGCAGGCTCACGGACGGCGGCCTGGGAATCGGCCTGACGCTGGTGAAATACCTGGTCGAGCAGCACGGCGGCACGGTCGAAGCCGGCAGCGAAGGCGCGGGGCGTGGCAGCGCCTTCACCGTGCGCCTGCCCGTCACTGACTCGGCGGGGCCGAAGATGCAGGGGACAGATTCAGGTTCATGAGGGTGAACCGCGAATCCAGCGGCGGGGCATCATCGCCCATGTAGCGCGCGAACTCCTCCGCATACCGCCGCGTCAGTTGCCCCTGCTCCGCTGCCGTGAGCTTCTCCTTCAGTTCGAGGAACCAGGTGCCCTCCTCCTCGTACATGTGGTGGGCGACCGCACCCTGAAGGTGCCCCAGCTTGTCGAGGTAGTCCTGCGACATCGGCTGCATGTGCTCGAGCAGGCCCAGTTGCACCTTTGCCGCGGATTGCTCGGTATAGGCCTTCGTGGAATGGGCCTTTTCACCCGCATTGACCAATGCCGGATACAGCACTGCCTCCTCCGCGAGCGAATGGCCCGTCAGCAACGTCGCAAGCCGTAGCTGGGCGGCCCGCCGCTCCTCCGGTCGCGAGGCGCTGCGCACTTCCGCGAAGGCGGCCTCGATATGCCGATGGTGCTGCAACACCATCGCCAGCCAGTCGCTGGCGCCAGCGGATTCGATGGCCCGCTGGCGCGCCTCGGCGCGCGCCTTCGCACTCTCCGGTGGCGAAACCGCCGAAATCATCTTATCGAGAATGGTCATATTCGTCTCCCGGTTGCTCATTCAAACCACGAAGCAGGTGAGCGAGCGCGCTTTTGGCCTGCGTCACGGCGGCCCCGAGCAGCGCTGCCTTGATTTCATCGAGCGTACTTTCGAGGGCGCCGGCCGGCCGGCCCGCAGGCGCCGCCGACCGACGCGACGTAGGGCTGCGCCCGCCATCGCCACCCCGACTGGTGGCGAACGCCAGCAGGGCGCCGCCCGACGCCGCCGCGGCCAGGAACGTGGCCGGTGCCCTGCGGTACTGACGCCGCCAATCGATGGCTGCCTTCACCCTAAGCTCCAGCTGCTCGATATTTGCCTTGAGATCCGCCTCGGCATCGCGGATGTGCCGGGTTATCTCGCCGGATGTTTCTGCCATTGCAGGCTCCCCAGGATCAACACTCCGGCGACCGCGAGTGCCCCTGCCAGCACCAGCGCAGCCGCCCATAGCGGCAGGATGTACAGCAGCCCGCACAGGCACGAGACCAGCAGGAAACCCGCGGCGAAGAACAGGCACAGCACCGCGCCGATGGCCCAGCAAAGGCCGCTGCGGTAGTCGGCGAATTGCTCGCGAACCTCAGCCTTCGCCAGCTGAATCTCGGAGCGGGCAATATCGCGGATGTTGCCGAGGATGTCCCGGATCACATCGGAAAAGGCGCGCTGCGTCGGGGCGGTCATGTCCGCGGTTCCCGGCCGCCGCTCAACGGGACAGGGACCTTGCCAGCAGGAATCCGATCGCTGCCGCGCCGATCAGCGCCGGCACCGGATTGTTCCGGATCAGGGTCTTCACATCGCCCATCATGGCGCCCGCGTCATGTTCGTCGAGATAGTCGGCCGCGGCCCCGAGTTTGCCGGCGGCGTTGCGCACTACGCGCGCGGCGCCTCGCCGTTTGGCGTCCAGCTGTTCGGCTGCCCCATTGGCAGCCTGTGCGGCGGAAGCTTTGATGTCATCGGTGGCGCTCGAGGCCGGGTCCGAAATGGTGTCTGGCATGACCGTCTCCCCTGGTGATTGGTGGCCGAGAAGGCTGAATCCTGGGGCGGCACTTGCGGGGGGTCTGTAGGGCCGTCCTCCGTTCCTATGCGCGCTGGCACTGACACTTCTACATCTGGGCGGCTGCCCGGCCGTCAAGCCCGCGATACTCGAGCGGCCTCAGCGCCGGTCGGAAATGATGCGGGCGCTGCGCTCGTAGCTGAAGTAGGCCCAGGCCCAGTCGATGAGCACGACCAGCCGGTTGCGGAAGCCGATCAGGAAGAAGATGTGCGCCGCCAGCCAGAAGCACCACGCGAGCGTGCCGGAGAGGTGCCAGCCCCGCAGGTCGACGACGGCGGCGCGGCGGCCGATCGTCGCCAGCGTCCCGTAGTCGCGATAGCGGAAGGCCGCTCGCGGCCGGCCGGCGAGCGAAGCCGCGATGCATCGGGCAGCGTGCGCTCCCATCTGCTTAGCCGCCGGGGCAATGCCCGGGACGGGGCGTCCCGCGCAGGCGATACCGGCCAGGTCGCCGACGACCATCACCTCCGGATGATCCGCCAGCGACAGGTCCGGCTGCACCTGGACGCGGCCGGACCGGTCGAGCGCAGCGCCGAGCAGCTTTCCCAGCGGCGACCCGGCCACTCCCGCCGCCCACAGCACGGTGCGGCTCGCAATGCGCTCGGTGCCGCACTCGACGTGATCGGCGCCGATCGCGCTCACGGCCGTGCCGGTCCTGACCGTGACGCCCAGACGCTGCAGCTGGACTGCCGCCTTCGCAGACAGCGCAGGCGCGAGGGCGGGCAGCACCCGCGGGCCGGCCTCCAGCAGCAGCACGCGCGCCTGCCGCGGATCGCTGCGCCTGAATTCCGGTGCCAGGGTATGGCGCGCAATTTCCGCCAGCGTTCCCGCCAGTTCCACGCCGGTGGATCCGGCGCCGATGACCACGAAGGTAAGCCACGCGTCGCGCTGCCGCGGCTCCGGTTCCAGCTCGGCGCGTTCGAAGGCGAAGGATTCGGGCGCGGATGGCGAGCGCATCGTCCAGCGTTTTCAGGCTGAGGACGTGCGCGATCCAGTCGTCGTGCCCGAAATAGGCATTGGCGGCCCCGGCCGCCACGATGAGGTAGTCGTATTCGAAGAACTGCTCGCCCAGGTACACGCGACGGTCGGCGAGATCCAGGCTCCTGACCTCACCCATCAATACCGACACGTTGGACTGGTGACGCAGGATGTGCCGCAGCGGAGCCGCGATCGAGGGCGCCGCAAGCCCCGCCGTTGCCACCTGGTACAGCAGCGGCTGGAACAGGTGGTGATTGCAGCGGTCGATCAGCGTGATGTCGACGGCGGCCGACCGCAGCGCGCGCACGGCCCACAGTCCGCCGAAGCCACCGCCGATGACGACCACCC
>DATJTJ010000014.1:0-34258 GCA_035503515.1 Steroidobacteraceae bacterium
GGAGATGGTGATGCCGGGGGACAACATCAAGATGGTGGTGGAACTGATCAGCCCCATCGCGATGGAAGAGGGCCTGCGCTTCGCCATCCGCGAGGGCGGCAAGACCGTCGGCGCCGGCGTCGTCGCCAAGGTCATCAAGTAGGAATTCCGTAACCAACCCAAGCGCCGGCATTGCCCGGGCTAGTTCTTTGCAAGGATACGATCATGCCCAACCAGAACATCCGCATCCGCCTCAAGGCGTTCGACCACCGGCTCATCGACAACTCGGCCCGCGAGATCGTCGAGACCGCCAAGCGCACCGGCGCGACCGTCAAGGGTCCGGTGCCGCTGCCCACCAAGATGGAGCGCTTCACGCTCCTGGTCTCCCCGCACTCCGACAAGGACGCCCGCGACCAGTTCGAGCTGCGCACCCACAAGCGCCTGATGGACATCCTCAACCCCACGGACAAGACCGTGGATGCGCTGATGAAGCTGGAACTGCCGGCCGGCGTGGACGTTCAGATCAAGCTGAACTGAGGATCCGCCCGTCCCGGCGGTCAGGGGCCCGTATCCGGGCCCCCAGGGACGAAAAAAGTCCGGCGCGGCGGCGTTTCGGGCTTGTGCATGGCAGGGTCGCTTCGTATACTGCGCGACCTTTTCCGCCGGGGGTGATTCCCCAGGCGGTCTGCTTTTGATGAGCAGTATCGGGCGAGGTTGGCGCCGGCACGAAGGCGCCAAGACCACTCGAAAATCAGGCGGCCGGCTCCGGTGCGCCTGGCTTTCCGCGTGGCTTTCCTCAACCGAACGAATATTACGGAAGTGACCGCGGACACTCGTGCCCGCGGCACCAGGTTTGTGAATTTCAGCCCATGAAAAACTCTATCGGTCTGGTCGGTCGCAAGGCGGGGATGACGCGGGTGTTTACGGACGCCGGCGAAACCGTGCCCGTGACCGTCATCGAAGTACTGCCCAACCGGGTGACGCAGCTGAAGTCCAAGGAGGTCGACGGCTACCGTGCCGTGCAGGTCGCCTTCGGCACGCGGCGCCCGCAGCTGCTGTCCAAGGCCGCCACGGGCCACCTGGCCAAGGCCGCCGTCAGCCCCGGCCGCGGCCTGATGGAATTCCGCCTCACCGACGGTGAGGGCGCGGACCTGAAGGAAGGCAGCGAGCTCAAGGTCGACCGCTTCAAGGCGGGCGAGATCGTCGACGTGACTGGCACCACCATCGGCAAGGGCTTCGCCGGCACCATGAAGCGGCACAACTTCGCCGGCCACCATGCCTCGCACGGTGTGTCGGTGTCGCACCGCACCCCCGGCTCCATCGGCCAGCGCCAGACCCCCGGCCGCGTGTTCCAGGGCAAGCGCATGTCCGGCCACATGGGCGTGGTGCGCCGCACCACCGAGAACCTGAAGGTCGTCGAAGTGGACCTCGAGCGCAACCTCCTTCTGGTCCGCGGCGCGGTGCCCGGCGCCGAGGGCGGCCGCGTGATCGTGCGCGCCTCCGTGAAGGCCCAGCGCCAGGCCACCCGCAAGACCATCGCGCCGACCAAGCAGGCGGCCCCGGGCAAGGCGCCGAACCCCGGTAAGGCCGGCAAGAAGTAGGACCCATCATGAACCTGAAACTCATCAATGGTGGGGCTGAGCTGGCCGTGTCCGATGCCACCTTCGGCCAGGACTACAACGAATCCCTGGTGCACCAGGTCGTGGTCGCCTACCGCAATGCCGGCCGCGCCGGCACCAAGCGGCAGCTGTCCAAGGCCGAAGTGCGCGGCGGCGGCAAGAAGCCCTGGGCACAGAAGGGCACGGGCCAGGCGCGCGCCGGTTCCAGCCGCTCGCCCATCTGGCGCGGCGGCGGCGTGACGTTCGCCGCCCGGCCCCGGGACTTCTCGCAGAAGGTCAACCGCAAGATGTACCGCGGCGCGATCGTCTCCATGCTCTCCGAGCTCGTGCGCCAGAACCGCCTGGTCGTGACCGACGAGATCGCGCTCGAGGCCCCGAAGACCAGGCTCCTGGCGAGCAAGCTCGCCTCCTGGTCGCTGTCCCGGACCCTGATCGTGGTCGAGGCGCTGGACCAGAAGCTGTTCCTGGCCGCACGCAACCTGCCGCACGTGGAACTGATCGAAGTCTCGCAGATCAATCCGCTGTCGCTGGTCGAGCACGATCACGTGCTGATGACCGTCGGGGCGGTGAAGCTCCTCGAGGAGAGGTTCCAGTGAACCGCGAACAACTCATGAACGTCCTGCTGGCCCCGCACGTCACCGAGAAGACGTCCACCGCCATGCAGAACAACAACCAGTACTGCTTCCGCGTGCAGCGCCGCGCCACCAAGCCGGACATCAAGGCCGCCGTCGAGCTGATGTTCGAAGTGAAGGTGCGCGCGGTGCAGGTCGTGAACGAGCCCGGCAAGGCGCGCCGCTTCGGCAAGCTCGAGGGCCGCACCCAGGACTGGAAGAAGGCCTACGTCAGCCTGGCCTCCGGCCAGACGATCGACTACGAAGCCAAGGCAAAGGCCTAAGACGATGGCACTCATCAAGTTCAAGCCCACCTCTCCCGGCACCCGCACCGTCGTGCGCGTCGACCGCTCGCACCTGCACAAGGGCGGGCCGTACGAGCCGCTGACCGTCGCGCAGAGCAAGACCGGCGCGCGCAACCACTTCGGCCGCATCACCACCCGCCACATCGGCGGCGGCTCGCGCCAGAAGTACCGCATCATCGACTTCAAGCGCGACAAGGACGGCATCGCCGCGGTCGTGGAGCGCGTCGAGTACGACCCGAACCGGACCGCGCACATCGCCCTGGTGCTGTACGCCGACGGCGAACGCCGCTACATCGTGGCCGCCAAGGGCATGGCCGCCGGCGACGAGATCCGCAGCGGCTCGGACTCCCCGATCAAGCCCGGCAACGCGATGACGCTGCGGCACATCCCGGTGGGCTCGACGGTCCACAACGTGGAACTGAAGCCCGGCAAGGGCGGTCAGCTCGCCCGCAGCGCCGGCTCCTCGGTGCAGTACACCGCCCGCGAAGGCCTGTATGCGTACCTGCGCCTGAAGTCCGGCGAGACCCGCAAGGTGCACATCGACTGCCGCGCGACGCTCGGCGAGGTCAGCAACGACGAGCACAACCTGCGCAGCTACGGCAAGGCCGGTGCGATCCGCTGGCGCGGTGTGCGTCCCACGGTGCGGGGCCTTGCGATGAATCCGGTCGATCACCCGCACGGTGGCGGCGAGGGCAAGTCGGGCCAGGGTAACCCGCACCCGGTTTCGCCCTGGGGCTGGAATACCAAGGGCAAGAAGACCCGCAACAACAAGCGCACGGACAACATGATCGTGCAGCGCCGCAAGAACAAGGTGCGTTGAGGAACATATGCCGCGTTCAACGAAGAAGGGTCCGTTCGTCGACCTGCACCTCGCCAAGAAAGTGCAGACCGCCGCCGCCCGCAACGACCGCAAGCCGATCAAGACCTGGTCGCGCCGCTCGATGATCGTGCCGGACATGGTCGGACTGACCATCGCCGTGCACAACGGCCGGCAGCACATCCCGGTACTGGTGTCCGAGAACATGGTCGGTCACAAGCTCGGCGAATTCGCCCCCACCCGCACCTTCAAGTCCCACTCGGGCGACAAGAAGGTCGAGGCGGCAGGCTAAGAGGCGTCCATGGAAGTATCAGCGAAGCTGCGCTACGCGCGCATTTCCCCGCAGAAGTGCCGGCTGGTGGCGGACACCGTCCGCGGCCAGCCCGTCAACACTGCGCTCAACGTCCTGAAGTTCATGCCCAAGAAGGGCGCCGACCTGGTCTACAAGGTGCTGTGGTCGGCGATCGCCAACGCCCAGGAGAACAAGGGCCTGGACGTGGACGATCTGAAGGTGGCGCGCATCCTCGTCGATGAGGCGCCGGTTTTGAAGCGTTTCGCCGCCCGCGCCAAAGGCCGCGGCACCCGCATCGTCAAGCGCAACAGCCACATCACCGTGGCCGTCAGCGATGGCAGGAAGGACTAAGGCATGGGTCAGAAGGTCAATCCGCTCGGCATCCGCCTCGGCATCACGCGCGACTGGACGTCGAAGTGGTATGCCGACCGCAAGCAGTTCCCGCAGCACATCCACACCGATTTCCGCGTCCGCCAGTTCCTGCTGAAGCGGCTGGGCGAGGCCTCGGTGAGCCGCATCCTGATCGAGCGGGCCGCGAAGAAGGTGAACATCACCATCCAGACGGCGCGCCCCGGCATCGTGATCGGCAAGAAGGGCGAGGACATCGAGAAGCTGCGACAGGCGACGGCGAAGCTGCTGTCCATGAACATCAACGACGTGCGGCTGAACATCGCCGAGATCAGAAAGCCCGAGCTCGATTCGCAGCTGGTGGCCGACAGCATCGCGCAGCAGATCGAGAAGCGCGTGATGTTCCGGCGCGCCATGAAGCGCGCGGTCATGAGCACCATGCGCTCCGGCGCCCTCGGGGTGAAGGTGCGCGTCTCCGGGCGCCTGAACGGCGCCGAGATCGCCCGCACCGAGTGGTCGCGCGAAGGACGCGTGCCACTGCATACCTTCCGCGCGGACATCGACTACGGCCTGTCCGAGGCCCACACCACCTACGGCGTCATCGGCGTGAAGGTGTGGATCTTCAAGGGTGAGGTGTTCGAGGCCGCCCGTCCGGAGCAGGCTGCCGAAGCCGACACCGACGCCGCCGCCCCGGCCGCCACCGGTGGCGCCGCCGGCGCCCCCGAGCAGGCCCCGGCCGCCTAAGGTAAGACGCCCAAGGTTTGACGATAGAGCACGATCATGCTGCAGCCCAAGCGCACCAAGTACCGTAAACAGTTCAAAGGCCGCAATTCCGGCCTGGCCCAGCGTGGCAGCTCGGTTGCCTTCGGCGATTTCGGCCTGAAGTCGACCAGCCGCGCGCGCATGACCGCCCGCGAGATCGAGGCCGCCCGGCGCGCGATGGCGCGCTACGTGAAGCGCGGCGGCCAGATCTGGATCCGCGTCTTCCCGGACGTGCCGATCTCCAAGAAGCCCCTGGAAGTGCGCATGGGCAGCGGCAAGGGCAACGTCGAGTACTGGGTCGCCAAGGTGCTGCCCGGCAAGGTGCTCTTCGAGATGGAAGGCGTGGATGAGACGACGGCCCGCGAGGCGTTCCGCCTGGCAGGCTCCAAGCTCTCAGTGTCGACGACATTCGTGAAACGGCAGGTTCGATAAATGGACGCCAAAGAGCTGCGGAAGAAGTCCGCCACCGAGCTCAACGAGGAGCTCATCAAACTGCGCAAGGAGCAGTTCGCCCTGCGCATGCAGCGTGCGACCGGCCAGGCCATCAAGCCGGACCAGTTCGGCAAGGTTCGCAGGAACGTCGCCCGGCTGAAGACGGTGCTGCGTCAGAGCGTCAAGGATAGCGCTGGAGAGAAGAAGTGACGGCAGAAGCAAAGGGCCAGCGTACCCTCACGGGTAAGGTGGTCAGCACCAAGATGCAGAAGACCATCGCCGTCGAGATCGAGCGGCTGGTCCGGCACGGCATGTACGGCAAGTTCATCCGCCGCACCACCAAGCTGCTGGCGCATGACGAGGAAGGCAAGGCGAAGGAGGGCGACATCGTCGTCATCGTGCCGTGCCGCCCGATGTCGCGTCACAAGTCCTGGAAGGTCAGCTCGGTGACCTCCTCGTCGCAGGCAGGCTGAGGAGCACCCGCGTGATTCAGTTGCGTACCATGCTCAATGCCGCCGACAACAGCGGCGCCCGCACCCTGATGTGCATCAAGGTGCTCGGCGGCACGCGCCGGCGCTACGCCTCGGTGGGCGATGTCATCAAGGTCAGCGTCAAGGATGCGATCCCGCGCGGCAAGGTCAAGAAGGGCGAGGTCTACGACGCCGTCGTCGTGCGCACCACCCACGGCGTGCGCCGCCCGGACGGGTCGCTGATCCGCTTCGACGGCAACGCGGCGGTGCTGCTGACCCAGAAACTGGAGCCGATCGGCACCCGCATCTTCGGACCCGTGACGCGCGAGCTGCGCAGCACGCAGTTCATGAAGATCATCTCGCTGGCGCCGGAAGTGCTTTGAGGCAGTCATGAGAAAGTTACGCAAAGGTGATCAGGTCATCGTGATTTCCGGCAAGGACAAGGGCCGGCAGGGCGCGGTGATCCAGGTCCTCGATGACGGCTACGTCATCGTGGAAGGCATCAACATGGTGAAGCGCCACACGCGCCCGAATCCGCAGGCCAACAAGCAGGGCGGCATCGTTTCCAAGGAAATGCCGCTGCACGTCGCCAAGATCGCGATTTGGAATCCGGGCACCAAGAAGGCCGATCGCGTCGGGTTCAAGACCCTGAGCGATGGCAAGAAGGTGCGGCGTTTCAGCTCCAACGGAGAGATGCTCGACGCTTGATGCGTCGGCAATCACAGGTCCTATGGCTAGATTAGAAGATTATTACCGCGACACGGTCGTTCCGAAGCTCAAGGCCGACCTGCAGCTTTCGAACCCCATGCAGGTGCCGAAGATCACCAAGATCACGGTCAACATGGGTGTCGGCGAAGCCGTGGCCGACCGCAAGGTGATGGACGCCGCCGTCGGCGACATGACCAAGATCACCGGCCAGAAGCCGCTGGTCACCAAGTCGCGCAAGTCGATCGCCTCCTTCAAGCTGCGCCAGGGCCTGGCGATCGGCTGCAAGGTGACGCTGCGCGGCGATCGCATGTACGAGTTCCTGGACCGGCTGATCAGCATCGCGATGCCCCGCATCCGCGACTTCCGTGGCGTCTCGCCGCGCGCCTTCGACGGCCGTGGCAACTACACCCTGGGGGTCAAGGAACAGATCATTTTCCCGGAGATCCAGTACGACCAGGTCGACCAGATCCGGGGTATGGACATCACAATCACGACGACGGCAACCGACAACAAGCAGGGTCGGGCGCTGCTCGAGGCTTTCAACTTCCCGTTCCGGAAGTAAGAGGTTTTAAGAAGGCTATGGCGAAGACGAACATGGTCGAGCGCGATAAGCGTCGCGCCAGAATCGTGAAGAAGTACGCGGCCAAGCGTGCGGCGTTGAAGGAGCTGATCCGCAGCCCCAAGACCTCGCCCGAGGACCGCATCGCTGCGCAGGCGCAGCTGCAGGCGTTGCCGCGGGACGCGAGTCCGTCGCGCCAGCGCAATCGTTGTGCGATCACCGGCCGCTCGCGCGGCGTGTATCGCAAGTTTGGTCTGGCCCGCGTGAAGATCCGTGAAGTCGCTAACCGCGGCGAGATCCCCGGCCTCACCAAGGCGAGCTGGTAAGGAATAGCCGCATGAGCATGACCGATCCCATCGCCGATCTGCTGACCCGCATCCGCAACGGGCAGACCGCGCGCAAGCCCGAAGTGAGCATGGCCTCCTCCAAGCTCAAGACCGCCATCGCGCGGGTCCTGAAGGAGGAAGGGTACGTGGCGGACTTCCGCCTCGAGTCCGCCGGCCAGAAGACGACCCTGACCATCGGGCTGAAGTATTACGACGGCCGGCCCGTCATCGACCGCCTGGAGCGCGTCAGCCGTCCGGGGCTGCGCATCTACCGCGGCAAGGACGAGCTGCCCAAGGTGCTCGGCGGCATGGGCACCGTGATCGTATCCACCCCCCAGGGCGTGATGACGGACCGGCAGGCGCGCTCGATCGGCCAGGGCGGCGAAGTCCTGTGCATCGTGGCCTAACGGACGAAAGGTTATGAGCAGAGTTGCAAAAGCCCCCGTGCCCCTGCCCCAGGGCGTCACGGCGACGATTACCGCGGGCCAGGTCACCATCAAGGGTGCCAAGGGCTCCCTGAGCCTGCCCCTGAAGGGCGGGGTGACCGTGGAACAGGTCGACAAGGCCCTGAACGTGAAGTACGGCAAGGATGATGCCGTGCGCATGCAGGCCGGCTCCGCCCGCGCCCACCTGGCCAACATGGTCGAGGGCGTCTCCAAAGGCTTCGAGCGCAAGCTCGAGCTGCAGGGCGTCGGCTACCGCGCGCAGGCCCAGGGCAAGGTGCTGAACCTGACCCTGGGGTACTCGCACCCGGTCAATTTCGCGGTGCCCGAGGGCATCACCATCGAGACTCCGACCCAGACCGAAATCGTGGTCAAGGGCATCGACCGTCAGGTCGTGGGCGAGACGGCGGCGAAGATCCGCGCGTATCGGCCGCCGGAACCCTACAAGGGCAAGGGCGTGCGCTACGTGGGCGAGAAGATCGAGCTGAAGGAAGGCAAGAAGAAATGAGCACCACCGCGAAGAAGGACCGGCGGCTGCGCCGCGCGGTCAAGACCCGCCAGCACATCCGCGTGCTGGGCGTGGCCCGCCTCTCCGTGCATCGCACGCCGCAGCACATCTATGCGCAGCTGACCGATGCCTCCGGATCGAAGGTGCTGGCCGCGGCCTCCACGCTGCAGGAGGCGGTGAGCAAGGATCTGAAGAACGGCGGCAACGTCGAGGCGGCCAAGGCCGTCGGCCGGGCCATCGCCGAGCGCGCCAAGGCGGCCGGCGTCACCAAGGTGGCGTTCGACCGGTCAGGTTTCCAGTATCACGGCCGCGTCAAGGCGCTGGCCGAAGCGGCCCGCGAAGCGGGCCTTGAGTTCTAAGCAGGTATCCCAATCATGGCAAGACCGGAAAGAGGACAATCGGCCGACGAGTTCGTCGAGAAGCTCGTGGCCGTCAATCGCACCGCCAAGGTCGTCAAGGGTGGCCGCCAGTTCGGCTTCACGGCCCTGACGGTCGTCGGCGACGGCTCGGGCCGGGTGGGCTACGGCTTCGGCAAGGCGCGCGAAGTGCCGGTGGCCATCTCCAAGGCCATGGCCCAGGCGCGCAAGAACATGATCAACGTGGCGTTGCGTAACGACACGCTGTACTACGCGGTCCGCGGCACCCATGGCGCCACCCGCGTGCTGATGCAGCCGGCCTCGGACGGTACCGGCGTCATCGCCGGCGGCGGCATGCGCGCCGTGCTCGAGTGCGTGGGCGTGCGCAACGTGCTGGCCAAGAGCTATGGCTCCCGCAACCCGATCAACGTCGTGCGGGCGACCATCTCGGCGCTCTCCAGCGTGCGTTCGCCCGAGGAAATCGCGGCCAAGCGCGGCAAGCGGCTCGAGGAGCTCACGGCATGACGATCTCGGGTCAGGGTTCGCTCAAGGTGACGCTGGTCAAGAGCCTGAACGGGCAGCTGGCCGGCATCGTGGCGTCGGTTCGCGGCCTGGGGCTGCGCAAGCCGCACCAGAGCGTAACCGTTGCGGGCACGCCGCAGAACCGCGGCATGATCAACCGGGCCGTGCACCTGCTGAAAGTGGAAGAGGCTTAAAGGTATGGCGCTCCGAATGAACGAACTGGCCCCCGCCGCGGGCTCCAAGCGCAACCGCCTGCGTGTCGGCCGCGGCGCCTCCGCCGGCCAGGGCAAGACCTCCGGCCGCGGCGTCAAGGGCCAGCGCGCCCGCAAGGGTGGCTACCACAAGGTCGGCTTCGAGGGCGGCCAGATGCCGCTGCAGCGCCGGCTGCCCAAGGTCGGGTTCCGCTCGGCGATGAAGGCCTCGCGCGCCGAGGTGCGCCTGTCGGAACTGGCGAAGGTCGAAGGCACGGTCATCGACCTTGCGGCACTGAAGGCCGCGGGCGTGGTCTCAGTGCATGCGCAGGTGGCGAAGGTGGTGCTCTCGGGCGCCATCGCGCGCGCCGTGACCCTCAAGGGCGTCGGTGCGACCAAGGGCGCCCTGGCGGCGATCGAAGCCGCCGGTGGCAAGGTCGAGGCCGCGGCCGCCAACACCGAAACCGCGAAGTAAGGATATGGCAAACAGCTCCCTCAGCAGTCCCGCTGCCGCCCTCGGCGAAGCCTCGCGCTTCTCCGAGATCCGCGGCCGCCTGGCGTTCCTGCTGGGGGGCCTGGTGGTGTACCGCATCGGGACCTTCATCCCGGTCCCGGGCATCAATCCGGACGCCGTGGCGCGCTTCTTCAACGACCAGTCCGGGACCATCCTCGGCATCGCCAACATGTTCTCGGGCGGGGCGCTGCAGCGGCTGTCGATCTTCGCGATGGGCGTGATGCCCTACATCTCCGCCTCGATCATCATCCAGATGATGTCGATGGTCGTGCCGACGCTGATGGAGCTGCGCAAGGAAGGCGAGTCCGGGCGGCGCAAGATCACCGAATACACCCGCTACGGCACGGTGGTGCTGGCCGCGTTCCAGTCGTTCGCCGCGGCGGTCGCGCTGCAGTCCAACCACATGGTGCTGCAGGGCGGTCCGCTCTGGCTGATCACGGCCACCCTGACCATGTGCACCGGGACCCTGTTCCTGATGTGGCTCGGCGAGCAGATCACCGAGCGCGGCATCGGCAACGGCATCTCCATGCTGATCCTCTCGGGGATCGTCGCCGGGCTGCCGAACGCCGTGGGCAATACCGTCGGCCAGGTGAGCACCGGTGAGATGTCCGGTCCGTTCGCGCTGGTGCTGCTGATCGTGGTGCTGGGCGTCACCTACTTCGTGGTGTTCGTGGAGCGCGCCCAGCGGCGCATCCCGGTCAACTACGCCAAGCGCCAGGTCGGCCGGCGCATGTTCGCGGGCCAGAGCAGCCACCTGCCGTTCAAGCTCAACATGTCGGGCGTGATCCCGCCGATCTTCGCCTCGAGCATCCTGCTGTTCCCGGCGACCATCGCCAACTTCTTCGGCACCAGCGCCACCGGCAAGACCAGCGAGATCCTGCAGAAGATCGCGGCCTCCCTGGGCTACGGCCAGCCGGCGCACCTGGTGGTGTACGCGGTCCTGATCCTGTTCTTCTGCTTCTTCTACACCGCGCTGGTGTTCAACTCGCGCGACACCGCGCAGAACCTGCAGAAGTCCGGGGCCTTCATCCCCGGCATCCGTCCGGGCCAGCAGACCGGCGACTACATCGACAAGGTGCTCTCGCGCCTGACCCTGTGGGGCGCGCTGTACGTGGCGGCCGTGTGTCTGCTGCCGGAATTCCTGGTGTCCTCCCAGGGCGTTCCGTTCCAGTTCGGCGGCACCTCGCTGATGATCGTGGTGGTGGTGGTGATGGACTTCATGTCGCAGCTGCAGGCTCACATGATGTCGCATCAGTATCCCGGTCTGCTCAAGAAGGCGAACCTGCTCGGCTACGGCCGCTCAGGGGCGGGCGGCTGACGCCAACGCCCAAGACATTTACGGAAAGATCCTCATGAAAGTACGTCCATCCGTCAAAAAGATCTGCAAGAACTGCAAGATCGTGCGCCGTCGGCGCGTGGTCTACGTGATCTGCAGCGACCAGCGCCACAAGCAGAGACAGGGTTGAAACTATGGCTCGCATAGCCGGCATCAATATTCCGATGAACAAGCACGTGTGGGTGGGCTTGCAGCACATCTACGGCGTGGGCCGCACGCGTGCGGTCGAGACCTGCGTGGCTGCCGGGGTCGACCCGCACACCCGCGTCAAGGACCTGACCGAGGCCGAGGTGAACGGCCTGCGCTCGCAGATCGCGAAGTTCGCCGTCGAGGGCGACCTGCGCCGCGAAGTGTCCATGAACATCAAGCGCCTGATGGACCTCGGTACCTACCGCGGCATCCGTCACCGCCGCGGACTGCCGGTCCGGGGCCAGCGCACCAAGACCAATGCGCGTACACGCAAGGGCCCGCGCAAGCAGGCCGTCAAGCTGAACGCACCGCCGGGCAAGGCGTAACGAGGCAACACCGAAAATGGCCGACCAGAAACAACCGCAGGGCAGTGCGAATGCCGCCCAGTCCGGCGGTCCGAAGAAGCCGAAGAAGGCGCGCAAGAATGTGCTCGACGGGATCGCGCACGTGCATGCCAGCTTCAACAACACCATCATCACCATCACCGACCGGCAGGGCAACACGCTGTCCTGGGCGACCTCGGGGGGCTGCGGGTTCCGCGGCTCGCGCAAGAGCACGCCGTTCGCCGCGCAGGTCGCCGCCGAGAAGGCTGGCGTCGCGGCGCAGGAGCACGGCCTGAAGAACGTGGAAGTGCGCGTGGGTGGCCCCGGTCCCGGCCGCGAGTCGGCGGTGCGGGCGCTGAACACCTGCGGACTGAAGATCACCAGTATTTCGGACGTGACGCCCATTCCGCACAATGGCTGCCGTCCCCCCAAGAAGCGCCGGGTCTAGGCCTTTCAAGGAAACATAGAATATGGCGCGTTACGTCGGCCCCAAGTGCAAGCTCGCCCGTCGCGAGGGCACGGATCTGTTCCTCAAGAGTGGCGTCAAGCCGCTGGAAGGCAAGTGCAAGTTCCAGGTGCCGCCCGGCGGCATCAAGGGCGAGCGCCGCCAGCGCCTGTCGGACTATGGCCTGCAGCTGCGCGAGAAGCAGAAGCTGCGGCGCATGTACGGCATCCTCGAGCGCCAGTTCAGCAACTACTACACGGAGGCCGCGCGCCGCACGGGCGCGACCGGTGAGAACCTGCTGAAGCTGCTGGAGTGCCGCCTGGACAACGTCGTGTACCGCATGGGGTTCGCCGTGACCCGCGCCGAGGCCCGCCAGCTGGTGAGCCACAAGGGCATCCTGGTGAACGACCAAGTGGTCACCATCGCCTCCTACCAGGTGCGCCCCGGTGACGTGGTGTCGGTGCGCGAGAAGTCGCGCAAGCAGCTGCGCATCACCAATGCGCTCACCATGGCCCAGCAGGTCGGCCTGCCCGAGTGGGTCGAGGTGGACGAAAAGGCTTTCAAGGGTGTGTTCCGCACCGTCCCGGCGCGGGACGAGATCCTGCCGGACATCAACGAGAACCTCGTCGTCGAGCTGTACTCGAAGTAATTCAAGCAGCCTGCGGAAGCGTTTTTCCGCGGGGATCGGACGGTAGTGATTATTGACCGTCCGGTTTCGTTTTATCTGCGGCCGGTCAACCCGGCAAGGTGAGAAGCTATGCAGGGATCAGTTGGAGAGTTTCTGAAGCCGCGTGTGGTGAAGGTGCAGCCGGTTGCGCCGCGCCAGGCACGCGTGGTCATCGAGCCGTTCGAGCGGGGCTTCGGCCACACCCTCGGCAACGCGCTGCGCCGCGTACTGCTGTCCTCCATGCCCGGCAGCGCCATCACCGAAGTCGAGATCGACGGCGTGCTGCACGAGTACACCAGCATCGAGGGCGTGCAGGAGGACGTGGTCGACATCCTGTTGAACCTGAAGCTGGTCGCGCTGCGCATGCATACGCGTGACAGCGCCGAGCTGCGCCTGCACAAGAAGGGTCCCGGCCCGGTGACGGCCGGCGACATCCAGCTCGACCACGACATCGAGGTGGTCAACCCCGAACTGGTGATCGCCAACCTGACCAAGGCCGGCGAGCTGTCGATGACGCTGCGCGTGGAGCGCGGCCGCGGCTACCGCCCGGCGGCCGCCCGCGCGGCCTTCGAGGAGCAGACCCGCCCGATCGGCCGGCTGCAGCTGGACGCCTCGTTCTCGCCCATCCGCCGCGTCACCTACTCGGTGGATGCCGCGCGCGTCGAGCAGCGCACCGACCTCGACAAGCTGGTGATCGACATCGAGACCAACGGCACCATCGATGCCGAGGAGGCCATCCGGCGCGCCGGCGGCATCCTCAAGGATCAGCTGTCGGTGTTCGTGGACCTGCAGGGCGAGGAGGAAGCCGCGACCAAGGTTTCCGAAATGCAGTTTGATCCGATCCTGCTGCGCCCCGTGGACGAGCTGGAACTCACCGTCCGCAGCGCCAACTGCCTGAAGGCGGAGAACATCCACTACATCGGCGATCTGGTACAGCGCACCGAGGTGGAGCTGCTGCGCACGCCGAACCTGGGCAAGAAGTCCCTGACCGAAATCAAGGAAGTCCTGCAGAGCCATGGCCTGATGCTGGGCATGCGCCTGGACGGCTGGCCGCCGGCGGGACTCAAGCACGACGAGGAGCGGGACAGCATCTGAAGCGATGCGCCCGATTGAGGTAGAGATATGCGTCACCACTTAAGCGGCCGGCAGCTCTCGCGCAACAGTCCGCATCGTCACGCGATGCTGCGGAACATGAGCGTGTCGCTGCTGCGTCACGAGACCATCCGGACCACCCTGCCGAAGGCCAAGGAATTGCGGCGCGTCGTCGAGCCGCTGATCACCCTGGCCAAGACCGACAGCGACGCCCATCGCCGCCTGGCCTACTCGCGGCTGCGCGACATGGCGGTGGTCGAGAAGCTGTTCGCCGACCTGGGACCGCGCTTCAAGGCGCGGGCCGGGGGCTACACCCGCATCCTGCGGATGATGCCCCGGGCCGGCGACAACGCCCCGATGGCGCTGATGCAGCTGGTGGACAAGGCCGGGGAGGTCGCGGCCGAGCAGCCCGCGCCCAAGAAGACCCCCCGCAAGAAAAAGGTCGCGGCACCCGCCGCGGAGGACGCCGCTGCCGCCACCGAGGCCAAGCCGCGCCGCCGCAAGAAGGCCGCCGCCTGATCCCTTACGCAAACTTAATTGTCTGCGCGAAGACCCCGCCCCCTGGCGGGGTTTTTGCTTTGCGGCAGCCGAAAGGGGCGATCCCTCCCGCGAAGCCGTAGTTTCAACGCATAATCGCGGCGCCGACCAAACGGCATCAAGGAGAGCCAATGAGCCTGGGGTCAGAATTCAAAGAATTCGCAATGAAGGGTAACGTCATCGATCTGGCGGTCGGTGTCGTGATCGGCGCCGCCTTCGGCAAGATCGTCGCCTCGCTGGTCGCGGACATCATCATGCCGCCCATCGGCCTTGCCGTCGGGGGCATCAACTTCAGCGACCTTGCGGTGAAGCTTGGCCTGGATCCGGCCGGCAAACCGGTCCTGCTCAAGTACGGCAACTTCGCGCAGACCATATTCGAGTTCCTGATCATCGCGATTGCGCTGTTCATCCTGATCAAGGGCATCAACGCGCTGAAGCGGCCGCCGCCGCCGTCCTCGCCCGCCGCGCCCCCGCCGAGCCGCGAGGAGGTGCTGCTGACCGAGATCCGCGATCTGTTGGCGAAGCGTTAGGCCGCAAGGCGCGCGAAGGCGTCCCGCGTCAGGTTCTCGTGGCCTGACGCGGTGACCGCCAGGTCGTCCTCGACGCGAATTCCACCGAAGGGACTCAGGTGCTGCACGCGGCTCCAGTTGATGTGCCGGCCGCGGGCATCGGCGCGCGCCTCATCCAGCAGCTGCCCGATGAAATACAGGCCCGGTTCCATGGTGACCACGAACCCGGCCTCCAGGCGGCGCGTCAGCCGCAGATAGGGGTGACCGGCCGGGCGCGGGATCTGCCCGCCCGAGGGACCGCGCTGCAGGCCGCCGACGTCATGCACCTGCAGTCCGAGCAGATGGCCGATGCCGTGCGGCAGGAACACGCTGGACAGACCGCTCGCGAGCGCCTCCTCCGCGCCGCAGGTGATGAGGTCGGCCTCGCGCAGCACCGTCGCGACGGCCCGATGGGCCGCCAGATGGATATCGATCCATTCGACCCCCGCGCGCACCTGCGCGCACAGCCCCTGCTGCGCCTGGTCCATGGCACCGATGAGGGCGGCGAAATCGCGCGCCGCGGCGGCCGGCTGCGACCCTGCGAAGGTGCGGGTGATGTCCGAGGCGTACCCGGCGCTTTGGGCACCGGCATCGATCAGCAGCGAGTGGTGCGCTGCGGGAGCGGTGCGGCGCAGGTTTTGATAGTGCAACACACTGGCCGCTTCATTCAGGGCCACGATGGCGTTGTAGGGCAGCTCCTGTTCGCGCTCGCCCGTGGCCTCGAGGAAAGCCTGGTGAATGCCGTATTCGCTGTGGCCCGCGGCAAAGGCCGTTGCCGCCGCAACGTGCCCGCGGGCGCCCAGGAGATTCGCCTCCCGCAGCCGCGTGAGCTCATAGGGGGTCTTCACGGCCCGCGTGAAATCCAGCGCCAGCAGCAGCTTTTCGGGATTGATCGCGGCGACGCCCCAGTTCTTCATCGGCGACGCGGGCTCGCCGATCAGGGCCGTCCGGGAGAGATCCTGCGGCAGTGCGGCGCGTACTTCGGCGAGGCTGCCCAGCAGCTGGATGTCGAAATGTCCGGTCCACTCGCCTGTAGGAATAGTCGCCTGCTGGTACCAGAAATCCGGAGGCGCGCAGATCAGCAACCGCGGCATTGACCCGGGCTTCACGAATACGAAACAGTCGGGTGCGGGCGGCATCGGCGCCCAGATGCTGAACCAGGCCTGGGGCCTGAAAGGATAGCTTTGATCGTCACGAAATGCCGGCAAAAGCAGGCCCGAATACACCAGGGCCGCATCGTGGCCGCAGGCCCCGAGGGCCGCGCCGAAGCGGTCCTGAAGGCTCGCGAGGTGCTGCGCGTATTCGGTCTGGCCAGCGGTCATGCCTTTCAATCCTTAAGGGTTGTCACGGCCATTCATTGCGATATGCTCCATTGTAGTCGCAGCAGCCGTCGGGTCGTGGCGGGGGCTGTGGCGGTGCGCGCAGGCCGGCCCGAGCGCTGTTTTGGCGCAGGGCCGGCGTGGCATTCATGACGGGGCGTTCACGAATGTTTAAAAACGGGCGGTAACTCTATAGAATTCTGCGCCGCGATCTGAAATCGCCAGACTAACTAGTTAGTTTTAAATTTGGTCTCTCACCGTTTGCCTTTTTCTATTTCGGGGTACAGCTCAATGAAGACAAAACTCGCTCTCAGCGCTCTCCTGGCCGCGCTCGCGCTGGCTGGCTGCGCCAAGACAGACAACACGTCGGCTCCGGCCGCCGCTGACTCTGCCGCGGCCGCCGCCTCCTCGGCAGCAGATTCTGCCTCTGCCGCTTCCTCTGCCGCCTCGGATGCTGCCGCCGCCGCGGCGTCTGCTCCGGCCTCCGCGCCGGCTTCCAGCTCGCCGTAAGGGTAACTTCGAGTTACTTCTGAGCCCGGCCGCGGGCTCGCAAATGGCCCGGACCGGCGCGCGAGCACGGATCCGGGCTTTTTGTTGAAGGATCGGACTGTGACCATCAGTCTGCGAGATGCCCGCAATTCGCGGGACGACCGCGCTTGGATCGGATCGGTGTTCAGGGACTACATCGACGACCTGGACCCCATGAGCACGGGCATCTTCCCGGTACTGCGCGAAGTCGGCCATCGCGAACCGGACCAGGTGGCCCGCTGGTTCGGCGATCCGAATGCCCTGCCGCTGATCATCGCGCAATCCCAGGCCCCGGTCGGATTCGCGATGGTTTCGCGCCTCTCGGCCACCGCCGCGGCCGACTACCGCATGGGCGAGTTCTTCATCGCCCGCGGGCACCGCGGCCTGGGATTGGGCCGGGGCGCCGTGCAGCTGATCCTGGATCGCTTCGCCGGTCGCTGGGAGATCAACGAATACCAGCGCAATCACATCGCCGTGAAGTTCTGGCGACGGGTGGTGACCGCCTATACCGGCGGCCGGTTCCAGGAGCGCATCGTCAACGGCGAGGTGCGCCAGACCTTCGAGTCCGGACCGCGTCGGCGTTAGCCCCGCAGCTGCCGCAGCCCTTCAGGGCCTGCAGCTGCAGTGAGGCCCGCAACCGTCCCGGCCAGCCCACGTGCGTGAGCGTCGCCAGCGGCAGCAGTTGCTCGAGCAACCACAGTCGCCCGCGCACACCCAGCAGCCACCACAGGCTGTAGACGGCGCTGCTGGCCACCACCAGCGCCACCACCGTCCACTGTACCGCCAGCATCATCAGCCCAGCCCCGCGGCCAGCGCCGCGCGATAGGTGAGGAACGAGGTCAGGTACGAGAGCACGAACAGGTACCCGGCCATGAGCGCAGGATAGCGCCAGCTGTTGGTCTCGCGCCGGACCACCGCCAGCGTCGAGAGGCACTGCGGGGCGAAGATGTACCAGGCGAGCAGCGACAGGCCCGTGGCGACGGACCAGTCGCGCACCAGCAAGGGCTGCAGGGCGCCTGCGACGTCCTGGCTGGCGGCGGACATGGCGTAGACCGTGCCGAGGGCGCCGACCGCCACTTCCCGGGCCGCGAGGCCCGGCACCAGGGCCACGCAGATCTGCCAGTTGAAACCGATGGGCGCGAACAGCAGCTGCAGCGCATGGCCCAGGCGGCCCGCGAAGCTGTAGCTGATCGCAGGACCCGCGGCCCCGGCCGGCGGCGCCGGGAAACTGGCGAGGAACCACAGCACCACCATCAGTGTCAGCAGCACCGTGCCGACGCGTCCCAGGAAGATGCGGGCCCGTTCCCACAGCCCCAGGGCGAGGTTGCGCAGGTTCGGCCATTTGTACTCGGGCAGCTCCAGCAGCAGCGGGTGATAGTCGCTGCGCATGAAGGTGCGCTTGATGGCGAACGCCACCACCATGGCGCCGAGCACGCCGGCCAGGTACAGCGCGAACAGCGTCAGGCCCTGCAGGTTGAACGGACCGATCATGCGCCGGGGGATGAATGCACCGATGAGCAGCGTGTACACCGGCAGCCGCGCCGAACAGGTCATGAGCGGTGCGATCATGATGGTCGTGAGGCGGTCGCGGGCCGACGGGATGGTGCGCGTGGCCATGATGCCCGGGATCGCACAGGCGAAGCTCGACAGCAGCGGAATGAAGGCGCGGCCGGAGAGCCCCACCCGGCCCATCAGCCGGTCGAGCAGGAACGCGGCGCGCGGCAGGTAGCCGGAGTCCTCCAGGGCCAGGATGAAGGCGAACAGGATGATGATCTGCGGCAGGAACACCAGCACGCTCCCGGCGCCGGCGATCACACCGTCCACCAGCAGATGCCGCAGCGGACCCTCGGCGAGGTGTCCGCCCAGCCAGGCGCCGAGCGCGGCGATGCCGCCCTGCACGGCATTCATGGGCCACTTGGCCCAGCTGAACACCGCCTGGAACATCAGGAACAGCACGATCCCGAGCAGCAGCGGACCGGAGACCGGATGCAGCACCAGCGCATCCAGCCGCTGCAGCATGCGCAGCCGGGCCGGGACACGGTAGCCGATGGTGTCCAGGATCTGGCGTACCTCGGTCTGGGTCGCCTGGATGTCCGCCGCGCTGCCGCCTGCGAACTCCACCCGGCCGGGCCCCTCTCCGGGGGGCGGGGTGCGGTCCAGCAGCGCCACGAGCTCGCGCTCGCCCCCGGGGCGGATGGCGACGGTCTCCACCACCGGCACCCCGATGGCCCGGGCGAGGGCGGCGCCGTCGAGACGGAAGCCGCGCTGGCGCGCCAGGTCCGACATGTTCAGGGCCACCACCATGGGCCGGCCCAGGCGCTTGAGCTCCAGGACCAGGCGCAGGTTCAGGCGCAGGTTGGTGGCATCGACCACGCACACGATGAGGTCGGGAGGCTGCTCCGAGGCGTGGCGGCCGAGGACGATGTCGCGGGTGATGGCCTCATCCAGGGTCGTGGGCTGCAGGCTGTAGGCGCCCGGCAGGTCCAGCAGCCGGTAGGCCCGGCCGGTGGTGGGCCCCACGAAGCGGCCCTCCTTGCGTTCGACGGTGACGCCGGGATAGTTCGCCACCTTCTGGCGGCTGCCCGTGAGACGGTTGAACAGTGCGGTCTTGCCGCAGTTGGGAACCCCGACGAGCGACAGCGAGAAGCCGGCCGTGGCGGCGTCGCTGCTCAAGCGGGCAGGGCGTCCTCGACCCAGATGTTCTGCGCCTCGTAGCGGCGCAGGGCGAACTGGGTGCTGCCCACCCGCACCACGAAGGGGTCGCGGCCCGGACGGGCCTCCGCGACCACCTCGACGCGTTCGCCGGCAATGAATCCCAGCTCCAGCAGCCGCAGCTCCAGCTGGCTCACCTCTTCGGTGGCCGAGCCCACGGCCACGATGGTCGCGGCCATGCCGGGGCGCAGCTGACTCAGGGGAGTCGGAAGCGAGGTGTCGACACGCTGGCTGCGGACGGCGGTATCCATCCCCCAAGTATCATGAGAACCGTTCGCATTTGCAATGTCATCGGACCGCAATCTGGCGAAAAACCCTGCAGCCGGTGCGGGTGCCGTCAGCCCTGTGACAGCAGCGGCTTAAGGTAAGTCGCGGTGTGCGAGGCCGGGTGGCGGGCCACCGCCTCGGGCGTGCCCGTGGCGATCACCTGGCCGCCCCCGGCGCCGCCTTCGGGACCGAGGTCGATCAGGTAATCGGCGGTCTTGATGACATCGAGGTTGTGCTCGATCACGACCACGGTGTTGCCCTCGTCGCGCAGCCGGTGCAGGACCCGCAGCAGCTGCTCGATGTCCGCGTAGTGCAGTCCCGTCGTCGGTTCATCGAGGATGTAGAGCGTGCGGCCCGTGGCGCGCTTGGCGAGTTCGCGCGCGAGCTTCACCCGTTGCGCCTCACCGCCGGAGAGCGTGGTGGCGTTCTGTCCGAGCCGCACGTAGGAGAGCCCCACGTCATTGAGGGTTGCGAGCTTGCCGGCGATGGTCGGCACATTGGCGAAGAACCGCAGCCCGTCCTCGACGGTCATCTCGAGCACTTCGTGGATGTTCCTGCCGCGATAGCGGATCTCGAGCGTCTCGCGGTTGTAGCGCTGGCCCTTGCAGACATCGCAGGGCACGTACACATCCGGCAGGAAGTGCATCTCGACCTTGAGCACCCCGTCGCCTTCGCAGGCCTCGCAGCGGCCGCCCTTGACGTTGAAGCTGAAGCGGCCCGCATCGTAGCCGCGGGCGCGGCTCTCGGGCACCGCCGCGTACAGCTCGCGCAGCGGCGTGAACAGGCCCGTGTAGGTCGCGGGATTGGAGCGCGGCGTGCGGCCGATGGGACTCTGGTCGATGTCGATCACCCGGTCGATGTGCTCGAGTCCCTCGATCCTGCGACACAGTGCCGACTCGCGCGGCGTGCCGTTCAGGTGGGCCGCGGCGTGCTGGTAGAGCGTGTCGTTGATCAGGGTCGACTTGCCCGATCCGGAGACGCCGGTGACGCAGGTGAACAGGCCGAGCGGAATGTCGACGTCGATGTTGCGCAGGTTGTTGCCGCTCGCGCCCAGGATCCGCAGGCTGCGTTCGGGGTTGCGGGCCGTGCGCTCGCGCGGCACCGTGATGGCCCGCGCACCGCTCAGGTACTGGCCGGTGAGCGAGTCGGGGTTGCGCTTGATCTCATCGGGCGTGCCGCTGGCGACGACGCTGCCGCCGTGCACGCCGGCGCCGGGTCCCAGGTCCACGACGTGGTCCGCGGCGAGGATTGCATCGGTATCGTGTTCGACGACGATGACCGTGTTGCCGGCGTCGCGCAGGGCGGCGAGGGTCGCCAGCAGCCGCGCGTTGTCGCGCTGGTGCAGCCCGATCGAGGGCTCATCGAGGATGTACATGACCCCCGTCAGCCCCGACCCGACCTGGCTGGCGAGCCGGATGCGCTGGGCCTCACCGCCGGAGAGCGTCTCGGCGCTGCGGTCGAGGGTGAGATAGTCCAGGCCCACGTCCTTCAGGAACCGCAGCCGGTCGGCCACGTCCTTGAGGATGCGGGCGGCCACTTCGGCGCGCCAGCCCGGGAGCCTGAGGTCCCGCAGGGTCGCGAGCGCAGCGCCCACCGACAGGTGCGCGATCTGCGGCAGGGTGTGCCCGCCGACGAAGACGAAGCGCGCGGTGCGGTTCAGGCGCGTGCCCGCGCAGTCGGGGCAGGGCTGGTTCCCCAGGTACCTGGCCAGTTCCTCGCGCACGCGCGGGGACTGGGTCTCGCGGTAGCGCCGCTCCATGTAGGGCATGAACCCTTCCCAGGCCTGGCGCTTCCTCGCCATGCGGCCACCGGCCCCCTGCTGCCGGAACTCCACCGGCGCGCCGTCGCTGCCCTCGAGCAGCACCTTGCGGATCTTCGGCGGCAGCTCCTCCCACGGCGTTTCGACGTCGAAGCCGTAGTGGCGCGCCAGCGAGCCGACGATCTCCATGTAGTGCGCGTTGTTGCGGTCCCGGCCGCGCACCGCGCCGGTCGCGAGCGACAGCGAGCCGTTGGTGATGATCAGCCGCGGGTCGAAGAACTGCCTGACGCCCAGGCCATCGCAGCTGGCGCAGGCGCCGGCGGGGTTGTTGAAGGAGAACAGCTTCGGTTCCAGCGGCGGCACGCTGTAGCCGCACACCGGGCAGGCGTGCCGGCTGGAGAACACCACCGGCTCCGCGCCGGCCTGGGCGCTGCCGGGCAGGTGGATCAGGTGGGCGACGCCCCCCGCGAGCCGCAGGGCGGTCTCGAAGGATTCGGCCAGGCGCGCCGCGATGTCGGGGCGGACCTTGAGCCGGTCGACCACGGCCTCGATGCTGTGTTTGCGTTTCGGATCCAGTTGCGGCCGGGCCTCCAGCTCGTGGATGCGGCCATCGATGCGCACCCGCACGAAGCCGCCGCGCGTGAGCTCCTCGAAGACCTGGTCATGCTCGCCTTTGCGATCGCTGATCAGGGGCGCGAGCAGCGCCACCGGCGTATCCGCCGGCAGCTTCAGCACCTGGTCGACCATCTGGCTGACCGTCTGGGCGATCAGGTCGATGCCGTGATCCGGGCAGCGCGGAATGCCGGCGCGCGCGAACAGCAGCCGCAGGTAGTCGAAGACCTCGGTGACCGTGCCCACCGTCGAGCGCGGATTGTGCGACGTGGCCTTCTGCTCGATGGCGATCGCCGGCGAGAGCCCCTCGATGGTGTCCACGTCCGGCTTGTCCATCATCGACAGGAACTGCCGCGCATAGGCCGACAGGGACTCGACGTAGCGGCGCTGCCCTTCCGCGTACAGCGTGTCGAAGGCCAGCGAGGACTTGCCCGAGCCGGACAGCCCCGTGAACACGATCAGCCGGTCGCGCGGCAGATCCAGGTCCAGCCCGCGAAGGTTGTGCGTGCGGGCGCCGCGGATGCGGATGTACTGCATGGGCCTCGGGGCAAAAAGGGGCAAACCGACAAGGATACGCCGTCGCGCCGGCTGCGCCGTGCGTCTACACTATGTGTGGACGTATTGCGCTGAAGGAAGGTCCGTCATGGCACGAGGCATCAACAAGGTCATTCTCATCGGGCATCTGGGCCAGGACCCCGAGGTCCGCGCCCTGCCATCCGGATCGAGCATCGCCAACCTGCGCATCGCGACCACCGAGAGCTGGAAGGACAAGCAGTCCGGGGAGTTCAAGGAACAGACCGAGTGGCACACGGTGGTGCTGTTCGGCCGCACCGCCGAGGTGGCCGCCGAGTACCTGAAGAAGGGCTCGCAGGTGTTCATCGAGGGCCGGCTGCGCACCCGCAAGTGGCAGGACAAGGAAGGCAAGGACCGCTACTCCACCGAGGTCGTCGGCAACGACATGCAGATGCTCGGCAGCCGCGGCCAGGGGGGCGGCCAGGGCGCCGCCGGCGGCGGAGAGGGGGGCCGTCGCGCCTATGGCGGGGGCGGACGGGACGCGGGGCGCGGCGCCGGCACAGGCGGCGAGCCGGGCGGGGAGTTCAGCGATGCCCCGGCAACCAGCACCGAACACGATTTCGACGACGATATTCCGTTCTAGCCCATATCATCTTTCCGGCCTTATCATCACCTGTTTTCCAGGATCATGCTGATGGTAGGGTATAATAGGGAATAGAAGGTCCGGGGTACAGTTTCACCCCGCGCGGTGGCCGGCGCCGGGTAAAATCGCGTCTGTCCCAATGGTCCTCCCAGGTATGCCCGGCCGCTATTTCATCAAGACTTTCGGTTGCCAGATGAATGAGTACGACTCCGCCCGCATGGCGGATGTCCTGCACAGCAGCGCTGGCCTGGTTCCCACCGACTCCGCGGCCGAAGCCGACGTGCTGATCATGAACACCTGCTCGGTGCGCGAGAAGGCCGAGGACAAGGTCTATTCCCTGCTGGGCGAGTGGCGGGCCCTGAAGGCCGCCCGGCCGCATGTGGTCATCGGCGTCGGCGGCTGCGTCGCCAGCCAGGAGGCCGGCACCATCGTGAAGCGGGCGCCGTGCGTGGACCTGGTGTTCGGTCCGCAGACCCTGCACCGGCTGCCGGACATGATCGCCGAGCTGCGCAGCAGCGGGCGCAGCGTGGTCGACGTGAGCTTCCCGGCCATCGAGAAATTCGACGAGCTGCCGCCGCCGCGCGCCGAAGGCGCCTCCGCCTTCGTGTCGATCATGGAGGGCTGCAGCCGCTACTGCAGCTTCTGCATCGTGCCCTACACCCGCGGCGAGGAGATCAGTCGGCCGCTCGCCGACGTGCTCGCCGAGGTGCGCACGCTCGCGGCGCAGGGCGTGAGCGAGGTGACGCTGCTCGGCCAGAACGTCAATGCCTATGCAGGTCCCATGGCCGATGGCGCGCGGGTGGACCTGGCGACCCTCATCCACCACGTCGCGGCCGTCTCCGGCATCGAGCGCATCCGCTTCACGACCTCCCACCCGGTGGAGTTCACCGACAGCCTCATCGAGGCCTACGCCAACGTGCCGAAACTCGCGAATCACCTGCACCTGCCGGTCCAGAGCGGCTCGGACCGCATCCTGTCGCTGATGAAGCGCGGCTACACCGCCCTGGAATTCAAGGACCGCATCCGCAGGCTGCGCGCGGTGCGCCCGGACATCAGCATCTCCTCGGACTTCATCGTCGGCTTCCCCGGGGAGAGCGAACGCGATTTCGCGGCCACCCTGCAGCTGATCCGCGACGTGGGGTTCGACACCTCGTACAGCTTCCTCTACAGCCGCCGGCCCGGAACCCCGGCCGCATCGCTCCCGGACGATGTGCCGCAGGAGCTCAAGCAGCAGCGCCTGGAGAGCCTGCAGGCGCTGATCGAGAGCCAGGCGCGCGCCATAGCGACGCAGATGGTCGGCAGCGTGCAGCGGGTGCTGGTGGTGCGGCCCGCCCGACGCGATGCGCGCGAACTGGCCGGCCGCACCGAGAACAACCGCTGGGTCAATTTCGCAGGCCCCGATTCACTGATGAACCGGTTCGTCGATGTGACCATCACCGAAGCCCGTGCGCATACCCTGCGCGGACGGCTCAAGGCACGCGATGCAGCGTGAGTTTGCGCTCGAGCCCGCCGACAACGCGCGGCTGGCCAACCTGTGCGGCCCGCTGGATGAGAACCTGCGGCTGGTCGAGGACCGGCTGAACGTCGAGGTGCATCGTCGCGGTGACAGCTTCCGGGTGGTCGGCGAGCGCGCCCCCGAGGCCGAAGCGACGCTGCGGGAGCTGTTCCGGCTGTCGAAGGACGAGGACGTGACGCCGCACCGCGTGCACCTCGCCCTGCACGAGCGCACCCAGGACGAGCCACCCGGCGAGGACGACGAGAACGATCCGTCCATCCGCGTGCAGCGCGGCGCCATCCGCGCCCGCGGCGGCCACCAGCGCGAGTACCTGAAGCAGATCAAGAACAGTGACCTCACCTTCGGGGTCGGGCCTGCCGGCACCGGCAAGACCTACCTCGCGGTGGCCTCGGCGGTCGAGGCGCTGCAGTCCGAGCGGGTGCGGCGCATGGTGCTGGTGCGCCCGGCGGTCGAGGCCGGCGAGCGGCTGGGATTCCTGCCCGGCGATCTCACGCAGAAGGTGGATCCGTACCTGCGGCCCATGTACGACGCGCTCTACGAGATGCTCGGCTTCGATCGTGTCGCGCGGTTCATCGAGCGCAACGTGATCGAAGTGGCGCCGCTCGCCTTCATGCGCGGCCGCTCGCTCAACGATTCGTTCATCATCCTCGATGAGGCCCAGAACACGACCCCGGAACAGATGAAGATGTTCCTGACGCGCATCGGCTTCGGCTCGCGCGCCGTGGTCACCGGCGACATCACCCAGACCGACCTGCCGCAGGGCAAGCTCTCCGGGCTGCGCCACGCGCTCGGCGTGCTCAAGGGCGTCGCGGGCGTCTCGTTCACGTACTTCGATGCCCGCGACGTGGTGCGCCATCCCCTGGTCCAGCGCATCGTGCAGGCCTACGAAGCGCGGGGTGAGGCGCCGTGAACCCCCCGGAGCGCGCGCCGCCGCTGGCGGTCGATGTGGTGCGCGAGGGCCGCGCCTGGGCCCCGGCGGTGTCCGACATCCGTGCCTGGGCGAGCGCGGCGCTGGGCCGCCGCGCATCCGGCGCCGAACTTGCGGTGCGGGTGGTCGCCCCGGCCGAGAGCCAGCGTCTCAATGCCCGCTACCGCGGCCGCGACCGGCCGACCAACGTTCTGTCGTTCCCGGTGCCGGCCCTGCCCGCGGCCGCGCGCGGCGCGCCGCGGCCGCTCGGGGACCTAGTGATCTGTGCGCGGGTGGTACGGGAGGAGGCCCGGGCGCAGCGCAAGCCGCTGCGCGCCCACTGGGCGCACCTGGTGGTGCACGGCGCGCTGCACCTGCTCGGCTACGATCACGAACACAATGCCGAGGCGCGCCGCATGGAGCGCCGCGAGGTGGCGGTGCTGAAGCGCTTCGGCATCGCCAATCCCTACCGGAGCGCCTGAGGTGGCCAAGGACGGCAATACCACCGGCCGCTGGCTGCGCCGGATCACCCAGACCCTCGCCGGGGAGGCGCACGACCGGGACGCGCTGGTCGCGCACATGCAGGAGGCGCGCGAGCACGGCCTCATCGACAACGACGCCATGGCCATGCTCGAGGGCGTGCTCGACGTGTCCGACCTGCAGGTGCGCGACATCATGGTGCCGCGCGCGCAGATGGCGGTCGTGCGGCGCGAGGAGCCGGCCGCGGAGCTGCTGGCGCGGGTGATCGAGAGCGGCCACTCGCGCTTCCCGGTGATGGACGACGATCGCGACGACATCGTCGGCATCCTGCTGGCCAAGGACCTGCTGCGGCTGTGCGTGGCCGGCGAGCAGGAGCGCTTCGACATCCGCGAGTTCATGCGGCCGGCGGTGTTCGTGCCCGAGTCGAAGCGGCTGAACATGCTGCTCAAGGAATTCCGCGGCAACCGCAATCACATGGCGATCGTGGTCGACGAATACGGCGGGGTCGCCGGGCTCGTCACCATCGAGGACGTGATCGAACAGATCGTCGGGGACATCGACGATGAGTTCGACATCGAGGAGGACGACCAGAACATCCGCAAGGAGGCCGAGCACCAGTACGCCGTGCGCGGCGTCACGCGCCTCGAGGAGTTCAACGAATACTTCGGCACCGAACTCGCCGATCCGGACTTCGACACCATCGCCGGCCTGGTCATGAAGGCCCTGGGGCGGCTGCCCCGGCGCGGCGAGACGGTGCAGCTCGCGGGCCTGGAGCTGCGGGTGGTGCGCGCCGACCGCCGCCGCATCGACATGCTGCGGGTCACCTGCCCGCGGGATCTGCCCCGCCCCCCGACACCCGCCGCCGACTGACGCGCGTGCCGCCGAACACGACCCTGCTGCGCGACCGGCGCGTCCGGCTGGCCCTGGCCGCGGCCGCCGGTATCGCCCTGACCACCGCCTTCGCGCCGCTCGGCCTGTGGCCGCTGGGACTGCTGTCGCCGGCGCTGCTGATGGCCCTGTGGCAGGACGCCCCGCCGCGGCATGCCGCGGCGCTGGGGTTCTGGTTCAACGCGGGCCTGTTCACCACGGGCACGTACTGGCTGTACATCAGCATCCACCAGGTCGGCGCGGCGCCGCTGTGGGTGGCCTTGCTCGCCATGGGTGGCCTGGTGGGCATCCTGTCCCTCTACGGGGCGTTCCTGGGCTGGGTCGTGGCCCGCTGGCTGCCACCCCGGGGCGGCGCGCGCTGGCTGCTGGGCCTGCCGGCGGCGTGGTTGCTGGAGGAGTGGTTCCGGGGCTGGTTCCTCACCGGTTTTCCGTGGCTGTCGCTGGGATACTCGCAGACCGGCACCTGGATGGCCGGCATCGCCCCGGTCCTGGGCGTCTATGGCGTCTCGGCGCTGCTGCTCGTGGGCGCCGGGGCGCTGCTCGCGGCGTGCCTGGGCACGCCCCGCGAACGGGGGGTGGCCCTCGCCGTGCTGGTGGCGAGCTGGGCCCTGCCCGCGCTGCTGCAGCGCATTGCGTGGACCCGGCCCGCAGGGCCCCCCGTGAGCGTCGCCGTCGTCCAGGGTGCGATTCCCCAGGATGAGAAATGGCAGCAGGCGCACCGCACCGCGCAGGTCGACACTTACCGGGACCTGACCCGCCAGGCCCTCGGCGCCCAGGTGATCTTCTGGCCCGAGGCCGCCTTGCCGGATGTGGCGCAGAACCTCGCCGATTACCTGCTCGAGCGCTACCACGAGGCCCATGCGGCCCATTCGGCCCTGGTCATGGGCATGCTGCGCCAGGCCCACAACGGCGACTACTACAACTCCATCCTGACCATGGGCCAGAGTGTCGACTGGTACGACAAGATCCACCTGGTGCCCTTCACCGAGGTGATCCCGGTCCCCGGCTTCGTCCGTCACTGGCTCGAGGAGCTGGACCTGCCGTACGAGGATTTCCGCTACGGCGCCACGGACCAGCCGCCGCTCGCCGCCGGCCCGCTGATCCTGCTGCCGGCCGTCTGCTACGACGATGCCTACGGCAGCACCAACCTGCACATGCTCGCCACCGCCAACGCACTTGTGACGGTCACGGATGACGGCTGGTTCGGACATTCCACGGCCCGCTTCCAGCACCTGCAGATCGGCCAGATGCGGGCCATCGAAACCGGGCGCTACCTCGTCCGGGCGGCCAATGACGGCATTTCGGCCATCATCGGACCGGATGGCCGGGTGCTGGCGCGCGCCCCGGGTTATGTCCCGGTCGTGCTTCGGGGCACGGTGGTCCCCCGGGTAGGACTGCCGCCATATGCGCGCTTTGGAAACTGGTTGATAATTTCCCTGGCTGCCACCACGCTGGCGGCCGTCCTGATTCTTTTTTCTCGGAGTCGTACATGACCTTTTCACGGTCGGCCCGCGGGGCAGTGTTCGCAGTGATCGCGATGGTGGCCGCAGGCAGCCTGCCGGCGGTGTCGATGGCGCAGGCCGCCTCCCGGTCCGCGGAGCCGCCGGCGGTCACCATGCCGGACTTCTCGGGTCTCGTGGAGCGTTACGGCCCGGCGGTGGTGAACGTGGAAGTCGTGGAGCGCCCGCAGGCCGGCGGCCGCGGCGGCCCGGATGCGGATGACCCGCTCAATGATTTCTTCCGGCGCTTCGGCATCCCCAACCAGGGCGGCCAGCCGCGCAATGCGCCGCCGGCGCACGGCACCGGTTCCGGGTTCATCATCAGCCCCGACGGGTACATCCTGACCAACGCCCACGTGGTGTCCTCGGCGGCGACCGTGACGGTCAAACTCACCGACCGGCGCGAGTACCAGGCCAAGGTCGTCGGCCAGGACGAGCGCACCGACGTGGCCGTCATCAAGATCGACGCCCAGAACCTGCCGGTGGTGAAGATCGGGGATCCGCGGCAGTTGAAGCCCGGCCAGTGGGTCGTGGCCATCGGCTCGCCGTTCGGCTTCGACAACACCGCCACCGCGGGCATCGTCAGCGCGACGGCGCGCGAACTCACCGGGGAGGGCAACAACTACGTGCCCTTCATCCAGACCGACGTTGCGGTCAATCCGGGCAACTCCGGCGGCCCGCTGTTCAATACCCGCGGCGAAGTGGTCGGCATCAACTCCCAGATCTTCAGCCAGACCGGCAGCTACATGGGACTGTCGTTCGCCATTCCGATCGACATCGCCGTCAACGTCGAGAACCAGATCATCAAGACCGGCCATGTCGTGCGTGGCCGCATCGGCGTGCAGATCCAGGATGTGAACGCCGCATTCGCCGAATCCTTCGGCCTGGGGCGCCCGCGCGGTGCACTGGTGAGCCTCGTGGAGCCGGGTGGTCCGGCCGACAAGGCGGGCATCAAGCCGGGCGATGTCATCCTGGCGGTGAATGGCCAGAACATCGACCATTTCGGCGAGCTGTCGCTGACGGTTTCCAACCTGCATCCGGGTTCGGATGCCCGCCTGTCCGTATGGCGCGGGGGCAAGGCCCAGGACCTGACGGTGAAGATCGCGCAGGTCAACGAGGATCAGGAGAAGACCGCCGCCAACCATTCCTCCAAGGGACCCTCCAGCGGCCAGGCGGAGCGCTTCGGACTGACCGTACGGTCGCTGACCGCCGATGAGAAGAGCCAGGCGCAGACCGACGGTGCCCTGGTGGTCGAGAACGTGGCGGGCCCGGCAGCCGCGGCCGGCATCCAGCCCGGCGACATCATCCTCGGCATCAACGGCAAGCCGATCCACAGCACCACGGAACTGCAGGCGGCCTCCAAGGGCGCCGGCAAGACCGTCGCGCTCCTGATCCAGCGCCAGGACCAGCAGATCTTCTATCCGTTGCGCCTCAACTGACGCGCCATGCAGGAATTCTACGACCCGGCGGCCCTTGAAAAGGCCGCCCAGAGCTATTGGGACGGTAGCGGCGCATTCGCCGCGACCGAGACGCCCGGCCGTCCCAAGTACTACTGCCTGTTCATGTTCCCGTATCCGTCGGGCCGCCTGCACATGGGTCATGTGCGCAACTACACCATCGGCGATGTGCTGGCGCGGTTCATGCGCATGCAGGGCCGCAACGTCATGCAGCCCATGGGCTGGGACGCCTTCGGGCTGCCGGCCGAGAACGCCGCCATGCAAAACGGCGTGCCGCCGGCGAAGTGGACCCGCGACAACATCGCCTACATGAAGCGCCAGCTCAAGTCCCTCGGGCTGGCGCTCGACTGGCGGCGGGAACTCGCGACCTGCGATCCCGGGTACTACCGCTGGAACCAGTGGCTGTTCCTGCGCATGCTCGAGGCGGGCATCGCCTACCGGCGCACCGGCGTCGTCAACTGGGACCCCGTGGACCAGACCGTGCTCGCCAACGAGCAGGTCATCGATGGCCGCGGCTGGCGCACGGGCGCGCTGATCGAGAAGCGCGAAATCCCGATGTACTACCTGAACATCACCCGCTACGCCCAGGAGCTGCTCGACTCGCTCGAGTCCCTCGGCGGCTGGCCCGAGCGCGTGCGCGTCATGCAGGCGAACTGGATCGGGCGCAGCGAGGGCGTCGAGATTTCCTTTGCTTATGACGCGAAGCTCGCCGCCCTAATGGGCGCAGAGGGAAATCTCAAGGTGTTCACCACCCGCGCCGACACGCTGTTCGGGGCGACCTTCATGGCCATCGCGGCCGAACATCCGATCGCGACCGCGGTCGCCGCCGGCAACGCGTCGATCGCGCAGTTCGTCGCCGAGTGCAAGCGCGGCAGCGTCATGGAAGCCGACATCGCCGTGCAGGTGAAGAAGGGCGTGCCCACGGGGCTGCACGTGCTGCACCCCTTCACCGGCGAGCCGATCCCCGTGTGGATCGCGAACTACGTGCTGATGGGCTATGGCGAGGGCGCCGTGATGGGCGTGCCCGCGCACGATGAGCGCGATTTCGAGTTCGCCAGCCGCGCCGGCATCGCCATCCGCACCGTCGTCAGATCCGCCACCGGCGCCTATGAGACGGTGGTGGCGCCCTGGCAGGACGCCTACGGCGAGCATGGCATCACCGTGGACTCCGGGGAGTTCTCAGGCCTTACGTTCCAGGCGGCCGTCGATGCCATCGCCGCGGCGCTCGAGGCGCGCGGCATCGGCCGCAAGCGCGTGCAGTTCCGGCTGCGCGACTGGGGCATCTCGCGCCAGCGCTACTGGGGCTGCCCGATTCCCCTCATCCACTGCGGCACCTGCGGCGATGTGCCCGTGCCGGACGCGCAGCTGCCGGTGGTGCTCCCGGAGGGCCTGGTGCCGGACGGCAGCGGCAACCCCCTGGGCAAGACGCCCGCGTTCTACGAATGCACCTGCCCGAAGTGCGGGGCCGCGGCACGCCGCGAGACCGACACCATGGATACCTTCGTGGATTCGTCCTGGTACTTCCTGCGCTACGCGAGCTTCGATGCGGCGCAGGCCATGGTGGACGAACGGGTGCGGTACTGGCTGCCGGTGGACCAGTACATCGGTGGCATCGAGCACGCGATCCTGCACCTGCTGTACTCGCGATTCTGGACCAAGGTCATGCGCGATCTGGCGCTGCCCAGCGTCGATGAACCCTTCAGCAACCTGCTCACCCAGGGCATGGTCCTGAACCACATCTATTCGCGCACGCCGGCCGAGGGCCGCCGCCAGTACTTCGATCCGGCGCAGGTCACGACGGGCGAGGGCGCCGATGGCGCCAAGCGCTACACGACGCAGCTGCCCGGCGGCGAGACCGTCGAAGTGCAGTACGACGGCCTGGGGACCATGTCCAAGTCGCGCAACAACGGCGTCGATCCGCAGCTGCTGGTGGAACGCTTCGGCGCCGACACGGTGCGGCTGTTCGCCATGTTCGCCGCGCCGCCCGAACAGACCATGCTGTGGTCGGACGAGGGCGTCGAGGGCTCCTTCCGCTTCATCCGCAGGCTCTGGACCGCCGTCCACGACCATCTCAGGGCAGGCCCCGCGCCGGCGCTCGATGCCGCAGCGCTCGATGCCGGACAGAAGTCCCTGCGACGCGCCGCTCACCAGACCCTCGCCAAGGTCACCGACGACATCGGCCGGCGCCACACCTTCAACACCGCCATCGCCGCCGTGATGGAGCTGCTGAACACGGTCTCGCGCTTCGAGGATGCCTCGCCCCAGGGCCGCGCCGTGCGCCAGGAGGCCTTCAGCATCATCACCCTGGCCCTGTCGCCCATCGCGCCGCACGTGTGCCACGCGCTGTGGCAGGAACTCGGCCACCGCGGCGCCCTGATCGATGAACCCTGGCCCGCCCCGGATGCCGCGGCGCTGGTGCAGGATGAGATCGAGATCAGCGTGCAGGTGAACGGCAAGATGCGCGCCCGCGTGAGCATCACGGCCGGCGCCGACGAGGCCACCGTGCGTACCGTGGTCCTGACCGACGAGCGCGTGCAGAAGTTCGTGGGCGCGGCGCCGCCGCGCAAGGTGATCTACGTGCCCGGCAAGCTGGTGAACATCGTTGTCTGAGCGCCGCCCAGGGCTTGCGTTGCTGCTGGCCGCGGGGACCGTCCTGGGCCTCGCCGGCTGCGGCTTCCACCTCGAAGGGCACACGCCGCTCCCCTCGCAGTTCAAGGTGGCGTACGTGGACGCCCACGACCGCCAGAGCGACTTCGTGCAGGGACTGCGCAGTGCGCTGCTGGTGAACGGAGTGATCCTCACCGAGGACACCACTGCCGCCACGGCGACCGTGCACGTGCTCGACGACAAGCACACGCAGCGCGTGCTGTCGGTGTCGCCGAACAACCTGCCGCGCGAATACGAATTGACCTACACGGTGCGTTTCTCGGTCACCACCGGCGACAAGGAACTGCTGGCGGCGCAGGAAGTCTCGGCGACGCGCGAGTACAGCTTCGACGTGTCGGAACTGCTCGCCAAGGAGAACGAGGAGGCCATCCTGCAGGAGGCCCTGGCGCACGATCTGGTCGATGTGGTCATGCGGCGCCTGTCGAGCCTCTAGACGCGACCCCCATGTTGCGTCTGCTCACCCTGGATCGTGTCGAGCTGGCGCTGGTCCTGCACCGCTACGGGCTCACGCTGTCGCTGGTGGCCCCCCACGAGGAGATCCCCGGATCCTACTGGGGCGAGAGTGAAGCCGGACTCAGGGGCGACACGCTGTACGCGCGGCTCGATACTCCCGTGCACTCGGTGCTGCACGAAGCCAGCCATTACGTCTGCATGACCCCCGAGCGCCGTGCCGGCCTCGACCGCGACGCCGGCGGCGACGACCCCGAGGAAGGCGCCGTGTGCTACCTGCAGGTGCTGCTGGCCGACGCGTTGCCCGGCGTGGGCCGCGAGCAGCTGATGCGGGACATGGACGAGTGGGGTTACAGCTTCCGCCTCGGCAGCACCCGCGCCTGGTTCGAAGCCGATGCGCAGGATGCGCGCGACTGGCTGCGCAGGCATGGCGTCACGCGGGCCGACGGCTCGCTCAGCGGGCTGCTGCGGTGCTAGGCCAGTCCCAGCGGATTGCGCACGCTCTTGTGGATCAGCCAGTCCACCCTTTGCCAGCGCCGTAGCGCCAGGGTGCGCAGCAGCGGCACCAGGATGATCTGCAACGCGAGCAGCACCGGTACCAGCGCCGGTGCGCCCACGGCCATGAGATTGAGGCCTTCCACAAGCCACAGAGCGATGACCACGCCGATCACCAACAGGTCGGGCAACCTCCGGCCGCGGACGAGCTGCAGCTGCGCATAGGTGAACAGGGGGCCGGAGGCGAGCGGGGTCACCAGGACGGCCGCGCGCCATGCCAGCGGTGGAAACGAACCGCCCGTCACGAGGAACCATGAGGCCGCCAGAGCGATGCAGAACCCGCAGGCCAGCAATACGAGTCGCCAGCTGCGCGACTCGAGTTCCGCGAACAGGGCCTCGCGCCCGAAGCCGCCCTGCAGCCACAGCGATTTGCCGCGCTGGGACATGATGCCGCCGAAACTTGCGGCCAAGGGGCCCGCGAGCAGACACAGCACGGCCACGAACAGATCACCTTGGTTGCGGTGTCCATAAAGGGCATAAGAGCCGATCGCCAGCACCAGCCCGATACCCAGGCCGATGCCCAGCCCCCACGCCAATTGCGCGAACCGGTGCGGGGGCCAGCCCGTAAGCAGCGTGCGGATGGCCTG
>DATJTJ010000015.1:0-4116 GCA_035503515.1 Steroidobacteraceae bacterium
CTTCTATCAGGCGCTGGAGGAACGCCACGGAGCGGTGTTCGTCTGGTCGATGTACATGCCCTTCGCCGAGCCGCAATACATCCGCGCCCTGCACGGTCGGCCGATGGAGGCCCTCGCGAGCCGTATCTGCTCCATGAACGAGGTCCTGCACCTGCCGCCGTGGATGGACGGCTGGATGGTGAGCGAGGCAGAGCGCTTCGGGATCGATGCCGCGGTGATGCTGATGCCGCCCGACAACCGCCTGTCGCAATCCGGCACGCGCCTGACGGAGCTGGCATTGCGGGAAGCCGGAATCCCGGTACTGTCCGTCTCGGCCGACATGGTCGATGACCACAACTGGAGCCACGACCGGATGGTGTCGCTGATGGAGGACTTCCTGCGCGCGCAAGGTCTGATTTCCTGAACGGGCAGGGCACCCGATTGGCAGGAGGAGGATCAGCCGCTGTCGCGGGTGATCAGGGAAAAACCGACATCGACAACCGGACGCCGGATCCGTGTCCCCTGCGCGCGCGCGCTCAGGAACTGCACGATCTGAGTGCCGATGGCATCGCCATCGATGCATACCGTGGTCAGCCCCGGCTGCAGATCCGCGGCGAACTCCAGGTCGCCGAAGCCGATGACCGCAACGTCCTCCGGGATGCGGCGCTGGCGCCTGAGCAACTCATCCGCCGCGCCATGCGCACTCCAGTCGGAGGAGCAGATCACCACATCCGCAGTTCCCCCGCTGTCGAGGTGCTGCGCCATGGCGCGGCGCGCCTGGCGGTAGCTGACGGTTCCGGGAAAACTGGCGAGTGCGGGTCGCGGTGCCCCGGCCTTGGCGAAAGCGCGCAGACACGCGCGGCACCGTTGCCGGGCATGCGGTCCGTCGGCGCTGATGAGGAACGCGCGGCGCCGGTCGCGCTCGAGGGCGTAGCGGGCCACGGCGCGGCCTGCACCGGCGTGCGAGAAACCGACGACCAGGTCCACCGGATCGGTCGGCAGATCCCAGATTTCGATGGTGGAAATACCCGTGCCGCGCAGCCATGCCCGGGTGTTTTTCTCCAGAGGGGTGCCGGCCAGGATGATGCCGTCCGCCCGCCGGCCGACGATCGAGTGCAGCTGACGCTCGACGTACTCGTTGGCACCCCCGGTCAGACCGAGCAGCACGCCGTAACCTGCGTTGACCAGGGCATCGGCGACCGCCTGGATGGTACTGGAGTACAGAGGCTGGGAGATCCGCGGGATCGCGATCGCGATCAGTCCGCTGCGGTTGGAGGCGAGGCCCCCGGCCAGAAGGTTCGGGGTATACCCGGTGCGCTCGACGACCTCGCGATGCGGGCCGCGGTGGCCGCCGCGACGACTGTCGGCGAGTTGAAGTAGCGCGACACCGTCGCCGTGGACACCCGGGCCTGGCGGGCGATGCCCTCCAGGGTCTGCGGTGTCCGGGTGCGTGCGGGGGAAGCCACGGCCTGATCATCGGTGCAGCGTCCCGCCGACGCAAGTGCCCAAGGTCTATTCGTACCCCGGATGTAAGCGCTTGCATGGGCGGCCAGGCCAGGCGCAGAATCGATGTCGGGTTCACCACTGCAGCAGGAAGACCAGCGGATGGGTAGGAAACGTTCAACGTCGCTCGCGGCAGCAGTGTGCAGCGCCGTGGCCGCAGGCGGCGGGGCCTGGTCGATCGGACACCCGGCGGACGTGCAGCAGGCGGAGCGGTCCTACTGGGTCTCCCCCGGGGAGGCGGGCGCTGCGCCGTCGGTGGCGCGCTACCACGACCCGTGGGGGCAGGTCGAGGTGCTCAATGCCAAGGGGCCCATCGAGTCGCGGGGCAACGCGTTCTTCGAGCCGATCGGCACCAATGGTCGCGCCTGCGTGACCTGCCATCAGCCGGCCAGTGGCATGGGTCTTTCACTGGCGGCCATCCAGAGGCGCTGGCAGGAGACCCAGGGCAAGGATCCCCTGTTCGCCGCCATCGATGGCGCCAATTGTCCGGATCTTCCCGCCGGTGATCCCGCATCCCATTCATTGCTGCTCAAGCGCGGCCTGTTCCGGGTGTCCCTGCCTTGGCCGCGCCATGCGGGACCGGATGGCTCACCGGTCGAGCCCGAGTTCACCATCGAAGTCGTTCGCGATCCCACCGGCTGCAACACCAGCCCGGTCTACGGTCTGCACAGCGCCGACCCGCATATCTCGGTGTACCGGCGGCCCCGGGTCGTCGGCAACCTCGAGTACGTGGCGCCCGATGCGGGCGGCACGACGTTCGGCGGTGCCGGCCCCTTCAATGCCAAGCGCATGGGCATGGTGATGGACAAGGATCCGCAAACCGGCGCGTACTCGGCCATGAACATCATGTCCGATGCGCGCGAGCCGACGCTGCGGACGCAGGCGATCGATTCGGCCCACGATCATCTGCAGAGCAGGACGCCACCGACCGAGACGCAGCTCACCCAGATCGTGCAATTCGAGTCACAGGTCTTCGTCGCCCAGGGCATCGACCGCGCCGGGGATGATTTCGCCGCCGCCGACATGCCGCCGGCGCTGGGAGCCCGCAACCTCGAGACCTCTCCGACCGGCGTGCTGGGAGACAACTTCGGCAAGCCGGTGTTCAAGAACTTCGACGTATGGCAGAACCGGCAGCAGAATCAGGCGCTGGCACGCGCGGATTTCCGGGCTTCGGTGATGCGCGGCTATGCCGTCTTTTTCACCCGGCCGTTCTGGATCCGCGATGTCGCCCACATCAACACGGTCGGCCTGGGGAATCCCGCCAAGCGCACCTGCGTCACCTGCCACAATCTGCAGATGGTCGGAACCGACGCTTCGGCCGGATGGGCCGATCTGGGAACGACCAATGAACCCTGGGCGGGCGAACCGCTGTATTCCCCGGACAGCGATGCAACGTCGGATCTGCCGCTGTTCAAGGTCGTCTGCAGTCCCAACGCGCGTCCGCACCCTTTCCTGGGCCGTGTCATCTACACCCACGACCCGGGTCGCGCGCTCATTTCCGGCAAATGCTTCGACGTAGGCTCGATCGTGATGGGCCAATTGCGCAGCCTCGCGGCACGCGCTCCCTACTTTGCCAACGGTTCGGCCGAGGACCTGCGGGCGCTCGTGGACTTCTACGATCGACGCTTCAACATGGCCCTGACGCAACGCGAGAAGGACGACCTGGTGAATTTCCTGAGTGTGCTCTGAGATGACCCTGCGCAACACCCTCACGCTGGCGGCCGCGGCGATCACGATGGGCGTCTGCAGCGTGCCCGCCCATGCCGATGACTCGCGTCGCAACTTCGTAACCTGTCCCATTCTGCAGGACACGACCACGGTGCCGTGCTGGATGGCCGATTACGGCGGCGAGCGCTACTTTCTGGGCATCCAGACGGACTCCGGCGGCTGGTCGCCGCCCTATCTCGGACACAAGGTGCTGGTGGAGGGCAGGGTGGTGCCCGGGCCGCGCATCTGCGGCGGCATTCCACTGACCTCGGACTATCCGCAATCACCCCTGCCGTCCGGATCGGCCGACGGCAGCCCGCTGCCGAATCCGCCCGTGATCTCACCGATGCGGGAGCTGGACCCGTCATGCAACGCCATGCTGCCCGCCGACCCTCGGTACCACATTGAAGGCCGGCGCGGTCCCGGTCCGAACACGGCCGCCTCGGCGCTGCGACCCCCTCCGGGTCCGGCGCCGGTCTCTACCCCGTCACCGCCATTCCAGGTGCGGACGTTCACGCTCACCTACGACTTTGATTCCGAAGTGGCGGGCAAGACCATCGGCAAGGCGCTGGAGGCCGTGCAGTACGCCCGCGCCATCGGCGCGCACCGGATGCTCGTCCTGGGTTATCGCGGGGCGACACTGCTGTCGGATGGCACCGTGGTCGCGGAAATCCCTGATATCGGGGAACTGCGGGTTCATCAGCTTGCCGCCGCCATCAGAAAGCTCGGAATTCCGGCCGCCACCACACTGACCCTCGGGAGCAGCACCGACCCGGAACACGCGGACGGCATCACGGATCCGGCACGACGCCGCACCGAGATCACGGTCACGCCATGAGTGCAGGCAGCTCAGTGGTTGTCGCGCGGCAGGCCCGCCGTCTGCGCGAGGTGCTGGAACTGTTCTGAGCCCTCCAGAATGGCTCCCGT
>DATJTJ010000016.1:0-98056 GCA_035503515.1 Steroidobacteraceae bacterium
TTTGGGGGGGGGGGGCGGGGGGGGGCGGGGGGGCGGAGGTCGCGACCGGTTCGACGGGGTAAGCGGCCGGCGCCAGGGGGGTTGCAGAGGGGCGTCCTCGCAGCAGCAGCCACACACATACCGCAGCGGCCACCGCCGCCAACAGCAGCAGTAACCAGATAACCATGCCCTGAGCCATATGTGCTTGATTCTGCCACATAAGGCGCAGGGTAGAATGGCGGACCGCTTGGATTGGCCGAAGTCACACGCATGCCGCAACCGTTACTCGCTCCCGGAGACGTAGTCGATGTCATCGCGCCAGGGTTCCGCTGCACGGCCGAGCAGCTCGAGCACGGCATCGCCTTCCTGAAACGCGCCGGCCTCGTGCCCCGCGTACCGCAGGATCTGTTCGGCGAGGACCTGCTGTGCGCGAACACCGATGCGATCCGGTTCCGACAGCTGCGCAAGGCGCTCTACGCCCGCGACTCCCGCGCCGTGTGGTGCGTGCGCGGCGGCTACGGCGCGATCCGCATCATCGAGCGTCTGCAGGCCCTGCAGCCGCCGCGTCGGCCGAAGCTCCTGATCGGCTATAGCGACGCGACCACCCTGCACCAGCTGCTGAACCTGTTCTGGGGCTGGCCCTCGCTGCATGGGCCGCTGCTGGACCGGCTCGGCAGCGTCGATGTGCGCGAGGAGGAGCGGGCGGAACTTGCCGCCGTGCTGTTCGGGGGCGCGCGGCAGACGCTGTTCGCCGACCTGGTGCCGCTCAACGCCGCGGCCCGGCGCCGGCAGACCCTGACCAGCCGACTCACGGGCGGCAATCTGACCGTGCTCCAGAGCACGCTGGGCACGGCGCTGCAGCGCCGTCCATCCGGAATGCTGTTCCTGGAGGACATCGGCGAGCGCGGCTACCGCATCGACCGCATTCTCGAGCAGCTGCGCCAGGCCGGCGTGCTGCGCAATCTCAAGGCGATCCTGCTCGGGACCTTTATCGGCGGCGCGGAGGCCGACAGGAGCAACCTCGGACCGGCGGTACTGGAACGCTTCGCGCAGTCGCTGTCGATTCCGGTGCTGGCGGGGATCGACGCGGGTCACGGGGCCTACCAGCGTCCGGTGTTCCTGCACACCCGGGCCGAACTGCGCTGCGGAGCCGGTGCACAACTGATCGTGCAGGTACCGACCTTCGGCCGATGAGCATCCTCACACATCCCCGCGGCGTGCGCTCCTTCGTGCTGCGCGCCGGACGCATGACGGAGGGCCAGCAGCGGGCCCTCGACAGCCTCTGGCCGCGATTCGGACTCGAGTACAGCCCGCAGCGCTGCGATCTGGACGCGCTGTTCGGCCGCAAGGCGCCGCGGATCGTCGAGATCGGCTTCGGCAACGGCGACAACCTCATCCAGATGGCGCAGCGGCGTCCCGAGGCGGATTTCCTGGGCGTGGAGGTCCACCGCCCCGGCGTCGGGCGCGTGCTGCTGGAAATCGAGCGCCTGGGCATCACCAACATCAGACTCAGCAATCACGATGCGGTCGAGGTCGTCGCCGAGCAGCTGCCCGAGGGCAGTTTCGAGGAGCTGCTGGTGCTGTTCCCCGATCCCTGGCACAAGAAGCGGCATCACAAACGGCGGTTGCTGAACGCGGCATTCGTCGCGCTGCTGGCGACGCGGCTGCACAGCGGCGGCGTGCTGCGGGCGGCGACGGACTGGGAAGACTATGCCCGGCAGATGCTCGAGGTGCTGCGTGGGTGCCCGCAACTTGAGAACCTGGCGCCCGATGACGGCTACGTGCCGCGTCCGCAGTCCCGCCAGCCGACCCGGTTCGAACGTCGCGGCGAGCGCCTCGGCCACGGGGTCTGGGATCTGGCCTTCCGGCGGCGTTAGAAACTCGCGCGGATACCGTCGATCACGAACTGCACCGCGAGCGCGCCGAGAATGACGCCGAAGAGGCGATTGGCGACGTTGGTGCCCGTGACGCCCATGGTGCGCATCAGTGGCGCCGCCACCAGCATCACCGCCAGGGTGATCAGCAGCACCAGCGCGACGCAGGCCGCCATGGCCACGAACTGCACCGGATGCGCCGTGATCGGCAGCGGCCCGAACCACAGCAGGATGGTGACCAGCGCCCCGGGCCCGGATATCAGCGGAAAGGCGAGCGGAAACACCGACACGTCGGCACGCCGCCGGCTCTCGGCCTGCTCGTCTCTCGAGGTGCGCGTTCCGGACTCGTGCGCGAACACCATCTCCAGCGCGATCAGGAACAGCAGCAGTCCGCCGAAGATGCGGAATGCCTGGATGCTGATGCCCATCGCCGCCAGGAACGGCGTGCCGATCAGGGAGAACGCCAGCAGGATCAGCGCCGAGATCGACACCGCCTTGATGGCCATCCGGCGCTGGTGTTCGGCCGTGGTGCCCGCGGTGAGACTGACGAACACCGGGGCAATGGACAGCGGCTCCACCACCACGAAGAACACGATGAAGAACTTGACGACCTGGTCAATCAAAGGGGTGATCCCGACCGGCAGTTATCCTGCAGCGCGAGCTTGTCCGATGCGACGCGTTATTCTTGAAAGCACTCGGAACTAGGCGCAACATGAAACCCTACGCATTTGGCGTGCGAGAGCATACCAACGCGGCCAGAATCACGTGCGGCTGTTGTAAGGAATCCGGCAAGGGGGTTTACGATGGCGACTATGCATCCGGGCGTCGGCGCCTGGTTCCGATTGAACGGCGGCGCACCATTTGAAATCGTCGCCGTGGATGACGACGACGGCACCATCGAGGTGCAGTACGTCGACGGCACGCTCGAGGAACTCGATCGGGAAGACTGGCGGGCCTGGTGCGATGAGCGCGCGCTCGAGGCCGCCGACCCTTCGGAGGACTGGAGCGATTCCGCCGACGTCGAGGCCGACGAGGGCCGGTTGCACTTCGACCGCTACGCCGACGACAGCGACCTGCGGCCCGGTTCGTTCAACCGGACCGGATCCCTCGACGGCATCGACATCTTCGACAGCAACTAGGTTTTTGCCGCTGCCACGCCGGGCAGGGCATGCCGGTGCGCCGGCCGCGTGAGCAGGAAGATCAGCAGCAGTGCGGGCAGGCTCAGGCTGGCCGTGTACAGGAAGAAGTGGGGATAGCCGATCCGGTCGACGACATGGCCGGAGGCACCCTCGAGCACCTTGCCCGGCAGAGCGTACAGCGATGAGAACAGGGCATACTGCGTAGCAGTATAGCGGGCGCTGGTCAACGCCGACAGAAAAGCGATCAAGGCCGTGCCGTGCAGCGCCAGCGCCATGGCGTCCAGCCCATTCGCGAAACCCAGCCCGATGATCGTGGGGCCCTGGGTGGTGGCGAGCCATGAGAATGCCAGGTTCGATGAAATGATCAGGGCGCTCCCCAGGATCATCGCCCGCACGATCCCGAAGCGCGCGATGATGACGCCCGAGAGCACCACACCGAACATCGACAGCGCCAGACCGACGAACTTCACCACGGTCGCGATCTGGCCGAGCGTGTAGCCATGATCGATGTAGAAGGGATTGGCCATGACGCCCATGGCGAAATCGGTCAGCCGGTAGCTGCCGATCAGCAACAGCAGCAGTGCGGCGATCCGCACCGGGAACCGGCCCAGGAAATCCGTCAGTGGACACACCACGGCACCGACGAACTGTGCCCCCACGGCCTGCGCCCAGTGCGGCCAATGCGCCCGCCCCGCCAGCCACTCGCGCACCCGCTGTTCCTGATGTGCGCCCACGGCAGCGGTGCGCGGATGCGGCTCGCGTACCATCAGCGTCGTGATCACCCCGACGAACCCCAGTGCCGCCATGGTCGCGTAACTGACGTGCCACCCGGCAACCTGGGCCAGGCCCAGGGCCCCGGCCGTGCTGCAGATGATCGCGGCCCGATAGCCGACCTGGTAGGCCGCCGCCATCGCGCCCTGCTCCTCATCCGGCGCCGACTCGATGCGCCAGGCATCCATGGCGATGTCCTGGGTGGCCATGAAGAACGCCAGCAGCAGCGCGCCCAGTGCCACCTGGACCAGGTTCGCGGCAGGGTGTGCAGTGCACAGGTCGGCCAGTGACACGATGATCCCCACCTGCCCCACCATCATCCAGCTGCGACGCCGTCCGAGCCACCGGGTCAGACCCGGAATCCGGACGCGATCCACGAACGGTGCCCAGAGGAACTTGAACGTGCTGATCAGGCTCACCCAGGCCAGCATGCTGATCGTGCCGCGCGCGATGCCGTCCTGGCGCAACCAGGCCGAGAGCGTTCCATAGACCAGGTAATACGGCAGACCACTGCCGAAGCCCAGAAACAGCATGGACACAACCCGGGGCTGAAGATAGACCGCTGCCGCCTTCGCCCATCGGTGGTTGGGTTTCGATGTAATAATCCGCTGCTCCGGAAAAGTGACCATCATGCACAACTACCAGCTCGAATTCATCGATCTCGCGCTCTCCCGCGAGGCCCTGCGTTTCGGCGAGTTCACCCTGAAGTCCGGGCGTCGGAGCCCCTACTTCTTCAACGCCGGCCTGTTCAGCGACGGCGAAGCGGCCCGTGTCCTCGGCCGTTGCTACGCGGCGGCCCTGGTCGGCTCGGGCCTCGAGTACGACATGCTGTTCGGCCCCGCCTACAAGGGCATCCCGCTGGCCACGGCCACCGCCATTGCCCTGGCCGAAAGTCACCGGCGCAACGTCCCCTTCGCCTTCAACCGCAAGGAGGCCAAGGACCATGGCGAGGGTGGCAGCCTGGTCGGCACGGCTCTCGGGGGCCGGGTCGTCATCGTCGATGACGTGGTCTCCGACGGCGCCGCCAAACGCGAGGCGATCGAGCTGATCCGCAGTGCCGGCGCCACGCCCGCGGCCATCCTGCTGGCGCTGGACCGGCAGGAACGGGGTCTGACGGAACGTTCCGCGGTGCAGGAGCTTGAGGCAGCCCACGGGGTCCGCTGTGTGAGCATTCTCACACTTGGGCAATTGCTCGCGGCCCTGGAGAACCCGCCGGACGGCCGCACTCGCGTTTCTGCGCAACAGCTCACGGCATTGAAAGCCTACCGCGCACAATTTGGCGTCTGCTGACACTTGCACCGCCGCGGACGACCGGGCGATGATGCGCCAGGACCCATGCCAAGACTTTCCTCTGCCGTAACCTTGAGTATTGCCATTGCCTGCCTGGGGGCCGGTGGCCTTGCCGCTAGCGCCCGGGCAGCGGGTACCACATATAAATGGGTGGACGACCAGGGCGTCGTGCATTACGGGGACTCCATTCCCCCGCAGTACGCCCAGAAGGAAAGCACGATCCTCAACAAGGAAGGCGTGCAGATCGGCCACAAGGATGCCACCAAGTCCGCCGCCCAGCTGGCAGCGGAAAGCGCGGCGGCCGATCAGGCGGCCCGACAGAAACAGCACGACAACTTCCTGCTGGCGACCTATACCTCGGTCAAGGACATCGAACAGCTGCGCGATGAGCGGCTGCTGCAGATCCAGGGCCAGCGCGTCGCCGCCGAACAGTACGTCGCCTCACTCGGGGAGCGGCTGGCGGCCCTGCAGACCCGGGCCCAGAATTTCAAGCCCTACAGCAGCCGCCCCGATGCCCGTCGCATGCCGGACGATCTGGCCGAGCAGATGGTGCACACGCTGAACGACATCCGCACCCAGAAGGCGGCACTGAGTTCGAGCCAGGAGGAAGAGGTGAAAACCCAGGCCCAGTTCCAGGCGGACATCGACCGCTACAAGGAATTGCGCGCCGCACAGGCGGCCGTCCGCTAACCCCGTCCGGAGTGTCCGAATCCGCCGCTGCCGCGCGCACTGGCGGTGAAGTCGGCGACCACTTCCAGCTGCACCTGCATCACCGGCACCACGACCAGCTGCGCGATGCGCTCGCCCGGTTCGATGGTGAAGGCCGCCGGGCCGCGGTTCCACATCGAGACCATCAGCTGCCCCTGGTAGTCCGAGTCGATCAGCCCGACCAGGTTCCCGAGCACGATGCCGTGCTTGTGACCCAGGCCCGAGCGCGGCAGGATCACGGCCGCGTAGCCCGGGTCATCGATATGGATGGCGAGGCCCGTCGGCACCAGGTGCGTCTGACCCGGTGCCAGCGGCACCGGAACATCCAGGCAGGCCCGCAGGTCCATGCCCGCGGAGCCCGCGGTGGCGTAGGCGGGCAGCGGCACGGTCTGTCCCACGCGCGCATCGAGGATCCGCACCTTCAGCGAGGGCCGGCGGGTCACAGCGTCCATGGTCAACCTTTGGTGGCGGCGGCGGGCAGCGCCGCGGCGCGCGCGGCATCCGCGCACCGTTCGGCGAATACCGTGGCGATGAGTTCGATGAGCTCGCGCGCGAGTTGCGTCTTGGCGTTGCGCGGCAGGAGCTTGCGTCCGTTGCGCCACAGCACGATGAGTTCGTTGTCGGCGCAGTCGAAGGCCTTGTCGTGACCGACCTCGTTCGCGGCGATCATGTCGAGGTTCTTGCGCAGCATCTTCGAGCGCGCGTTCTGCTCCACGGCATCGGTCTCGGCCGCGAAACCCACGACGAACGCCGGACGCAGGGCGCCGCCGGCGAGCGTGCCGATGATGTCGGTGGTGCGCGCCATCTGCAGCGCGAGGTTCTCCTCGGTCTTCTTGATCTTGTGGTCCGCGGCCTGCGCCGGACGGTAGTCGGCGACGGCGGCCGTGGAGATGAAGATGTCATCCGGCTGCACCTGCGCCTGCACCGCGAGCAGCATGTCCGCGGCGCTCTCCACGTCGATGCGCTCGACGCCGGCCGGGGTCGCCAGCGACACGGGACCGCAGATCATGACCACCCGCGCGCCGGCCTCGCGCGCGGCCTGCGCGACCGCGAAACCCATCTTGCCGGAACTGCGGTTGCTGATGAAACGGACCGGATCGATCGGCTCGCGGGTCGGACCCGCCGTGACCAGTACCCGCCGGCCGCCGAGCACCCCGGTCGGCACCAGCACCGCGTCGCTGAGCGCCGCAAGCTCCATGGGTTCGAGCATCCTGCCCGCGCCCACCTCGCCGCAGGCCTGGTCGCCCGTGCCGGGACCGAACACGTGCACGCCGCGATCCTTCAGCAGCGCCACGTTCGCTTGGGTCGCGGCATTGGCCCACATCTGCTGATTCATCGCCGGCGCCAGGGCGATCGGCGCGGCAGTCGCCAGACAGGTCGTCGCCAGCAGGTCATCGGCGCGACCGCCGGCCAGGCGCGCCAGGAAGTCGGCGCTCGCCGGCGCGATCAGCACCAGGTCCGCCCAGCGGGCGAGTTCGATGTGCCCCATCGAGGCTTCCGCCCCGGGATCCCACAGATCGGTCCGGACCTGCCGGCCGGAAAGGGCCTGGAAAGTCATGGGCGTGACGAATTCGCGGGCGGCATCGGTCATGACCACCTGCACCTCGGCGCCGCGCTCGCGCAGCCGGCGCACCAGGTCCGCGCTCTTGTAGGCGGCAATGCCACCGGTGACGCCGAGCAGGATGTGTTTGCCGTGCATAGGACCTCTCTCGGGCCATTATCCGGCCCGCTCCGCCGCCGACGCAAATGACCATATCTGCATCCAATTAACCACTGGTTCTAAGGCCACCGTGGATCAGACACTTGCGCCCATGTCGATCCGCAACTGGCTGCCTTCCGAGCGGCCGCGCGAAAAACTGATGGAGCAGGGTCCGCAGAGCCTGTCCAATGCCGAACTGCTGGCGGTCTTCTTCGGCACCGGCCACGGCGGCGGCACGGCGGTCGACTTGGCCCACCAGCTGCTGGCGCGGTTCGGTTCGCTGCGGGAACTGCTGTGCGCGGGCCGCGATCAGGCGCTCGCCGGCCCGGGCCTCGGGCCCGCACGGTACTGCATGCTGCAGGCCGCCCTGGAGCTGGCCCGTCGCCACTACCGCGAGACGCTCAAGACCGGTCCGGCGCTGGAGTCTCCCGATAGCGCCCGCGGCTTCCTGCTCGCGCAGCTGCGCGATCGACCTTACGAGGTCTTCTGCTGCCTGCACCTGGATACCCGGCATCGCCTGATCGCCTTCGAGGAACTGTTCCGGGGCACGATCGATGGCGCCAGCGTCCATCCGCGCGAAGTGGTCCGCCAGGCACTCGCCCGTAATTCCGCGGCGCTCATTCTCGCGCACAACCATCCTTCTGGAGTGCCCGAACCCAGTCAGGCCGATGAGCTCATTACGCAGAGGCTGCGCGATGCGCTGGCACTGGTGGATGTAAGGGTGCTGGATCACCTCATCGTCGGGGGTGACCGGTGCATGTCTTTCGCGGAATCGGGACTTCTCTGATATGTGGAGTGCGGTTGATGGCGCTGCAGCGCGGTGCCATTAGCCGCCGTTTGTACTTCACAGAGTTTTCCCATCTGCCGTAGCGTTCCGCCCCCCCCGCCTGCGGAGGCCGCCCTGAACGTCGATCCCAGCACGGGCCGGATGAGCTGCACACCGAGCTCTACGGATTACAGCATCGATTATTAATATCCTTGACAACTGTTGTCTAGGAAACTAGTATGGCGCCCATGACAACCGCGTCCGCACCCAAGGTAAGTGCTCTCGTCAACCATACCGGCTTCTGGCTCAGGTTCGTGTCCAACCACGTGTCACACAGCTTCGCGCGTAAGCTCGCTGGCAGCGGTGCCACGGTCGCCGAGTGGGTGATCCTCAGGGAGCTCTACGAGGTCGGCGAGACCTCTCCGGGAAGGATTGCTACATCCACCGGTTTGACCCGCGGGGCGGTGTCGAAGCTGATTGACCGCCTGGTGCGCAAGGGCCTTGCGAGCCGCGCCGAGGCTGATCGGGACCGTCGGTTCCAGGATGTGGGACTCACCGCTGCCGGTCGTGCGTTGGTGCCCACGCTGGCGGCACTCGCGGATCGCAACGATGAGGAGTTTTTCTCCGCCCTTTCGGTGAGAGAACGCGAGGCGCTCATGGCGACCCTCAAGAGGCTCGTTGCCCTTCATGACCTGAAGGGAATGCCCACGACTTGAGCCGCACGACGATGGCCCGGTGCGGATGACGACCATAGAAGCGAGCGGTGATAGCCGACATTCGAGTGATGATCTAAGGAGACTGCCATGTCCATGACCGTGACCAAGACGATCCAGATCGGGCGCTGTGCCGACGAGAGCTTTGACTTCATTGCCGATCCCCACAGCATGCCCCAATGGGCAGTCCACAACGTGAAGGCCATCCGTCGGCTCGACGGTGGACGGTGGGAGATGGACACTCCTCGCGGCAAGGCCATCCTGGCGCCACGCTACGAGCGCGCAGGCGGGATCCTCGATCATGAGTTCCTCGACGCAAACGAGGGCGTCTGGGGGGTGAGCGCCCGCATCGTGCCCGCCGGCCCGTCTGAGTCCGTTTACATGATCACCCTCCCCAAGCCAGACCCCATGCCGGCGGAGGTATTCGAGGCTGGCATGCGTCTGATGGACGATGAACTCGCGGCTCTCAAGCGCTGTATCGAGTCCCTGCCGGCGAGATCGGCCACTCCACCGCGCGAGTCGAGCGCCGCGGTTAGACTGGTCGAAGCACTCTATGAAGGGTTCCGCCGCCGCGACATGGCCACTATCTTCGGACTGCTTTCCGAGGATGTGGAGTTCGAGCAATCGAAGGCGCTACCGTGGGGCGGCTCCTACCGGGGACACGAGGAGGCGCGCCGGTTCTTCGGACAGCTCGGTTCTCGCGTGAACTCGACGCTGGTGTTTGAGCGGCTCATCGATGCCGGGGATCATGTCGCTGCTGTCGGCTGGACTGAAGGCACCGTGAATACCACCGGCACCCACTATCGGGTCCCCGTCGTTCATTTGTGGCAGGTACGGGACGGCAGGATCGTGCGCGCTCAGTTCCATATCGACAATGCGACGATGCTTAAGGCTCTTGCGGCCAAGTAGTCAAGAAAATATGTGGACTAAGATGTGCGGTCCAAATATCAGAGAAGTCCACGTTCCGCAAAAAGCAGAGAGCTCAAATTTTTTGCCGAACGAGGGCTGCTTTAGACCTGAAAGATCCGCCCCCACTCCGTCTGCCCCGCCCATCCACGATCCCAATGGCGGACAACGCCCAGCAGGGGCGATACTCTGGCATCAGATTTGGCCATGTGGCCGATATTGGGCACTGACGATTTCGCAGATAAGGTGGAGTCGAATGAACAAGGTCGAACTTTGTTTGAGTTTCGGGGGTGCTGCGCTGCTCATGGGGTGTGCAACTCAAGGCCAGACGCAGGCGCAGAGGATGGCGCAGCTGCAAGCAGAAAGGGACATCCAATTGAATACCCTGTTTCTAGACACGTCCCTGCGCGAAAATGTCGTCGGAACCACAAACGGCGCGGGTCCGGCGGGACGCTGATCCCACCCGCGCCTGCGCGATGCCCGCGGGCTGGTTCCGTGACCGACTACTGGGCGGACGGAGCGCCCGGGCGGCCGGAAAACCCCGCTCCGGATCCGACCTCATGCCTGAGGTCGCCGAGATCGGCCTGCTGGGCCGCACGCTGCGCGCGGGTCGTGCACGCGGGTCTGGTGATCAGCGAGCCGACCGTCTGCTCCGAGTGGCACACCACGTCAGGGCCGGCATTCGCGGTTTTCTCGGGGTGGGTCGCGCAGCCCGCGATCATCATCAATACGCAAAGCTGCCATGGCCTGGCATAACGCATCCGGATCTCCCTGCGCTGCGGGTACTTAGGTTCTCGGGAAGAAGGTCCGCCAGAACTTCACGGCCACGATCGCGGCGCAGGCCACGAGCACCAGCGACAGGGCCTCTATGAGGATGTTGAGCGCCCCGTGAGTGATGTGCCCGTTCCAGATACCGGCGAGCCCACAGAATACCGGCGTGCAGATTGCGACCGACACGGAAATCCACACCGCCACGCGCTCGTCGCGGACCCGGGCGGGGTTCACGGGCGGCTCGGCCATCGCCCCCAGCCGTCGCGCCCGCAGAACTTCGCGCTCCGGGAAAAAACCCTCGTTCGGGTCCACCGTACGCCACCTCTGTGCCCTGGCCCCACCTTGGGCCTGGCACCATTGTACGTCGGGACCGGCCCGATCGGATGCCGGTGCCTTGCGGGAAGCCCCTACGGCTGGTATAAAGCTCGGCCCCAGCGGACTGTCGGGCTCCTCCGGCATTCCGTAACCAATTGATCCGGAAGGTTAAGTTTATGTCCCGCGTCTGCGAGATCACTGGCAAGGGCCCGACCACGGGCAATCGCGTATCGCACGCGAACAACAAGCGCCGCCGCCGCTTCCTGCCCAACCTCCACAGCCAGCGTTTCTGGCTGGAATCGGAGAAGCGCTGGGTATCGCTGCGCGTGTCCACCCACGGCCTGCGCACGATCGAGAAGAAAGGCATCGATGTGGTGGTCGCCGAACTGCGCGCGCAGGGCGAGAGGATCTAGGAGTCCCAATCATGCGCGAGAAGATCAAACTGCTGTCCACGGGTGGTACCGGCCACTTCTACGTCACCACGAAAAACAAGCGGCTGCACCCGGACAAGATGGAAGTGAAGAAATACGATCCGGTGCTGCGCAAGCACGTCTCTTACAAAGAGACCAAGATCAAGTAAGCGCAGCGCGTCCGCGACTGATGCAGAAGGCCCGGCATGTCCGGGCCTTCTGCTTTCTAACGGGTGTTACTACGCATGTGACCCCATTCCCCAGCTAAATCAATGAGTCAGAGCAGGACGCGTCCCGCTCCACGGGCTTGATGTGGTTGTATTCCTTCGAGCCTAAGAGTACGGTTTAAATGTACAAATCGCTGTACAATTCAGATGTACATAATGACCGACGTCAAGGTTTCCGACCTGCGACAAAATCTGCCGTCCTATCTGGCCCGGGCCCGCGGCGGTGAACGCATCCGGGTAACTTCACGCGGCGAGGTTATCGCTGAAATATCGGGACCGAAGAGCTCGAGCGAGAGCGTCGAGAGTCTCCGGAAGCACCTGCGGGGTTTGGTGGAATATTTCGGATACGTGACTGAACCGGTGTATCCGCCGGAAGAATGGGACGCTAACAAGTGATCCTTCTGGATACCCACATACTTGTTTGGTGGGTAAATGGGGATACAAAAAAGTTCTCGCGCAAAGCAAGGCAAGCGCTCAAACAGCACTGCCTACGCGATGAGTTGCTCATATCCAGCATCTCGATTTTTGAGATAAAGACCCTCGAGCGCCGTGGTCGATTACGCTTTAGAGTGTCAGTCTCAGAATGGCTGTCACAGGTCCGGCAATTGCCGGAATACCGAATTGAGGCCATCACCGATGAAATCGCCGAGCACGCTGGCCAATTTGGTGACACTTTTCCAGGCGATCCAGCAGACCGGATAATCGCGGCCACTGCACTGGTGCGTGATGTGCCCCTCGTGACAATGGACGAGAGACTGCGGGCAACAGCACAGCTCAAAAGCATTTGGTAACAGCTCAGATCAACACCCTTTCTAACCGGTGCTGCCCCGGCAGACGGAACATGGCCCACAGACTCACCAGGCTGGCGGCAATCAGATAGTAGGCCGGCGCCAGCCGATCGCCGGTGACACCGATGAGCCAGGTGATGACGAACTGGGTCGTGCCGCCGAAGATGCTGACTGAAGCCGCGTAGCAAACCGCGGTGCCTGAACTGCGCACGGAGTTCGGGAACGCGGCCGCCAGCGCCGCCGTCGCGGCGGCGGCGCTGAGCGCGCCCAGCGTCGTAATCAGGGCGGTGACGCCGACCAGCACGCCGGTGCGCGGGAATTTCACCAGCAGCAGGAACGCCGGATAGACGGCGAGCGTCAGCACGATTCTCGGCACGATCATCACCGGCGTGATGCCGAAGCGGTCGGACAGCTGTCCACCCCACAGCGCACCGGCCCCCATGAACACCCCGGTGGTGATGGTGGCGAGCATGGCATCCGAGGTCGCCATCCCCAGCGAGGTGAGCGCATACGTCGTCATGTAGGACGTCAGATAGGCGGTGACCGTCAGACACAGGATGATCAGCACGCCCAGCACGACCAGTTGCCGATGGCGGCGCCACAACAACCCGAGCACCGCCCGGCCGCCATGGGAGCCCGGCGCCTCGAGCGTCTCCGGCAGACGGCGCCGCATGTAGAGACCGACCGGGACGATCAGCAGCCCCACGGCAAACGCCAGTCGCCAGCCCCACTGCGCCAGCTGCTGAACAGGCAGCAGCAGCGATAACAGCAATCCGACGAGTCCCGCGGCGCAGATCGCGATCCCCTGGCTGGCGTTCTGCCAGCTCACGAAAAGCGCGCGACGCCCGGCCGGCGCACATTCGAGCAGCAGTGCAGTGGCCGGTCCGAAGTCCCCGCCCAGCGCCAGCCCCTGCACCAGTCGTCCCGCGATCAGGATCAGCGGTGCCAGGACGCCGATCGTGCCGTAGGTCGGCGTCAGGGCCAGCGCGAGCGTGCCGGCGGTCATCAAAGTGATGGTCAGCACCAGAGCCGGACGCCGACCGGCCCGATCGGCATAGGCGCCCAGGATGAGACCGCCCAGGGGCCGCGTGACGAAGCCCACGCCGAATGTGGCGAGGGTCAGCAGCAGGCTTGCAAACGCGCTGCCGCTCGGGAAATACGCCTGGCCGATGAACACCGCGAAGGTCGAGTACGTCAGGAAATCGTAGAACTCGAGGGTGTTCCCCGCCACCGCGGCAGCGACCGTCCAGCGATTCAGCAGGGGTGGGGAGGTCTCGGATGCGCGCATCAGTTGGCCGGCAGGAAATCAGAAAAAGGCTGGGATCGGGGCTGCTTGCCACTATGCCGCATAGTATTCATGCTAGCAGCGGATACGGTCGTGAATCCGAAACCATAGGAAGCTTTCAGTGAGTCACATCCTGCTCATCACATCCAGCCCGCGTAACGCGTCGTATTCGACCCAGGTCGGACGGGCGCTGGCCGATCAGCTGGCGAAGCATGCCCCGGGCTCCACCGTGACGCTGCGCGATCTCACGCACGAGCCGCTGCCGCACATCGACGACACGTTCGCCGTGGCGCGCAATACTCCGGCCGAGAATCTTTCGGCGACGCAGAAAGCAGCGCTCGCCCTCTCCGACAAATTGCTGAAGGAGCTGTTCGCGGCCGACGTCATCGTCATCGCGGCCGGCATGATCAATTTCGGCATTCCGTCGGCCTTGAAGGCCTATATCGATTACATCGTGCGCCCCGGGGTCACCTTCCGCTATTCCGAGAAAGGCCCCGAGGGACTGGTAAAAGGCAGAAAAGTGTATCTCGCCCTCGCGCGCGGGGGCGTCTACAGCGAGGGACCCATGCAGCCGCTGAATTTCCAGGACACCTACCTGCGGGCGGCGCTGGCCTTTATCGGCCTCACCGATGTCGAGGTGATCGCGGTGGAAGGCGTGGCCTTCGGACCCGAGGTGGCCGAGAAGTCGCTGCAGGCGGCGCTGGGCAAAGTCGCGGCGCTGGGCGCCTAGAGCGGATTCAGGCCGGCTTTTCTCCGCGCACGGTGGTGCGGTACAGCTCGCGCCGGTAGCCCTGGTAGTCGTTATAGGCCTGGTGCACGCACAGGCGGTTGTCCCAGATCGCGAGCATGTTGGTTTCCCAGCGCAGCCGGCAGGCGAACACCGGCTGGATCAGATGCTCCGCAAGGTACTTGAGGATGGGTGCGGATTCATCATCGTGCATACCCTCGATGCCGATGGCATACGAGGCGTCCACGTACAGCGCCTTCTCGCCGGTCACGGGGTGGGTCCGCACCATCGGGTGGCAGTTGCCCTTGATCTTGCGCTGCAGGCTCTCGGACAGTTTCTCGGCGCCGCGCGTGGCCGCCAGCTGGCCGATCGGACTGTCCCCCACCTGCACGGCCTCCTGCGCCGAGCGCAGCACGTCGCGCAGTGAGAAATGCACCTTGAGGTCCGCGATCATGCGCCGGTAGGCATCGCTCAGATTCGCGTAGGCCAGCGCCGAGTTCGCATAGGTCGTGTCCCCGCCGAAGGGCGGGATCTGCACCGACCGCAGCGAGGTGATGGCGGGTGGTTCAGGCAGGAACGGTGAATCGGTATGCCAGCCCTCGCCGAAGACCATCTTGGAGGGGTCATCGGCCTCCTTGATGAGCGGATGCACGTTGCGATGCCCCGGGACGCCCTGCGTGTAGGCATCCTCGGCGAAGGGTCCGAAGCGCAGGCTGAAGGCCTCATGCGACTCATGCGTGAGCCGCTGCCCGCGCAGGTAGATCATCTTGTGCCGGAACAGGGCGTGACGGATTTCCTCGAACTGCGCGTCGGTCACTTCCGCCGCCTGCACGCCGCAGATTTCCGCGCCCATGGCCGCGGACAGCGGCCGCACCTCGATGTGCCTGTAGGCGGCGGCGTGGTTGTCGAATTTTCCGGTCGGATGGAGGCGCATGCGGGTGCCTTTACGGTCTAGTTTGCACTGCAGTACCCCAAGCGTAACACTTCGACTTCAGACCCTTAAAGCACCCTGAGCGGGGCCGTTTCGGGCCGCCACAGGGCGGGCAGGCCTTCCGGACGCTTTCAAATCGGCTTTACCCTGTAAAGTAGTCCGCCGATGACTTCACCTTTTAACAGCCGCAGGCCATCATTTGTGCAGCCGCTTCGCATGGAAGATCCAATGACCCCCGAGTCCGTCTCTTCGGTACCGCTCAAGACCTTGTTTCTGCAGGCCCCCTCCTTCGAGGGCTTCGACGGAGGCGCCGGCTCGCGGTACCAGGCCAAACGCGAGATCAAGTCCTTCTGGTTCCCGACCTGGCTGGCCCAACCGGCGGCCCTGGTCCCGGGTTCGCGCGTGCTGGATGCCCCGGCGGATGAACTGTCCGTCGAACAGACCCGCGCCATCGCCCGCGGGTACGACCTGGTCATCATGCACACCAGCACGCCCTCCTTTCCGACCGATGCGCGCTTTGCCGAACTGCTCAAGGAAGACAATCCGCGGGTGCTGATCGGACTGGTCGGCGCCAAGTCGATGGTGGATCCGGAAGGCTCGCTCAAGGCGACCACGGCCATCGACTTCGTTTGCCGGGAAGAGTTCGACTACACCTGCCAGGAGGTCGCCCAGGGACTGCCGCTCACGGACATCAAGGGACTTTCCTACCGGGATGCCGCGGGCAAGATCGTGCACAACCTGCCGCGCGCGATGATCGAGAACATGGACGACCTGCCGTTCGTCGCCCCCGTCTATCAGCGCGACCTGACCATCCGCAATTACTTCATCGGCTATCTGAAGCACCCGTACGTGAGCTTCTACACGGGGCGCGGCTGCCGCTCCAAGTGCACCTTCTGCCTGTGGCCGCAGACCGTGGGCGGCCATCGCTACCGGGTGCGCTCGGCCGAGAACGTGATCGCGGAGGTGCGCTGGATCAAGGAGAACATGCCGGAAGTGAAGGAGATCATGTTCGACGACGACACCTTCACGGACACCTCGAACCTGCCGCGCGTCGAGGCGATCGCCAGGGGCATGGGCGAACTCGGCATGACCTGGAGCTGCAACGCCAAGGCGAACGTTCCCTACAGGACCCTGAAGGTCATGAAGGACAATGGCCTGCGGCTGCTGCTGGTGGGCTACGAATCCGGCGATGACCAGATTCTGCTGAACATCAAGAAGGGCCTGCGCACCGACATCGCGCGGCGCTTCACCGAGGACTGCCGCAAACTCGGCATCCTGATCCATGGCACCTTCATCCTGGGCCTGCCGGGGGAGACCACCGAGACCATCGAGAAGACGATCAACTTCGCCAAGGAGATCAACCCGCACACCATCCAGGTCTCGCTCGCCGCGCCCTACCCGGGCACGACGCTGTACCGCCAGGCGGTGGAGAACGGCTGGCTGCAGGAGAACGAGGCGGTGAACCTGGTCAACGACCGCGGCGTGCAGCTGGCGGCGATCAGCTATCCGCACCTGTCCAAGGAACAGATCTTCCACAGCATGGAAGTGTTTTACAAACGCTTCTACTTCCGTCCCGGCAAGATCTGGGAGATCGTGCGCGAAATGCTCGGCAGCTGGGAGATGATGAAGCGCCGGCTGCGCGAGGGCGTGGAGTTCTTCCGCTTCCTGCGGGCCCACCAGGCATGAGCGCCGGTGCGATCGGCGGATATGCCTGCCTCGCAATCGCAGCAGGCTATCCGCTGATCGTACTGGTCGCGGCCCTCGCCTGGCGCCGCTACGTGTCCCGCGCGCGTCCGCAACCGGCGACCCGACCGCCCGTGACGGTGCTCAAGCCGCTGTGCGGCGCCGAACCCGGGCTCTATGAACTGCTGCGCACCTTCTGCCTGCAGGATTACCCGCAGTTTCAGATCGTGTTCGGCACCCTGGATGCGAACGATCCGGCGCTGGCGGTGGTGGCGCGCCTGACCGCCGAGTTCCCGGACCTGCCCATCGACCTGGTGGTCAACCCCCAGCGCCACGGCCACAACAACAAGAGCAACAATCTGATCAACATGCTCGGCGCCGCCCGCCATCCGGTGCTGCTGATCGCCGACAGCGACATCCAGGTGGGCCCCGACTACCTCGCGACGGTCACCGCGCCGCTGCACGATGCGCGCGTCGGACTGGTCACCTGCCTCTCCCAGGACTCGCCCACGCCGCGGGTGTGGTCGCGCCTGGGCGCCATGTACAACAACGAGTGGTACTTCCCCTCGGTGATGCTCGCCTGGTTCTTCGGCCATGAGAGCTACGCATCCGGCCAGACCCTGTGCCTGCGGCGCACCACGCTCGAGGACATCGGGGGACTCAAGGCCATCGTGGACCACTTGGCCGACGACTACCGGCTGGGGGAGCTGGTGCGCGCGCAGGGGCTGCGCATCGTGCTCTCCCCCTATGAGCTGCGGGCGAAGCACGACGAGCCGGACCTGCGCTCGCTCACCGGTCACGAACTGCGCTGGATCCGCACCCTGCGTGTCATCCGGCCGCTGTGCGTGACGATGATCTTCCTCACCTTCAGCCTGCTGCTGGGCTGCGGGGGCCTGGCGCTGCTGGCGGCGTCGGAATCGCTTCATGCCCTGGGCTGGACGCTGTTCGGCGCCACCGTCGCCGCGCGACTGGGCCTGCACGTGGTGTACCGTCTGGGCGGCGAGCGGCCGCTGTTCGCGGACCTGCACCTGCTGCCGGTGCGCGATGTGCTGCTGTTCGGCATCTGGTTCCAGAGCTTCTTCTGCCGGCGCGTGACCTGGCGCGGCACCCGCTTCGACGTCGATGCCACCGGCGTGATGCGCCGCGTCGCCTGATCTTCAGGCCTGATTGAAGGTCGCGGCATATATCGCGGGTCTGCTCGGACTCGCGCTGCTGGTGGCGCTGGTCATCCACGCCGATGTGCCCGCGATCCTGCACACCTGGCGACGGGCCGGCGCGGCACTGCTGCTGCCGGTCCCCTACCGCCTGCTGTTCTTCGCGCTGTACGCCGTGGGCTGGCGGGCGCTGCTGCGTCCCTACGATGCCCACCACCGGGCCGGTTTCGGCTGGGTGCTGTGGGTGACCATGGTGCGCGAGGCCATAGACCGGCTGCTGCCGGTCGCGAGTGTCGGCGGCGGCGTGGTCGGCGTGCGCCTGATGCGCAAACGGGATTTGCAGACCGTACCCGTGAGCGCCACCGTCATCGTGGAAATCCTGCTGACCCTGATCGTGATGTACGTGTTCGGCGCCGCCGCCACCCTGATCCTGTTCAGCAGTGGTGCCGCGAGCAACCATCGCGATGTCCTGATCGTGCTGGCCCTGAGCCTGCCGATTCCATTGGGTTCGCTGCTGCTGCTGCGCTACGGCTCGGTGTTCCAGCGACTGGAGCGCTTCCTCGGACCCATGGTCGGGCTGCGTGAAGCCGATGGCGCGGCTGCCCTCGATGCCGACCTGCGCGCCTGCCTCGGCCGGCTGCGTACGCTCGGCCTGGCAGGCTCGCTGCAGCTGGTGGCGCTGGTGTCCGCGGCTTTCGAGATCTGGTGGGCGCTGCGCCTGTTCGGTCATCCGGTGAGTGCCCCGGCGGCCGTGATGCTCGAAGGATTGACCCAGGCGTTGCGGCATCTGGCCTTCATCGTGCCGGCGGGTCTGGGCGTGCAGGAAGGCGCCCTGGTGCTGTTCGGCCATGCGCTCGGCATCAGCACCGAACTGGCGCTCTCGGTGTCGGCCGTCAAGCGGCTGCGGGAAATCCTCTGCGGCCTGCCGCCGCTGCTGTGGTGGCAGTGGTACGAAACCCGTACCCTAGGGACGCATGCCCGAGCTACCCGAGGTCGAGACCACCCGCCGCGGACTTGAACCGCATCTTGCGGGACAGACCATCCTGCGACTGACCGTTCACGACCACCGCCTGCGCTGGCCCGTGGATGCCCGGCTGCCCGAGAAGCTCGCCGGCCAGCGCGTCGAGTCCGTCGACCGGCGCGCCAAGTACCTGCTGCTGCGGCTCACGCATGGCACGGTGCTCTGGCACCTGGGCATGTCGGGGAGCCTGCGCATCGTGCCCAGTGACCTGCCGGTTGCGGCCCATGACCATGTCGACCTGGCGCTGGCCTCGGGCCATACGGTCCGCTTCAACGATCCGCGCCGCTTCGGCAGCCTGCATTACGTGACCGGCGATCCCCAGCGGCATCCGCTGCTCGCGAAACTGGCGCCGGAGCCGTTCGATGCGGCCTTCGACGCCGGGTACCTGTGGCGCAAGTCCCGTCGCCGGAAGGTTTCGGTGAAGCAGCTGATCATGAACGGCCAGGTGGTGACCGGCGTGGGCAACATCTATGCGAGCGAAGTGCTGTTCCAGGCCGGCATCCGGCCACGACGCCAGAGCCGCAGTCTGCGGCGCGAAGAGGCGGCGCGGCTGGTGGCCGCGATCCGCAAGGTCCTGAAGCAGGCCATCCGCGTCGGTGGCACGACCCTGCGCGACTACGTCGATCCGCAGGGCAATCCCGGCTACTTTCGCCAGAAGCTGTTCGTCTACGAGCGCGCGGCGCAGCCCTGCCGCAAGTGCGCCACGCCGATCCGCTCGTTCACCCAGGGCCAGCGCTCCACCTACTACTGCCCCGGCTGCCAGGAATGAGGCCATGAGCGAGCTCATCGTCGCCCATCTGGGCGGCGTCGACCCGGTGATGAAACGGCTGATCGCCGCCGCCGGACCGTTGGCCCTCGACGTGCGCACGGACCAGTCACCCTTCGAGGCGCTGGCCCGCGCCATCGCGCACCAGCAGCTGCACGGCAAGGCCGCGCAGTCGATCCTCAACCGGCTGATCACCCACTGCGGGCAGGGCGCCTTCCCCGACCCGCAGGCGCTGCTGGCGCTCGAGGACGCCGCGCTGCGCGCCTCCGGGTTCTCGTTCTCGAAAATCGCCGCGCTGCGCGACCTCGCGACGAAGACCCTCAGCGGCATCGTTCCGCATCGCGATGCTCTGCATGCGCTCAGCGACCCCGAGATCATCGAGCGCCTCACGGCGGTGCGCGGCATCGGCCGCTGGACGGTGGAAATGCTGCTGATGTTCCAGCTGCAGCGGCCCGACGTACTGCCGGTGGATGACTTCGGCGTGCGCTACGGGTTTCGCCTCGCCTATGGCCTGCGCAAGATGCCGCCGCCGAAAGCGCTCGCGCTGTTCGGCGAGCGCTGGGCACCCTACCGCAGCGCGGCCGCCTGGTACCTGTGGCGGGCCGTGGACCTCGCGCGCGCCGGCCAGCTGCCGGCGCCCGGGCAGCCCCTGAAGCTGCCGCGACTGCCGCGCCGCCGCCGCAAGGCGGCCGCGAAGCGCCGCAAGGGTGAACCCGCAGTCAGGCGCGCCGCAGCTTCCGCAGCTCCTCGAGCACGATCGGGTGCACGAACTCGTGCACGTCGCCCCCCAGCACGGCGATCTCGCGCACCAGCGAAGAAGAAATGAAGGTGAACTGTTCCTGGGGCGTCAGGAACACGGTCTCGATGTCCCGGCCGAGATGCCGGTTCATGTTCGCCAGCTGGAACTCGAATTCGAAGTCCGACACCGCCCGCAGCCCGCGGATGATGACCGAAAGCTTGTGACGGTGCGCGAATTGCACGGTGAGTTCGGAGTAGCCCATGACCTCCACGTTGGGCAGGTCGGCGAGCACCCGGCGCGCGAGTTCCATGCGCTTCTCCTGCGCGAACAGCGGCGCCTTGCCGGCATTGCTGGCGATCGCCACCACGACCCGGTCGAACAGCGTCGCGGCGCGCCGCACCAGGTCGGCATGGCCATTGGTGATGGGATCGAAGGTGCCCGGGTACAGGGCGTGGCGGTTGTTGGTCAAGCTGTTCTCCCCAGCAGATGATACCCGACCTCACCGGCGCGCCCCGCCTTCAGCACCTGCCAGCCGGCGGGCAGCGGCGGCAGTCCCCCGCGCGCGGCGCATTCGGCATAGATGCGGGCCTGCGGGACCAGCCAGGCGCCGCTTTCCAGGCGCGCCGCGGCGGCTTCCAGCAGCGGGCCCGCGAACGGCGGGTCGAGGAATACCACGTCAAACCGCTCGGATCTGCCGGCCAGGTAGCCGAGGGCGTCTCCCGTGTGAACGTGGGCGGCCGCGGCCTGCCCATCGCCGAAGCTGTCGAGGGTCCGGCGCAAGTCCCGGGCCGCGGCGGCCGCCTGTTCGACGAACACCACGCGCGCCGCACCCCGGGACAAGGCCTCCAGCCCGAGCGCGCCGCTGCCGGCGAACAGGTCCAGGCAGCGTGCCCCGGCAATGACCGGCGCGAGCCAGTTGAAAAGGGTTTCCCGCACCCGGTCCGGAGTCGGGCGGATTCCGCCCTCGGGGAAACGCCAGGTCCGTCCCCGCCAGGTGCCGCCGATGATGCGCAACTTGCGCGCCTGGTTGCCGCGAGCTGTCAAGTGCCGCGCCCGACCTCCATTGCCGAAGCCGGATCATCATACAATAGGCCCATGCTCTTCCGACGCGACCCCAAGCCGGCCGAGGAATCCGCTGGCTTCCTGCAGCGCCTGCGCAGGAAACTCAACCGCGGCAGCTCCTGGCTGACCGATGGCCTGGTCACGCTGTTCCGCGGCCGCAAGATCGATGCGGAAATCCTCGAGGAACTGGAGACCCGGCTGCTGAGCGCCGACGTCGGCGTCGAGGCCACGCAGTACATCCTCGAGGACCTGCGCAAGCGGGTGGCGCGCCAGGAGCTCGCCGACGTCGAGGCGCTGATCGCGGCGCTGCGCCGGCTGATCACGGAAATCCTGACGCCCTGCGCACAACCGCTGCTGATCGATGCCGCGCAGCACCCGTTCGTCATCCTGGTGGTCGGCGTGAACGGCTCGGGCAAGACCACGACCATCGGCAAGCTCGCCCAGCGCCTGGCGGAAGCCGGCCAGAGCGTGATGCTGGCTGCGGGGGACACCTTCCGGGCCGCCGCCATCGAACAGCTGCAGGTGTGGGCGACGCGCACCGGCGCCGCGGTGGTCGCGCAGCAGGCCGGCGCCGACCCGGCCGCCGTGGTATTCGATGCCGCGCAGTCGGCGCGCTCGCGCGGCACCGACGTGCTGATCGCCGATACCGCCGGCAGGCTGCAGAACCAGTCGCACCTGATGGAGGAACTGAAGAAAGTGCGCCGCGTGATCCAGCGCGTCGATGGTTCGGCGCCGCACGAGGTGCTGCTGGTGCTCGATGCCAACCAGGGCCAGAACGCCCTGTCCCAGGCCATCCAGTTCCACCAGGCCATCGGCGTCACGGGCCTGGTGCTGACCAAGCTCGACGGCACCGCCAAGGGCGGCATCGTCCTCGCCATCGCCCGCAAGCTGCAGCTGCCCATCCGCTTCATCGGCGTCGGCGAGCAGGCCGGCGACTTCGGCGAGTTCAACGCCGAGGCGTTCGCCACGGCGCTGGTCGAAGGGGTGGGCACCGCCGCCGCATGATTCTCTTCGAGCGCGTCAGCAAACGGTACCGCAACGGGCGCGAGGCGCTGCGTTCGGCGACCTTCAGCATCGACCGCGGCGAGATGGTGTTCCTGACCGGCCGCTCCGGCGCCGGCAAGAGCACGGTGCTGAAACTGATCGCGCTGCTCGAGCGTCCCACCCGCGGCAACGCCGTGGTCAACGGCCACAACCTCGCCACCCTCAGGTCACGGCATCTGCCGGCCTACCGCCGCACCCTGGGGGTGGTATTCCAGGAGCACCGGCTGCTCGATGATCGTCCGGTGTTCGACAACGTCGCGCTGCCGCTGGTGGTCTCGGGCGTGAGTCCCCCGGAGATGGACAAGCGCGTGCGGGCCGCCCTGGACCAGGTGGGGCTGCTCGGCAAGGAGCGGCTGCTGCCGAGCGAACTGTCGGTCGGCGAACAGCAGCGCGTCGGCATTGCGCGGGCGGTGGTCGGCAAGCCCGCCGTGCTGATCGCCGATGAACCCACCGGCAATCTCGACCCGGGGCTGGCCCTGGAGGTCATGCGCCTCTTCAAGCGCTTCGCGGACGTGGGGGTGACGGTGATCGTGGCCACACACGATCTGCACGTGGTGCACGAGTTCAGCCAGCGCACCATCGTCCTGGCCGACGGGCAGGTGCAGGGCGGGGCGGAGGCGCCGCTGCCGAGCATGACGGCGGTCAGATGATCGCCGGCTATTTCACCCACCACGCCCAGGCGCTGCTCGGCTCGCTGGGACGACTGTGCCGGGCGCCCTTCGCCACCGCGCTCACCCTCCTGGTGATCGGTCTCGCACTGGCGCTGCCGCTGGCCCTGGCACTGTTCGTCTCCAACGCCATGGCCGCCACCGGCGGGTTCACGGGCGCGGTCGACGTGTCGGTGTACTTCAAACCCGACACGGCCCTGTCCCGCGTGCAGCAGCTGGCCCGGGACACGCGCGCCCGCGCGGGTGTGGCGACGGTACAGGTGATCAGCTCCGCCGACGCACTGGCGGAATTCCGCCAGTACTCCGGCTTCGGCGCGGCGCTGGATGCGCTGGGCAGCAATCCCCTGCCCAATGTCCTGCACGTGCGCCCGGCGCCCGACGCCAGCGGCGCGGCGGATCTCGATGCGCTCCGGCACTACCTGGCGGCCTGGCCGGAAGTGGATACCGTGCAGGTCGACGCCGAGTGGGTGCTGCGCTTCAACGCCATCCTGGGCCTGCTGCGCCGGGTGCTGGGCATTGCCGCGGTGCTGCTGGGGGCCGGGGTGCTGGCCGTCATCGGCAATACCATCCGGCTTGAAATCCAGGGGCGCCGCCCCGAGATCGAAGTGGTGCGGCTCGTCGGCGGCTCGACGGGATTCGTGCGCCGGCCTTTCCTGTACGCGGGGATGCTGTACGGGCTGGGCGGGGCGCTGCTGGCCTGGGGACTGGTCGTCCTGGCGGTGCTGGTCCTGCGGACCCCGGTCGCGACCCTGGCGCAGCTGTATGGCAGCCGGTATGCCCTGTCGGGGCCCGGAGTGCGGGAGGTTGCGGTGGTGCTCGGCGCCGGGGTGGCCCTCGGATGGCTGGGGGCGTGGGCCGCTGCGGCCCGGCACCTGCGAAGGATCGAACCTCGGGCTTAGCCGTTGTAGATGGCTGTTTTTATTGGATTTATAGCCTAGAGCGACGTTGAACTTCCCGGGCGGCTTAGCACTCTAATGACCTGAGTGCTAATATCTGCCTCAAGTTCGAATCGAAGGGAGCCCGCATGACTACCGCTACCGCACTGGTCGCTCCTCAATCAGACCTGGCCCTGGCCGGGCCGCTGGGAAGCCTGGACGCGTATGTCGATCGCGTCAGCCGGATCCCGGTCCTGTCCCGCGAGGAAGAGCACAACCTGGCCGTCCGGTACCGCTCGGAAGACGACCTGGATGCGGCCCGCAAGCTGGTGCTGTCGCACCTGCGCTTCGTCGTGCACATCGCCCGCGGCTACACCGGTTATGGCCTGCCGATGGGTGACCTCATCCAGGAAGGCAACGTCGGCCTCATGAAGGCCGTGAAGCGTTTCGACCCGGCGGTGAATGTCCGCCTGGTCTCCTTCGCCGTGCACTGGGTGCGCGCCGAGATCCATGAATACGTGCTGCGCAACTGGCGCCTGGTCAAGGTTGCGACGACCAAGGCCCAGCGCAAGCTGTTCTTCAACCTGCGCCGCATGAAGAAGAACCTCTCCTGGCTGTCGCATGAAGAGACGGCCGCGGTCGCCCGTGATCTCGGCGTCACGACCGCCGAGGTGAGCGAAATGGAGCAGCGGCTGTCGGCCCGCGACATGTCGTTCGATCCGACGCCCGACAGCGATGACGAGGAGGCCTCGTACAGCCCGGCGTCGTACCTGCCGGCGCCGGCCGCGGACCCTGCCGAAAGCGTGGAGGCGCAGGAGTGGGAAAGCGTCTCGAGCGCGAACCTGCAGTCGGCGCTGGACAAGCTGGACGCGCGCAGCCGTGACATCCTGATCAGCCGCTGGACGGGCGAAGGCAAGGCGACGCTGCATGAGCTGGCCGATCGCTACAAGGTGTCGGCCGAGCGCATCCGCCAGATCGAAACGCAGGCGCTGGGAAAGCTGCGGGGCATGATGACGCCCGCCTGAGCCGGCCCTGCCCGGCCTTCAGGTCGGCTCGGGCGTCCCCGCCTCTCCCAACGCCTCCGGCTGCATGGCCGCGGCCATGACCGCGGCCGCCACCCGCTCGTGAACCTGCTTGTCGAGGGGATTCGGCACCAGATCCTCTCCGGCCGCCAGCGCGATCGCCTCGGCGGCCGCGATCAGCATGGCGTCCGTGAAGCACGGCGCATGGGCGGCGAGTGCGCCCCGGAACAGACCCGGAAACGCCAGCACGTTGTTCACGCCCTTGCCGTCGGCCGCGAAGGCCGCACCACGTTCCATGGCCTCCAGCGGATCGATCTCACTTTCAGGGTTCGACAGCGCCAGGATGATCTGGCCGGGGCGCACGCGCTCGGCGGGAATCAGGTTCCTGACTCCGGTGGTCGCGATCACGATGTCGCAGCAGGCCATGATGTCCTCGAGGGTGGCGCCTTCGGCGCCCATGGATTCGATGCGGCTGACGGCCTGCGGGTTGCGGTCCGCCCCGAGTACGTGGCCCACGCCGTAGGCCCGCAGCAGCCGCACGATCCCCGTCCCCGCCGCACCCAGTCCGATCTGGCCCACCGTGCTCACTCGCAGGCTGCGGCCCAGGCGTCGCGTCGCATTGAGCAGCGCGGCCAGCGTCACCACGGCCGTGCCGTGCTGGTCATCGTGCAGCACCGGCTTGTCCAGTGCTTGCTTCAGCCGCGCCTCGATCTCGAAGCATTCGGGCGCCGCGAAGTCCTCCAGCTGGATGGCGCCGAAGGACTGCTCGATGGCGAGGATGGTGGCCACCACGCTGTCGGCGTCCCGGGTCTTGAGCAGGATGGGCACTCCGCTGAGCTCTGCGAGTTCCGAGAACAGCGCGGCCTTGCCCTCCATCACGGGCAGCCCCGCTACCGCCCCGATATCGCCCAATCCCAGGATGGCCGTGCCATTGGTGACGATGGCCACGGTGGAATCGATGCTGGTGTAGTCGTGGATCTTGCGCGGGTCGGCCTTGATCGCCAGGCACACCCGGGCCACGCCGGGCGTGTAGACATCCCGCAGGATGTTCAAGGTGGCGATGGGCACGCGTGAGACGGTGCGGATCTTGCCGCCCCGATGGCGGTTGAACACCCGGTCGGACTTGCCCACGAAGCGCGCCGTGGGCAGCTGGTCGATGCGCTCGTAGAGGGAGCGGTTGGCATCCTCATCCATCTCCAGGGTGATTTCCCACAGCGTGCGTCCCTGCTCGCGCCGCAGTGCAGTGAGATGTTCCAGCACCAGCCCCTCTTCGGCGATGACCTGCAGGACCTTGGCGAGGCTGCCAGGTTGATGCAGCACCTCGACGATGATGATTTCCGGGATCTTCATGCGCTGCAAATTCTACCGCGACTGGCGCGGATACCGCCCGAACGGATAGGCTGCGCTGCCATGGACCCGCGTCAGACCCTGGACCCCCTGGATCTGTTCGACGTGCGCTCTTCCTTGAGCGAGGAGGAGCGGCTGGTCCAGGACAGCGTCGCGCGGTTCGTCGCAGCCGAGGCGGCGCCGCTGTTGCGGGAGTGCTTCGAACGGCATCGGTTCCCGCGGGAGCTGGTGCCGGGCCTCGCCAACCTCGGGCTGCTCGGTGCCAGCATCCAGGGCTATGACTGTGCCGGACTCAATGGCATCAGCTACGGCCTGATCTGCCAGGAACTGGAGCGCGGGGACTCGGCGCTGCGCAGTTTCGTGTCCGTGCAGTCCTCGTTGTGCATGCACGCCATCCACGCCTACGGCAGCGATGCGCAGCGGCTGCAGTACCTGCCGCGCATGGCGCGCGGCGAACTCATCGGCTGCTTCGGACTCACCGAAGCCCACGGCGGCTCGGATCCCGCGAACCTGCGCACCCATGCGCGCCGCCAGGGGGATGACTGGATCCTCAACGGTTCGAAGATCTGGATCACCAACGGCAGCATCGCCGACATTGCGGTTATCTGGGCGGCGACCGAGGCCGGCATGCGGGGGTTCCTGGTCGAGACGGGCCTGCCCGGCTTCGAGGCCACCGCGATCGAGAACAAGATGTCGCTGCGGGCCTCGGATACCGCGGCGCTGTTCATGAGCGACGTGCGGCTGCCGGCGGATGCGCAGTTGCCCGATGCGGCGGGCCTCAAGGCGCCACTGTCCTGCCTGAACCAGGCCCGCTACGGGATCACCTGGGGGGTCATCGGCGCGGCCCAGGACTGTCTGAATACCGTCATCGCCTACAGCAGCTCGCGCGAGCTGTTTGGCCGGTCGCTGGCCGCCACGCAGGCCGTGCAGATCCGGCTCGCCGACATGGCCCGGCGGATCACCGCCGCGCAACTGCTGTCGCTGCAGCTGGGTCGCCTCAAGGACACGGGGCGGCTGGCACCGACCCAGGTGTCCCTGGCGAAGTGGAACAATGCGCGCATGGCGCTCGACATCGCCCGGGACTGCCGCGATCTGCTCGGCGCCGCCGGCATCAGCGCCGAGTTCTCCCCCGTCCGGCACATGATGAACCTGGAAAGCGTCGTGACCTATGAGGGCACGCAGACCATCCACCAACTCGCCGTGGGCCGCGCGCTCACGGGCCAGAGCGCGTTCTGACGCTAGACCACCACGCCCAGCGACAGCAGCACCAGCACCGCCAGCCAATTGATCAGGGTACGCGCGTTCATGGACTTCCCCTCGCCTGCGGGCCTACTGCCCTTGCAGACCATTGAGCACCGCGAAGCGGGCGGCGGCGGGGTGCGGAATCGGGCGCGGCGCCGGTGAATCGTGGCAGATCGTGGCAAGCGTCTTATTTGATTGCCGGATCCTGCCGCCGCGGCGGCGGTTGCAGTAGTCTTGTCGCATGAAACTCATCGCCATCGTCGAAGACGAGCCGGCCATCCGCGACAACTACGCGGCGGCCTTCACCCGCGAGGGCTACGCGGTGCGCACCTACGGCAACCGCAAGCAGGCCATGGCGGCGTGCGCGACGCGGCTGCCGGATCTGGCGGTGATCGACATCTCGCTGGAGGACGAACCGGAGGGCGGCTTCGAGCTGTGCCGCGCGCTGCGCTCGATGTCCGCGGAGCTGCCGATCATCTTCCTCACCGCCCGCGACAGCGAGCTCGATGCCGTCTCGGGGCTGCGCCTGGGCGCGGATGACTTCCTGACCAAGGACCTTTCGATCCCGCACCTCATCGCCCGCGTGAACGCGCTGTTCCGGCGTATCGAGGCGCTGCGCAAACCGCAGAGCACCGGCCAGACCCTCCAGCGCGGGCCGCTGCTGCTCGATGGCGAGCGCATGCAGGTGCAGTGGGAGGGCCAGGTGGTGCTGCTGTCGCTGACGGAGTTCTGGATCGTGCATGCCCTGGCGCGACATCCGGGACACGTGCGCAACCGCCAGCAGCTCATGGATGCCGCCAACGTGGTGCTGGACGACAACACCATCACCTCGCACGTGAAACGCATCCGCCGCAAGTTCCAGCAGCTCGATCCGAAGTTCGATGCCATCCAGACCGTCTACGGCATGGGCTACCGCTGGGTGGAATGAGCTGATCGGGCACGCATGTCGCTGCGCCTGAAACTGCTGCTGCTGGGGCTCGCCACCCTGGTACTGCCCTACGGGGGCTACGAGTACGCCCGCGAGATGGAGGCCGCGCTGCGCGACAGCGAGCAGCAGTCGCTGCAGGCCATCGCCCGGACGCTGGCCGCATCGCTCCAGGGACGCAGCGACCTGCTCTACCGCATTCCGACCGAGGCGAGCCCGGCGCCGCCGGGGGCGGATGACCTGCAGGCCGTGCCGCTGCTGGCGGCGCCGTTCCTCGACGGCTACGCCGACGAGTGGCCGAAGAATTCGCCCTTCCGCCGGATCTTCATCGCAGGTCCCCGGCAGCTGTCGCTGCTGGCCGGCGTGCACGAACGCATGGCGTACCTCCTGATCGAGGTGCGCGATGCGCACGTGGTGTTCGACGCGCCCGGCGCCGATGTCCTGGATACGGCAGGTTTCGGCGATCGCCTCTGGGTGGCCTTCACGGACGCGGCCGGCGCCCAGCACCAGTACCTCGTCGCCACGTCCGGCCCTGGCCCGGTGCACGCCCGGCGCATCGAGACCCGGGACCTGGGGCGCCAGGTGGCCATCGATGAACCGCGCATCGTCGGCGGCTGGCAGCCGATGACCGGCGGCTACCGCGTCGGCCTGCGCATTCCGCTGTCCATGCTCGGCGCGCGCCTCGGAGTGCTGGTGGATGAGCGCGACCACCGCGGCGCCGAACCGGTGAGCTTCGGCACCCTGGACCGCGACAGCCTGGCGCCGCTCGGGCGGCTGCTGATCCCCTCGCCGGAACTGAGCGGCTACCTGACCCAGTTCATCCAGCCCGGGCAGCGGCTCACGGTGCTCGGCACCGACCAGGCGGTGCTCAGCCAGGTCGATGCGCTGTCGGTCGCCACCGAATCCGGCGCGGAGCGCGGACTGCTCACGCAGTTGTACCGGCGGCTGCTGCAGCGCCCGGCCGATGCGAAGGTGGTGCGCGCGCAGGCGCCCATCGCGGGTCTGGATCGCCGGCAGACCCTGGGATTCGTGGAAATCACCGAGACGCCGGAGCGCTCCCAGGCCCTGCGCGACAAGGCGCTGACCCAGTTGCTGGATTTCACCCTCGTCACCAGCGCCATCGCGGTCACCCTGATGTTCGGCTTCGCCGCCTGGCTCGCGGTGCGGCTGGCGCGGCTGCGCCGCGCCAGCGAGTCGGCCCTCACCCGTGAGGGGCTGGTGACCACGTTCCCCGAAACCGACGCACCCGACGAGCTGGGGGATGTCGCCCGCAGCTTCTCGATGCTGCTGGGGCGGTTGAACGAATACACCGGGTACCTGCGGACGCTGGCCGGCAAGCTGGCGCACGAAATCCGCACGCCGCTGACCATCGTGCGCTCCTCGCTCGACAATCTCGAGTCCGAGCCGGTGAGCGCGGAAGCCCGCACCTACCTCGACCGCGCCCGCGAGGGCAGCGAGCGCCTGAACGCCATCCTGCTGGCGATGGGGGCGGCGACCCGGGTCGAGGAAGCCATCCAGAACGCCGAGCGCTCCCGCTTCGACCTGCGGGCCCTGATGGACAGCGCGGCGGGCGCCTACCGCACCGGCTTTCCGCAGCGGCGGTTCGTGGCGGAACTGCCCGCCGGGCCGGTGCCGTTCACCGGGGCGCCCGACCTCATCGTGCAGATGCTCGACAAGCTCATCGACAACGCGGTGGACTTCAGTCCCGAGAACGCAACCCTCACCCTGCGGCTGCTGGCCGAAGGCAGCGCGGCCGTGATCGAGGTGGACAACCCCGGCCCGCCCCTGTCCGGTGAGGGCCACAGCCACCTGTTCGAGTCCCTGTGGCAGTCCCGTTCGGGTGCCGACAGCCGTCCGCATTTCGGCCTCGGGCTCTACATCGTGCGGCTGATTGCCGAATTTCACGGCGGCAGCGCGCAGGCGATGAGCCTCCCCGATGGCAGCGGCGCACGCTTCCGGGTATTATTGTCAAGTGCCAGCTAACGCTCGGATGTCGCTGTCGTACCACGGCCACATGCGCTGGGGGGCGAGTACGAGTACCATCCGGCAAACTGGACTGTGTCGGGAAGTTTGAATAAAGCTCTGTTTTAGTTGTTGATTGCTGCGATAGCAAAAGGCCCCTGCGCACCCGAGGTTACTAATTCTTAATCACGGTTGATGCGCAGAGGGTACAGATTGTGGCAGGCAAAGTAAGAAACTCGGGCGATTAACCATAGGCACGGAGGGTCGTCTCTACTTGTGAGGGGGCCAACAGCGGGTAGCGTGAATTGGCACGCAGTCTGCATTTGACAGACCGGAGTTGGTTAGCTCCACCGCCAAACCGTTTGATTGAGACCTGTGTTCGACGCGACGCGAAGCGCGCTTTTTGCGCACTTGGCCGGAGCTGACAGCGATTGACCCGGTCGGTGATGACACCACGTACAAGCCCCGCTCACGCGGGGCTCTTTTTATGTGCCGCCGGCTGTTTGAATCCGTCAGCCAGGGGCGGCTCGCATGCCGCAATTGATCGCATCCCGCGCCTCAGGAATGCAGCGACGCTTGGCGGCTGCGAACAGGCCCGGTGGCGATGCCGGTTTGCGCGGCCTTATCGGCCGCGAGCGCCCGCACCATGACCGTTTCTGTGAGCGGTCGTTCACGTTTCAATTCGCGCAGCAGTGCCCGGCACTGTCGTCCGCCCACCGGCTTGCTGAACAGATAGCCTTGGGCAAAATCGCACCCGTATTCGCGCAGCAGGTCGGCCTGCTCGGCGGTTTCCACACCCTCGGCCACGGTCTTCAACCCCAGCTTCCGGGCCATATCGATGACGGCGTGAATGAGCGGGATGTGGGAACTGCCCGCGCCGAGATCCCGGACGAAGGAGCGATCGATCTTCAAGGTATCCACGGGCATGCGATTGAGGTAGCCGAGGTTTGAGTAGCCGGTGCCGAAATCATCGATCAGAATCTGCGAGCCCTGTTCGCGCAGCCGCCTGAGCGTGTCCAGGAATTTCTCCTGTTCCTTCATCATCGCGGACTCAGTCACCTCGAAGCGAAGCCACTGGCAATCGATTCGATGTCGCGCCGCGATCTGCACCACTTCCCTGGCGAAATCGGTACGCTCGAATTGCAGCGGGGAAACATTAACCGCAATCGGCACGATGGGTACTTCATGGTCGAGCCAGGCGCGAATCTGTGCGCCCACGATGTCTACTGCCTGCAGCCCCAGTTCGGCGATCAGCCCGTTCTTTTCCGCGACCGATATGAAGTGCAGAGGGGATATGATGCCGCGCTCTGGGTGCCGCCAGCGCATTAGCGCCTCGAGCGAGGCCAACCGTCCGGTTTTCAGGTCTACGAGTGGCTGATATTCCATGAAGATCTGAGAAGTCCCGAGGGCATGGCGCAGCGCCTGTTCGAGCGCGACGTGCTCGCTCAGCCGCACGTCCATGTCGGCGGCGAAGAACCGGTGACAGTCGCGGCCGGCTTCCTTGGCCTGGTACAGGGCGATGTCGGCGTGCTTCTGCAGTGCCTCAAAGTCCATGCCATCGGCGGGATACACGGCAACACCGACGCTGGCTGTGACCGTGACCGTCTGGCCCTCCATCAGGATCGGGGCGCGCACGGCGCTCTGGACCCGCGTTGCCATGGATTCGATGGCCTCACGATCCGCCATCAGCGGTGCGACGATGACGAATTCATCTCCACCCATTCTGGCAACTACGGTGTGCGGGGGCATCGCGGCGCGCATGCGACGCGCGACTACCTGCAACAGTCGATCGCCAGCGCCGTGACCGAGGGAGTCGTTGATGTTCTTGAAATTGTCGATGTCCACGTACATCAGTGCCAGACTGCGGTCTGCGGTACCGACGTTGCGCAAAACCCGAGGCACCTTACGGTTTAGGTAGAGACGGTTGGGTAAACCGGTGAGCGGATCGTGCTGCGCCAGCGTCGAGAGTTTGCGGCGTGTCTCTCGCTCCCGGTCGGCGGCCGCCTTGCGATGACTGATGTCGTGGCCCACGAGCGTGAGCACGGAGCGCCCCTGGAGGTTGAGGCTGCTGATGGTGACTTCCGCATCCGTCCAGCCGTCGGCACCGAAGGCGCGCGACTCCTGCACGACGCGATCCCCGGGCGCGGCCAGCGCCGTGCGCAGCACGTCGGGCGTGATTTCCGGGAATACGTCCCGGACGGCGTAGTGATCAATCGCTTCGCGCCGGCAATGCAGGGCCTTGAGCACGGTATCGTTCGCTTCCACGATCTCCAGCGTCTCACCATCGAGTACCAGGATCGACTCGCGCAGCTGGGCGGCGATGTTCTGGTATTGCAGCTCGACGGAACTCTGGGCCGCGAAGCTGCGCTGCAGGCGCCGTATGAGCCAGAACACCGCGCCCCCAAAGCAGATGAACATGACGCCGATGGTCGCCAGCATCATCCAGGTGGTCCGGCGTCCCAGGGCGAAGATGGTTCGCGGCAGCTGCGTACTGAACAGCGCAATGGGCTTGAGATCGGCGTCGCGAACGACGGCATATGCAGTGATCTGCCGCTCATTATCCGGCACAGTAAAGGTCTGCTGCGTGGCGGTGTCGCCGCCCAGCCACGCCCGGACCGCGGCGGGCAGCGTTCTGCGTGCACCCGCAGGCCCGGCAAGGCTGATCATCTGGACCGGCAGTTCGCTCGTGTCGCGGATGCGCTGTACGTCGCCTTCCTCGATGAAGCGGGCGAACAGCATTGTCGCACCGCTGCCCTGGGTCTGGTCGGTACTGCGGATTTCGCGCGCGGCAACTGCGGTAAGCCCATGTGCGGTAGCGACCAGCCCGGTGACGGGCGAAAAGTCGGCTGCGTGCACCGGTGGGAGATAGCGCGTCAGATCCTGCAGCGCGGCCCGCGGCGCGGGTGAAACGACCGGCGCTCCGGAGCGATCCGTGATCCCGGAATAGACCTCGTGCCCATCGCGGTCGATGATCCACACCAGATCGACGTGCATGCCCAAGAAGGTATCACGCACCAGATTGGCATCGATGTAGTGCTGGTTGCGATCCTGGAGAAATTGCACCGAGTCGTCCCATTGCGCGTAGTCGCGGTTGCTGATCGCGAGCTGACGCAGATCCGCCTCGAACGCCCGATAGACTTGTAGGGCCTTCTGTGTGGAGGCCTCAAACTCGACACGCTGGAAGCTGTCCATGAGGGTGGGGCCTGTCACCATGGCACCACCGGCGAGTACGAGTGCCACCAGGGCCAGAAAGATGGCCCATGGCAGCCACCGGGGCCAGTTGGGCCGATGGGATGCACTTGGAGGAACAGGAGTATTCACGCGCCGGCATTATCAGGTTTATGGGCGAGCGTGGCGCGTACGCATTTCTACGTAGACGCCAAAATGTGTGAGGCGCGTCTCAGGAGCGGCTTTGCACGGTGCTTGCCGGCGCGGGCCTAGGGGTTGACCTGATTGTGTACGGTTCGCGGATTTATGACGGAGCGCCGATGCGGCCTGCGAGCGTCACGCGCAGGCCGCGGTACTCCCACTGACAATTTTTGCGTCATCATCACCGGTGCGCTGGTCATTGAGGCACGGTTGCCGGCGTCACCCTATTACAAGAGGCAGCGTCGGCTTATTTAGGTGGCTGTCGAGACGCCGACGGCCATTGACCCCACAACGTTCTGAAGTCCCGGCTGAAGTGACTCAGATCGGCAAAGCCGCACATCGCGGCCACCTCCCCGACAGCGCGGAACGGCGGACCCTCCCGCAGCAGGTCCCGTGCCCTGCACAGACGCCGCTGTTTTGAGAACTCAGCCGGTGAGTAGCCCCTGTATTTGCGAAATGTCCGGTAGAGGGTTCGCGCGCTGCAGCCTGTGAGTGCGGCGACTTCCTCGATCATGAAAGGTTTGTGCAGGTTGGCGGCGATGTACTCCTCAACCCTCAGCACCTGCCAAGGTGCCGCGATGGCTGTGTCGCGCTCGAATAGATGCCGGGCGTTGTGGCCGGCGTGGGTGAGCAGCGTCACCATCAGCGCCTGCTCGAGCTCTGTTTCCACGAAGCGATGGGGCGCGGGACCGGAGACGCAGTGCACCAGGTCGTGAAGTATGCCCAACAGGGGACGCGCGGCCGGTAGCGTCAGGTCGAGCCGCGGATCGAACTCAAGCTGGCGTGGCGGGGCGTGCCCGGTGATGGCTGCGAACTTGCGGCTGAGGGCGGAGCGATCCACACGCCACACGAGCTGCTTGAAGTGTCGGCCGAAGCTCAGAGTGGCATCGGCGGCGGACATGCAGCCCTGATGGCCGACGACATCGATCCGGTGATGTCCCAACAGCGTCGTTCCCCGACCCGACCGGGGAAACTGCACCCGGAGGTAATCGGTTTCGGCAAACCTAATCTGGACCGGTTCGCCGTAAGAGCAGAACCATAGTTCCCCGCCGGGCAGGCGATGCCGATTCGCAAGCACGTTCACGCGACGTTCGGTAGGGGCCTCCATGCACACCGCGCCCAGATAGGACTCGACGCACGAGACGAGATCGGCGACCGTCGAGGCAGCAAAGGCCGGCTCATCGGCCATGGGTATCTCAGGTAGAGGCATACCGAATCCGTGCAATCAAGCGACCGCCAACTGGCATGGACGGCCATGTTCTGGCAGTTCCCGCCATACCGCGGCGGACGACGGCCACCATGACCCCGATCTGGCGCTTAACGCCAAAGGTTGGCACAACGGGCAATGTCGTCTAACGCCTGAGGTTGATATCGTGCGGCCGGAATATTGGAGCATGCATGAGACGAGAATCAACCTCTGGTGGGACTGCGGCGCCGCATGGAGCGGCATCCGGCGTACTGCTGTTGTGTGCGCCAGAGACGTACGGCCGCGACGATGTGAGGAGAAAGATATTAGATGTCCTGCCGGTTTGCGTCGAGTGGATTGATCTTAGCGGATTTGTGATTTACCAGAATCCCGCTGCCTGCAGGGAATGGGCGTTGGCCCGGAAACCCGAAAGACCACTGCTGTGGCTGGGGAGGTGGAATGACCCGTGCCACAGGCGCTTGAACGATGCAATTCTCCAGGCCCAGATGGGCAATCGCTGCCGCGTTCTGGCAGATCGGACGGTCGGGGGTGTTGTCTTGAGATATGACATCACGCTTAATCCGCTGAAGAGCTTTCCGACCGGTCGCGAAGTGCTTGCAGTATCCACGCCCATCGGCTCGGGGCCATCAGTGTCCAACTTTCAGCTGCTGCCAGGCAGCCATGGATGATCGGTACAGGCTCCGTGTCAGTATGCAGCGTTTGCTGCCTGGAATGGACAGGATATGCGGAGATAGTCGTGGGCCTGGATCGCGCGGCCCGCGCGCGATTCCTGCGGATCAACGGGAATAGGCAGTTACGCGTACAGTAACTGGGTCCCCAATCCCGAGTGATCCCGGGCCGCTCGACGCAGGGCAATGGACTGCGAGAACTACGCATGGAATGCGGCACCTGCAACCCCGTACAGTACCCAGGATGTGCAGGGGGCGCCGATGGCGATGATAACGGATCGATTCAGCGCTCTGCTCGCTGACTTTGACCTTACAGCGCTTGATCGGCATGCGAGTTCAGTGCTGGCTGTCGACAGAGCGCTGAGCATCGGGTACCTGAACGATGGCTGGTTCCGGTTCGCGGCGGAGAACGGCGGCGAGCCTGCCATTGCGGAGCATTGGGGTCTTGGGAGTAGCCTCTGGAGCGCGATTCCAGCTCCATTGCAGGGCTATTTCGCAAACCTGTTTGCCAGGGCATTTGCCTTGAATCCGGAGACCGAATTGCATCCGCTGCTTCATCATTACGAGTGCTCCTCGCCTGAACGCCATCGGCACTGCACCCTGGGAATCTACTCGCTGAAAAAGGGCGAGGGACTGCTTCTGGTTCATTCCGTGCGGGTGGAGAGGCCATGGAGTTCCGAGGAGCGGGAAACGGTGCCCGGGCACGGCTATACGAACCAGAGCGGGCTGACCTTGCAGTGCTCGAATTGCCGGCGCGTTCGATTCGACCAGGATGATAGGCAGTGGCATTACGTTCCGGACTGGATCCGCACCAGTCCGCCAAAAACCAGCCACGGACTATGCCCGGTCTGCCTCGACTATTACTACCCGGGCAGCCGTGAACCTTGACTCATTGGGAGCGGCGCGAGCCGCGATGTGGAACGGAATTCCAGCGCGCGGTTCTGCGTGTCCGCGCAGCGACTTGGTGTGCGAACTGCGGTTTGGGTCTGCAGGTTGGGACCCCCACAGACAGGCCAGAGCGGTCACGCGTCTGCGAACGGCATCGCCTGCACCAAAGACTCAGTGGGTGCCTGCGGCCACGGTTCGATCCGCGGTGTGATCAGGTTGCGGTAGATGCTCGGGCGATGCTCAAAGAAGAGTAATGCCACGACATCGCTCGTATCGGTCAGGTATGGCTTGCTGCCGAGCCTCGAGGCGAGGTAGTCCAGGTTCTCGCGATGCGCCGGATTCAAATCATCCAGGTCGTCTCGTGTACGTGACAGTCAAAACGCTTGCGGAACCAGCCGGAGCAGCGGACGTTGCAGGAATATTGTGGCGTGAAATGGCCGCTGTCAGTCCCTTTGATGTCATCGGTTGCGTTATATAGGATGTCCGCATCCACACCCCGGGAGGCGGCTTTAGCATGATTCGGCAGGGCGTAAGAGTTGCGGCCGCGCTGCTGCTCCTGACCGCGACCTCAGCCGTGCATGCACAGGGCGCGCCTGCGGGTCTGTGGAAGACGGTCGACGACAGCACCGGGCAGGACAAGTCGCTGGTGCGCATCACCGAAGCAGGTGGGATGCTGACGGGAAAGGTCGAGAAGCTGCTGCACCCGAGCAGACCCGATCCGCTGTGTGACAAGTGCACCGACGCGCGCCGCGGCAAACCCATCACCGGCCTCACGATCATCAGCGGAGTGCGGCAGCACGGCGCCGTCTGGGACGGCGGCAAGATCCTCGATCCGGAGAACGGCAAGGTCTACGGCGTGCGGCTGAAGCCGATCGAGGGCGGCACGAAACTCGAAGTGCGCGGTTACCTCGGTCCCTTCTTCCGCACCCAGACCTGGACGCGCGTCGAATGAGCGCGCGCGCCGTCACGCGGCGATCGGCGGCGTTCGCTTCGCTCGCGGCGCTGGCTCTGCTCGCGCAGGCCGCGTCCGCCGATGACCCGACGACCGATCCCACCGACCGGCAGACCCTGGAACGCTCGCTGTTCCTGTGCCGGTGGAAGACGACCCACGACGTGCCGGACAACGCGCCGAATCCCGCGGTATGCCGGAGCGACACGGTCTCGACCGATGTCGCGATGCTGCAGCTCAAGCAGTGGTGGACGTTTTGGGCGCGCCTGAACCCGGATGCGGCGCTGCGCGCCAACCAGCAGTTCAGCACCGATTACGCGGCGTTCCAGGAGCGCCTGAAGCTCAAACCGGAAATTGCGCAGCAGCTGTTGCCGCCGGGGCTGAAACTGCAGAAGGATGACTGGCGGCTGAGACTGGTCCGCGAACTCAGTCGTCGTTAGGCAGATCCTTGACGTACACCAGGAATCCGTGATGCCTGGCCACCTTTTCGTACAGCACTCGCGCCATCGAGTTGTCAGCCTGGGTCTGCCAGTAGATGCGCCTCGCACCATGCACCCGGGCGCGATCGTACACCGCCTCGATCAAGCCACGCCCGACGCCTCGGCCCCGCGCCTCGGGCACGGTGAAGAGGTCCTGCAGGTAGCAGACGGGCTCGATGCGGTTGGTACTGCGATGGAACAGGTAATGGGACAGCCCCACGAGGCGACCCTGCGCTTCGGCCACCAGCCCGAACACCGGCTCATCGGGATCCAGGAACCGCCGCCAGGTCGTCCCGGTGATGGCCACGGGCAGTGCGGTCGCATCCTTGCGGCCATAGAAGGCATTGTAGCCGGTCCACAATGGCAGCCAGTCGTCGTACTCCGAATCCTCGACGGACCGGACGACGACGCCTGTCACAGCCGCGTTCCGTAGAATTCGTAGGTGGCGCTGTAGGGCACGCGCACCTCCTTGCCGGCATTGGCGGCATCGCAGCCCTCAGCCGGCGCAACGCCGCCGACGGTATGAAGCCGCAGGACACTGCCCGTCGCCGCCAGTTTGCCGGACCCCGTGGTGCGTCGGGTGGTGAGCAGCAACCAGGGAATGGACTTGGTGGGGCTGTCGACGCGGGCCGTCACGTCGGCGATCACCGTGCTGCCGTCGTCGAACTGCCAGGTGGGGCCGGCGAAGTGCCTGCCCACCACGTGGCCCGAGGCGTCCTTCAGCTGCGCATCCGGCGCGCTCAAGGTCCACTCGTACGTCGCCACCTGGCCCGCTTTCTGCGAACAGGCGTAGATCTGCACACCGGCACCCTGGACCTCGAGGATCCTCGACTCGGACGTCGGCGGCCGCAGGATGAACGGAATGTCCGACGACGACTTGCCGTACAGGCCTTCCACGGTGGCACAGCCACCGACCGCCACCAGGGCGAGTGCGGAAAGAGTAGTGACGCCATGGGCGATACGCATCGGAACCCCCTCAATCAATCGAAATAGGCCGTGACCCGGAACTCGATGCTGGTCCGCGGCGCAGCGCCGCCGGCCGCTTCGTCCTTGAATGCCGTGTGCGGTACGCGCCAGGCGACCGAGTGATCGGAGTCGTAGAACTTGAACAGGACCGCTTCGTCGCGGCCCATGTCGGGATAGTAATACCAGCGGTGTGACGGACTGAAGGTGAACACCGAGCCCGCCGGCAGGTTGTCTTCGGCGCTCAGCGGACCCTGGCGCGCGGCCTCATCCGGGATCGAATCGCCGAAGATGATCGGATTGAAGATGCCCTCCTCCGCGGCGACGCTCGCGGCATCGCATAACGCCAGCGGCCAGTCCTGCGGCGGCGCCGAAAAGGCCCTCCAGAAACTGCAGCTGATGAAGCGCGAATAGCCCGGACCGTGCGGGAAGGTCTTCGCGTACAGCAGCCCCGCTGCGCGCGGTGCCCGCGCGGGATCCTGGTCGACGTGGACCTGGTTGCCCGGCGGCTGCACGCCGCCTTTGCCGGCGAGGTACCGGCCGGTCCGGCGTCGCTCCCGGTCCTGCTCATCCGCGGTGCGGATCATCCAGCCCGAAGAGGCTGCGCGGGATGCGCCGGTCAATGCCCTGACGGTCTCCTCGACCTCCGCGGGGTAGCGTGCCGCGACCTCCGCCGCATCGAAGAAATCCCGGACCGCGCTGCGATGTTCCACCAGGGTGATGCCCGCGCCATCCAGGGTCAGCGGCGCCTCCCGCGAGCGCGCATTGCAGACCTCGACGCTCCGGGGGTCGGTGCTGAAGGTATCCACCTCGACCCCGGAGGCGACGAAACGGCGATAGACGGCGGCCCCCGGCGCGGCGTAGTTCAGGACGGCGGCGGCGCTGGCAGGCATGATCGCCCTACGGCAGATCCGTACTTCCCATCAGGTACCGGTCGCATTCGCGCGCGGCGCCGCGACCCTCGTTGATCGCCCACACGACCAGACTCTGTCCGCGGCGGCAATCGCCGGCGGCGAATACGCCCGGCACGCTGGTGGCGAACTTGCCGTATTCGGCCTCGACGTTGGTGCGCGCATCGAGCTGCAGTCCCAGATCGCTGATGAGCTGCGATTCGGGACCGAGGAAGCCCATGGCCAGCAGCACCAGCTGCGCGGGCCGCGTTTCCTCGCTGCCCGCGACCTCGACCGGGCGCAGGCGCCCGTCGGTGCCCTGCTCCCAGCCGATCTTCACGGTGGCGAGCTGCGCCACGCCCTGCGAATCGCCGGTGAACTTCCTGACGGTGGTCAGGAACACCCGCGGGTCGGAGCCGAAGCGCGCGGCCGCCTCTTCCTGGCCGTAGTCCATGCGATAGATCTTCGGCCACTCCGGCCAGGGATTGTCGGCGGCGCGGTCCTGCGGCGGCTCGGGCAGGATCTCGAACTGGGTGATGCTGCGGCAGCCCTGGCGCATGGCCGTACCCACGCAGTCGGTCCCGGTGTCGCCGCCGCCGATCACGATCACGTCCTTGTCGCGGGCGTGAATGGGCGAATGATCGGGCCCGCCGTTCAGCAGCGCCTTGGTGCTCGCGGTGAGGTAGTCCATGGCGAAATGCACACCGGCGAGCTGGCGGCCGTCGACGTTCAGATCCCGCGGCACGGTCGCGCCGGTACACAGCACGGCAGCATCAAACTCCTTGAGAAGCATTTGCGGGTCGACGTTGGTGCCGACATTGGCGCCGCAGTGGAACCTGATGCCCGAATCCTCCATGAGCTTGATCCGGCGCAGCACCACTGCCTGCTTGTCGAGCTTCATGTTCGGGATGCCGTACATCAGCAGGCCGCCCGGTCGGTCGGCGCGCTCGAAGACCGTCACCTGATGACCGGCCTGGTTCAACTGCGCCGCCGCCGCGAGTCCCGCCGGGCCCGAGCCGATGACCGCGACGCTCTTGCCGGTGCGCTCGGCGGGCGGCACGGGGAAAACCCAACCCTCTTCCCAGCCGCGGTCGATGATGGAGTTCTCGATGTTCTTGATGGTCACCGGCGGGGCGTTGATGCCGAGCACGCAGGATCCCTCGCAGGGCGCCGGGCACACCCGTCCGGTGAACTCCGGGAAATTGTTGGTCTTGTGCAGCCGTTCCAGCGCCTCGCGCCACAGCCCGCGGTACACCAGGTCGTTCCATTCCGGGATCAGGTTGTTGACCGGGCAGCCGGAGGCGCCGCCGTTGAGGAGCTTGCCGGTGTGGCAGAAGGGCACGCCGCAGTCCATGCAGCGCGCGCCCTGGTGGCGCAGGCGGCGATCCTCCATGTGGAAGTGGAACTCGCGCCAGTCCTGGATGCGCTCCAGCGGCGTGCGGTCGACGGGCAGTTCCCGCAGATACTCGATGAATCCGGTCGGCTTTCCCATGATGAAACTCAGTTCCCGCCCACGCGCGCCAGATCGCGCGCGTTTTCCTCGAACGCGGCCATGATGGCCTCGTCGCCCGTCAAACCCTGGTCGTGTGCCTTCTTGATGCAGGCGAGCACGCGCTGGTAGTCCTTGGGCATGATCTTCACGAACTTGCCGACGTTCGCATCCCACGCATCCAGCAGCCGCCGCGCCAGTGCGCTGCGCGTGTGCTGCCAGTGCCGCTCGATGAGCTCGCGCAGCTCGGCGATGTCCTCCGCGTCGGTCACCCCGGTGATCGCGACCATCTGCTTGTTGATGCGGCTGCGGCCATCGCCCGCCTCATCCAGCACGTAGGCCACGCCACCGGACATGCCGGCCGCGAAGTTGCGCCCGGTGGCGCCGAGCACCACGACCCGGCCGCCCGTCATGTACTCGCAGCCGTGATCGCCGACGCCCTCGACGACGGTGCGCACGCCGCTGTTGCGGACCGCGAAGCGCTCGCCGGCCATGCCCCGGAAGTACGCCTCGCCGGAAGTCGCGCCGTACAGCGCCACGTTGCCGATGATGATGTTCTCCTCGGCCACGAAGGTCGCCGCCGGGGACGGGCTGACGATGATCCGCCCACCCGAGAGTCCCTTTCCGACGTAGTCGTTGGCGTCACCCTCGAGCCGGAACGTCATGCCCGGCGGAATGAAGGCGCCGAAGCTCTGGCCCGCCGAGCCCTTGAAGCGCAGCTGGACCGTATCCTCGGGCAGGCCCCGGGCGCCCCAGCGGCGCGTGATCGCGCTGCCGGTGATGGTGCCCACGACCCGATGGACGTTACGGATCGCGACATCCGCGGACACGGCCTTGCCCTGCTCGATGGCCGGCTTGCACAGCTCCAGCAGCGTCGTCACGTCCAGGGACTTGTCGAGGCTGTGGTCCTGGGTATCGGTGCAGTAGCGGCCGATCTCCGGACCCAGGTCCGGCTGGTACAGGATGTTCGAGAAGTCGAAGCCGCGCGCCTTCCAGTGGGCGATGGCCTTGCGCGGCTCGAGCCGATCGACGCGGCCCACCATTTCGTTGATGGTGCGGAAGCCGAGCTGCGCCATGATCTGGCGCAGGTCCCGCGCGATGAACTGCATGAAGTTCACCACGTGCTCGGGCGTGCCCGCGAACCGCTCGCGCAGCTTCGGATCCTGGGTCGCGACCCCGGCCGGGCAGGTGTTCAGGTGACACACGCGCATCATGATGCAGCCCATGGACACCAGTGGCGCGGTCGCGAAGCCGAACTCCTCGGCGCCCAGCAGCGCGGCGATCGCCACGTCGCGGCCGGTCTTCAGCTGACCGTCGGTCTCGACGGTGATGCGGCTGCGCAGGTTGTTCAGCACCAGCGTCTGGTGGGTCTCGGCCAGGCCGAGTTCCCACGGCAGTCCCGCATGGGTGATGGAGGTCTGGGGCGAAGCGCCGGTGCCGCCATCGTAGCCGCTGATCAGCACCACTTCCGCGTGCGCCTTGGCGACGCCCGCCGCGATCGTACCCACGCCGACCTCGGCCACCAGCTTCACGCTGATGCGCGCGTCGCGGTTGCCATTCTTCAAATCGTGGATCAGCTCGGCCAGGTCCTCGATCGAGTAGATGTCATGGTGCGGCGGGGGCGAAATCAGGCCGACGCCGGCGGTGGTGTGCCGCGTCTTGGCGACCCAGGGGTACACCTTCGAGCCGGGCAGCTGTCCGCCCTCGCCGGGCTTCGCGCCCTGCGCCATCTTGATCTGCAGCTCGCGCGCGTTGATCAGGTATTCGCTGGTGACGCCGAAGCGGCCCGAGGCCACCTGCTTGATGGCGGAGTTGCGCGAGTCCCCGTTCGGCAACGGCTGGTAGCGCTCCGGATCCTCGCCGCCCTCACCGGTATTGCTCTTGCCGCCGATGCGGTTCATGGCGATGGCCAGGGTCTCGTGCGCCTCCTTGCTGATCGAGCCGTAGGACATGGCGCCGGTCTTGAACCGCCGCACGATGCTCTCGACCGACTCCACTTCCTCGAGCGGAACGGAATCACCCGACTTGAACTCCAGCAGCCCGCGCAGCGTGCACAGGTTCGTCGACTGGTCGTCGATCAGCTGCGCGTAGGAGCGGTAGGTCTCGAAGCTGCCGGTGCGCACCGCCTTCTGCAGCCGATGGATGGACTCGGGGCTGAACAGGTGGGTCTCGCCATCGCTGCGCCACTGGTACTGGCCGCCCGCGCCGAGGGCGGCGATGTGCGTGCCGCGGGCCGGGAAGGCCGCGCGGTGCCGCATCATGATCTCCTGCGCGACGACTTCCATGCCGATGCCACCGATGCGCGAGGGGGTCCACGTGAAGTACTCGTCGATCACGTCCTGGCGCAGGCCCACGGCCTCGAATACCTGGGCCCCGTGGTAGCTCTGCACCGCGGAGATGCCCATCTTGGACATGACCTTGATGACGCCCTTGGTCGCGGCCTTGGAGAAATTGCTGCAGGCCTTGGCGTGATCGATGTCCTGCAGGAACTCGTCGCGGATCATGCCGTCGAGGGTCTCGAACGCCAGGTACGGGTTGATGGCGCTGCAGCCGTAGCCGATGAGCAGCGAGAAGTGATGCACCTCGCGCGCCTCGCCGGTTTCCAGCACCAGGCTCACGCGGGTGCGCAGGCCTTCGCGGATCAGGTAGTGATGCAGCGCCGACACGGCCAGGAGCGAAGGCACGGCGGCGAACTCGCGGTTCACGCCGCGGTCACTCAGCACCAGGATGTTGACCTCCTCGTCCTCGACCATGCGCCGCGCCGCATGCCGCAGCTCCTCGATGGACTTGATCAGGCCGCGCTCGCCGCGCGTGGCGCGGAACAGGATCGAGAGCACCCCGACCTTGAGCCCCGGCTCGTGCAGGCGCCGGATCCGCGCGAACTCCTCGTTGGTGAGGATGGGGCCGGCGAGTTCCAGGCGCCGGCAATCGGCGCGCTGGGGCATCAGCAGGTTGCCTTCCGACCCCAGCCACACCTCGGAGGCCGTGATCAGTTCCTCGCGGATGCAGTCGATCGGCGGGTTGGTGACCTGTGCGAACAGCTGCTTGAAATAGTCGAACAGCAGCCGCGGCTTGGACGACAGCGCGGCGAGCGCCGCGTCGTTCCCCATGGAGCCGACGGCCTCGACGCCGCTCTTCGCCATGGGCGCGAGCAGCACGCGCTGGTCCTCGAAGGTGTAGCCGAAGGCGATCTGCCGCTGCACCAGCGTGTCGTGATCCGGCACGGGCACCTCGGGTGCCGCCGGCAGGTTCTCCAGCCGCAGCAGGTGCTCGTCGAGCCACTGCCGGTACGGCCGCTCGCCGGCCACCTGGCGCTTGATCTCCTCGTCGTCGACGATCCGCCCGGCCTCGGTGTCCACCAGGAACATGCGGCCCGGCTGCAACCGGCCCTTGATGAGCACGTCCTCGGGCGGCAGGTCGAGCACGCCTGCCTCGGAGGCCATGACGACCATGTCGTCCTTGGTCACGTAGTAGCGCGACGGACGCAGGCCGTTGCGGTCCAGTACCGCCCCGATCTTGTGGCCATCCGTGAAGGCGATGCTGGCCGGTCCGTCCCACGGCTCCATGAGGCTCGAGTGGTACTCGTAGAAGGCGCGCAGCGAATCGTCCATGTGCTCATGGTTCGACCACGGCTCCGGGATCATCATCATCACGGCATGGGGCAGCGAGCGCCCGGCCATGACCAGCAGCTCCAGCACGTTGTCGAACATCGCCGAGTCGCTGCCGTTGGGATTGACGATCGGCAGGATCTTCTTCACGTCCTCGCCGAACACGTCGGACTCGAACAGCGCCTCGCGGGCCTTCATCCAGTTGATGTTGCCGCGCAGGGTGTTGATCTCGCCGTTGTGGGCGATGTAGCGGTAGGGGTGCGAGCGGTCCCAGCTCGGGAAGGTGTTGGTGCTGAAGCGCGAATGCACCAGCGCCAGCGCCGTCTCCATCGCCGGATCCTTGAGGTCCTTGAAATATTCCGGCAGCTGCCCGGTCAGCAGCATGCCCTTGTAGACGAAGGTCTTGTGCGACAGGCTCGGCACGTACCAGTACTCGGCGCCGCCCATGGTGGAGGCCCGGATCTCGCTGTAGGCGCGCTTGCGGATGACGTACAGCTTGCGCTCGAACACTGACTCGTCGGTCAGCGCCGGATCCCGGCCGATGAACACCTGCCGCATGAACGGCTCGCTGTTGCGGGCCGTCTCGCCGAGCGAGGAGTTGTCGGTCGGCACCGTGCGCCAGCCGATCAGGGTCTGGCCCTCGGACTGCACGATCTGCTCGAAGTGCTCCTCGAGACGACGGCGGCTCATGGGGTTGCGCGGCAGGAAGATGATGCCGCTGCCATAGGCCCCCGGGGGCGGCAGGTTCAGGCGCGCCTTGCGGGCGACCTCCTTGAAGAAGGCATGGGGCATCTGCAGCAGCACGCCCGCGCCATCGCCCGTATTGGTCTCCGCACCGCTCGCGCCGCGATGGTCCAGGTTGCGCAGGACCTCGATGGCGTGTTGCAGGATCTTGTGGGATTTGCGGCCCTTAATGTCGACAACGAAGCCTACTCCGCAGGCATCATGTTCGAATTGAGGGTCGTACAGACCCTGCTTGCCCGGCCGCATGTGCGGTGCACCCTTGTTCATTGCCGACACCTTTTGAGCACCGGTACCTGGCCCCGGCGCATTCCTGCCACTCTTGCCCACGTTTAACTCCCGGCCCGACGCAGCGCCGCGTGGCGCTCATACGCTCCCCAAGGGGAGGACCGGGTGGAACCCCTAACCATAGCATCCCTGGCGGAGATCCTGGGGACAAACCATGCCCGCCCGGCCCGCCCATCCTTGACATATGCGCGCGCCCGGGTCAATGCACTGCACGGCTATGGGGCGACAGCCCGCCCCGGGGTGCTAATGTTCGCCGGTGAAACGCCACCAGCAACCCCTCTGCATTGCACCCGACCATCCGGTCTTCGCCGGCCACTTTCCCGATGCGCCGGTGGTGCCGGCCGTGCTGCTGCTGTCGATGATTCTGGATGTCGCCGAGGGCTGGCTGGGCGTCGCGATCCGACCCGGGCGGCTGCGCCAGGCGAAGTTCCCATCGCCCTGGCTGCCGGGCATGCAGGTGCGGGCGGACCTCGAGTGCGACCAGGGACAGCTGCGGTTCGAACTGCGATGCCAGGAGCGCACGCTGGCGCTGGGCGTATTCGAACTGGAGGTACCGGCATGAGCAGCGTGCGACGGATGGCGCCCATCCTGGCCGCGGGAGCCGCGGGCGCGCTGGCCGTCGTGGCATCCGCCGCCGACCCACCCGACATCGGCGTGCTGCTGCAGCACCTGGCCCGCGCGGCGCCGGCCACCACGCCCTTCGTGGAGGTCCATTTTTCACCGCTCCTGAGCCGACCGCTGATCGTTTCGGGGGAACTGACGTATTCCGGACCCGATGCCCTGGGCCGCACCGTGGACAAACCCTATTCGGAACATACCGAGATCAAGGGCGATCAGGTAAGCGTCGTCCGCGGCAACGGCAAGCCGCGCACCTTTTCCCTGCAGCGCGCGCCGGAACTGAAGACGCTGCTGAGCAGCTTCACGGCGCTGCTGGGCGGCAACCGCGAGCAGCTGGAGCAGGACTTCACCCTCAGCGTCAGCGGCGATGACGCCCACTGGGGCCTGGGACTGACGCCGCGCGACAAGCGCATCAGTGAGCGGGTGACCCGGATCACCGTCACCGGCGAGGGCGGCAGTCCCCGCTGCATGACGACCGACGCACCGGACGGCAGCGTCACGGTAATGCTGATGGAGGCGGCCGCCCAAAGCGACCTGCCGCGCGACATCGATCGCGCCGCACTCGCAAAGGTGTGCCGCTGATCCACTCCATGCGCGGATCCGCCCGCCTCACGGCGCTGCTGTGGCTGGCCCTGCTGGCCGGCGCCGGTCTCATCATCCATCACAGCCTGCGCATCAGCGGCGACCTGCGCCTCTTCATGCCCACGCCGCGCGATGCGGTGGGGCGACTGCTGCTGCAGGAAGTGAGCGAAGGCCCGGCGGCCAAGCTGCTGCTGCTGTCGATCCAGGGAGCCGCGCCCGAGGCGCTGGCGGCGACCTCGCAGAAGCTTGCCGCCGCGCTGCGCGCCGATCCTGCCTTCGGGTTCGTCAGCAATGGCGAGCAGCGGCTCGACATGGTGCCCGACGCGCTGCTGCCTTACCGCTACCTGCTCTCGCCCACCCTGGACACGAATCACCTCGATGCGTCCTACCTGCGCGAGCAGCTGCAGGAGCGCGAACAGGACCTCGCCTCGCCGGCCGGCACGCTGCTGACGCCGCTGCTGCCGCGCGATCCGACACTGGAACTGCTGAAGGTGCTGGAATCCTGGGAGCCCGCGCACCAGGCACAGCAGCTGTTCGATGTCTGGTTCAACCCGGCGGGGAACGCGGCACTGCTGATCGTGCAGACCCGGGGCGCGGGCTTCGATCCGGCGGGCCAGCAGCTGGCCATTGCGACACTGCGCCGGCACTTCGACGCGGTCCGCGGCACGTCCGCCATGCAGCTGACCGTGACCGGCCCGGGTGCCTTCGCCGTCATCATGCAGGGCCGCAGCGAAGCGGACGCCCGGGTGGCGGCGGTCTGCGATTCCGTGGGCATGGTGCTGCTGATGCTGCTGGCCTACCGCAGCCCGCGGCGGGTGTTCCTCGGGGCCCTGCCGCTCGCCACCGCGGGCGTGTGCGGCCTGGGCGCCGTGGCCGCGCTGTTCAGCACTGTCCACGGCATCACCATCGCCTTCGGCTTCACGCTCACCGGCGTCGCGCTCGACTACCCGATCTATCTCTTCAGCAACGAACAGCCGGGGGTCAGGCCCCTGGTGGTGGCGCGGACGGTGTGGCCCACCCTGGCGACCGCGGTGGCCGCGGTGTGCATCGCCTACCTCGCATTCCTGTTCTCCGGCGTCCTGGGCCTGGCGCAGCTGGCCACCTTCAACATCGCGGGCCTGGCGGCGGCGGGACTGTGCGCCCGCTACCTGCTGCCGCGGCTGCTGCCCGTCGGGACCCGCGATCACGGCACGGGCCTGCTGCCGAGCGCGCTGGTGAATGTCGTGGGCCGGTTGCCGCCGATGCCATGGCTCGCGCCGGCGATAGCCGTGATCGGCCTCGGAGTCGTCATCGGCCTGCGCACCCCCTGGTGGGACAACGACCTCGGACACCTGACGCCGGTGCCCGAACCGCTGCTGCGCCAGTACGAGACCCTGCAGCAGGACCTGGGCTCGCCGGACGTGCGCTACCTGCTGGCGCTGCGGGCGCCGACGCCCGATGCGCTGCTGACCCGGGAGGAGGCGCTGTCGAAACAACTGGACGGTCTCATCGGCCGGCATGTGATCGGTGGCTACGACCTCGCCTCGCGCTACCTGCCGAGCGCCGCGGTGCAGCGGCGCCGCCAGGCCGCGCTGCCGGATGCGGCGACACTCAAGGCGGACCTGGCGAAGGCCGCCTCCGGCATGGCCTTCCGGGCGGACCTGTTCGGGCCCTTCCTGGCCGATGTCGCACGGGCCCGGACCCTGCCGCCGCTGACGGTGCAGACCGTGGCGGGCACACCGCTGGCCCTCACGGTGGGAGCGCTGCTGCAGGAACGTGACGGCGGCTGGACGGGCCTGGTGACCTTCACCGATGTCCGGCAGCCACGGGCGCTCGCGGCGCTGGCCACCGGCTCCGCCGGCGCGATCGAGCTGCTGGATCTCAAGCAGGCCGCCGAGGATCTGGTCGCCAACCAGCGCCAGCGCATCCTCGGGAGCATGGCCGTCGCGTTCGTGCTGCTGGTGGTCGTGGTCGCGGTGACCTGCCGGTCGCTGCGGCGCATGGTGCGGGTGGTCACGCCCATGGCGCTGTCGGCGCTGACGACGCTGGCCATCCTGCACGCGGCGGGCGTGGCACTGAACCTGTTCCATCTCATCGCCCTGGTGCTCGCGGCGGGCCTGGGGCTCGACTACGGCCTGTTCCTCGAGCGCGCCGGGCGCGAACCCGCGGCGCACCGGCGGGCCGTGCACGCCGTCACCATCTGCGCCACCGCCGCCTGCGTGGTATTCGCGGTGCTCGGCAGCTCCACCCTGCCGGTCCTGCGCTCGATCGGCATCACCGTGGTGCTCGGGGTCGCGAGCAACTTCGTGCTCGCGCAGCTGCTGATCCGCAGGCAGTCGCCGTGAGCGTCATCGACCGTGAGGTGATTTGCGGGCTGATTCCCCACCAAGGCGCGATGTCGCTCCTGGACCGGGTGCTGCGCTGGGACGGCACCAGCATCGAGGCCCTGGCGACCTCGCACCGCAGTGCGACCAACCCGTTGCGGGCGCACGGGGAGCTGCGTGCCGTGCATCTGTGCGAGTACGGCGCCCAGGCGGCTGCCGTGCATGGCGGCCTGCTCGCGCGCGCCGCCGGCGCCACGGCGGCACCGGGATACCTCGTGTCGCTGCGCGACGTGACCTTCGCCCGCCGCCGCATCGATGACCTGGCCGGCGAGCTTGCGATCCGCGCCGAGCTGCTGCTGCAGGACAGCGACAGCTGGCAATACCGGTTTGCGGTGGGCCACGAGGATGCGACACTGGCCAGCGGACGCCTGGCCATCATCCGCCGCAGGTGACCTGACCGATGCCGCTGCGAATCGAAGTCGACGACCTCACCCGCCCGCAGATCCATGCGCTGCTGAACGAGCACCTGCAGAACATGTACGCCATCACGCCGCGCGAAAGCGTGCATGCCCTGGATCTCGCGCGGCTGCGCGCACCGGAGATCACCTTCTGGTCGGTCTGGGACGGACCCGAGCTCGCCGGCTGCGGCGCCCTCAAGGAACTGGATGCGCGGCATGGCGAAGTGAAGTCCATGCGCACACCCGAGACCCGGCGCCGGCGCGGCGCGGGCCGCGCCGTGCTCGGCCATATCATCGCGGTCGCCCGCGACCGGGGCTACCGGCGCCTGAGCCTCGAGACCGGGGCCACGGCAGCATTCGCGCCGGCGCTGGCGCTGTATGCGAGCGCCGGCTTCACGCGCTGCGGGCCCTTCGGCGACTACCGCCCGGATCCGCACAGCGCTTTCATGACGCTGGTCCTCTGAGCGACACTGACGGCACGTCGCCGCGGCTTCGAACCGGTGCGGTCGATGACGCGCACTGCGGCCCGCGCGATTTCCAGGGCCGGCAGGCGCAAGAGCAGCAACGGGAGAAAGCCGTGAGCAATTCGAAGGAAAAGGCCGAAGCCTTCCGGCAGCTGCACGCCGCAGGCTGCTGTTTCGTGATCCCCAATCCCTGGGATCTCGGCTCGGCGCGCCTGCTCGAGCACCTGGGCTTCAGGGCCCTGGCGACCACCAGCGCCGGCTTCGCCTTCTCGCAGGGCCGAAGTGACCTCGCCATCACCAAGGCGAGCCTGATGAGCCATCTCGCGGCGCTGAGCCAGGCCACCCCGTTGCCGATCAGCGCCGACCTGCAGAACGGCTTCGGCAACGATCCCGAGGATGTCGTGGTCACGGTGCTGCAGGCGGCCCGCAGCGGTGTCGTGGGCGCCTCGATCGAGGATGCCACGGCCGATGGCTCCGTGTACCCGCTGGAACTGGCCGCGGAACGCATCCGCCATGCGGCCCAGGGACTCAAGTCCCTCGATTTCAAGTTCACGCTGACCGCGCGGGCGGAGAATTATCTCCATGGGCACACGGACCTGGCGCAGACCATCCGGCGGCTGCAGGCCTACCAGGACGCGGGCGCCGATGTGCTGTTCGCGCCCGGCCTCAAGACCCGCGAGGACATCCGCGCGGTGGTGAAATCGATCGACCGGCCGCTGAACGTGCTGGCCGGCATGCCGGGCATGGAGCTCACGGTCGCCGAGCTGCAGGACCTGGGTGTGACCCGGATCAGCGTCGGGGGCACCCTGGCGCGCGCGGCCTACGGCGCGATGCTCGAGGCGGCCCGGGAGATCATCGCCGCGGGCACTTTCGGCTATACGGGCAGGGCCGCCTCCGGCAAGGAACTGCACTCAATCTTTGCGCAGCCCGCGCCCTGAGTCCGGCCGCACCTGCACCTGCAGCACCGAGTCGGGTCCGAGCGGCAGCCGCAGGCGATCGTCGGCGCGCCGCTCGAGCGCGACGAGGAGCGGCAGGCAGTCGGCCATGGCGTTGGCGTCGTCGCCCGCGGTCTGCGGCGTCGCCTGCTGCTCGAGAATGCCCAGCCTGAGGGTGCAGGGGCCGCCGGCACGGGTGAGCACCAGCGCCAGTCCCAGCATGCCGTGGCTGTGCGCGATGCGCGTCTGCACCCCTCGGGCCTCACTGTCGTAGGCCACGTACAGCACGTCCGTGCCGTCGGCGCAGGCCTGAAGCGCCGCCGTGAACAGCCCGTTGGCGAAGGTATAGGCACCCGCGCCGAGAGCGCAGTAGGGCTGGCGGCACCCCGTCGCGATGCTCCAGTAGCCGGCGGCCGCGTTGTGCACCGAGTTGTGGAAGCGCGTCGGGGAGAGCGTCGTCGGAGCGCTCGCCAGCGTGCTGCACATGTAGTCGGTGATGGCCAGATCGCCGTACGTGCTGGCGAACACCATCGGCAGCTGCGCAGGCTCGCGGTTCGCGTTCGCGCAGGCCGCCTGGGCGACCTGCAGCGCGATGGCTACGGTGTCCGGGGCCCGGCGCCGCTCGTTGGGCGGCAGGATCGTCGGTTGCGGGCGCTCCGCGGCGCGCGGATTCCAGGCGGCGAAGCCGGCCACGGCCACTTCCAGCTCCGCGCTCACGCCGCCTCCCTGCCGAACAGCAGCACGCAGTTGCTGCCGCCGAAGCCGAAGGAATTGCTCAGTGCGCAGCGGATCCGCGCGGTGACGTTCTCGAGCCGCACCTGAGGACCACACTCGGCGGCGAGCTGCGTGGTGTTGAGCGTGCCGGGCACCAGGTCGGAACGCAGCGCCAGGAAGGTGATGATCGCCTCGAGGCTCCCCGCCGCGCCCAGCGTGTGGCCGGTCCAGCCCTTGGTGGAACTGGCGCGCGTGCTGGCCGGGAACAGGCTGGCCACGACCTGCGCTTCGACCGCATCGTTCTTCGGGGTGGCCGTACCGTGCAGGTTGATGTACTGGATGTCCTGCGCTGCGCGCCCCGCCCGCAGCAGCGCCTGTTCGATGGCGAGCCGGGCACCGAGCCCTTCGGGATGCGGCGCCGACATGTGATGGGCGTCGCTGCTCTCCCCGTACCCCAGCAGGGCCAGGTCCGAGCGGCCGCCGCGCTCCAGCAGCACGAAGGCCGCGGCCTCGCCGATGTTCAGCCCCCGCCGGTCCACGGCGAAGGGCCGGCAGGGATCCGGCGACAGCAGTTCAAGGGACCCGAACCCGTAGAGCACGCTGTTGCAGAGCGAATCGACGCCGCCGACCACGACGGCGTCGCACAGTCCCATCCGCAGCAGCCGCTCGGCCTGGCAGAACACCTTCGCGCTCGAGGAGCAGGCGGTGGCGATGGTGAAGCACGGTCCGCCCAGGCCGAGGGCCCGCTGCACGAAATCGCCGATCGAGTGCGGCGTATGCAGCTGCGGCTGTCGCAGATGCGGCGGCCCGCCCTGCGGGTCACCGAGGTGACGGTAGAACGCCTCGGTCGCATCGATCGCGGCGGTGGAGGTGCCCATCACCAGCGCGACGCGACGGGCCCCGTAGCGCTGCACTGCAGCCGCCACGGCATCCGTGAAGCCATCCGTGTTCAGTCCCGCCCAGGCCAGCCGGTTGTTGCGGCAGCGGAAGGCCGTCAGCGGCGCCGGCAGATCCCAGTCGGCGCACTCCAGGTCCGGAACCCGCCCGATCCAGGTCGGCAGCGCCTGCGCGGTGAAATCATTGGGCCGCAGCGGACCGCGCCGGTCCCGCAGCGCGGCAAGCAGCGCCGCGTGGCCATAGCCCGTGGCGCACACCACGGAGTAGGCGGTGATGGCCAGTGGCAGCATCGGCCGGTCGCCGGGCGGCGGGGTCACTGGGGAGGCGACAGGGCCTGGCCGGCCTGGGCACCCGGCTGCTTGCTATGCTGCTGGATGTAGCCGGCGAGGGAGCGCAGCGAGGCAAAAATGCGGCGATTGTCCGCATCGTCCGAGCGCAGCTGCAATCCGTACCGCCGCGAGACCTCCAGGGCGATCTCCAGTGCATCGATGGAATCCAGTCCCAGGCCGGCACCGAACAGGGGCGCCTCCGGATCGATATCCGCCGGCCTCACGCCCTCGAGGTTCACGGCAGCGATGATGAGTTCGGCAAGTTCGGTTTCGGCTGTGGTCTGTGTGGCAGGCATGGCAGATCGCAAGATAAAATATGTCGGCTCGGTCGGCCCGCTTCGCCGGCGGGCAATTGCTGCAAATCCTAACATGGAGCCCGACCTTTACTTGGCACAAGACGCTGACCGTGCACATGTCCTGGTGATGGGCGGGGGACCCGGGGGCTCGACGACGGCAGCGTTGCTGGCGCGCAAGGGGCTGCGCGTGACCCTCGTCGAGAAGGACCGTCACCCCCGGTTCCACATCGGCGAATCCCTGCTGCCGATGAACATGCCGATTTTCGAGCGCCTGGGCCTGCTGGACCAGGTGCTGGAAATGGGCACCCGGAAGCTGGGGGCCGACTTTCCGGCGGCCAATGACTGCGGCTACAGCGTGTTCCGGTTCGACCGCACCCTGAACCCCGGCACCGGTTACGCCGTCCAGCTGCAGCGGGCCGAGCTGGATCTGCTGCTGTTCAACCACGCCGCGGCCTGCGGCGCCGAGACGCTGCAGCAGACCGAGGTCCTCGCGGTGCAGCTCGCCGGCAATACCGCCAAGGCCCGGCTGCGCGGCCCCGACGGCGTCGAGTCCGATCTCGTGGCCGACTATGTGGTCGATGCCACCGGCCGCAGCACCCTGCTGGGCTCCGCGCTGCGCCTGAAGCGCAAGTACGCGCAGCACCAGAGCGCGGCGCTGTTCGCCCATTTCGCGGGCGTCGAGCGCCGGCCCGGAGAGGATGCCGGCAACATCAGCATCTACCGCTTCCCCTCGGGCTGGGTCTGGGTGATTCCGCTGCCCGGTGACTGCACCAGCGTCGGTGTCGTGTGCTATCCGGAGTACCTCAAGGAGCGCCGCGGCAACAACGCGGAGTTCCTGTGGGCGACCCTGCAGCGCATTCCCGGCGCCCGCGAGCGCATGCGTGGCGCGCGCATGATCGGGCACCTGCATGCCACCGGTAACTACTCCTACCAGTGCACCCGCATGGCCGGCCCGCGCTGGATCATGGTGGGCGATGCCTTCGCCTTCCTCGACCCGATCTTCTCCAGCGGTGTCTACCTCGCCATGAACAGCGCCGAGCGCGCCGCCGAGATGGTGGCCGGCGCGCTGCGCGAGCCGCGCCGCGAGGCGGCCCTGCAGCGCCGCTATGCGCGCTTCGTGCGCCGCGGTCTCGACCGCATGTCCTGGTTCGTATTCCGGTTCACCTCCCCGGCGATGGCGCGGCTGTTCTCGCACCCGCGCGATACGCTGCAGGTCGAGCAGGCCATGATCTCGATGCTCGCCGGGGATGTCTTCGACAGCCCGCGGGTGTGGTGGCGGCTGCAGCTGTTCAAGCTCATCTACCTGGGGACCTGGCTGAGCCTGTGGCGGCGCTCGTGGCGCAACCTGCGCAACCGCCGGCGCCAGAGCGGCATGACGTTCGAAGGCGAGGATCTCGTTTGAGCAGCCTGCAGGCGGCAAGTCTCCTGCCGGGCGACCCGCCGCTCATGGAGTACCGGCGGCTCGCCGCCGGGGAGGCGCTGCCGCCGACGACGCTGTGCGCCATCAGCTTCGGGCCGCAGCCGCGCGCCATGACGCCGGAGCGCTCCCTGGCCGTGTGCCTGGGCCTGCCGGCACTGGTGGGCACGGGCCTCACGGAACTGTGGCACGCGGCGGGACCGGTCGGTCTCGGCCACGAGGGTCCCCTCCACTACGCCAGCAGTCCGCACCTCCTGGCCGGGCGGATCGAAATCGAGGAGCAGGCGGCAGGCGGGCTCGAGGCGGCCGCGGCCGAAGCCTATGCCGCCATCGCCCGCTTCACCGCCCGCAGCGATCACCGGCACCTGCTGCGCATGTACAACAATCTCTCCGACATCAACGTCGGCGACGGCGATGCGGAGCGCTACAAGCTCTTCTGCAGCGGACGGGCCCGGGGCCTGCGCGAGCGGCGCGCCGGACCGCTGCCGGCGGCGACGGCCGTGGGGCGACAGGACCACCGGCCGCTGCTGCAGGTGTACTGGATCGCGGCCGACGAGCCCGGCAAGGCCATCGAGAATCCGCGCCAGGTCAGCGCCTTCAACTACCCGCGCCAGTACGGACCTTCGCCGCCGAGCTTCTCGCGCGCCATGCTCACCACCGCCGGCCTGCTGGTCTCGGGGACCGGCAGCATCCTCGGGCACGCGTCGCGCCACCCCGGGGACCTGCAGGCGCAGCTGGACGAAATCCTGCGCAACCTCGCGAGCGTGCGCCAGGCCAGCGGCGGCCCGGCCGTCCTGGTCTCGGGACGCGGCACTTTGCTCAAGGTCTACCTGCGGGACGCCTCGGCGGCCGGATTCGTGAGCGGCTACCTGCGCGAGCAGCTGCCCTCCCAGGTGCAGCTGGTGGTGCTGGGCGCGGACATCTGCCGGCGGGAGCTGCTGGTGGAAATCGACGCGGCCCATTTCGGGCCCGCGGCCTGATCTCACTGCGGGGCGTGCCGCAGTAGCTGCAGCAGCTGCGCGCGGGCGGTCTTGCCCAGCTCGTTGCGCGGCAGCGCCTCCATCAGCAGCAGTGGCCGGGGCAGGAACACCGGGTCCACGCTGCGCCCCAGGGCGAGCAGGATCTGCGCCGCCGTCAGCGTCGGGGCGACCACCGCCGCCGCGATCCGGTGCACGCGGCCGACGCCCTGCGCCGCCGCCTCGGCATCCGAGGGCTGGAACACCACCGCATCGCGCACTCCGGGTATCTCGAGCAGCCGCCGCGTCAGGTCCGAAAGCGAGGCTCGCTTGCCGGCGATCTCGACCATGTCCACGTTCCGGCCGCGCACCAGCATGCGGCCTTCGGCGGAGAGCTCCACGACATCCTGCAGGCGCATCGGCTGGTCGAACCACGCGGCACGCACCCAGGCGTGGTCCGCCGCCGGTTCCACGCTCACTCCCGGATACAGCCGCCAGCCGCTCTCGTGGGCGGTCAGGCGGGTGGCGATGACGCAGGTTTCGGTGGAACCGAACATCTCCAGCAGCGGCGCCCCCAGCCGCACGGCGACCTGCCGGGCGAGCGCCGCATCGAGAGGAGCGGTCGCCGACAGCACCACCGCGATGGGCGGAAATTCCTGGGTCGAGGCCAGAAGCGTGCGCAGGTGCACCGGAGTCGTGACCAGCACCCGCGGCGCCGGTACCTCGGCCAGCGCCTCCGCGGCGTCGCGGGGGAACAGCGGCCGCCCGCCGTGCACCGCCATGCCGGCCAGCAGCGGCAGCAGCACCGTGGTTTCCGTGCCGTACATGTGCTGGGGGGGCACCGTGGCGACGAGATTGGCGGTGGCCGCCCCGGCGCCCAGACATTCGCGGATGCGTTCGCCGTTGAAGCGGGTGTTGAAGTGCAGGCTGCCCCAGCGCTTGGCATGGGCCGACGGCGTGCCCGTGGAGCCGGAGGTGAAACCGATCTGCACCACCTGTCCCGTGGGGATCTGTGGCAGCGCTGGCAGACTCGCCGGCAGTGCCTGCGCCAGCACCCGCGCCACGACTTCATCATCGATCAGGTGGTTGTCGGGGAAGGCTGCGCGCACGTCGGCGATGACCTGCGGTGCGCGCGAGGCCGGCAGCAGGTTGATCTGGCCGCGCACCACCGCCGCGCACCAGGCGATGAGGAAATTGGCGCGCTGCTCGCACAGGTTCACCGCGCACGCCGGATCCGGCAGGGCCGACGCCAGTTGCAGCACCTGGGCGAGGAACCGGCCGGCCGTGACCGGTTGCCCATGGCGCCACACCAGCGGCGCCGCGGCGTCGAAGCCGGCGATCAGGGGCAGCGGGGATGGCACGCTTCGATTCGCTTCAGTACAGGCCGCCGTTGACGTCGATCACCTGCCGCGTGATGTAGGACGCCTCCGGGGAGATCAGGAAGCTCACGACGGCGGCGACCTCCTCGACGGTACCGGTGCGCTGCATGGGAATGGCCTTGACCATGTCCTCGAGTGGCTGGCCCTGCAGCATGTCGGTTTCGATGAGCCCGGGTGCCACGCAGTTGACCGTGATCTGGCGCTTCGCCAGTTCCAGCGCCAGGGCCTTGGTGGCGCCGATGATGCCGGCCTTCGCGGCGCTGTAGTTGGTCTGGCCGCGGTTGCCCATCACCCCGGACGCCGAGGACAGCGTGACGATGCGGCCGGGAGCGCGCCGCCGCACCATGGCCATGACCAGCGGCCGCAGGACATTGAAGAATCCGTCCAGGTTGCCGTGGACGACGTTGTCCCAGGTCTCGCCGGTCATCGCCGGAAAGGCGTCATCGCGGGCATGGCCGGCGTTGCAGACCACGCCATAGTAGGTCCCGTGGCTCTCGATGTCCGCGGCCAGTGCACTGGCGCAGCTGATGCGATCGGCGAGGTCGAACTGCAGCACCCGCGCACGGCGTCCCATGTGGCGGACGCCCTCGGCGACCTGGTCGGCATCGGTGCGCCGCGAGCGGCAGTGCACGACCACGTCGTAGCCATCGTTGGCCAGGCGCAGCGCGATGGCGCGGCCGATGCCGCGGCTGGCGCCGGTGACCAGGACGGTATCGGTCACGGCCCGGCCTTAGCGTCCCGCGGCGCGGCATCGCCGCGCCAGAACGGATAGAAGTTGAACCACTGCAGGGGCTCCATCAGCAGGTAGTGCTCCAGGCGCGCCGCGAAGCGCTGCGCGAGATCGGCAATGATTGCATCCCGCTGCGAGCGCTGCCAGCGCACCTGCTGGCAGAACGGCTCGAAGAACACCCGGTAGCCGGTGGGCTGGCGCAGGCAGAACAGCAGGTGCACCGGGCATTCCAGCACCGAGGCCAGCACGTACGGTCCCACCGGCATCGGCGCCGGGGCGCCCAGCAGCTGGACATCGACCGTGCGGCCGCCATGCACCGGAACCCGGTCCCCGGCGATGACCACCCACTCGCCCTGGTCGATCCGGGTCTTGAGCATCAGCGCCGTGGCCGCGGACAGCTCGGTGACCTGCAGCAGTTCCACCTGGGTGGCGCCGGCCATGCGCAGCACCTGGTTGAAACTGCGTGAGTGCCGCGTATGTACCAGCACGTTCAGCCGCACCCGCCGGTTGAGCGTCGCCAGGGCTCGGCACAGCTCAAGGTTTCCCAGATGCGAGCCGATCAGCAGCACGCCGCGTGCGTCCTGCGCCATGACCCGCATCTTCGCGTGGTCCTCGATGCCGACCGTCGAGTAGTCGATGCGCCCGAGCCAGGCGTCCTGCTTGTCGACGATGGAGCGCGCGAAGCTCAGGAAATGACGATAGACGCCGAGCGGACCGGCGTTCACGCCGCGCCCCGGCGCGGCCGCGGCGACCCGCGCCAGGTAATCCCGCGATGCGGCCCGGGCGCGCCGGCTGGCGACGAAGAAGTAGGCCGTGGACAGGTACACGAACGGCATCGCGAGCGGCCCGGACAGCAGCTTCACCGTATGGAACATGAGCCGCATCATGAACAGTGCGCCGCGCTCGCGCGTCACCGCCCAGGAGGCCGGCGGGCGCGGGCGGTGCTCGCCACCATGGGGTGCGGCCGGTGAGGGGGCGCTGTTCAGGAGACCCTCCGCCCCAGCAGCCGCGGCAACCGGGCGAGCATGCCGCCGAACAGCCGCGCCTGCAGCGCCACCATCCGGGCATTGTCGCGGATCATGCGGAAGTGGGAGACCCCGTCCAGCGGATAGGTGACAGCCGTCGGCAGCCAGCGCATGGGCACCCCGCGCCAGTACAGCCGCACGATGATCTCCACGTCGAAGTCCATGCGCCGGCCAATGTACTCCTCCGCCATCAGCTGCAGCACGGTCGCGAGCGGATAGACCCGGAAGCCGCACAGCGAATCCGGGATCGCGAAGGACAGGGTGTTCAGCCACACCAGGCCATGCGTGAGGTAGCGGCCGTAGCGGCGGCCCGCCGGCATGCTGCGATCGAATACCGGCCGGCCGCAGATCAGCGCCGAAGGCTCGCGCCGCGCGGCGTCGATGAAGGCGGGGATGTCGCCGAGCGCGTGCTGTCCGTCGGCGTCCACCTGCAGGCCATGACTGTAGCCGCGCTCGCAGGCCGCCCCGAAGCCGGCAGCCATCGCCGCGCCCTTGCCGCGGTTGACCGGCAGGCGCAGCAGGCTGGTCTGCGGCACGCTCGCCGCGAGGCGGGCCAGTTCGCGGGCGCAGGTTTCGCCCGAGCCATCGTCCACCAGCAGGCACGGCAATCCCGCCGCGCGCACCGCCGCCACCACGCGCGCGACGGCGTGCTCGTGATCGTAGACCGGGACGATGGCGCACGGATTGAAGGCGGAGCTGTGCATGGTCGGCGCGACGCAATGGCGAGCAACACCGCGGATTATGGCACTACGACCGCAGGCCGAAGCGGCGCCACCCATGCCGGCGCTCGCTCCGACGGAGGTTCATTGCAAAATCGCAACGAAGTTCTCCATAAAACCTATTGCACCACCCGACCAACTGCCGTAACTTCCGCCCCGCGTTGCGAGGTGTGGTACCGCTCGTGACGCCCAGAAATGGTTGTTTGGACCCTTGGAGGTGTAGCGAGAACAGTGATGAAGAACCGCAAAGCGTCGAACAGCGACCCTGGGCCCCGTCTTCAACGAGTTTCTCAATATCTAGAGAAGAACTTTCCCGACTTTTTTGCGGAAGCGCGCTTCCAGGTCGGGGATGATGATTTTTTCCTCTACTCCCGTTTCGGGCAGTACCTCGCCCGCGTCATCGAGACCAACCGGGCCTCTCCCGGCAAGATCGCGCGCGGCTTCACCGTCCTCAACAAAATGGCGCGCGCCTCGGCCGCCAATCCACAGATACGCCACATCCTGGTCGCAGGACCTCTGGAGTACATCGTGGATGCGCCCAAGGCCCGCGAGCTGGCCCGCAAGCGCCTGTCCCCGGTCGCGCAGGGGTACATGGAAAGCCTCTGCGAGTAGCTGGAGCCGATCCCGCGCGCCTAGAGATGGGCGCGCGGATCGAACGCGAGTTCGCTCTGCATCTGCTCGTAGAGCTTGCGGGCGGCCGGCGTGTCCGCCGGCGGCAGCACCACCTTGAGCACCACGTACTGATCTCCCGGCGGATCCCCCGCCAGGCCCCGGCCCCGCAACCGCAGCCGGCTGCCCGATTGCGACTGGGGGGGGATGCGCAGGTCCACCGGACCGCCGAGCGTGGGCACGGTGAGGGTGGCGCCGAGTGCCGCTTCCCACGGCGCCACCGGCAGGGTCAGTTTCACGTCCCGCCCATCGAGCTCGAGGTTGCGATGCGGCCGGATGTGAACGGTCAGGTACAGGTCCCCCGCCTTCGCGCCCTTGCCTGGCGCCGGCTCGCCCTGTCCGGCCAGGCGCAGCGACTGTCCGTCGGTGACGCCCGGAGGCACCGTGACCCGTAGCGTCCGCTCGGGCGGTGTCGGACCCACGGTGGGTGCCGCCTGCAGGGTCACGTTGCGGACCGCGCCCCGATGCGCTTCCTCCAGATCGATGTCGATGCTCGCGTGCTGGTCGCGGCCGCTGCGCCGACGCGCTCCGCCGCCGCCGAAGGGCTGCGCGGCCCCGCCGAACAGGGAGGAGAAGAAGTCGCTGAACTCCCCGCCTTCGAACTCGAAACCCTCGCCGCTGCCGTGGCCGGCCGCCTGTCCGCGGCGTCGCGCCTGTCCGAAATCGAAGCCCGCGCCGAAGTCCGGCGGCGGCCGGAACTGTTCACCCTGCTTCCAGTTCGCACCCAGCTGGTCGTAGGCCTGACGCTTCTTGGGATCCTTGAGGACCTCGTATGCCTCCTGTACCTGCTTGAAGCGCTCGAGCGCGTCCGCCTCCTTGCTGACGTCGGGGTGGTACTTGCGGGCGAGGCGCCGGTAGGCCTTGCGGATCTCGTCCGCCGAGGCACTGCGCTGCAGCCCCAGGGTCTGGTAGTAATCGCGGAATTCCATGGCTTGCTTGGTGTCGGGGCCTCAGGCGATAAAGTATTGAACCATATTGGGGACGAGGACCCGTCGCTTTCAATCCCTTGCCGCGGTCGGCCTGCGCCCCGGCGGTGCGGCGGCCGCGGGCCTTCACCATTTCAGGTCACCCTGGGCCCGGTGCCGGCTCGCAGCCACGGCCCGGGCTGCGCGGCAGTGGCACCGAAATTGCACCCCCTCCGGCATGAGCACCTGCCCGAACCTGCCGCGAAGATGCTGATGCGCCTGTCCCGGCCACCCCATCTGCGGAATCTCCGCGCCTTCTGCGTGGCGGCCCATCATCGCAGCTTCAAGATCGCCGCCGACGAGCTGTTCCTGACCCCGTCGGCGGTCAGCCACCAGATGAAGGAACTGGAGGATTCCCTCGGTGTACGGCTGTTCGAGAGGAAGATCCGCGCCGTCGAACTCACCGCCGCCGGCCATACCCTGCTCGATGAGGTCGCACCGCTGCTGGATGCGATCGACCGCAGCCTCACGCGCATCGCCCGCCGCAACAACCGCGCCACGCTGCGCATGCTGCTGCCGCCGTTCTTCGCGACCGAGATCTTCGTGCCGCGCATGGCGAAGTTCTGCAACGCATGGCCCGACATCGACATCCAGGTGGACACCCGCGAGCCGCGGCCCGCGGCGCATCCGCTGACGGCGGACATTTCCGTTCTGCTTTCCGACACGGTGCCCCAGGGCGTGGAGGTGACGCCGCTGTTCAGCCTGGCCCTGGTCGCCGCATGCGCGCGCGAACATGCCGACACCGTCAGGCGCCTCGGTGCGAACGTGTTCCACGAAATGGCGCTGATCGTCCACAAGTCGCGCCCGTTCGCCTGGAACAGCTGGGCGGAGGAACTGGGGCTTTCCGCACCCGAGCCGAAGAACGTCATCGAACTGGACACCATGTCGGCGGTAGTGCGCGCCGCGGAGCGCGGGGTCGGGGTGGCACTGGTGCCCGAGGCCCTCTGCGGCAGCTGGTTCGACACAGGTTCGCTGGTGCGCATCTTCCCGCTGCACCTCGACACCACCGACACCTACTACCTTGCGACCCGGCCGCGGGATGCGGCAAAGCCGGAGATCCGCGCGATGACGCGCTGGCTGATCGATGAGGCCCGGGGCATCACCCATCCGGCGATGAGCTCCAGTCACGCATAGCCGCAATTCTTTTCGTTTGTTTCAGTGCAGCAGGATTCCTACGCTGATCCCGCACGCTGCCGATGCAGGTGCGCAGTAACAGTGACACAAGGAGTCCTTCGATGAAGATGCAAACGCTGAACAGGTCCGGCTGCAGGACGCTCGGCGCCGCGCTCGCGGCGCTGCTGATGGGATCGGCGGCACTTGCGGCCGGTGAACCCGACAAGCTCGTTCTCGCGGGGTTCACCGACGCCGCCGCGGGCGATGCGCTGATGGCAGGACACTATGCGGCGGTCATCGACCGGCTGGCACCGCATGCCGCCGCGTTCGATGCCGACCAGGTCGCCGCCAGCACCAACCTGTGCGTGGCCTACGTCGCCGCGGGCCGGCTGCAGGAGGCCCATCCGGCCTGCGACGAGGCCGTCGCCACGGCGCGCCGGGACATGCCCGGGGCCACGCTCGCGGACCATCTGGCCCACGACAACGCGGTGGCCATCGCCTACGCCAACCGCGCGGTGCTCGATAAACTCGCGGGCGAATGAGCGGGCCTGCCCGCAAGAGCAACAGCAATGAGACCAATAGGGGATCCGGGCGAGCGGCGCGCCCCGTCAGGGGCGCGCCGTTTCACTGAACCGCGCCGCCGCCAGCGGTAGCTGCTGCACCGGACCATAGCGCTCCAGGCGCCCGCGCAACTGCTGCGCATCCCCGATCACCACCAGCGCCAGCTGCCTTCCGACCGGGAAGGCCTCGCGAATGACCTGGCGCGCCTCCTCGAGCCGGGTGCCCCGCAGCGCCGGACCATAGCGTTCGATGGAGGCGGGCTCGAGGCCGTACAGCTCCAGTTCCGCGAGCTGCGCCGCCCAGTCCGCGGCGGTTTCGAGGTTCATCGGATACTGGCCGATGACGTAGGCGCGCGCCGAATCGAGCATGGCCTGCGTGATGCCCTCGCGCTTCAGGCGCGAGAGGGTGCGCAACGCCAGATCGATGGCTCGCCCGGTGTGGCGGGTTTCCGCGAAACTGCGGATGGCGAACTCACCGGCCACCCGCCCGCGGGTGAACCCGGAGCCGGCGCCATACGACAGACCCGTCCTGATGCGCAGCTCCGAGTTCAGGAGCGACGTGAAGCGCCCGCCGAACAGCGAGTTCACCAGATCAAGGGCGGCGCGGCGTGGATAGGCCCGGTCCACCCCGGTCGCGCCCAGCCAGAAATAGGATTGCGCCGAGCCCGGCGAGTCCACCAGCAGCACCCGCCGGCGGCGCAGCTTCACCGTCGGGGGGATCGGCGGCAGCGCCGCCGCGGCCCGCCGCCACCTGCCGAACCGCAGGGCGACGGCCGCCTTCAGCCAGGCCACATCGACGTCGCCTGCGATGACCAGCACCGCCCGATCGGCGCCGATATGCGCGCGGTGGTAGTCGCGGACATCCTGCAGGGTGACGGCCTGCAGCGATGCCTCGCAGCCCGCGGCCGGTTGGCCGTAGGGGTGCGTGCCGAACAGCAGCGCGCGCCCGTACTGGGGCAGCAGCTCGTATGGATCGGAGTCCTTGAGCGAGCGGATGTGACCCATCTGGCGCAGCTGCTGGCGGGCGAACTCCTCCGGCGCGAAGGCCGGCTCCATCAGCGCATCGGCCAGCAGCGCCAGCATGCGCTCCTGGTCCGCGGCGAGGAACTGGCCGCTGATGCTGATGCAGTCGGGCGCGGCGCTGGCGGTGAAGCTGCCCCCCGCGCCTTCGACGCTCTCGGCGAACTGCGCGGCATTGCGCCCGGCGGCGCCCTTGTCGAGCAGCCCGGCGGTGAGTGCCGCGACGCCGGCGCCCCCCGGCGGATCGCCCAGGGCGCCACCCCGCAGCAGCATCTGGAAGGCGACCAGCGGCACTTCGCGTCGCGGCACGACGAGCAGCGTCAGGCCATTCGGCAATACCAATCGCTCGTGGTCGGGCACGCCGAACCCCCGGGCGTTGAGCTCGATGAGGCGCGCCGGTTTCAGCATGGCAGCAGCATGCCCACGGTGCGACGGCGCGGATTCAGCAGCAGGTTCGCGGCGGCACGGACCTCACCGCCGGTCACGGCGGCATGGCGGTCCGGGGCCTGGAACAGGTTGCGCCAGCCGCCCCGCAGCGCGTCGTACTCGCCCAGCAGATGCGCCTTGCCATCGATCGTCGCGAGCTGCTTCCAGAAATTCGCGGCGATGATGTTGCGGGCCCGGGCGAGGTCCGCCTCGGCGAGGCCGTCGGCGGCGATGCCCGCGAGCTCCGCGTCGATGACGTCGCGCGCGGCGTGCGGATCCACGCCCTCGGCCAGCGTGAACCAGAACCAGCACAGCGACGGATCGAAGCCCTGGTGCCAGTCCGCGGCCACCTCCTGCGCGAGCATCCGCTGTTCCACCAGCAGCCGGTGCAGCCGCGAGGCGTTGCCGTCGACCAGTGCCGTCAGCAGCAGGTTCAGCGCCGGTCCGAGCGGATCGTTGGCGGGCGGCGCCTTGTATGCATACTGCAGCAATGCCATCTGCGCCGGGCGGCGCACGATCACCCGCCGCTCGCCGAACTGCTCGGGCTCGCGGACCTGCACCGCCGGCGGGTCCGGCTGCCGGGGCAGGCGCGCCAGATGCCGCCGGGCCAGCGCGAAGGCCTCCTCGTGCGTCACGTCGCCGACCAGCACCACGGTCTGGTTGTTCGGTGCGTAGTAGGTCCGGTAGAACTGCCGCAGGTCATGCGCCATCCAGCCGCGGATGTCGTCGGGCAGGCCGATGGTCGGGAACCGGTAGGGATGCGCGACGAACGCGCGGGCCTGGACCTGCTCGCTCAGGTACCCCTGGTTGTTGTCCTCGACCCGCAGCAGCCGCTCGGAATGGACCACGCCGCGCTCGCTCTCGATGACCTGCGGATCGAGGCTCAGGCCCTGGATCCGATCGGCCTCCAGCTCGAACACCAGGTCCAGCGCACCGCGCGGGAACCAGTCCTGGTAGACGGTCACGTCGTCGCAGGTGAAGGCGTTGTTCGAACCGCCCTGCGCTTCCATCAGCGCATCGAACTCGCCGGCGCCGTAGCGCGCGGTGCCGTTGAACATCATGTGCTCGAAGAAATGCGCGAGCCCGGTGAGTCCCTCGACCTCGTTGCGGCTGCCGACCCGTACCCAGTTGTGAAGCGCCACGCTCGGGATGCCGTGATCGGACCAGACGATGATCTTCAGACCGTTGTCGAGCACCAGCGAGCGCACCGCGTTTTGCCCGGGCACTACGGCAGCGCCCTTGGCGGCGGGGGCCGACACACGGCGGGGCAGCGGCGGGGAGCCTGGCCTCATCTTGGGTTCCTTCGACAGGTGGGGGGGGCAGGCTGGGGTGCCTGCGGGGAGATCAATGTTAACCCCCCGGCCCACCCGCCTTGCTCATCATGGTGGACCCCTTCGGTTAAAGTTTGTTCACCGAAAACCGCTCGGAAATGGCCGGATTTCCGGCATTTCCTTGCAAATTAGGGATTTGGGCGCCGCACTGCCGAGCTGTAGTGAAAAAAAGGCCGCGAGCGCCGAGGGGCACATCGCGGCCAGTTCGGAAGGCGGACACCGGGGGAGTTGTCCGCCTCTTGACATTGTCAAAGCAAGGGCCGTGCCAATGAGCGAAGTGATTGTTTTTTCAACGTTCGCAGCTACGGCTGTGCCGTGACATGTGACGTAATGCGTCACGAACGGCCCAGAACTGCCCCGCTTGCGCAGCAAGTCCCTGCGGCCGTGCACGCGTCACAGTTGCGCGCACCCCCCTCCACGACGGCCTCTGCGGTCCGGCAACATAAGGCATGGCTGAGACACCCAGACGACGGCTCCTCGATCACCTCGGTGTCGCGCCGACCTACGTCGCGGCCGGCTCGCGCATCACCGGGGACGTGGAAGCACCCGGCGCGCTGGTGATGTGCGGCCAGGTGCGCGGTGATGGCGACATCAAGGGCGCCTTCAGCCTCGCCGTCGATGCGCAGTGGGACGGCGAGGTGCGGGCCCGCAGCGGTGTCATCGCCGGCCGCCTCAGCGGCACGGTGCGCGTCGATGAGAAGCTGGAGATCCGCGCGAGTGCCGTGATCCGCGGTCGCGTCATCGCGCGCAGCATCGCGATCGCCAAGGGCGCCGTCATCGAAGGCGAGGTCACCGTCACCAGCGGCGAGCCCATCGTCAGTTTCGAGGAAAAGCGCAAACGCTGAAGTCCGCGCCGCGTTCGCGGCCGCGCGGCCCTTCAGCGCGTGAGCTGCGCGACCACCGCGTTCTCCGCCCAGGTGTCCCCGAGCAGCCCCGTGAGGAAACCGCAGTGGCCGCCGCGCGCGGTGACGATGGCCCGCAGCCTGCCGCCGACCGCCACCCGCTCCAGGTCCGCGACCGGAACGATCGGATCGTCCGCGGCGGTGATGATGGTGGCCGGGACTGCCAGGCGCGCCAGCCGCGCGCCGGTGATCGCATAGCCGTCGAGATACTCCTCGAGGCTTTTGAATGCGGTGTACCGGGCCACCAGCTCCGCCGTCATCGCCCGCAGGCTCGCGCGTCGTCCGAGGGACTCGAACCGGTACAGGTGGGGCCAGGCGCGCTGCTTGGCGCGCAGCGAGCCGCTCCATTTGTTGACGAAGTAGCGGTGATAGATGGTGGCGCCCGACTCGATGGCGGCGAGCGTCGCGCGCGGCTCGAGCACCGGCGAGATCGCCACGCAGCTGGCGATGTCGAGGCCGGCCGGCGCCGCATCCGCGCTTACCCGCAGCAGGAAGTTGCCCCCCAGGGAGAATCCGGCCAGATGCAGCGGCAGCCCCGCGAACATGCGCTGCGCCTGGCGTACCGCGCCGATGACTTCCGGCAGCAGGCACGAATGGAACAGTCCCGGATTCAGCTGCTGCGTGCCGCCATGGTCGCGCAGGTTCAGGCGCAGGACCTCGAAGCCCCGCGCCAGCAGGCGCCGCGCCAGCGACAGCATGTACAGGGCATTGGCGTCCCCCTCCCAGCCATGCAGCATCAGCACCGCGCCGGCCGGCCGCGGCTGCGACGCCGGGGTGTGGTGCGCGAGCAGCCGCACGCCATCGCCACAGTCCAGCACCACGGCACGGCTGAGGGTGCGCAGCCGGGCGCAGCGGCGCATCACCAGCACCCGCCGCAGCGGCAGGCTGGGGACGATCGACTGGACGTGCGCGTTGCGCAGCCACCATGGCGGCGCGAAGCCCAGGTCTGCCGCGCCCGCGTCCACGCCTCAGCGCAGCCGGATCTCGAGCCGGTTGTTGGCGGCGGCGGCGCGATTCCATTCGCCGGCCGTCAGTCCGTCCGCGACCATGGGATAGGCAACCGCGGCGGTGTCACCCGCGGTGACGTTCACCCGGATCTGCTCGTGCGAACCCGCCCGCACGCTGCCCACCAGGTCCGCCATCGCCACCGGCAGGCGCACCGCGCCCGAGTCGTCGCGGCCCGAGACCAGGTCGCAGCGCGCGTAGGGCAGATCATCCGGGGCGAGGGAATAGCCGTCACTGCTGTTGCCGACCAGGCAGAACCGGCCGCCGTAACTCCTGATGTCGACCGTGCCCTGGTATCCCTGGGCCGTGAGCCGGTCGAAGAGCTGCCGCAGGGCATCCAGGCGCGGACCGCTGAAGGGGTCGGCGCCGTACGGCACCTGCTGCACGATGGGCCGCGGATTGATGCGCGGCGCCGTGGCCGCCTCGGCGCCGCCGGCGCCCGGTGCGACGGCATCGGCCGGCGCGGCGCTCGCTGCCGCCGGTACCGGATCCTCCCTGGGCCCCTCGGCGACCGGCACCGACGCCTTCAGCGCCGCCAGCTCTTCCTGCACGGCCGACAGCTGCGAGCCCTGGTACCAGAGCAATCCGACCAGCACCACGAACGCGCCGGTCAGCAGCGCCGGCACCCAGGGCTGCCAGGGCCTCCCGGCCGCGGCGGCGGGCGCCGGGGGGTGCAGCTGCAGGTCCTGCAATGCCGAGCGCATGTCGGCGATCAGCCGGTCACCCTGGGTATCGAAGCCGGAGAGCACGGTGCGCCGCAGGTCGGTGAGCTGTTCGCGCAGCGCGCCGCCGCCGAATGCGGGATCGAACCCGCCGTGCGGCGGATCATTGCCGACGGTGATGGTTTCGGGCACCGCCCGCAGGCTGCCCGAATCGTTGCTGCGCCGATCCACCGCCAGGTTCAGCTGGTACAGCACCTTGGTGACATCGGTCGACTTGGTCTGCTTGGGCAATACGCCGATCGCGCCGAGGGCGCGTGCCTGACCCACGTACAGCTCACCTTCCTGGGAGGTGTACATCATGATCGGGATGGTCGCCGTGCGGGGATTGTTCTTGATGGCCTGGACCGCCTGCAGACCGTCCATCCCGGGCATGTTGTGATCCATGAAGATCGCGTCGGGGCGATGCGTCCACAGATATTCGAGGGCCTGTTCCGCCGATTCGGCGGTGTCGACCTCGATGGCATGCTTCTCGAGAGTACGGGCCAGAGACAGTCGTGCCGACTTCGAGTCGTCTACGATCAATGCGCGCTTGGCCACCCTTCAGCTCCGCCGCGGATTTCCTTCGCCGCCGGCCGCCTGTAGAAGGACCCAGTGTAGCCTACTTGGCGCACTGCACCTGCAATCGCAAGCGTCGCGAATCGCCGACGGATGGCCGCGGGTATCAGCCCAGCGCGAGCCCCAATTGGGCCAGGGCGCCGCCGATGGCCGCGCCGACCAGCACGTCGGTGGGATAGTGCAGGCCGAGTACCACGCGCGAGGCCGCCACCAGCGAGGTGAAGGGCACCAGTACCCAGGCCAGCGCCGGGTAGTGGGCCACGGCCTGCCAGGTGAAGGCCACGGCGTGGAGAGTATGGCCGGAAGGAAAACTGTAGCGGTCCAGCGGCGCCGCCTGCAGGCAGATGCCCCGATGGGTGATGAACGGCCGTTCGCGCACGAACGTCTGCTTGAGCAGCTTGTAGAGCACGACCCCGACGATGCCCACCAGGGCCATGATCAGGGCCGGCCGCAGCGCCGCCCGGCCGAGCACCAGCGGCATCGCCAGCAGCAGTACGTACCAGATGACCCCGTTCCCGAGACGGCTGATCAGCTGGAATGCGCAGCGGACGGCGGCGCGGCCGCTCAGGGCGTTCAGCGTCCGGCAGATGCCGAACTCGGCCGCGTCCACGCGCGCGACGAATGTGCTCAGGCTCCCGGCCTTCATGGGGCCGACAGCATCGCAGTGCCGCAAGGCGGTTCAATGACCGCCGTGTGAAGGTTTTGTGGCTCAGTCCCGGATGCCGCGCCCGCGGTTCATCATGGTCACGGCGGTGGCGAACAGGAGGGCTGCAAGGCCGATCGTGATGCCGAAGGCGAGGCGCACGCTCACGTCGGAGACGCCGAAGAACCCGAAGCGGAACGCATTCACCATGTACATGATGGGATTGGCGTAGGAGGCCGTCTGGGCCCACTGCGGCAGGATGTGGATCGAATAGAAGATGCCGCCGAAATATGTCAACGGCGTCAGCACGAAGGTCGGGACCCAGTTCACCTGGTCGAAGTTCTTCGCCAGCAGCGCGTTGATGAACCCACCCAGGGAGAACACCGTGGAGGTGCAGAAGCCCGCGGCGACGATGAGGAACGGATGCTGTACCTGGAGTCGGGTGAACACCAGCGCCACCACCGTGACGACGCTGCCCACCAGCAGGCCGCGCAGCAGGCCGCCGGCCGCGTAGCCGGCGACGATCAGCCAGTTCGGCAGCGGCGAGACCAGCAGCTCCTCGATGTGCTTGCCGAACTTGGCGCCGAAGAACGAGGCCACCACGTTGCCGTAGGAGTTCTGGATCACGGCGAGCATGATGAGGCCCGGGGCCATGAACTCCATGTAGCTGAAGCCGCCCATCTGGCCGACGCGCCGGCCGATGAGGCCGCCGAAGATGGCGAAGTACAGGGTCGTCTGGACCGCCGGCGGCACCAGCGTCTGGCCCCAGATGCGGATGATGCGGCCGTACTCGCGGATGACGATGGTCTTGAAACCGCACCAGTTGACCCTGGCCAGGTTCACCGGCGGGGAAGCCTCGGCCTTCACCAGTGCGTCCATCAGGTGCTCCCTGCCACGGGCGCCTTGCCCTCGACCAGGCGCATGAAGATCTCCTCGAGCCGGTTCACCTTGTTGCGCATGCTCACGACGTGGATGCCCATCTGGGTCAGGCGCATGAAGATGTCGTTCAGCGACTGCTCCCGGGACACCTCCACCTCGAGCGTGTTCGGATCGACCAGCGTGACGGGGTAGCCCGCGACTTCCGGAGCCGCGGCGAGCGCCTCGCGCAGGTTCAGCACGAACACCTCGGTGTTCAGCCGGCGCAGCAGGCTGCTCATGCGGTCACGCTCGGCGATGCGGCCGCCGTCGATGATGGCGATGTTGCGGCACAGGGTCTCCGCCTCCTCCAGATAGTGGGTGGTCAGGATGATGGTCGTGCCGCTGGCGTTGATCTCGCGCAGGAAGTCCCACATCGAGCGGCGGATCTCGATGTCGACGCCGGCCGTCGGCTCATCCAGGATCAGCAGCTTCGGCTCGTGCATCAATGCCCGCGCGATCATCAGCCGCCGCTTCATGCCGCCGGAGAGTCCGCGGGCCATGCCGTTGCGCTTGTCCCACAGCTGCAGCTGCTTCAGGTACTTCTCGGCGCGCTGGCGCGCCGTGCGGCGGTTGATGCCATAGAAGCCGGCCTGGTTGACGACGATGGTCAACGGCGACTCCCACATGTTGAAGTTCAGCTCCTGCGGCACGACGCCGATGCAGGACTTGGCGGCCTCGAGCTCACGGTCGATGTCGTGGCCGAAGACCTGCACCGTGCCGCCCGACTTGGTGACCAGCGAGGTGGTGATGCCGATCAGGGTGGTCTTGCCGGCGCCGTTGGGCCCCAGCAGCGCAAAGAAATCGCCCTGCTCGACCTCCAGGTCGACGCCCTTGAGGGCCTGGACGCCGTTCTTGTAGGTCTTGGTGAGTCCGTGGACTGCGAGCGCGTGCATGGCGGTGCGATGTTGGCGGCGGGATGGGCGCGGAGGTTATCACAAGCCTGCCCCGCCGACGGGCGCGGGCCCGCCGTCACTGCTTGGTGCGATCCTTCACCACCGGCTGGGCGCCGGCGGGCAGGGTCCGCACCGCATTCGGCGGCGCGGGGGGCCGCGGATCGCGCGGCAGGGGTGGCGGACCGCCCCGGCCCCCGGTCTCGGCGGCCTGTGGCGGGCGGGTCCGCGGATCGCGCGGATCCCGGAACGGCGAACGGGCCGCTGCCGGCTGGGCGGCCCGCGAGACGAACGCCGTGTCCTGCTGGTCGAGGCGCGCATCGCGCGGCAGGATCTGCGGGGCGAACATCTCCACCGCCAGACTGAAGGTGCGCACGTCATCGGGCGCCAGCACGCCCACGCCCACGACCTGGCGCGTGATTTCCTCGCCGCGCCCGTTGCGGACGGACAGGACGATGCTGTACTCCCAGGTGTCCGACCCCTTCGGGTGCCGGACCGTGCCCTCCACCGTCAGGGGCGTCGCGGCGGGCACCATGCGCAGCGCCGCCGGATCGAACTTCAGATGGTGCTGGCAACCCGGACACACTGTCGCACTTTCAAGGATCGTGGCCTTGCAGTGCGGACAGGTGCGGGTCTTGGCGGGTGACATCGATGAGACGGTCCCTGAGGGAGGAGGATCAGGAAGCCGCCGCGTCCACCTTCGCCGAAGACAGCGAGCTCACACTCTTGTCGGTCCAGCCGAACTCGACCTGGCCGCGCATCCGGGAGCCCGCGGCCACCGTGAGGGAACCCGCCTTCACATCGCCCACCACCATGCCCGTCTCCAGCAGTTCGACGCGCACGGCCGCCTCGATGTTGCCATGCAGCTCGCCGGCCACGACCACCGTGCTGGCACGCACCTGGCCGTTGACCCGGGCACCGGCCTCGATGGTCAGGTTGCCCTGGACATTCACATCGCCCTTGAAGGAACCCGCGATGCGCACATGGCCGGAGCCCTCGATCTTGCCCTCGATGGTGAGGTCAGCGGAGATCAGGGACTCCTTGAGTTCGCCGCGCACGCCCTGGGGCCGGCGCAGTGTTTCGGTATTCGCAGGCGGGGTCGCGGACATGGGGGTCTCCCGGGGTGTGGGGGTGCCGGTGGGCATCGACGGAGGCGGTGTCGGACTCGTCGGTGCGTTGGGTTCTTTCCAGAGCGCCATGGGTCAGTTCTCCTCGTTGCATTAGCAAAGACACAGACTCCCAGTTATACCGGGTCTGGTGCGATGCCAGACAGACGTCGCCCCGAAGCGACAGTCGTTTCGGCTACAGGCCGAAGCTTCACATTACGCCTGAACGGGCCTTCACGGCCACCCAGGGGCCGTAACCGTCGAAACCCCGGACCGAACCGATTCTAGGACGATTCCGGCAGCGTAGGCGAAACCATTTCAGAGCCGGTAGGCGCGCTTGACCAGCCCGTGCGCCAGTTCCACCGCGAGTTGCGCCGCCTCGGCCTCCTCCAGCTGGTGCTCGACCACCAGCTGCGCCAGCACGCCGGAGTCGATGCGCCGCGCCACGTCGTGCCGCGCCGGAATGGACAGGAACGCCCGGGTGTCATCGTTGAAGCCGACGGTGTTGTAGAAGCCCGCGGTCTCCGTCACCTGCGCGCGGTAGCGCCGCATGCCTTCGGGGCTGTCGTGGAACCACCAGGCAGGCCCCAGCCGCAGCGCCGGATAGTGCCCGGCGAGCGGCGCCAGTTCCCGGGCGTAGGTGGACTCATCCAGCGTGAACAGGATCAGCGTCAGCCGCGGCTCGTTGCCGTAACGGTTCAGCAGCGGCCGCAGCGCGCGCACGTAGTCGATGGCATACGGAATGTCGGCGCCGCGGTCGCGTCCGAAGCGCTCGAACAGCGGCTGGTTGTGATTGCGGAAGGAACCCGGATGCAGCTGCATCACCAGGCCGTCCTCGAGGCTCATGCCGGCCATCACCGTGAGCATGTGCGCACGGAACAGCTCGGCCTCCTGCGGCGTGAAGTCATCGCCGGTAACGCGGCCGAAAAGCGCCGCCGCCTCGCCCTCTCCCAGGTCCGCCGTGGCGGCGGTGGGATGCCCGTGATCGGTGGCAGTGGCCCCCAGCGAGGCGAAATACGCCCGGCGCTGGCGCAGTGCCGCCAGATACCCGCGGTAGCGGCCGGTGTCCTCGCCCGTGAGCGCGCCGAGCTGCGCGAGCCCGTCGCGAAAACCTTCGTACTGCGGATCCACCACCGGATCGGGCCGGAATGCGGTGATCACCCGCCCGCCCCAGCCGCTCGAACGCAGGGCCCGATGGTGGACGAGCGGATCGGTGGGCGATTCGGTGGTGGCGAGCACCTCGATGTTGAACCGTTCGAACAGCGCCCGGGGCCGGAACGGCGCCGTCGCCAGCTGCGCGTTGATGCGGTCGTAGTACTCGTCAGCGGTGTCCGCCGACAACCGCACGCGCAGGCCGAAGATTTGCGCGAACACATAGTCCAGCCACAGCCGCGAGGGCGTGCCGCGGAACAGGTGATAGTGCGCGCCGAACAGCCGCCATGCGGCCCGCAGGTCGGCGCCGGGCTGCGCTTCGCCCGGCCGCCGGGCCAGACCCAGGGCCTCGAGCGCCAGCCCCTGGCTGTACAGCATGCGCAGCAGGTAGTGATCGGGATGCAGCAACAGCTGCGTCGCATCCGCGAACGGCGCGTCGGTCGCAAACCAGGCCGGATCCGTGTGGCCGTGGGGACTGATGATCGGCAGTCCCTGGACGTGCTGATACAGGCGGCGCGCGACCGAGCGCACGCCCGCCTCGGCGGGCAGCAGTCGGTCGGGGTTCAGGTGCAGGGGTGTCGTCATGGCTCCACCGCCCGGTATTGCGGATTGATCAAATGCGTCAGCCCCAGGGCGAGCAGGTAGGCCACGGCGGCGAACACGAATACCGGCGCGTAGCTGCCGGTGCTCGCCAGCGTCAAGGATGCGACCTTGGCCATCAGCATGCCGCCCACCGCACCGGCAAATCCGCCCAGGCCGACCACCGAGCCCTGGGCCCAGCGCGGGAACAGGTCGGCCGGCATGCTGTACAGATTAGCCGAAAATCCCTGGTGCGCGGCGCAGGCCAGGCCGATCAGCGCCACCGTCGTCCACAATCCGGCGGTGTACTGCGCGCCGATCACGGGCACCGCCAGCAATGCACAGCAGAACATCGCCCGCTTGCGCGCGCCGTTCACCGTTGCCCCGGAGCGCAGCAGGCGCGAGGACAGCCAGCCGCCGTATACCGATCCCACATCCGAGGTGAGATAGATCACCACCAGCGGCGGTCCGAAGTCCGCGAGGTCTATGCCCCGCGCGCGGTGGAAGAAATCCGGGAGCCAGAACAGGAACGTCCACCACACCGGGTCGATGAGGAACCGTCCGCCCAGGTAGGCCCAGGTCTGCCGCTGTCGGAGCAGCCTGCGCCAGGGCGCCCGCGGCTGCGGCTGCCGCCCGGGCTGATCGGATTCGATGTAGGCCAGCTCCGCGGCACTTACGGAACGGTGCTGGCGCGGCGTGCGGTAGTACCCCCACCACAGGACGAGCCAGACCAGGTTCGCAAGGCCCGTGACGATGAAGGCGCTCTGCCACCCGAGGCTCAGGGTCAGCAGGGGCACCACCAGCGGCGTGACGATGGCGCCGACGTTGGCCCCGGCATTGAACACGCCAATGGCGAAGGCCCGCTCGGACTGCGGGAACCATTCGGCCGCCGCTGCCAGCGCCGCCGGCAGCGTGCCCGATTCCCCCAGTGCCAGCGGAATGCGCATCCAGGCAAAACCGAAGGTGCTGCGCACCAGCGCGTGCCCCATGTGGGCCGCCGTCCACAGTCCCATCGCCAGCAGGTAGCCGAGTCGCGGACCGATGCGGTCCAGCAGCCGTCCGGAGAGCAGCAGCCCCAGGCCGTAGCTCGCCTGGAACCAGAACACCACATCGCCGTACCCCTGCTCGCTCCAGTGATACTGCTGCTGCAGGGTGGGCTTGAGCACGCTGATCACCAGCCGGTCGACGTAGCTCAGGGCGATGGCGGCGAACAGCAGTGCGCAGATCACCCAGCGCACCCGGCCTGCGGGCTTGGCGAGGTTCACGGCACGCTCACCAGTTGTGCATGGAACCGTCCTCGAGGCGGTTCACCGGCAGGTATGCGCGCCGGTAAGGATGCGTCGCGGCGAGCCCCTCGTCGATCTCGACGCCCAGTCCGGGCGCATCGCCGGGATGCATGTAGCCGTCCTGGAACCGGTAGTGATGCGGGAACACCTGGTCCGTTGCCGCGGTATGGGGCATGTGTTCCTGGATACCGAAGTTGGAAACGGACAGCCCGAAATGCAGGGCCGCGGCCATGCACACCGGCGACAGGTCGGTCGCCCCGTGGCAGCCGGTGCGCACGTTGTGCAGATCGGCGAAGGAAGCCAGGCGCCGCAGGTGACTGATGCCCCCGGCATGGACCACCGTCGCACGGATGTAGTCGATGAGCTGCTCCTCGATCAGCTGTTTGCAGTCCCAAATGCTGTTGAAGATCTCGCCGACCGCGAGCGGCGTCGTGGTGTGCTCGCGGATCAGGCGGAAGCTCGCCTGGTTGTCGGCGGGGACGGCGTCTTCGATCCAGAACGGACGATAGGGTTCCAGGTCCTGGCACAGCCGCGCCGCCTCGATGGGCGTCAGGCGGTGGTGCACGTCGTGCAGCAGGTGCACTTCCCAGCCCAGGGCCTCGCGGGCCGCGGCGAACAGCGGCGCCACGGCACGCAGGTATTTGGCCGTCGACCACGCGTTTTCGCGCGGCAGGTCGGCATCGGCCGGTTCGTAGGAGCGCGCGCCATGGGCCACCCCATAGGTACTGGCAAGGCCCGGCACTGCGGACTGCAGCCGGATCGCCCGGTAACCCGCGGCGCGATGTTCCAGCGCATGGGCGATGGTCGCCTCGAGGGTCTCGCCGTTGGCATGGCCGTACACCAGGCAGCCGCCGCGGCAGGCGCCGCCCAGCAGCTGGTACAACGGCAGTCCGGCGATCTTCGCCTTGATGTCCCACAACGCGGTGTCGACCGCGGCGATCGCGCTCATCGTGACCGGGCCGCGGCGCCAGTACGCGCCGCGGTACAGGAACTGCCAGATATCCTCGATCCGGTGCGCATCCCGGCCGATGAGACAGGGCAGCACGTGATCGGTCAGGTAGCTCGCGACCGCCAGCTCACGTCCATTGAGGGTGGCATCGCCGAGGCCATGGACACCGTCATCCGTCAGCAGTTTCAGGGTGACGAAGTTGCGGCCCGGACAGGTGATGATCACGCGCGCGTCCTGGATGACGGGCATCGGTTGACTCCTCAAATCGGCGGCCATTGCAAGTTACCGCTACCATAGCCCAATGAGGCTTTCGCCGCTAAACCTGGACCGGCTGCCCGCGGAGATCGGCAGGCCCGGATATGACCGGGACGCCCAGCATCGCGGCATCGTGCATTTCGGCATCGGTGCCTTCCACCGTGCGCACCAGGCGGCGTACACGGATGCGGCCATGGCGGCGGGCGACCGCGACTGGGCGATCACGGGGGTGTCGCTGCGCTCGGGACAGGTGCGCGGGCAGCTGGCGCCGCAGGCCGGGCTGTACACCCTGACCGAGTCCGCCGGCACCGGTCACGCAACGCGGGTGGTGGGGGCCGTGCGCGAAGTGCTCGATGCCACCTGGCAATCCGCGGCAGTCAGCGCCGCCGTGGCAGCCCCGCACACTCACCTGGTCAGCATCACCATCACCGAAAAAGGGTACTGGCGCGCGGCCGATGAACTGCTGGATTTCGCAGCGGACGACGTCGCCAACGACATCGATCCGGATCAGGCACCCCGCACCGTGTATGGCCTGCTGGCATCCGGCCTGGCCCAGCGGCGCCGGGCGGGCTTGCCTGGCCTGACGCTCCTGAGTTGCGACAACCTGGCGGCCAATGGCCGCCAGCTGCAGGCGCTGCTCGAGCAGTTCCTCGAGCGCCGGGACCCGGCAACCGCGGCGTGGTTCCGGACGCACTGTGGCTGCCCCTCGACCATGGTCGATCGTATCGTTCCGGCGGCCACGGCGCAGGACCTCGATGGGCTGGAGGCCCGGCTTGGGCTGCGTGACGAGGCAGCGGTGTTCACCGAGCCCTTCAGCCAGTGGGTGATCGAGGAACGCTTTGCCGGCCCGCGGCCGCGCTGGCAGGCAGGCGGCGCACAGTGGGTCCGGGACACCGCGCCGTACGAGACCGCCAAGCTGCGCATGCTGAACGGGGCGCATTCGGCGCTGGCCTACGTGGGCCTCTACCGCGGCCACACCTACGTGCACCAGGCCGTCGCCGACCCCCCACTGCGGCAGCTGGTCGACCGCCTGATGCGTGCGGAGGCGGCACGCAGTTTCACGCCCGCCGCCGACCAGTCCCTGCCGCAATACGCCGATGCGCTGCTGCGACGGTTCGGCAACGGCGCCCGCCCGCACAGTCTCAGGCAGATCGCCATGGACGGTTCGCAGAAGATCCCGCAGCGCTGGCTGCCCACGCTGCGCCAGCTCAGCGCCGGCGGACAGGAGTGCGGCGCGCTGCTGCAGGCGCTCGGCGCGTGGATCGCCTATGTGCGGGGCGACCGCTTCGAGGTCGTGGACCCGCTGGCCGCGGAACTGGCGGCGCTGTGGCGCAGCTGCGGCGCCGAAGGCATTGCCGAGGCCCTGTTCGGACCGGCGGGCCGCTTCGCCGCATCGTGGGTGGCCTCCGCCGAGACTCTGGTGCGGCTGCGGGCGTGGGTGCGCGACTATGCCGGCTGAAGTCGTCGTGGTGGGAGAGTGCATGCTCGAGCTGGCGGCCCGTGCGGACGGCTCCCCCGACGGCTGGCAGCTGGGCTTCGCCGGCGATACGTTCAACACCACGCTCTATCTGGCCCGCCTGCAGGTGCCGGTGGCCTATCTCACGGCACTGGGCTGCGATCCCTTCAGCCAGGACATGCGCTCGGCGTGGGCGCGCGAGGGCATCGACACCTCGCTCGTGCTCACGCACGCCTCGCGCCTGCCGGGGCTGTACGCCATCCGCAACGACGCCGACGGCGAGCGTCATTTCCATTACTGGCGCGAGCGCTCGGCGGCGCGCGCACTGTTCACGCTGCCCGGCATCGATGCAGCCCTGGCGCGGGCGCGCGAGGCCAAGTGGTTCTATCTCTCCGGCATAACGCTTGCCATTTTCACGCCCCCGGAGCGGGCACGGCTGATCGCGACCGCGGCTGCGGTGCGCGCGGCCGGTGGCCAGGTGGTCTTCGATCCGAATTACCGGCGGGCCCTGTGGGATGATCCACAACGGGCGCGCGATGCGTTCGCATCGCTGGCGTCGCATGTCAGCCTCGCCCTGCCCACCCATGCCGATGAAGCCCTGCTGTTCGAGGATACGGACCCGGAGCAGACCGCGGCGCGCTGGCGGGAGGCGGGAGCCGCCGAAGTCGTCGTGAAATGCGGCGCCCAGGGATGCCTGGTGGCGGCGTCCACCGGGACGGCAAGGATCGCGGCGGCGACGGTGACGGCCGTGGACACGACCGGTGCCGGGGATGCCTTCAATGCCGCCTATCTCGCCGGCCGCATCGCGGGCCTGCCACCGGCCACGGCCGCCCGCGGCGCGAACCGCCTGGCGGGCGAGGTCATCCAGCACCGCGGCGCGATCCTCGCGCCCGAGCGCACGGTCATGCTGCAGGCCCTATGGACCTGAGGCCCGGGCATCGGCAGCCAGCAGCTGCAGACTGCGGACCCTGAGCCGCTCCAGCGCAGCAGCATCACCCTGCGCGGCCATGCGCAGCAGATCGGGCCAGACGCTCGGCCGCTGCTCCCAGCGCGGCCGCAGCCAGCCGGCGCGCGTCTCCGCCAGCAGCGTCACCCGGTGCAGCGTGCAGCCGCCGATGAGCGCGGCGCTGGCCGGCGACAGCCCCAGGAGCAGACGCGCCGCGGCCGGTTCACTGCGGGCCAGGTGCCAGGCGTGAGTCATGACCTGCCGCATGACGCCGACCGCCCCGTCCACGGTGAAGAAGGGTTGCGGCTCCAGGCGTCCGTCGTTGACGCCGCCGACGATGGCGTCCGTCCAGCGCGATGCGCAGGCGAATCCGGCATCGGCCAACAGCACCCCGCAGTCGGCCAGGCGTTTCGCAGAGGCCGCATCCAGATTCGGCAACAAGTGGCTGACGTCCTGAATCAATCGTGACTGCACGCCGTTCGCGCTGCATTGCGCTCGCAGCAGCGCGACTATCTGCGCATTGAGTTCGGCAACCGTTTCCAGCGTCGCCGCGCCGAGCCAGGACCGCTGCTCCCAGGTGTTCATCGCATTTCTCCGCCTAGACGGGAATTTTTCACGCGTCGGGCTGCACCGACGGACCCAAAGTTTTGCTATTTTTATCGCATTGCTATTTTTATAGCAACGAGTGCAGCACCATCGTCATCGTCCCAACCGCACAGCAGGCTTGCCTCCATGCGCATTTCCGACAACCGCTACAGCCGTGACCGGTCACGCCTCGATCTGGCATTCCGGTTCATCCGCCACGAAGCCCGGACACAGACCATCCGCGCCTGGACGGGTCTGTCCGACGACAGGATCCGGAAACTGTACAGAACCTATAGCCGGGAACCTGGCAATGCCGTATCCCGACCCCGGGGCAAATCTCCCCGGCAAAGCGCTTTCTTCACGCGCTCGGCGCAACTGAAGGACGAAAGCTCACTGCTGGGGAGTGTCTGCAGCCTGCTCGGCGCACTGCCGCGCACGGGCGTACCGGTCAGCCGTCAGGCGCTGATCAGCCTTGCGCGTGGCGAACTGCTGTGCCAGGCATTTGAGGTCTATCGCGAGACGGTCACCGACCCGCGGATCAGCTTCGAGCACTTCATGTTCCTGGTGTCCGCACTTGCGGAAGGCCAGGAGCTGATATTGGCCAACTGCGAGGAGTGCGGAGCACTGACCGTGGTTGAGCGCATTACGTTCAAACATCATCAATGCCCGCACTGCGCGACGGTCGGCCGATGAGCCCGTGCCGAGGAATCTGAATTTCATCGAAGTTGATGGGCCAGCGAGCGACTGCGTGCCAACCGTGGCTTGCCGCTGAACACGACTACAACCTGATCTTCGTGTTGAATAGATTGGGATCCAGGTTAGCCTCGTTCGGGTTGCCGGTCACTCGAACGTAAGCATCGCCATGGTCGGGCAGCTCGCGCGGTACTGCGGCGCAGCGTCCCCGTGTTCGCCGTATGTCGAAGCGCCGAAACCAGTGGCACCCCCGTCCCTACGGCTGGTCACGGCCGGTTTCGCGTCCTAAGCTGATGGCTTCCGGCAAGTAAGGAGAAGGAAGATGAGCGCCCCCGTCGCAAAGAGACTCCACCGCGGCCTGTCGCGCCGCCAGGCGATCACCGCCATGGCCACCGCCGCCGGCGGTCTTGCCATCGCGTTCACCCTGCCGGGTCCCGCCTTCGCCGCCGTCGAACCGAGACAACCCCGGCCCATGGGCCTGCTGCAGAGCCCGGAGACGATCCCGCCACACGAACTCTCGGCATTCCTGGTGATCGATCCGGACGACACCGTCACGGTGCGCCTGCCGCACAACGAGCTCGGCCAGGGCACCACCACGGCGCTCGCGATGCTCGTCGCCGAGGAGCTGTACTGTGACTGGTCGAAGGTGAAGTGCGAGTACGGATCGGCGAACCGTAACCTTCGTGAGAAGAACGTCTATGGCGCCATGTTCACCGTGGGGAGCCAGGGACTGCGCACCTCGGTTGCCATGATGCAGAAGGCCGGCGCCAGCGCCCGCGATCGGCTGGTCGGGGCCGCCGCGCGTCGATGGAAGTGCTCCCCCGCCGACTGCAGGGTTGAGAACAGCGTCATCGAGCACATGCCGACGGGCCGCAGGCTCACCTACGGTCAGGTCTGCAGCGAGGCCGTGGCCGTCAGGCTCGACAAGGAACCGAAGATCAAGACACCCGATCAGTTCACCCTGGTCGGCAAGTCCATGCCGCGGCTCGACACGCAGCCCAAGATCGACGGCTCGGCCCGGTTCGGCATCGACGCCCAGGTGCCGGGCATGGTCTACGCCGCCATCATCCAGTGCCCGGTACCGGGCGGCAAACTGAAGACGGTGGATGACGGCGCCGTGCGGGGGGCTCCGGGAATCCTGCAGGTGGTGAAGCTGGACAACGCGGTGGCCGTGGCCGCCGATCAGTTCTGGCATGCCAAGAAGGCGGTGGATGCCCTGAAGATCGAGTGGGATGTCGGCGCCGCCGGCAATGTGCAGCAGGCCGACCTCGACAGGATCTACCGCGATGGACTGGACGGCCCGATGGCGTCCGCCCGCAAGGACGGCGACGTGCAGGGGGCTTTGGGGAAATCGGGGGGCAAGCTCCTCGAAGCCATGTACGAGGCACCCTATCAATCCCACGCTGCCATGGAGCCGCTGAACTGCACCGTCTGGCTGCAACAGGACCGCCTCGATGTGTGGATCTCCACCCAGGCGCCGATGGCGGTGCTGGCCAGCGTGGCCTCCGCCGCCGGGATCGCACCCGAAAAAACCTTCGTCCACGTCAACTTCGTCGGCGGCGGCTTCGGCCGGCGCGGCTCTTCCGATGAGGCACCGCAGTGCGTCGCCATCGCCAAGGCGGTGGGCAAACCGGTCAAGCTGATCTGGACCCGAGAGGAGGATATCCGCCATGACCGCTATCGGCCCCAGGCGGCCACGCGATGGAAGGCCCGTCTGGATGAGGCCGGCAGGATCAATGCCCTCGACGTGAAGGTCGCCGTACCTTCCCTGCTGAAGGGCGCGGGCGCGGGCGGATTGCGCTTTCCGGGCGTCGAACCCATGGCGGTCGAATGCATCGCGGAAACCGCCTACAAGATCCCCAACCTCAGCGTCGGGGCCAACCTGATCAATACCCATGTGCCGGTGTCCTTCTGCCGTGGCGTGGGCTCCTCGCAGAATGGCTTCATGATCGAAGGGTTCATCGATGAACTGGCGCACGCCGCGGGGCAGGACCCCTATAAGTTCCGTCGGGCACACCTGGACCGGGCCGACTGGATCGGCGTGCTCGACATGCTGGCCGAGAAATCGAACTGGGGCACGCCCATGGCAGCCGGCCGCGGACGGGGCATCGCCATCATGGAGTGTTATGGCTCGGTCACCGGCCAGGTCGCCGAGGTGACCGTCGACTCAAGGGGCAAGGTGAAGGTCGATCGCCTGGTGGCGGTGCTTGACTGCTATCACGCCGCCAATCCGAACACGATCCATCAGCAGATGGAGGGTGGAGCGCTGTTCGGACTCGGCCAGGCGCTGTTCGGACACATTACGTTCAAGGACGGCGCCGCCCAGCAGAGCAACTACCACGACTACCAGGTCGTACGGATGTTCGAGACGCCGCGGATCGAGACCTACCTGCACCTGACGGGCGGACCGCGCTGGGGCGGCGTCGGCGAGCCAGGCGTGGGGCCGACGCCGGCCGCCGTATGTAACGCGGTATTCGCCGCCACCGGCAAACGGGTGCGCCGCCTGCCCCTGTCGACGGTGGACCTGACGAAAATCCCGATGCCCGCGCAACTCGGGTAGTCCTCAGGCACCGGTCTTGTCGAACACTTCCTCGACGCTCAGGCCGAAGCAGTCCGCAATGCGGAAGGCCAGTGGCAGCGATGGATCGAACTTGCCATTTTCGATGGCATTGATCGAATTGCGCGAGACACGCACCCGTTCGGCAAGCTCGGCCTGGCTCCAGTCCCTCTCGGCGCGCAGCACCCGGATGCGGTTTTTCATGATCCCCCGATGCGCCATCGAGGCAACACCCGAAAGCCCCCCATACGCCGCCACCAGACGATGGAGGCGACGCAGACCCCCAGCGCCTGCACCACCATGACCAGCGCCACGCCATAGAAGAACGCCAGCTGCACGGCGAGGCCGTCGGGCGTGCCGGACGGACCGGTGCCGCGCACTCTCACCATCGCATGCACCAGGTGCACCATCCAGTTCATGACCGGCGGCAGCATCAGCAGCAACGAGGCGGCCAGACCTCCCCAGATCCAGCCGTAGGAGTTGGCGAATCCCTGGGCCGCAAGATGTACCTCGTCCATGCGCCGCTGCCGTTTCAGCACCGCGGCAACACAATAGCCCGCCACCAGCATCACCCCGGCTTCGCCGAGGGCCGTGGCCACCAGAGGACCGACTCGCTTTGCCCAGGGCATCGCGAGAGCGACAGCGGCGACCACGAGGACGATCGGTAGCAGCCACAAGGGGCGCCGGCCGAAGTTTCCGAAGACCTTGTTCGTCATTGCGCTCTCCTGCTCGCTCCTATTGCAATGCAAACTGCTCAAAAAGCAAAGCAAGCTTGTCATAGTTAGGCCCAATTGACAAGTTTTATTTGCACTTCGGCTTGCAGGGGAACGGCGCCGCGGGCTCGACCGGGCACGGCAACGGTAGCAACTATCCGCGCCGCCCGAGGTAATCCCGCGCCAGTTGCCGCAGCCGCTCGCCATCGAAGCTCGGATCGTGCCCGGCGTGCACCACTCGCGCCGGCAGCCGTTCCAGACGCCTCATGGTGGCGGTGTACGCCGCGATGTCGCTGCCGGGCAGTTCATCCAGCAGTGGACCGTCGTAGATGGCGTCGCCGGAGAAGAAGATTCCGCTCGCGGACTCCCAGAGGCCGATGCTCCCGGGCGAGTGTCCGGGCAGATGCAGGACCTCGAACACCCGGTTTCCCAGGTCGATCACATCGCCCTCGCTCAGCAACCGCGTGGCAGGCGCCGCCGGGCAGGCGAACCGTCGCAGGTCGAAGCCTGCCGAGGGCAGCGCCATGATGAAACTGTCGGCCACTTCGTACCCCGCACGCTCCAGTCCCGCAATGAACTCCAGCGGGTGATCCTCGCGGAGCATGCTGAAGTTATCGGACGGCCGTCGGAGGTGGTCGCCTTCCGCGACGTGCACCAGGCGTTCCGCAAATTCATGGAGCGAACCGACGTGATCCAGGTGCGTGTGCGTGGCGAGGGCCGTGACGGGTCTGGAAAACACCTCGGCCGCAGCGAGCGTGAGGCTCGCGATGCCCATGCCCGTGTCGATGACGAGGTCGCGATCGCGCCCCTGTACATGCCAGACATTGCATTGCATGACCCTGATGACATGGGGTTCCCAGATCCGGGTGATGCCATCCCGCAGCCGCTCGAATTCAAACCAGCGATCCGCAATCGGTAAGTCCATGCCTCGATTGTGAACAACAATTCCGCACCGGGCGAGCACTGCGGCAAGCTGGACTAGATTGGGGCGCGCAGCAGCTGCGAGGCTCCGCCTTGGGGCGACCGGGCGCGGGTGCGCCGGATGTGGTGTTGGCGCGGGGGCCGCGCAATGCCTTGTTTCACGCGGCGTTACCCGTATTTCCCGGCCGTCGGACCCAGCGTCGGCACAGCCCTTGCAACACTCTGCGCGTAACTGGAAATGTGCGTCTAGGGTTCCGGCCTGTCATTCAAACAGGTGTCTGGTCCGAGAGAGGCAGTCCGGGCGCGTGATGAATCCGCCCGGATACACGGCGGGACAAAAGCCCGGGAGATTGGTTGCGAGGAGTCAGCGTTGGCTCTCGGGACGATCTCCATTGCGGTAGGTGTCCCGAATGGCCGATTCCAAGGAGTTCCTCGCAAGGGCAAACGGCTTGTGCTTGGAGGTCCCTCGGCTATGGCAACCCCACGAATTTCGGTCACCGCGGCGGTCATCGCAGTGTTGTACGGCACCACCAGTGCCGCCGCGGAGAGCGCCGCCGATGCGACGGATCAGGGCCTTCCGGAAGTGACGGTGACGGCGACGCGCCACGAAGCATCGGCGCAGGATGTCCCCCTGAGCATCACCGCGGTCACGGCTGAACAGCTGCAGCAGGCGGGCATCGCGGACATCTCCGACCTGGCGCATACGCTGTCGGGAGTCAGCTATACCGATAAGGGCCCCTTCAGCGGCGTCAACGGCGCCAACCTGGTCATCCGCGGCCTGAACAGTGAAACCACCGCCGGCCTGCCGGCCGCGGCCTCCCCGGTGGTACCGCCCGTCTCCACGTACGTGGACGACACGCCGCTGTTCGTGAGCCTGCGATTCGACGACCTCGATCGGGTGGAGGTCCTCAAGGGACCCCAGGGCACCCTGTACGGCTCCGGATCGCTCGGCGGAACCATCAAGTTCATCCAGCATGCACCCGATGTCACCGGGTTCGATGCAAAGATTGAAACCAGCCTCAGCGACACCGCGCACACCGGCGCCCCGAACGAAGACGTGAAGGGCATGATCAACATCCCGTTGGGCGATACCCTTGCCGTGCGGGCCAATGCCAGTTTCACGCACGACGCAGGCTTCATCAACCAGCCGAATCTGTTCGCGCTGGACGCCAGCGGCGTCCCGCTTGCCGCGCAGCCCGGGAACCTGTTCAGCAATCCGGTTTTCTACCGGCGCGACCATGTCAACGACTACGGCTACGTGACCGAACGGATCTCGGCGTTATGGGCCCCGGTGGAAGCCTTCCGGGCACAGCTGTCGTACTACCACCAGCTTTCGACCGCCGACGGCTATCCCTACGCGGCGACCAGCACGGCCGCCTTCAACATGCCCATCAGCCCGAACACACAGCCCGGCGGCACCTTCACCAATCCGCCGCTGGCCCCGCAGCTGTACAGCGAGGCCGTGCCGGCAGGTATCGACCGGCTCTCGGATGCCGAGAACAGCACCACGACCACCACGGATGAGGTCGACCTGGTGGCCCTGACGCTCGATTACGACTTCGGCTTCGCGACCCTCACCTCGGCCACCTCCTGGGCGGACCACTCCAATCACACGCGGGCCGACGAAACCGCGCAATACAGCAACTTCTTCTTCTACCAGAGCCTCTACGGACAGTTCCCGCGGACCTTCATCCAGGGCTACGAACGTCTCGACGACAAGCCCATCACCCAGGAGCTGCGGCTGGTTTCCAAGGAAGGCGGCGTTCTCGACTGGGTCGCCGGCCTGTTCTTCAATCACCAGCAGACCGACATCCAGGAACATGATTTCGAGCCCGGCTATCTCGCCTTCTACAATGCCTGCGAGCCCATCTACGGACAGAGCGCCGGTGACGGCATCACGCCCTCGTACTGCGGCGTGGGCGAAACCGGTGCGGGCGTCGTGAGTTCCTACGCCGGCATACCGATCGTCCAGGATCAGGCCTACATCGGGGATTTCGAAACGACCTTCAAGGACCTTGCACTGTTCGGCGATCTGACGTGGCGCATCACGCCCGACTGGAGCGTGACCGGCGGCGGCCGGGTCTTCAAGCAGACGATCGATGGCTCCCAGCAGACCGGCCTGCTGTTCGATGCCGGACCCTTCTTCGCACCGGCGATCCCGATCGCGAACATCACGCTCGGCGACACCTGGCGCCGCGCGACCTGGAAGTTCAACACCTCGTATCAGCTCGACAAGACGAATCTATTGTATGCGACATTCTCGCAGGGCTTTCGCCGCGGCAGCGTCAATGCCCTGCCGTCGTCGGAACTGGGCGGCCTCTACACTCTGCCCACGAGCCTGCGGCAGCTCTCCCCCGACACGGCCAATAACTACGAGGTGGGCTTCAAGGGCACGATCGACAATCGCTTCCAGTATTCCGGCGCCGTGTACTACATCCAATGGCACAACGTCCAGGAGGGGCTGCAGCTGACGCCGCTGGTGCTGCCGGCGTCGATGAACATCGGCGATGCCTACAGCAAGGGGGTCGAGTTCGAAGCGGATGCGCTGCTCACGCGGCACCTCGAGGGCCAGTTCGACTACACCTATGACCAGACCAAGCTCACCGCCCTGAATCCGCTGTTCGTGTCACCGAACGTATCGGCTCCGCCTCCGGGGATCGGCAGTGCGCTGCCCGGCACGCCGCGCAACAGCGGCGCCATCACACTCAAGTACGGCCACATCGATTTCGGCATGGGAGAGCTGTACTTCTCGGTTACGGGCCACTACCAGAGCAGCGTGCTGCCGTCGCTGTCAGCGACCGTGCCGACGGTGGGGGGCTATCTCATGGCAAGCGCACGCGCGGGTTTTGAGGGTGCCCACTGGAGTGGATCGCTGTTCGTGACCAATCTGACGAACAATCTGGGCATCACCTCGTACCAGGATCCCGCCATCTTCGGCAACCGCGCCCAGGCCATCGTGTCGCAGCCGCGGACCGTCGGTATCACCGTAGGGTATTCGTACAAATAGCGGCCTTGACAGTCGCGACGTGACTGGCAGTATTACGGAAGTCGATATTCGTAATAACGCCATGAAATCCGTACCCGAGCTTGCCAGGCTGTCAGTGAGCTTACCGAGTGAACTGCTCGCACGACTCGACGCGATGGTCGAGAAGCGGGCGCTCCCGAGCCGCTCGCAGATGATCGCGGAACTCATCCGGCATGCACTGGCCGAGCACGGCCAGGCCCGCGGCGACGCCGTGCTGGCCGGAACGATCACCCTGATCTATCGCGCCGAAAGTGGCCGCGTCCGGCATCTGCTGGCCCAGACCCAGACCGCGTTCATCAAGGAGGTGATCTCCTCGCAGCACGTGGTTCTCGAGGAGGACCAGTCGCTGGAGGTGCTGCTGGTGCAGGGGCCTGCCGCGCGCCTCAATACCCTGTGCGACGCGCTGCGCAAGGTGCGCGGCGTGCAGCAGGTGAAACTGGTGACGACGACGGCGTTGCTGCCGCCACTGCACTCGCACGGCGCCCACGAGATGCCTGCGCTGGCGCCGCCCGTGGCACGGAGCAGCCGGTGAACAAGGGCGCCATCACCGATCCCGCCAGCGCGCGCGCGCACGCGCTGGCCATGGCCGGCACGAAGGCGGAGGCGATGCCCACCGTGCCCGCCTGGGACTGCCGCGACCTGCCCCCTGGCGTCGGGTCGCAGGACATGCTGTGGGAGGAAACCGTGGCGGGCGGCGGCTATGCCGCCAGGGAACTCGCCCGCGGCGCGCGGCTGCGCCTGGTCGATCTGCGTGGCGATGCGTGCGTATCCATGCTGGTGTTCAATTCCGACCGTCCGATCGAGCGCCTGAACATCGCCGATACGCTCAAGGTGCAATGGAACGCCAATCTGCAGGCCGGCCGGCTGCTGCTGTCCGACATGGGCCGGGTCCTGCTCAGCATCCTCGAGGACGAGGCGGGAACTCACGACGCCTTCTGTGGCCCGTCGAACCACCGCACCAATGCCCGCAAATACGGCAACGGCGCCAACTGGAGTGAACAGCCCAACGCGCGTGATCGTCTGCTGCTGGGCGCAGCGAAGAGCGGCCTTGGTGCACGCGACGTGCATCCGTGCATCAATTGGTTCAAAGCAGTGCACGTGGCCCCGGACGGCACCACGAAGTTGCAGGTGGGCCCATTTTCGCCCGGCCGGGCACTACTGCTGCGCGCTGAAATGAACGCGCTCATCGTGATCGCCAACTGTCCGCACGTGCTGGACCCTCGGCCGCGCTATGCCGTTACGCCGGTTCGACTTTCCGCCTGGCGCGGCCCGGTCGCGGACGCCGCGGACCCCATCCGCAATTCGACACCGGAAGCACTGCGAGCGTTCCTGAACGTGGAGGACTACTTCCGTCGCTGAGGTTGCACGCAACTTGCAGAAACTCCATGAACCCGACTTTCCCATCGCCATGACAGACTCCGCCTTAGCTGGCCTCCCGCACGACATATTGCTCGATCATGTGATACCCGCGCGCGCCGCCTGGGATCACTTGCTGCGCGCGGGGGAGAGGCTGCGCATCTTCGACATCGAGGGCAACCAGGCGGTCGACTTCCTGTTGTACGCCGCGGCTGACGACAGCGAGCGCTACAGCGCCCAGGACACCATCGCCGCGCAGCAGAACATCTTCCTGCGCACCGGCACCGTGCTGCTGTCGACCGAAGGACGGCCCATGGCGCGGATTTCCGCCACCACGGTTGCCTACCACGACACCATCGGTGGCGCCTGCAGCTGTGAAAGCAACACGTTGCGCTATGGTCATCACACCAAATCGCAGCACGCCTGCGTCGACAATTTCCTGCTCGCCAATTCGCGGCATGGCCGCACCAAACGCGACATCGTTTCCAACATCAACTGGTTCATGAACGTGCCGGTGGAGCCCGACGGCAGTCTCGGCATCGTCGATGGAATTTCGGCACCCGGCCTGTACGTCGATCTGGAGATCCTGATGGACGTGGTCGCGGTCATCTCCAACTGCCCGCAGATCAACAACCCCTGCAATGGCTTCAATCCCACGCCGGTGCGCGTCCTGATCGCAGCCGCGGATCCGGGCAGGTGAGTACCGACCGTGCTTGAGAAGATACTCATCGCCAATCGCGGCGCCATCGCCTGCCGCATCCTGCGCACGCTGCGCCGGCTGGGGATCGAATCGGTCGCGGTTTTCTCGCAAAGCGATGCGGGCTCGCTGCACGTCGCGCAGGCGGATGAGGCCGTATGCATCGGCCCGCCGCCGGCGGCCGCCAGTTACCTCAACGCCGCGGCGCTGATTGCCGCGGCCCGCGAGCGTGGCGCCCAGGCGATCCATCCGGGCTACGGCTTCCTGAGTGAGAACGCGGACTTCGCGGCGCAGTGCGAAGACGCCGGCATCCTGTTCATCGGCCCCACGCCGCAGAACATACGCGCCTTCGGCCTCAAGCATCATGCGCGCGAGATCGCGCAGGCGCAGTCGGTGGCGCTGGTTCCGGGCTCCGGATTGCTTGACGACCTGCAGGCCGCAAGGGCCGCGGCGCGCCGCATCGGGTTTCCCGTCATGCTCAAGGCGACTGGCGGCGGCGGCGGCATCGGGATGCGCGCCTGCGAGGACATGAAGGCCCTCGAGGCGGCCTTCGCCGGCGTCTCACGGCTGGCCGCCACGCATTTTGCGGACGGAGGCATCTATCTCGAGCGCCTGGTGAGCGATGCGCGTCACGTGGAAGTGCAGGTCTTCGGCGACGGGAACGGGCGGGTGGTGGCGCTGGGCGAGCGTGACTGTTCGCTGCAGCGGCGGCACCAGAAGGTCATCGAAGAGGCGCCGGCACCGCAACTCGGCGCGCAACTGCGCGCGGCGCTCGCCGCGAGCGCCATCAAGCTTGCGCGGGCGGTGAGCTATCGCTCCGCCGGCACGGTGGAGTTCCTGCTGGATCCTGCGCGTGGGGAGTTCTACTTCCTGGAGGTCAATACCCGCCTGCAGGTCGAGCACGCGGTGACCGAGGAAATCACCGGCGTCGACCTGATCGAATGGATGGTGCGCGGCGCCGGCGGCGACTATTCCTTCATGGATGCCTGGACCGACCGGTCTGCCCCACGGCATCCGCCCGCCGGCTGGTCGATCCAGGCGCGGCTGTATGCCGAGGATCCCGGGGAGGACAATCGTCCCAGCAGCGGCACCCTGACGCAGGTCGAGTGGCCCCAGGATGTGCGTGTGGAGACCTGGGTCGACTCCGGCACTGAAGTCGGTACGCACTACGATCCGTTACTCGCCAAGATCATCGTCACCGGCGCCGATCGTCCCGCTGCCGTCGCGGCCCTGCAGCGTGCGCTCGAGGGCACCCGAATGGCCGGTCTCGAGACCAACCTCCAGTGGCTGCGGCAGATCGCAGCGAGCGAAATGTTCGTCTGCGGACGGGTAACCACCCAGGCGCTGGCGACGGTGCCCTATGCAGCGCACGGCGTGCGGGTGCTCAGCGGCGGGCTGGCCACCAGCATCCAGGATTACCCCGGACGCTGCGGCTACTGGCACGTGGGCGTGCCCCCGTCAGGGCCCATGGACAGCCTCGCCTTTCGGCTGGGTAATCGGCTGCTCGGCAACCCCGAGGGCGCAGCCGGACTGGAAGTCACGGCCATCGGTCCGGCCCTGCTATTCGGCAGCGCCACGGCGATCTGCCTGACCGGGGCGGACAGCGGCGCTCATCTGGATGGAGTCGCCGTGGAAACCTACCGGGTCACGCCCATAGCGGCCGGGCAGACTCTCAGGCTCGGTCGGATCAGCGGTCCCGGCCTGCGCGCCTATGTGCTGTTCGCGGGCGGCATCGAAGTGCCCGCCTACCTGGGCAGTCGCTCCACCTTCATACTCGGTCGCTTCGGGGGCCACGCCGGCCGCAATCTCGCATCCGGTGACGTGCTGCGGCTGCAGGGACAACCACCCGCGCCGCGCGTCGCACAGCTGGCGCCCCAACAGCAGCCGTCGCTGACGCGCAGCTGGCGACTGCGGGTGCTTTACGGCCCCCACGGCGCGCCGGACTTCTTCACGGACGCCGACATCGACAGCATCCTGAGCGCCCAATGGCGCGTGCACTACAACTCCAACCGCACCGGCGTACGCCTGATCGGTCCCAAACCCGAATGGGCGCGTCGTGACGGCGGCGAGGCGGGTCTGCACCCCTCGAACATCCATGACAACGCCTACGCCATCGGTGCCCTCGATTTCACCGGCGACATGCCGATCATTCTCGGGCCGGATGGCCCCTCGCTCGGGGGCTTTGTCTGTCCGTTCGTCGTCATCAGCGCGGACCTGTGGAAACTCGGTCAGTTTGCTCCGGGTGACGGCGTCGAGTTCGAATGCGTGGACGAGTCCGTGGCCCGGACGGCCGTGCAGCTGCAGAATGCATGGATCGGCGCCGCTCCCGGGGCCATTGGCAACCCGACGCAGTCCACGTCGGGTGGCACGCGGCGTCACCCGGAGGGCAGCGCCGTGGTTGCGGCCCTCGAGGCAAAGGGATCGCGACCGCGCACCCTTTACCGGCGCCAGGGCGACAATCATCTGCTGGTCGAATACGGTCCCATCGTGCTCGACCTCACATTGCGGCTGCGGGTCCACGCGCTGATGCTGGAATTCCAGCGCCTGCAGCCCGCCGGCATCGTCGATGTCACACCGGGAATCCGCTCTCTGCAATTCCACTTCGACCCGGACGTGCTGTCATTGGATGCGCTGCTGCGTCTGCTGGTGGACTGCGAGGAGCGGCTCGGGGGGTTGGAGGACTTCGAGATCCCTTCGCGCGTGGTTTGGCTGCCCCTGTCGTTTGCCGATCCCGCGGTCGGCGAAACGGTGCAGCGATACATGACCTCGGTTCGGGCGGACGCGCCCTGGTGCCCCGACAACATCGAGTTCATCAGGCGCATCAACGGATTGACTTCGGCGGAAGAGGTGCGCGAGATCGTGTTTGCGGCGCGCTACATGGTCCTTGGCCTGGGCGATGTCTACCTCGGTGCACCGGTGGCGGTACCGCTTGATCCGCGGCACCGCCTGGTAACCACCAAGTACAATCCCGCTCGTACCTGGACTCCGCCCAACGTGGTCGGCATCGGCGGCGCCTATCTGTGCATCTACGGCATGGAGGGACCCGGGGGATACCAGCTCTTCGGGCGCACCGTCCAGGTCTGGAATTCCTACCGGCGCAGCGGCGAATTCCGCGAGTTTCCGTGGCTGCTGCGCTTCTTCGACCAGATCCGCTTCTTTCCCGTGACCCATGCCGAGCTGGAGGAATGGCGCCGGGACTTCCCGGTTGGCAGACGCTCGCTGCGGATCGAGACCGAGACCTTTCGGCTGGCCGACTATCAGCGCCTGCTGCGCGACCAGGCCTCCGGCATCGATGCGTTCCAGCGCACGCGCGGTGTCGCCTTCGATGCCGAGCGTGAAGCCTGGATTCGGCGCAACGAGTTGTCGGTTGAAGCAGCGCCCGCCGACAGTCACGCGGCATCCGCGGCACCGACCGCTCCTCCGGGTTCCGAACTCATCGAGGCCCCCCTGGGGGGCCACATCTGGCGCATTCCGGTCCGTCCCGGTGATCGCATCGAGAAGGGCTCCGTCATCGCCGCCATCGAGGCAATGAAGACCGAATGCAGCGTGCCCAGTCCGGCGGCCGGGATCGTCCGCGCCGTCTATATCCAGGAGCGGCAGGCGGTGACGCCGGGCATGGCGCTGATCGCGCTGGAGCCGCTGCCGACTACCCGGAGCGCGGAAGGGACCTCCTATGGATAGCCACGATGCCTGGACGGTGAGCGCGATCGCGCGCGCGGTCGGCAGCGGCGCGCGCAGCGCCGTGACGGTCATGCGCGAGGCGCTGGCGCGTGCCCGGGCATATGACGAGTTCCAGCCACAGGCGTGGATCAGCCGCAGTGCCGACGACCCGCTGCTGGCCCAGGCTGCACTCGTCGATCAACGCATCGCGGGCGGCGAGCGCCTGGTGCTGGCCGGCGTGCCCGTCGCGATCAAGGACAACATGGACGTCGCCGGCTTGCCGACGACGGCGGGCTGCCCGCAGTTCAGCTATCGCCCGGAGCGCTCGGCCGCAGTGGTCGAACTGCTGGTGCAGGCGGGCGCGATCGTGCTCGGCAAGACCAATCTCGACCAGTTCGCAACCGGTCTGGTGGGGACCCGCAGCCCGTACGGCGCGCTCGGGTGCGTGTTCAACCGCGAATTCGTGTGCGGCGGTTCCAGCTCCGGTTCCGCCGCGGTGGTCGCGGCCGGAGTCGTACCGTTTGCCCTGGGCTCGGACACCGCCGGCTCCGGGCGGGTTCCGGCAGCCTTCAACAACCTGATCGGTTTCAAGCCCACGCGCGGCCGGTGGAGTACGCGTGGCCTGGTACCCGCCTGTCGCAGTCTCGACTGCGTCTCGGTCTTCTGCGCCGACGCTGCGGATGTGGCCCTGGTCGATGGCGTGCTGACGCAGTTCGACGCGGAAGACCCCTATGCGCGTCGCCGGCCCGCCGCAACGGTCGGGTCCGGCGCGCGCTTCCGGCTCGGTATCGCGCGCCCCGGGCAGCTCGGCGAACTCGCGACCGAGGATGCGCCGCGCCTCGCGCAGGCGCAAACCCATCTGCAGGCCATGGGTGGCGATGCGGTCGAAGTCGATGTTGCCCCGCTCATCGAGGCTGCCCGCCAGCTCTATGGTGGCCCCTGGGTCGCCGAGCGGACCGCGGTACTGGAGGACCTGCTCGAGCGCAACCCCAGCGCCATCGATCCCACCGTGCGCGCCGTCGTACAGGCCGGGAAGGGACTTTCGGCCATCGATGCGTTTCGTGGCTTGTACGCTCAGCAGCGCTATGCGCGGGTCGCCGAGCGGCTCTGGGAGCAGGTCGATGTGCTGCTGCTGCCCACCACGCCGACCATCTACCGGATCGGCGAGATCACGGCCGATCCCATCGGACTCAACGCGCGTCTGGGCCTGTACACCAACTTCGTGAACCTGCTGGACATGACCGCCATCGCGCTGCCCGCCGGCTTTCGCAGCAATGCCACCGGCGTAGGCGTGAGTCTCATCGGCCCCGCCTGGGCTGACAACCGGCTGCTCCAACTTGCCGCGCGCTACATGCAGTTCGCGGCCATCACGGCGCCGCCTCTGGACCGGCAGGCCCGACCGGCGCGGGTGCAGCTGGCGGTGGTGGGAGCCCATCTGTCCGGCATGCCGCTGCACTGGCAACTGAGCTCACGAGCGGCCCGCCTGGTGGGCCGCGCCCGCACGGCGCCGGTCTACCGGCTGTACGCAATGACGAACGAGGTACCGGCCAAACCGGCGCTGGTGCATGCGGGCGATGACGGGGCTGCCGTCGAGCTGGAAGTCTACGAGCTGGACCTGGCCGCCTTTGGCGCCTTCGTGAGCGAAGTCCCCCCACCGCTGGCCATCGGCACGGTGCTGCTGGCCGACGGATCCCGCGTGAAGGGCTTCGTCGCCGAGCCCCGGGCCCTCATCGGCGCGCTGGACATCACGGCCGACGGCGGCTGGCGCGCCTACCTCGCCCGTCTCGCCGCGCAACCGCGAGCCACCGGAGCCTCATCATGACTCTCAAGAACATGCTGTACCTCGCTGCCTTGATCCTGGTGACGGCGGCAAGCATACCCGCCCGTGCCGAGATCAAAGTCGGCGTGTCCGACTGGACCGGCTGGGTCGCCTGGTACGTGGCGCAGGATCAGGGCTATTTCCGCAAATACGGCGCGGATGTGAAGCTGATCTGGTTTGCCAACTACACCGACTCCATTTCGGCACTCTCCAGCGGGCAGCTGGATGCCAACTGCCAGACCTGGTCCGACACACTGGGCCCCTTGGCCAAGGGGCTGCCCCTCAAGGCGGTGCTGGTCAACGACAATTCCGCCGGCAACGATGCGCTGTTGGTCAGTTCCAGGATCAGGACCTTCGCCGACTTACGCCGGCACACGGTCGCACTCGAGCAGTACAGCGTCTCGCACTTCGTGCTCTACACGGCGCTCGCCCGCAATGGGCTCACTCCGAAGGATGTGACCGTCGTGAATCTGTCCGCGGGCGATGCAGCGGCGGCTTTCATGAGCGGTCGCGTCGATGCGGCGGTCGTCTGGAATCCCTGGATCATCCAGATCGAGAAAAGCGGCAAGGGCAAGCCGCTGTTCACTTCGGCACAGATGCCGGGGCTGATCCCGGACCTGCTGGTCGCGCAGCAGCGCTCCATCCAGAGCAAGCGCAATGAGTTCATCGCCATGGCCCGGGCCTGGTTCGATACCGTAGCCTTCATCCGCACTCAACCGGAACGCGCCGTTGCCATCATGTCGCGGGTCGTGAGCATGTCCCCCGAGCAATACCGCGTGTTCCTGCCCGGCACGCATTTCTTCGATGCGGCCGCGAATGTCGAGGCCTTCGATGCCGCCAGTCCGCGCAGCCTGGTGCAGGTCGCGCCCAACATCGCAGCCTTCCTGCTCGCGAACAAGCTCATCGACGGCCAGCCCAATGCCGCCAATGGCGTCGATCGCTCCATCCTCGATGCCGCGGTCGCCGCGAGCAGCGCCATGAACCGGGGAGCCAGGCAATGACCCGCGGCTCCGTCTGGAAGATCCGCGGCTGGCTGAGTCAGCGCAGCTACTGGGCGCTGGCCGCCGTCGGCCTGGCCATTCCGCTCGCCGGCTGGACGCTGCTGACGCTCACCGGCTCGATCAATCGCGTCTTCCTGCCGGGTCCGCTCGACGTTCTGCAGAGGCTTGCGACCTGGTTCAATAACGACGACCTGCTCGGCGACGTCCTGATCAGCAGCTTCCGGGTGGTTGCCGGCTGGATCCTGTCGGCGGTGATCGCCGTCCCGCTCGGCCTGCTGATCGGCAATTTCCGGGTCGTGCAGGCCTTGCTGGAACCACTCACCGACTTCGTGCGCTACATGCCGGCGGTGGCGTTCATACCGCTGGTCATGCTGTGGGTCGGCATCGACGAGGCCGCCAAGATCGCCATCATATTCATCGGCACCTTCTTCCAGATGGTGCTGATGGTGGCCGAAGACGTACGCCGCGTGCCGATGGCTCAGATCGAGGCGGCCCAGACCATGGGTGCGACCCGCTACGAGGTGATCGAGAAGGTCATCGTCCCGTCAGCCAAACCGGCGCTGCTGGACACGCTGCGCATCACCATGGGCTGGGCATGGACCTACCTGGTCGTGGCCGAGCTGGTCGCCGCGAATTCGGGGCTGGGCTACGCCATCATCAAGGCGCAGCGCTTCCTGCAGACCGACAAGATCTTCGCAGGCATTCTGCTCATCGGAGCCATCGGCCTGGGCATGGACCAGGCGTTCCGCTACCTGCACCGGGTTGCCTTTCCTTATCTGCATGCGCGGAACTGATATGAACGCCATCAGTTGCCGGGCGGTTTGCAAGGTGTTTGGCGAAGCCCGCACGCGGGTGGCGGCGCTCGACAACGTCTGTCTCGATGTCGCCGAGGGCGAGTTCGTGACCTTCGTCGGCGCATCCGGGTGCGGCAAGTCGACGCTGCTGCGGATCCTCGCGGGACTCGAGACGCATTCCAGTGGCAGCATCGAGGCGGCGGGCGCGGCGGTCACCGGCCCCGGCGCCGACCGCGCCATGGTGTTCCAGGACTACAGCCTGTACCCGTGGCTGAGCGTCACCGGCAACATCAAGTTCCCGCGGCAGCTGGCGGTGCACACCCGCGATCGCAGCAGCGCGGACGTCGAAGCCGCATCGGGCCGGGCCGAAGCCCTGCTGCAGCTGATGGGGCTGGGACAGGCTGCGCTCGCATACCCGTCGCAGCTCTCCGGCGGCATGCAGCAGCGGGTGGCCATCGCCCGGGCGCTGATGACGCGGCCGCGTCTGCTGCTGATGGACGAGCCGTTCGGCGCGCTCGATGCGCAGACGCGCGAGGTCATGCATGACCTGATACTCCACGTGTCGATGCTGGAGGGCTGCACCGTGCTGTTCGTGACCCATGATGTCGAGGAAGCGA
>DATJTJ010000017.1:0-25363 GCA_035503515.1 Steroidobacteraceae bacterium
CAGGGCCAGCAGTGGACCGATGGTCAGGTTCAGGTGCATATCCATCATGTTCTCCGTTCAAATGGAAGAGGGTGCGGATGAATTTCCGAGTTTCCAGCTTGCCACCATGGTGATCAGTTCGGAGGGCTCGACCGGCTTGGCGAGATGCATCTGGTAGCCCGCCTGGAGGGCCTTGCTGCGATCTTCATTGCGTGCGTACGCCGTCAGGGCTATGGCCGGAGTCGCGCCACTTTCGCCACGCAGTGCGCGCACGCTGCGGATCAGATGGTAGCCGTCCTCGACCGGCATGCCCACGTCGCTGATCAACAGATGAGGATGCTCGCTGGCCAGCAGGGTGAGTGCCTCGGCCGCGGAGTCCGCCGTGATCACATTGGCCTCGCACTCCTCCAGCAGGTTGCGGATGAGTGTGCGCGCGTCCGCCTCGTCGTCGACCACCAGGACCTTCAGCCCCCGCAGACTCGTCCGCGGCAGCTCGGCAAGCTCATCCTGCGGGGCAACGTCGGGAAGACGCTGGTGGGTCGAGGTGATGTCCGCGACGTAATCGAAGGTCGCGAGCAATGGCAGGGATACCGTGAAGGTCGCACCCTGGCCGCGCCCGGCGCTGGCCGCCGCGATGGTTCCGCCATGCAGCTCGACCAGCTGTTTGACGATGGAAAGCCCCAGCCCAAGCCCGCCGTGGCGGCGGTCCTTGGCCGAATCGGCCTGACGGAAACGGTCGAACACCTGGGGCAGGAATTCCGCGTCTATGCCTTCCCCGTTGTCGGTGACCGCGAGTTCCACATTCGATGCAACGCCCCTGAGTGTCACGGAGACCCGTCCCCCCTTGGGCGTGAATTTCACGGCATTCGTCAGCAGGTTCCAGAAGACCTGTTGCAGGCGGTTCGGATCGCCGCGAACCGGCCGCGCGGTGGGATCGAGGCTCGCATGCAGGCGGATATCCTTGGCATCGGCGGCCGGTCGGACCGTATTCAGTGCCCCCTCGAGGATCAACGCCAGATCGCACGTCTGCACGTCGAGACGGATCTTGCCGCTCATGATGCTGCTCATGTCCAGCAGGTCACTGATGATCTGCGCCTGTGAGCGGGCATTACGCTCGATGACGGAGAGTCCTTCGTTGATCTTCGGACTCCCATCGGACGAACGGCGCAAGATCTGCGACCAGCCGAGGATGGCGTGCAGGGGCGTGCGCAGCTCGTGGCTGAGGGTCGCGAGGAACTCATCCTTGATGCGGCCGGCGCGTTCGGCCTCGGTGCGTGCCAGCCGTTGCGTCCGCGCGGCCTCGCGCATCGCCGCCTCGGAGCGGGCCTGCTCCATCAGATGCTCGCGCACCTGATACTGCCGCTCCCGGGCCCGCAGCGCCGATTGCAGCATGCTCACCAGGGTGGTGGTGCGGATCGGCCGCTCGACCACCGTGACGTTACCCAGCGCGGCCAGCATCGAGCCCAGGCTGGTCGATTCCGTGCCGGACCGGGACAGCACCAGGATCGGCAGGTCGGACCAGACCGGCTGCACCTTCACGCAGGCCAGGAACACGTTGGGATGGGCATTCAGGGCCTCCTCCGAGATGAGGACCGCGCCGGCACCCTCGTAAACCTTGGCACACAGCGCACGCATGTCAGGGACGATCTCATGTTCGATGCCCTGGGATCGGAACAGCTGCTGGATGGCAGCCGCATCGGCCCGCGTGGGAGGCAGCACCAGGATCCGTCGTTCGAGCGATCGCGCTATGCCATCGCCGCACGTTGCGCCAGTCATGCGCCGCTACTTCCTGTCCATCAGCCTGTCGGCCCTGCCGACATACGTCGGAACACCGGTGAGGATGCCCTGGAAGTCCGACAGGGGCTCGCCGATCTTGATGCCGTTGCCGTCCATATCGAGCTCGCGGATGGTGCGTTCATGGCGGCCATTGCGTTTCTTCACCACCGACAGGGCGCGCCGCACCCAACCGGTGGCCTCGAAGTAACGGAACAGCAGCACGTTGTCCGCCAGATAGGTGGTGTCGACGGGGGCCTGCATGGCGCCGACCATGCCGGTCTGGGCCAGTGTCATGATCGTGGCGACGCCGACCTGGCCCAGGAATGCCAGCAGTTCGTGCAGTTGCGCGGTCAGGAACTTCTCCTCCGGCATGGCGTTGAGATAGCCGTTCAGGCTGTCGATGACGATCAGCTTCGAGGGCATGCCGGAACGATCGGTGCCTTCTGCGGCGCTGCGGACGATCGCCGCAAACTCTCCGGGGGACAGTTCCGCCGGATCCACCTGCTGGATACTGATCAGCCCGCTCTGCAGAGCCTGTTCGAATCCGACCCCGAGATTGCGCGACCGCGAACGCAGGGTACCGATGCTCTCATCGAAGACGAACATGGCGGTGCGCAGGCCACGCGCCGCGGCCGCGGTTGCGAATTGCGTCGCAATGGTGGATTTTCCGGTGCCGGCCGGGCCCATCAACAGCGTGCTGGTGCCCGGCGGTATGCCACCTCCGAGCAGGTCATCGAGCTGCGGGTTACCGCTGGGAATGGCCGTCTCGTCGAAGCTCGACAGATGTTCAGCGGCGACCAGGCGTGGGTAGACCTCGAGTCCACCGCGGCGGATGTTGAAGTCGTGGAAACCGCCGCGAAAGGCGATCCCGCGCATCTTGACCACCCGCAGCCGTCGACGCTCGGCCCCCAACTGGTTGGCAATCTGCTCCAGGGTGATCACGCCATGTGCAATGCTCTGCAGATGGTCATCTTCGATGCCACCGGTCTTGTCATCCAGCATCAGGACGGTGCACTGCCGGCCACTGAAATACTGCTTCAGGGCCAGCACCTGACGCCGATAGCGCAGTCCGCTTTGGGCGATGAGCCTGATCTCCGAGAGCGAATCGAGCACCAGCCGCAGCGGGCGGTGCTTGTCCACGGCCGCAATCATCGCCTGCGTGGTTTCGCCCAGTTCCAGTTCCGAGGGACTGAAGACCGTGAGCTGATTGTCGGCCGACAGATTCTGTTCGGAGGGCACGAGTTCGGTGATTGAAATCCCGCTCAGGTCCCAGCCGTGGCTGCGGGCCACCATTTCGATTTCGCTCCTGCTTTCCGACAGCGTGACGTAGAGGCAGGATTCACCGCGGCGCGCGCCGTCGAGCAGGAATTGCATGGCCAGGGTGGTCTTGCCGGTGCCCGGCATGCCGGAAATCAGGCTCAGACAGTATCGGGGGAAACCACCCCGCAGGATGTTGTCCAGACCCGGGATGCCACAGGAGACGACTTCGGGTTGCTCGGCTTGTTCCATGGATGAGAAAATGAGTAACCCCGGAGGGCGATAACCTGCATTAATTATGCGGTGGGCGAGGGACGCCTAGCGACAAACCGGCACGACCGATTTGGAGCAAAGGGATGTCAGCGACCGCCTACAAGGCGGTGGCAGTCGCTGTGCAGCAGATGTCTAGCGAACCGTCGCCGCGCTGGCGGCTGGAGCCGCGGTGGCAGCGGGCGCCGGCAGCAAAGTCTGCACCAGAACCCGATATGGATGCGTCGCATCACCCGAACCACAGTCCACATGGCTCTCGAGAACCTTCACCGGCAGCGCCGGAAGCAACGCATCCGTGATCTGTTTCACCAGCACACAGTCCGACTTGTCCAGAGAGTGCGCAGCGGTGCTGGGCTCCAGCACCACCGTACTGGGAACGGCATTCAGGTCTGCGTACCGCGCCTGGGCCGCGGTCAGCGCCTCCGGAAAGTAGAACTGCAACTCCACCTGCGGGGATCGCGCCTTTGTCTTGCCGGAGAAGACGCATCCCTGCGTGGTGATCTTCCAGTCCGGTCGCGCACCGATCTTTTGCAGGACCTCACGGAACCTGTACCAAAGGGCATAGCAGGAATAATTCTTCGGCATGTCGTGCAACTGCACCTGCACCATATGCTCGATCCACGCCGCCGGCCGTGCCGGCGCTGAAGCCGCGGCGCTGCTGCAATCGGCGTACAGCGCAGCCCATCCCAGGGCCAATCCTACTAACGAACATTTAACGATCTGCGCGGCTCGCGCGCCCCGGTACGAAGCGAAACTGGTGTCCACTGGGGCTGTCCAACCAAATATAGAGAATGGAGGATAGCGCTTATGAACACAAAATCACATCGTCTGCTGAACGCCGCAGCTGTCGCTGCAGCACTGGGCGTGCTGACGTTGGGGAGTGCCGGGGCCGCGCGGGCTGACTCGGCCTCTGATGTCATTCAGTACGGCGACCTGAACACGAACACGCTTACGGGCGTACAGACCCTCTCGGACCGGATCCGTACGGTGGCGTCGGATTATTGCCTGCGGGCCGTGCCCCCGACGTATGGCCCGAACGACATCGACAATGCACGCTGTCAGCAGGCGGTGATCGCCGAAGCCGTTGCGAAGATCGACAATCCCATGCTGACCAGGATGTTTCCGGCGGCCCGCAACGACGAGGACACCGTCCGGGACGGTTGACAGGCTCTTCAGGCAACGCTCTGGCCGTCGCCGCCTGATCCCGGCGACGGCGGTGCCGCTCCCTCGAGCTCCCCAGCGTATCGGACGGCTTGCAACAGTGTGCGGGTGTAGGGCTCGCGGGGGTTGCGCAGCAGGGTCTCACAGGCTCCCTGCTCGACCACCTCGCCATCCTTCATGACGAGGATCCGATGTGCCATGGCACGGATGACGGCCAGGTCGTGGCTGATGAAGATATAGCTCATGCGATACCGGCGCTGCAGGGCCGAGAGAAGCGCGAGTACCTGCTTCTGCACGGAGACGTCCAGCGCTGAGGTGGGTTCATCGAGGATCAGTATCTCAGGTTCGATCACGACCGCACGGGCGATCGCGATGCGCTGGCGCTGGCCGCCCGAGAACTGATGAGGATAGCGGTCGAGAACGTCCTCTGCGTCCGCGGGCATGGCCAATCCCACTTCCCCCAGTACACCGAGCATCCGCTCGCGGCGTTGCCGTGGGAGCAGGGCGGGCATATGCCAGAGCAGCCCCTCTTCGAGGATCTGGGCAATGGTCATGCGCGGATTCAATGAAGCGAACGGGTCCTGGAATACCACCTGGATGCGTCTGCGGACCCGCTGCAGCACCGCGCGGTTCGCGCGGCTCAGCGACTCGCGCTCGAAGAGCACGTCTCCGGAGGACATCGGCTGCAGTCCGAGCAGCGCCATGCCCAAGGTCGTCTTGCCCGAGCCGGACTCACCGACGATGCCCAGCGTCTCGCCCGCCCGCAGGCTCAGACTCACGCCGCGGACTGCATCGAATCTGGACTGCCGGAACCAACCGTGTGCCCGGTGGAATGTGACGCACGCCTGTCGCGCCTCGAGCACCGTGGCGGAGTCGCTACCGACCTCGCAGACCTCACGCTGCGCGCGGCTGTTGATGAGCCGGCGGGTGTACGGATGCTGCGGTTGCGAAAATACCTCGTGCGTCAGGCCGCTCTCGACCAGCCTGCCGTGCTCCATGACCCCCACCCGATGGGAGAAGCGGCGCACCAGAGCCAGATCGTGCGTGATGAACAGGATCGCCATGCCGAATTCGCGCTGCAGGTCATCGAGCAAGGCCAGGATCTGCGCCTGCACCGTTGCATCCAGCGCCGTGGTCGGTTCGTCCGCGATCAACAGCTGCGGGCGGCAGGCGAGGGCCATGGCGATCATCGCCCGCTGCCGCTGCCCCCCCGAGAGCTGGTGTGGGAAGGCATCTGCGCGGCGCTCCGGTTCGGCAATTCCGGTGCGGCGCAGGAGCTCTATGCCACGAGCCCGCGCCGCATTGGGACGCAGCCCTTCGTGCAGCTCCAGCACCTCCCCGATCTGACGGCCGACGCTATACAGAGGATCCAGGGCCGTCATCGGCTCCTGGAAAATCATTGCAACATCGCGGCCTCGCAGCCCGCGCATCCAGCGCTCGCTCTGCTCGAACAGGGAGTTCCCGCCGAAGCGGATCGTGCCGTGATAAGTCGCGGCATCGAGCAATCGCAGCACGGCCAGCGCCGTCACCGATTTCCCCGACCCGGACTCCCCGACGAGCGCAAACTTCTCACCGGCGGCGATTGCAAGGCTGACATCATCGACGACGCGTTTCGCGCCGAACTCGACGGACAGGTGTTCGATCTCCAGCAGCGCCGCCGACCGCTGCGCTGGCATCAGCCCTTCCTCGTATCGAAGGCATCACGCAGACCATCGCCGACGAAGGTCAGCAACAGCAGCGTGATCACCAGCACCAGGAAGGTCGGGACGCCGATCCACCACGCCTCCAGATTCTCCTTGCTGAAGCGCAGCAGTTCGCCCAGGGAGGGGACGGAGGAGGGGACGCCGAGGCCCAGGAAATCCAGCGCCGTCAGCCCGAGGATGGCCTCGCTCATCCGAAACGGGAGGAACGTGATCACGGGAGTCATGGAATTGGGCAGGATATGCCGGCGAATGATCCGCCAGTGCGACAGGCCCATGGCGCGGGCGGCCTTGACGAATTCCAGTGAGCGATTCCTCAGGAACTCCGCCCGGACGTAGTCGGAGAGCTGCGTCCAGCCGAATATCGCGAACAGGAACAACAGCAGCAGGACCGAAGGCTCGAACATGGATGCCAGGATGATGAGGATGTACAGGATCGGCACCGCATTCCAGATGTCGATCAGGCGCTGACCGGTGAGGTCCACCCAGCCGCCGAAATAGCCTTGCGCGGCTCCCGCGGCAATGCCGATCAGCGTACCGACGCAGGTGAGCACAATACCGAATGCCGCACTGACGGCGAAGCCAAACAACAGCCGGGCCACGATGTCGCGACCATGCGGATCGGTGCCGAGCCAGTGCACGGCCGACGGCGCTGCCGGGTGCGACTGATAGTCGGTGTAATTGACACTGTTGGGCGAGTAGCGGATCAGTGTGAACAGCACCCAATTGCCAGGCTTGGCAAATTTGGCGCGGATGTACGGGTCGTACCAGTCCACGGGCGTGAGAAAGTCACCACCGAACTGGACTTCCGGATAGTCGAACAGGATCGGGTAGTAGGTCCTGCCCTCATAGTGCGCCAGCAGTGGTTTCTCGTTCGCCAGCAGCGGCGAGCACAAGGCCAGGATCAGCAGCACGCCGAAAGCCCACAGTGAGCAGTACCCCAGCCGGTTGCGCCTGAATCGCTCCCAGGCCCGGCGGCCGGGCGTGCGGCCCGACTTCACCGTGCAGCCTTGCCGAACTGCACGCGCGGGTCCACCACCACGTAGAGAAGGTCCGAGAGCAGCTTGATCAGGAGCCCGATCAGCGTGAACAGGTAGATGCTTCCCAGGACCACTGGGTAGTCCCGGTGAATGATGGAGTTGTAGGACAGATACCCGAGACCATCGAGGGAAAACAGGGTCTCCACCAGCAGCGAGCCGGTGAAGAAGGCGGCCACCACCGCGCCGGGCAGCCCCGTGATCAGCGGCAGCAGGGCGTTGCGCAGCACGTGCCGGTAGAGCACTGCATTCTGCGACAAACCCTTGGCCCGCGCGACCAGGACGTATTGCTTGCGGATCTCTTCGATGAAGGTGTTCTTGGTGAGCAGCGTAAGGGTCGCGAAATTACCGATCGTGAGACAGATCAGCGGCAGCGTCAGGTGCCAGAAGTAATCGGCAATACGCGCCCCCAGGCTCAGCTCGTTCCAGTCGTCGGAGAACAGGCCCCGCAAGGGAAACCAGTCCAGGAAATTCCCGCTCACGAACAGGATGATCAGCAGCACGCCGAGCACGAATCCTGGAATCGCGAATCCCACGAGCACCGCGACGGTGGTCATCGTATCGAAGTGCGACCCCTGCCGGACGGCCTTGGCGACCCCGAGGGGGATGGACACGAAATACCCCAGCAGGGTGGACCACAATCCGAGGCTTATGGAGATCGGCAGCTTGCTTCGGATCACATCCCACACGTCCTCCCCATAACTGAAGCTGCGACCGAGACGAAACCGGCTGTAGTCGCGGAGCATCAGCCAGTAGCGGGTCAGCGGGGGCTTGTCGAAGCCGAATTGCTTCCTGATCTGGGCGAGCTGAGCCGCGGTGATTTCGTTGCCGCTCAGAGCGCCGCCGGCCCCGCGGTGCCGCATTTCGGCAATGACCTGCTCCACCGGTCCACCCGGCACGAACTGCGCAATGATGAAGGTGATCGTGAGGACCCCGACGATGGTCGGAATCATCAGCAGCAGGCGTTTGAGGACGTAGCCAATCACGGTGCCAGGCTCTTGTCCCACCAGGTGCAGATCGGCCAAGGCACCATGAATTGCGGCCAGAGCCCCAGTTCAACGGTGTAATACTTGGGCAGAACCGCAGGAATCCCGAAGCGGTTCCAGTACGCGATCATGGTTTGCGGACGGTACTGGTAGGGAACGGCGTAGTGTTCGGCGATGAAAACCCGATCCAGTGCCCGCGAGTCATCGATAATGTCCTGGAGACTCCGAGCGGCGTCCATCGCAGCCAGTATATGGTCGATGGCCGGATTCGCGGCGCCGGCGAAATTCGACGAACCCGGCCGGCGGGCCGCGCCACTACTGAAATAGTCGCGCAGGTCGCTCGGGGAGGGAAACAGAAGATAACCGTAGTTCATCAGCGTGACATCGTAGTCGAAGGCGTCCAGGCGTTTATCGTAGACCGCAAAGTCAACGAGTCGCGTGCGAATGCGGATTCCCAGCTTCTTCAGGTTTTCGGCCCAGCGTCCGTAGATGGGTTCGAATTCCAGGTAGTCTTCCAGCGCCTCCATCTCAAACGGCTCGCCCTTGGCATTGCGCAATACTCCATCCGGATGCAGCGTCCAGCCCGCCTGCGCCAGCAACCCGCGGGCATGCAGCAGGTTGGCGCGCATCTGTGCCGGCGTATCCGAGATCGGATTCGGCTCCGGAACGCCGAATGTAGCCGGCGGAAGCTCCTTGCGGTAAGGCTCGAGCAAGGCCAGCTCCGCCGCATCGGGCAAACCCGTCGCGGCGAATTCGGAATTCTGGAACAGCCCATCGTAACGTCTATAGACGTCGTATCCCTGTTTCGCACTCCAGGCCCAGTCGAATGCGTAATTGAGCGCCGACCGCACCCTGAAGTCGGCGAATTGCGGCCGGCGGGTATTGAGCAGGAAACCCTCGTAGAAGAAGGTCAGGCCGATGGGCAGGAATTTTCGGACGATTTCACCGTCACGAAATCTACGACCCACGTAGTCGCGGACGAACCGTTGGGCGGAATACTCTTCCAGCAGGTCGAAATCGCCGGCCTTGAAGCCCTCAAAGCGTACGGATACGTCCGCGTAGTAGTGATAGATGAGGTGATCGAAGTTATACCAGCCGCGACGCACGTTGAGATCGCGGGCCCAGTAATGGGGATCCCGGACCAGGTCGAGCATCTGCCCGGTGCCCCGGGCGATGCGGTAGGGTCCGGAGGCAATGGGCAACTCATGGACGATCTGCTCGAGAGGCCTGGGCCTGCCCTCGGGGCCCGCCCCCCATTTGGGCGAGAACACGTAGAGCTGGGTACCGATCTTGTAGATCTGATCGCGACTCGGCGCCTTCAGGTCGAAGCGCACCGTGCTTGAATCGATGACCGTCACGGAGCGAACGTCGGCAAACTCCGACGCATAGATCGGTACGGCGGCCGGACTGATGGCCATCTCAAACGAATGCCGGACGTCCCCGGCGGTCACCGGGTCCCCGTTATTGAAACGGGCCAGGGGATTTATGCGGAAAGTGATCGCCGAGTAATCCGGCGCGACCAGCATCTGCCGCGCCAGCAGCCCGTACATGGTCGTGGGCTCATCGGGGCTCGGGTCAGCCAGGGTCTCGAAGACGAACTGCTCGACACCCGAGGGAGCGTTCTGTGGCAGCGTGAAGGGATTGTATTTGTCGAAGCTGGTACGCCGATCCGGATTGGAGAGCCTCAGTGTTCCGCCCTTTGGGGCCTGCGGGTTGACGAAGTCGTAGTGGTCGAAGCCTTCGGGGTATTTGATGGTGCCAAACTCGGCGAAGGCGTAAGTCCAACTCCCGAGAACCGGCACTGATGGGACGGCACCCACGGTGCGACCCGTGAAGGTCAGCAAGAGAACGCCAATGAGCGCCGGTATTGAGGGTTTTCCGTACCGGAAGTGGGTCATCACGTCGACAGGTGACTGGGCTGACCTAGTCTACCCCTAATCCCGACCGAGTGCCCCGTTTCGCCCTTTCGATTCCCAGTCCCAGACGATCAACTTGCGGTTCGACAGCCAGCAGAGTGAAGGGCTGGGCGGCTACTGCTCCATGAGCAGTTCGATTCAAACAAACTCCGAACCCAAGCGGCCCAGCCGGGGTGCGCTTTCGAACACGACACCTGGCGGAATTTTGCACATCATGCTCTCGTTGCACGAACTGGTGAGCCCGTTGCTCGAGCATCCGTCCCCCGGCTCTCAAGCCGTGCGGTGAAGCCTGCATCGCCAGCTGAGGCTGCGCACGCCAGGCTGCGCCTGACCTTTCAGGCCGCATGAGTTTTTGTTCACATTGCCGCGAAAGCGGGCGAAATTCCCGATAAACATAGAGTTCAATACAATTCTGGAGACTTGCTTACATTTGATTTATCTAGACCACAATCACAGCCACTCACCGATGTTAGGCTCCTGTAAGGTCATGGCGTCGCGCGCGACATGACCGAGGGGACAAACTCGTGAGTGGGGGAAGGATTGGGACCGTTTGATGAGTTTCTGAGGAATGGGGACGTTGCCTTGGTCTCGTGCTGCAACGTCGGTCATGAAAACTCCCGCTATAGCGTGGCGGTGGTGACGGCCAGGGGAATCGACTGGCTGAATCTAGACGATGTGCTCGACCCGACGCGTGACAAGGGTGTCACCGGCATCGCCGCGGGTGCCGAGCATTGTTTTCTTGCGATCCCGGGTGCCAATGAGCGACTGATCAGCCTCGACTCGCGGCTGCGTCCGGTCGATGTCTTCATCTGCGAGAAGGGCCGCGACATCCATTCACTGGCGGTGCACGATGGACGGCTCTACTACGCGTCCACCGGCTGCAACCAGGTGCTCTCCGTGGGATGCGCCGGCGGAAGATTCGAGGGACCCGAGCAGATTCACGTCACCTGTCAGTCCCCCGAAGAAGACCTGGTGCACCTGAACTCACTGCTGGTCGATGAGCAGGGATCCCTGCTGTTCTCGATGTTTGGTGTCGGCCCGAGATCCCAGGCCCGGGACCAGGGAGCCGTAGTCGACGTTCGCAGTGGCGAAGCGCTCATCGAGGGCCTGATGGACCCGCATAGCCTGACGCGACTGCCCGACGGACGCATTGCCATGTGCGAGTCGATGCAAAGCGCACTATGCATCGTGGAACCCGCCACTTGCCTGGTGACCCGGGTGCCGCTGCGCGGCTATACACGTGGAATCGCCCACACCGGCCGACACCTCGTGGTGGGCGCCAGTCACTGGCGCAGTCGTTCCCGCTCATCGACTCAGGTACGCGGTATGCCGAGCTTCGAATCGACCGGGCAACAGAACCATTCGACCCATTCGTACCTGTTCGTGCTGCGTGAGGATCTCAGCCTCACGAACACCATCGACTTCACGCCTTATGCGGCCGAGATCTACGATGTGGCGTTCCTGGGGCGGCGCTTTCAGCCGGCTTCCGTGTTCAAACAGGCGGCGGAGCGGCGGCGCCAGCTCCAAAGGGGCCGCTGGCCCCGCGGACTGATGCAGGTATTACGAGCGTGATATTGTTATTAATTATCAAGAGCTTATAATATACTTCTCTAGTTAAATAGACGTCCCCGGCGGCCGTCTTGCCCAGGCGCCACTGCAGCGATGAATGTCCGGTTCTGGCACAAGCGCAATTCACCGTGGAAAATGGCGGATCCGCTTTGGGCAATGCGCTTGCGCGAAGGCTGCTCGATGAAATCCGTATCCCTCTCAGGCCTGCTTCTGGTGGTTCTCGCGATGAGTTCCGCACAGGCGGCTTCCTTGCCGGCCGATACCGGCATCGCCTGGAATGCGACCGCGGCGCAAATCGCCTCGGACTGCAGGCAGCAGATTGCCCACACCCAGAAGGCGATTGATTCCCTCGACGCCCGCGCCGGCAGCGGATCAAAGGCGCAGCTGCTTCTGGACATCGAGCGCACCAGTGCAGATCTGACCGATGCCTTGGCGGGACCGGTATTCCTGATGCAGGTCGCCCCCAATAAGGACGTTCGCGAGGCATCCAACAAATGTGTCGATGAATTCAATGCGTTCAACGTCAGGCTCGGTGCGGATTCGGCGGTCTACACGATCGCCCAGGGGGCCCTCAGGACGTCCCCCACACCGGTCGAGCGGCGCCTGGCCGAACTCTATGTTGAAGCCGGCCGCCGTACCGGGGCGGGGCTGGGCGCGGACCAGCGGGCACAGGTGACCAAACTCTTCGACCATCTCAATCTGCTGCAGACCGCCTTCCAGCGGGCCATTGCCGAGGACAGATCGCGCATCACGATCGATGCCGACGAGGCCCGGTCCCTGCCCACCGAGTTCCTCAAGACCCTCAAGGCCTCAGGCAGCGGTTATGAGGTGGATGTCAACGAATCCACGGTGACGCAATTCATGGATAATGAAGCCGTGGCGGCCGCCCGGAGGCGCTTTTTCATCGCCTACAACAATCGGGGGGGCCAGGAGAACGTGACCCGGCTGGCGCAGGCCGTGGCATTGCGGTCACAGATTGCCCACCGGCTGGGATTCAGGACCTGGGCCGACTACCAGCTCGATGCCAAGATGGCCAAGACTCCGAAGCGGGTGTTCGATCTGCTGGACAAGCTGGATGCTGCGTTATTGCCCAAGGCGCGCTCGGAGATTGCGGTCCTGGCAGGAATAAAGAAGCAGGACGGAGATCCGTCGGCCTTCGCCGCCTGGGATTACGGGTTCTATGAACACCGTCTGCAGAAGACGAAGTACGACGTGGATGCGGAGGCGCTGCGCCAGTACTTCCCGGTCGACAAGGTGATCTCATCCGTGTTCGCCATCTACGAGAAGCTCCTCGGCGTGCGGTTCGATGAGATCAAGCCCGCGATGAGCTGGGCGCCCGGGGTGCGCGAATACTCGGTAACAGATGTGGCAAGCGGCAAGCCGCTCGCGTGGTTCTTCCTCGACCTGTACCCCCGCGCGGGCAAGTACGACCACTTCGCGACGTTTGGCATTCGCCCGGGACGCGCCACCGCGGCTGGTTTTCAACGTCCGGTCTCGGCCATCGTGGGCAACTGGCCGGTGGGCGCACCGAACCGGCCTGCACTGTTGAGCCATGAGGACGTCATCACCTTCTTCCATGAGTTCGGGCACCTGATGCATCAGTCGCTGTCCCAGGCCCCCTTCGAAACGCTGTTCGGCACGAACGTCCGACAGGACTTCGTCGAAGCGCCCTCGCAGATGCTCGAGAACTGGATGTGGCAGCCGGCGATCCTCAAGGAAGTCTCAGCAAACGTGGTCACCGGCAAGCCGCTGCCGGATGCCCTGATCGCCAAGGTCATCGCGGCCAAACACGTCGCAGACGGATACTACTATTCCGGCCAGGTCTTCTATGGCGTGTACGACATGAGACTGCACAGCTCGCAGACAAGCCTGGATCCCACGAAGCTTTGGTTTGACCTGAAAGGGAAGCTGACTGCAATAGCTGCGGTGCCGGGCACCATTCCCGAGGCCAGCATCGGACACTACATGGGCGGCTACGATGCCGGCTACTACGGGTATCTGTGGTCGCTGGTGTACGCGCAGGATATGTTCAGCGTTTTCCAGAAAGCGGGACTCGAGGATCCGGTCGTGGGCATGCGCTACCGCAAGGACATCCTCGAACCCGGTGCGACCTCCGAGCCCGACGTTCTGCTGCACAATTTCCTCGGTCGCGACGTGAGCTACGAGCCCTTCTACCGCTACATCGGCATCAACCCACCTTGACTGCCTGGCGCCGGGAGCCCTCAGATCCCGGCAATGCGCGCACAGTTCTCCGCGTAGACGGCAAAGGCCTTCCTCGCACCACGCAGAACCAACTCCCGCGCTGCGGCATCCGCACGCTCGCCATAGCGATTGAGCTCCATCACGAAGTGAGGCCACGGGGTATCCATGACATGGTCCAGAAATGCCGTGGGCAGCGCCGCGGACACACGGCTGCGCAGAACCTGGGCGCCAAGCCTCGAACCCCGGACAACATAGGCGATGCCCAACCCATGCGCGTACTCGGCCGGGTCCGGCACCAGTGCCACCGTCACGCGATCATCGGAACGGCCGCCAAGATCCAGCCGGGCGCGGCGAATGAGGGCATCGAAGTCCCGATAATCCTCGCTCCGGCAACCCAGTCTCAGGAACTCGAGCGACTGCAGATTGATGTGCAGGAAATGCACATAGCCTTCCGCCGCAGACAGATCCAGCCCCGACATCCGCTTATCGAGCGCCACGTGCTCGGCGTGAGTTGCACCCCGGAGCCATTGGCGGAAGGAGCGCGCCTCCTCGCTATCGGAGCGAATGCTGTGTGTGCGTGTCACTGAAATCTCCGATCTGGAACCAATACCCTGCGGACGCGATCCCGACCGGGATCCCGCGATCGAAGGTCGTGAAACGAGGCGGAAACACGGCTGTGGTAGGGCCCTTGCGTCCGTTTGCGCCCTCCGTCACCCGCAGCTATAAGGAGGAGCATGAAGAGTCAATGCCTGCCTGCCTGTTTCGTCGGCTGCCTGATGGGAGTATTGCCGGTGGCGCAAGCCGCTGCGCCCCTTGCCGCACGGGTACACACGGCCACCCCCATCGAACACCTCATCGTCATCGTCGGCGAAAATATATCCTTCGACGGCCTGTTCGCAACCTATCGGCCCCGCAGGGGCACCGTGCGCAACCTGCTGTCAGAAGGTGTCATCAGGGCCGACGGCAGTCCCGGTCCCCGGTTCGACCGCGCACGACAGCGGCGGGCGGTTCGGCAGGTCCATTGCAGACTGGATCCGCAACGTACCGGCCCGGACGCCTCATTGCCCCATCAGCGTCTGATCGGGGTCCAGAACCGGAACCTCCAGCTGGTGCGCATGAGCCGGACGATAGGCGGATTTTGCGGGGAGCAAGAGTGTCAGAACTGACGACGCGTGAATTCAGGAGCCTGTTGCCGACGGTCTTCGCGATACTTGAAGAATCCGATGCCATCCTCATGCGCCATTTCAGCAAAGTGAATTCGTCGCGCAAGGCGGATGGCAGTGAGGTGACGATCGCCGATAAGGCTGCCGAACGTCTGGTGCGCATGCGACTGGGCGCCGCATGGCCGACCGATGCCGTGTTCGGTGAGGAATTCGGCGGTACGCTGCCGCGTGAGGGCCGCTGCTGGCTGGTCGATCCCATCGACGGGACGGCCTCCTATGTCCTGGGAATTCCCATGTTTGGAACCCTGATCGCGCTGGCAGTCGATGGCCAGCCGGTGTTCGGCTGCATCCACCTGCCGGCCCTGCGCGAAACGACCTACGCAGCGACGGGGCATGGGTGCTGGCTCGTCCGGCCCGGGGCGCGGGCGCGCCGGGTGCATGTCGCAACACCACGCTCCCTGGATGAGGCCAAGGTGGGCATGACCGGCTTCAAAGAGCGCAGCTGGCTCGAGCGCTCCGGCGCGCGCGCCGTGGCGGAACTCGCCTTCAGGGTGGGCCGACTGCGGATGGTGGGCGATTGCGTGCAGTACCCACTCGTGTGTCGCGGCGTGCTCGATGCCGCCGTCGATCCGCTGATGAAGCCCTGGGATGTCGCTGCGATCGTGCCGTGTATCCTCGAGGCGGGGGGAGTGATCAGTGACCTCGCGGGAACGACCACTGATATGATCGGGCGCAGTTCGATTGTGGCGGCCAGCAACAATGCGCTGCGGCGGGAGATCTGCGATGCGATCCGGTATCCGTCCAGCGTCGGCACACGCCCGCAGCAGCAGTCACGCCGTGTCCGTCGCTGATGAAATCATCGCCATTTATGCAAAGTACCGAACCGAAGCCCATTTTGGCGAGTGCGTGTCCGTCACCGAGCGTGGCCTGCAGGCGCTTCGCACCAGACGTGTCCGAGCCGGTCAGGCTCCACGTCCCCGCGAAGCGCTATCTTTGTGCAATGGAGCCCGGATATTTGCGCAATCTCAGTCCCGCCTCGCTCCAGACACTGCAGTTGCAGGGCGGCCCGATGAACCACGCCGAGGCCCTGCGCGTGCGCCGCTGGGATGATCGCGCGAAGATCGCCGACCTCAAGGTCCCGGACCTCGCGTCCTACCGCCACCTCATCGACCAGCAGGCACGAAGGTGCCGGCGGGAGGCCGTGCAGCTAAAATAGCCCGGTGAGGTTCATCGATGCCATCCTGGAGCTGTCCGCCTCGGACATCTCTCGATTCCTGAGCTGTCGGCATCGCACCGGGCTGGACCTGGCAGTCGCCCTCGGACAGCGCAGCCCGCCCCATTGGGTCGATCCGCTCATGCAGCTTCTGAGCGAACGGGGACTTGAGCACGAGCAGCACTATGCCGATGAGCTGCGGGCACAGGGACTCGAGACCGTCGACCTGGCCGGACACCCGGGGCTTTCCGGCGTCGAACCCACACTGCAGGCCATGCGGCGAGGGGTACCGGTCATCCTGCAGGGATCGCTGCGCGTCGGTCACTGGTTCGGACGGCCGGACGTGCTCAGGCGCATCGGACACCCAGGCGCCTTCGGTGCCTGGTCGTACGAGGTCGTGGACACCAAGCTCGCCCTCGAGACCCGTGGCGCAACGGTGGTGCAGCTGGTGCTGTATTGCCAGCTGCTCGGCATGGTGCAGGACTATCTGCCCGAGTTTTTTCACGTGGTCACGCCCGACGTGAGGTCGCCCGTGCAGAGCTTCCGGGTGCACGACTTTGCGGCGTATTTCCGTCTCATACAGGCCCAGCTCGATCGCACTACGGTACTGGCCCCGTCGGCCATCACGGCTGCGAATTATCCCGAACCGGTCGAGTACTGCGAGGCCTGCCACTGGTGGCGTGACTGCGAGCGGCGGCGTCGGGAGGATGACCATCTGGGCTTCGTCGCCGGCGTGTCGCGACTGCAGCGGCGCGAACTGGAGGCCAGCGGCGTGCGGACCCTGGCGCAGCTGGCGGCATTGCCAGTGCCGCTGGCGTTCAAACCCCGGCGTGGTGCGGCGGAAACCTACGTCCGGGCACGCAATCAGGCGCGGGTGCAACTCGAGGGCCGCACGACCTGCAGACCGGTCCACGAGCTGTTGCCGGTCGAGGCCGGCAAGGGCCTGGCGCGTCTTCCTGAACCCTCCGTGGGAGACGTCTTCCTGGATCTCGAGGGCGATCCGTTCGCCGGGGAGGGCGGCCGGGAATACCTCTTCGGGCTCCTGATCGTGGAGCAGGACGGATCGCTGCGGCCCCTCTCGCTCTGGGCCTGGTCGGCGAGCGAGGAGCGGGCGGCATTCGAAGCCGTGGTGGACGAAATTGAGCGCCTCTGGGGTGCGAATCCGGGCATGCACGTCTATCACTATGCCCCCTACGAACCGGCGGCCTTCAAGCGCCTGATGGGCCGCTATGCCACCCGCGAGGCCGCCATCGACCGGCTGCTGCGGGCTGAGCGCTTCGTCGATCTGCACTCGGTCGTGCGCCATGCCCTGCGCGCGAGCGTCGAGCGCTATTCGATCAAGGACCTCGAACCCTTTTTCGACTTCGAGCGTGAGGTCCCCCTGGAGCAAGCCCGTCGCAACATGCGGCTGATCGAACGCGCCGTGGAACTGCGAATGCCCGAAGCCGCCGATGAAGCGGCCCGTCAGGCGGTGCAGGGATACAACCTCGATGACTGCCATTCGGCCCGCCGGCTTCGGGACTGGCTCGAGCAGCTGCGGGACGCCGCGATTGTGGCGGGAACTGCGATCTCCCGCCCGGACGCCAAGCCGGGCGCCGACCCGGAAAAGGTCGACGCCCGGTCGCAGCAGGTCCAGGCGCGGGTCGCGACGCTCACCTCGGATGTGCCGATCGAGCGCAGCGAGCGCTCCGGCGCGCAGCAGGCCCGGTGGGTTCTGGCACACCTTCTCGACTATCACCGCCGGGAGAACAAGGCCCCGTTCTGGGAGTTCTTCCGCCTGAAGGAATTGCCCGCCGAAGAACTCCTCGACGAGCGCGGCGCCGTCTCCGGCTTGGAATTCCTGGCCCGGGTCGGCGGAACCGCAAAATGCCCCATCGACCGGTACGGCTATCCGCTCCAGGACACGGATGTGCGGCCGAAAGATGACCTTCATATCCAGGATGGCACGAAATTCGGCACGGTCGAGGCAATCGATCGCGCCGCCCGCACCATTGACGTAAGAAAGGTCGCCAGGCATGCGGCCACTCATCCCGTGGCCGCCTTTGCGTTTTCAGTGGTCAACAAGGATGTGCTTGCGGATGCGCTGATGCGGATCGCCGATGACGTCATCGCGTACGGCATCGACGGCGGTGGCGACCATCGGGCGGCGCGTGCATTGCTCCTCGGGCAACCCCCGCGGCTGTTCCGGGAACGCTTTGCGCAGCGTCCGACGGAAAGCGCCGTCGAGTTTGCCGTCCGGCTCGCGCCGCTGCTCGACTCCACGGTGCTGCCCATCCAGGGACCGCCGGGGGCCGGCAAGACATTCACCGGTGCCCACATGATCTGTGAGCTGGTGCGCCGGGGTCGCAAGGTCGGCATCACCGCCGTCAGCCACAAGGTGATCCGCAATCTGCTGGAGGCCGCCTTGAAGGCGGCGGGCGCGAGCAATCTGGCCCTCCATTGCATCCAGAAGGTCAACGAGACGGGCGTCCCGTCTCCGGCCGGCATCACGGAAGTGACCGACAATTCGGCAGTGGTCGATGGGCTCTCGGCCGGAGCCAACGTCGTCGGGGCCACGGCCTGGCTGTGGGCGCGGGCGGACCTTAAGGATGCGGTGGACGTTCTCTTTGTCGATGAGGCCGGGCAGATGTGCCTGGCCGACGTGCTGGCCACCTCGCAGGCGGCGCGTTCCCTGGTCCTGCTCGGGGATCCGCAGCAGCTCGAACAGCCGCAACAGGGCTCACATCCCGATGGAACGGGCGTGTCCGCCCTCGAACACCTGCTGCAGGGCCACCAGACGGTGCCGGGCGAGCGCGGCATCTTCCTGCCCGAAACCTGGCGGCTGCCCCCCAACATCTGCCGCTTCACCTCCGAAGTCTTCTACGAGAACCGGCTGCACTCCCTGGCAGGCCTGGAGGCCCAGGCCCTGTGCGGGACGCAACCGGTCTGCGGGAACGGGCTGTGGGTGCTCCCGGTCGAGCATGAGGGAAACCAGAATGCCTCCGCGGAGGAGGTGGAGGCGATCGAGGATCTCATCGCGCGGCTGCTGGCAGGTGGCGGAACGTGGGTGGACCGGATGGGGAAGGCAACGCGGCTCACACCCACCGACATTCTGGTGATTGCGCCCTACAATGCGCAGGTCGGGCTCCTGTCGGAGCGTCTCGATCTCCGGGGCGTGCGCGTCGGCACGGTCGACAAATTCCAGGGCCAGCAGGCGCCGGTGGTGATCTACTCGATGGGCACGTCGACGCCGGAGGATGCACCGCGAGGCATGGAATTTCTCTACAGCCTCAACCGCCTCAATGTCGCCACCTCGCGCGCGCAGTGCGTCTGCATCCTGGTGGCAAACCCGCGGCTGTTCGCGCCGGACTGCAGGACACCGCGGCAAATGCAGCTGGCGAATGCGCTGTGCAGATACCTGGAAATGGCGACACGACTGTCCGGCAGCGCCGCGGAAGCCTCAGGTGGGACAGACGCTCCTTAGCCACGCGCGGCCGTCTTCCATCTTGTCGAAGGAACGAAAGGCGAGTCCCGCAGGGGCGATCGACTGCACGCACTGCACCGACAGCTGCCCGAAATACGATGAGGAGCGCTTGCTGGCAATCGCCTTCAGGCCGACGGCCTGTGCGCGCGGCATCCAGTCTTGCGCGATCCAGCGCTGGTCTTCCGCCAGAATGACGGGCAGGGCAGTGTCGTCCCCCAGGATGAAGTGTACTTGGTGGACCCGCAGAAGCTGCAGGATGTGCTCATGCACTTCGCGCAGCTGTGGACTGGTGACGTAGCATTTCCAGAGCACCGCGATACAGGGCACGGCGCTATCGAACACGACATTGCAGACGGAACTGAAGTTCGGTTTCGGGCTGATTTTGAGTCCTGCAGCGGGCATCGTCGGCGATAGCGATTGCACCTCATTTCGGAGGCTCGTAAGGATAGCGAAAGGAGCTCCCTGAGTCACGGGGCTGGCGCGAGCTCCATCGTTGCCAGGCCACCCGATCACGGGGGCTCCGGCTCATCCGAAGCGTATGGGCTGATGGCTTCGGCCTTGAGAGTCGGCAGTGTCCTGATACTTCGAATCTGGGGCACCTGCCAGATCAGCGCGGCAAGCATCAGACTGGCAATGCCCGCACACCCCAATGGCACCCGCAGTCCCAGGTGCTGACCCAGAAAGCCGCCGATCAGCGCGCCGGGACCCGCGGGCAGCAGGATGAGCCAGCGCATCGTCGTGGTCATGCGTCCGAGCATTCGGCCGGGTGTCACCGCCTGACGCATCGCCAGGAAGTTGACGAAGATGAAGACCGCACCCACACCGTAGCCGAACAGCATCAGTGCATAGGCGCCCACTCCAAAGGCATTCACCGGCGCCGCGGCGAGCAGCAGCCACCCGCTGCCGGATACCGCAACTCCCAGGATCAGCGCCGGGCCGGGCCCGATACGGCGGGCCAGGCGGTAGCCGATGGAACTGGCGCTGATGGTGCCGACACCCAGCGCCACGTAGCTCAGCCCCACACCGCGCGCACTCAGGCCGAGCAATCGCGTGGCGAACAGAATCTGCACCACCATCGCCGTCTGATTGCACAGTTCCCAGGCGCCCACGGCAGTCGCCAACACGACCAGCAGCCGCTCGCCATGCACGAACCGCAGTCCCTCGCGCATTGCCGGCCAGAAAGGCGCCCGCAACCTCTCCGGCCGCTCGCGCACGGCGACGCCGCGCAGGTTGGAGGCGGAAATCAGCACCAGTACCGCGGTGGCCAGCAGTGCGACCGGTGCGCCGGTCAGTTTGATCAGGGCGCCGGCAGCGCCCGGCCCTGCTACCTCTGCGGTGGAGGAGGCGAGGGCGTTTTTCGCATGGGCTTCGACCAGACGCTCCCGCGGTACGATCTGGGTCAATACGATCTGGGCGGCGCTGCCGGCGGTGGTGTTGACCGCCCCGATGACGAAGGCCGCGACGTACAGCCATGAGATCGACAGCCAGCCACCCCACCAGGCCAGCGGCACACTGGCCACCGTGCAGGCGATCGAAAACTCACCGATGACATACACCCGCAGTTTGCGCCAGCGGTCGAGCCATACTCCCACCGGCAGCGAGAACAGCACGAAGGGCACGAGTTCCATCGCCGTCAGAATGCCCATCTGCGCCGCGGTGGCGCGCAGCAGCACCGCCGCCGTCAGCGGTATGGCCAGCAGGGTCACCTGACCGCCGAACGAGGACAACAGGATCGAGGTCCACAGTCGTCGGTAGACCGGATCCCGGAGCAGGTCTGTGGGTGCAAGAGCGAAGCGAAGCATGAAGGCGGCTATTCCCGTTGATCGCAGATCTTAAGTAAATCCGTCAGGTCACGGATCACCGGGGCGTCAGCGATCACCGGTTCCCAGTAGGGGACGTGCTTCCAGACGGCGAGGAGGCCGGCCAGGTGCGCGCCTTGAACATCGACTACGGGATGATCACCGACAAACAGCGCCTCGTGCGCGCCCACACCGCAGCGCCGAAGCGCGCGGAAGAACATCTCCGCATCCGGTTTGCGGACACCTTCCTCTCCGGATACCAGGATGGCATCGAATGAGGCCCCGAGGCCCAGCGCCCCAATCTTGGCTCGCTGGCGCCTGCCCTCACCGTTGGTGACGATGGCCAGTCTGAGGCCCCGTTCGCGCAAACGATCCAGGGTCGAGCTCACATCGGCCGCCAGACGGCAATGACCGTCGTAGGTATCCCAGAAATGGGATAAAAGTCGCTCTGCAAGCGAGGCCTCAAGCTGCCACCGGTCTACCAGGTCACGGTAACCGGCCTCCTTGACGCCATAGCCGTGATCGTCCATGGCCAGCACGTCACGCAGAAATTTCGCCGCTGACAGGCCGTGCAGTTCCGCGGCGAAGGCCCGGTATTGCGCAGCCAGCAGTTCTTCCACCACGCGGTCGCGGTCGTAGAGGGTTCCATCGAGATCGAAAAGGACGGCCTTGATCCGTGAAGACGATGCGGACCGCTGCCGTCCGACCGGCGTCATCGCGGGGATCCAGGAGGCTTTTCTTCAACGTTAAACAACGTAATTACAACGGTAATTGTGCTGATGCGCTCTGCGGGATGACCCATCATGATGCTGTTCGCGGGGGAGAGATCGAACGCTGTATCCTGCCCGCGGCCTCATCGGGTACCGGAAGATTGATATAACATAATACAATGCTCGCGCTGCTTCGGTACTTCCGTGATCGACGGCTCAGCCCCCTGCGCAGTGGCATCGCCTCAGTCTACGCGGTGCTGCTCCTGATGAATGTGGGCGTATGGGTCTGGGCGATGCTTACCTTCCGCCATCAGCCGGTGTTTCTCGGCACAGCGCTTCTGGCCTATGGCTTTGGGCTCCGCCACGCCGTGGATGCCGACCATATTGCCGCCATCGACAACGTGACCCGCAAACTGATGCAGGAGGGCAAGCGGCCCGTCACCGTGGGCTTCTTCTTCGCCATGGGTCATTCCACCGTGGTGATCATCGCAGCGGCGGGTGTGGCGCTCACGGCGGCCGCGCTGCACATCGGTCAGGCCAAGGGCGTCGGCAGCATCATCAGTACGACGGTGTCGGCGCTGTTCCTGTTCGCGATCGCGGCCATGAACATGCTCATTTTCGTCAGCGTCTGGAAGACGTTCCGGCACGTGAAGCAGGGTGGGGACTTCGTGGAGGAGGACTTCGACCTGCTGATGAACAAGCGCGGCTTTGCCTCGCGGATCTTTCGACCCCTGTTCCGTCTGATCCGCAGCAGCTGGCACATGTTCCCGCTGGGCTTCCTGTTTGGCCTGGGGTTCGATACCGCAACCGAAGTCGCGTTGCTGGGCATGTCCGCCACCCAGGCGACCCGGGGAATCTCCATCTGGTCGATCATGGTCTTTCCGGCGTTGTTCGCCGCCGGCATGTCACTGATCGACACGACCGACGGCATCCTCATGCTCGGCGCCTACGAGTGGGCCTACGTCAAACCGATTCGAAAGCTTTTCTACAACATGGCCATCACGCTGGTGTCGGTCATCATCGCGGTCTTTATCGGCGGGATCGAGGCACTCGGCCTGTTGATGGACAAAATGCAGTTCAGCGGGGGGATCTGGGACCTCATCAGCCGCCTCAACGACAACTTCAACAATCTGGGCTTCATCATCGTCGGCGTGTTCATTCTCGCCTGGTGTGTGTCGGTGGTGATCTACCGCTATAAGGACTACGACAGCCTGGACACCGGGCGCAAACGTTTCGACGGCGAACCCTGATCAGCGAGCCAGGGACCGGACGGCCCGGGCGGCCGCGGCGGCGCGATTCTCGACTCCGAGTTTCACGAAGACCTGCTCCAGGTGCTTGTTGACCGTGCGCGGGCTGATGGCGAGGATTTCACCGATTTCCCGATTCGATTTGCCGCGGGAAATCCACAACAGAACCTGAGATTCACGGGTGGTGAGGGCCAGTGTCTGTTGCAGCAGCTGCTCCTCGGGCACCGTACTGCTTTCGGTCAGCCGAAACAGCAGTTCATCAGGACCGGTGGAACTGAGGAACGCGAGCTCCAGCTTCCGGCCGTCTATTTCCATGACCGAACGTGAGCCGGCAGGGCCGCCCGGTACCCGCAAACCGGCCAGCTGGCGCACCATGGCCGCGGGCAACGCTGCCCCTTCGTCGCCATTGGCGGGAAACAGTTGCGACAGCAGCTGTTTGGCCTTGGGTGTGCACCACAGTAGCCGCCCGCCGCTGTCGGTCGCCAGCAGAAACCTCCCGGCCGCATCCAGCGCCGCGCGGCTGCCATGGGCGATGCGTGCGTTGGCCAGATGGACCCGGATGCGGGCCAGCAGCTCGTCGATCACGATGGGCTTGGTCACGTAGTCGACGCCACCCGCCGCGAGCCCCTGTACGATGTGTTCGGTCTCGGACAGGCCCGTCATGAAGATCACGGGGAGATGTGACAGCAGTTTCTCCCCTTTGAGGCGGCGACAGGTTTCGAAGCCATCCAGTCCGGGCATGACGGCATCCATCAGCACCAGATCCGGAGTGATCTGCTCGACGAGCGCCAGGGCACTTTCGCCGTCCGTCGCAATCAGCACGGTGAATCCGGCGTGATCCAGGGTATCCGTGAGAAATCCCAGTGTCTCCGGAGTATCGTCCACGACCAGTACCGTATCACGACGCAAAGCCTCAGCCCCTCGAGCGCAGCTCTTCCAGGACGCTCATGTACCGCTTGAGGTCGAAATTGGAGATCAGGGTCCGCAGACGCGCCGCCAGGACCGACGTCGCCGCATCCTGCTGCTCGATCTCACGCAATTTGGCCTCGATGCCGCGAACATGGCCGATACGACCCAACTGATACAGCGCCTCCAGGTGTTCGACCGAGGCGCCCGAAATCTCAGGCAGTGTCTCCGCTGCCGTGATGGTGGCCTGCGGCACCGTCTCGTACAGCCATTGCAGCCGCAGCAGTTCACTGGTCTGGCTGAGGAGGGTTTCGAATTCCACGGGCTTCATGATGAAGCCGTCGTGCGGGGAGGCGCCATCGCCTCCCGGACGGTACTCGTGGGCATTGGCGGACACGATGATGATCTTCAGCCGGTACCTCGTGGATTCCTCCGATCCGGGACCGGCCCCGAGCTCGGCTTCCTCGGCGCGCCGCAATGCCTGCGCGACCTGCCAACCGGTCATATCGGGCAAGGAGATATCCAGCAAGACCAGATCCGGCTTGTGCACCGCCGCCAGTTCCAGGCAGCTTTGGCCATTGGAGGCCAGCACCACTGTGAAGTCCAGGGCGGTCAGCAGGTCGCGGAGCAGATGAAGGTGGTCCGGATCGTCATCCGCCAGCAGGATGGTCCGGCGCGCACCTGTATATCCGCGGACCGGGCGGGGCGGGTCGACGACGGCCGGATCATGCGCCGCCTCCGACAGCAGCAACCGGCAGGTGAGTGTCGTACCCTCGCGCGGGGCACTGCGCACCAGCAGTTCTCCGCCCATGATCTGGGTGAGAAGCTTGGTGATGGTGAGCCCCAAGCCGGTGCCGGGAAGAGCCCGCACCGCCGGGTCCCGGCCACGTTCGAAGGGCTCGAAAATCCGCTCCAGGTCCGAGGCCGGAATGCCGATGCCCGTGTCCGAGACTTCGAATTCCGCCACCTGGCTGCGGTAGCGCACGACCAGGCTTGCGTGCCCGGCCTC
>DATJTJ010000018.1:0-4756 GCA_035503515.1 Steroidobacteraceae bacterium
GAAGCTATCTGCAACTGTTGGGAGCTGTAGCGGCTTGGAAAGCCGCCTGCGCCCCACGCGATGGCGCCGAGCGCGATGACCAGACTCGTCGCGGCCGCAGCGTACCGGAACAGCGCCGGTCTCGAGGGCCGCCATGACCCCGTTCTGAAGGGCTGCTCGATGAATCGCCACGACAAGGCGGCCAAGGCCAGTGACCATGCGATGATTACCAGCTTCTGCGTGCGGTCCGAGCCTCCGGTCATCAGCAGCGCGTAGTTGCGCTGGAATACCGTCAGGGGCCAATGCCACAGGTACAGAGAGTAGGAAATGATTCCGATGAAGGCGATCGGCTTCCAGGCAAGCAAGCGACCTGCGTAAGTCTCACCGTCCCGACCACCGAGAATGATCAGGAACGCTCCGACGCACGGCGGCAGCGCCAGCAATCCCGGGAAAGGCATATCCGAGGTTATCAGCAGCACAGAGACAACGATGATTGCCAGGCCCGCGACCGCGAGCGCGTTGCGGCCCACTGCGCCGATGGGTCTGGCGAATGCGCCCAGCGGCAGCACGGCGCCGAGCAGCAGCTCCCAGGCTCGGGTATGTACCAGATAGAAGGTCGCCTCCGGGTGGGTGAAGGCTCCGACGGCGCTCACGGCCAGGGACAAGACGATGATGGCGATCGTGAACCCCAGCAGATGCCGCCTGAACAGTCGCAGGCCAAACCACAGCATCAGAGGCCAGAAGATGTAGAACTGCTCCTCGACGGCCAGCGACCACGTGTGGAGCAAAGGCTTGGTCAGTGCCGGAGCGGCAAAATAGCCGCCGCTTTGCCAGAAGTAGATGTTCGATACCGACGCCGCGGCAGCGATCAGGCTCTTGGAATAGTCGATGAATTCTCGGGGGAGGCTGTACCGCGCGCACACCACGAAGGTAACCAGCAGGATTGCGAGCAGCGCCGGGAGGATACGCCGGATCCGCCGTTCGTAAAATCGCACCAGCGAGAAGCGATCACCATGGATGTCCTGAAGCAGGACCTGGGTGATCAGGAAGCCGGAGATGACGAAGAAGATGTCGACCCCGATGAAGCCACCGGGGATTGCGTGCAGCCCGACGTGATAGGCCACCACGGGCAAAACGGCGACTGCACGCAGTCCGTCGATGTCAGCTCGGTGAGCGCTGTGCGTGCCGGTCCGGGGGGGGTCGTTCACGAAGCGTGGGCCTCACGGTGTCAATTGTCGAACTCGGGTCGTTGGGCCACGGCATCCTGCACGAGTTCCTGGATGTCGCAGAATCGGAAATGTCGATCGAGCACGGCCCCGGCGTGCTCCTGCCACTGGGTACGAGTCCGGATGTTCAGGAACTGCTGCAAGGCCGGCTTCAGGTTGCCAGGCTCGAAGGGTAGATAATCGTCGTCGGGCTGAAGTTCGGTGCCACGGACCCCGAATGGGGTCGATATTATCGGCAGGCGCGCGACCAGGTATTCGAACAGCTTCACATTTGAGCCGGACCCTCGCGTGATGGGGTTCAGACCCGCGTCCGAGGCCGCGAAGTAGGAGACCACTTCAGGAACACGGCCGGTCGTGATCAGCGCGCCGTCCCGCCCGGCCGCGGCCGTCATTGATCCCAGGGCCAGGAAGTACAGGCGGTTTTGGCTCAGGAACTGGGATTCCGCCCGGCAAAAGGCCCGCAACTCCTCGAGGGCCTCCAGATTCGGCGGGTAGCGGCTGCCGCTGAAAACCAGCAGCCAGTCCTCCGGCGCCAGTCCCAATTCGGCGCGTACTCGTTCGCGGGCGCCGGGGGCGGCAACGTAGGCCCGGGAGTCCACCCCACAGCGGATGTATGGCAGCTTCAGTTTCCCCTCCAGGTCATGTTCGCGGAAGAAGTCCCGGTCCTCCTGGGCGCAGACGAATATATCCTGGTAGCGGCCGGGGGCTTCCCCCTCGATCTTCTGCATCCAGTCCGCGAAGCGGCGCTCCAGCGGAGTACCCTGCTGGAACAGCTTGAATTCCAGCTCGTGGCTGATCATGAACCACGGCGTGTCCTTCCAGGGACCGGGGATGGGCGGGTTGAACGGAAAGTCCGATATCACGATATCGGCCGCTTCCAGCTCCTGGCGCAGCCGGTCCGGCACGAGGTTCCGGCGCAGCATCTCGAACTGCCAGATGCGCGGGACGCCCAGCCGACGGAACAGGGCCTGGAGGAAGCCGAAGCCGGCTCCGAGATTGACCTCCTCTTCCAGATTCGGCTCGATCTGCCGCCGGCTCGACCTGTCGCGGATCACTCGACGCAGCGAGTAGTCCTCCTTGCGACCTGCCAGGCAATACACCAATACCTGGTGTCCCATGCGGGCGAGCGCCTGCGCGATCGTCGTGGAGTGCACGTTTCCCCCGGTGCTCGGCGGAAAGATCCGGTAGCCGCAGAGCATGAGGATCCGCTTGCTCATTGCACGGCACCCGCCGGCAGGGGCTCGGTGCGGGCCCGCGAAATCTCGCGCAGGGAAAGCGCAATGAAGCCCACGATGTTGATTGCCTCGCCGGATAGCACCCCGACCAGGGCCCCGGGAATCCCGAACAGGCGCATGCATACGTAGCAGGTGGTCAGCGACAGGATCGCAGTGAAAAGGGTCAGCCAGGCCATGATGCGGAAGCGCCCGCGTGCGGCCGGCAGATACATCATCTGGTCCCGCATCGCCATCAACAGGAAGACCGCTGACCAGAGCAGGATGAGCGTATCCCGGTTCGCGAATTTCCCCTTCACCACATGGGCGAAAATCCAGTCGCGGAACACCCACATCGTCAGTTCGTACAGCACCGCCATACTGGCGATTCCCAGCACCAGCAGCACCAGTCGCTTGAACACTTCCCCGACGCGATGATGGTGCAGCCAGCGCTGCACCGTCGGATAGGTCATCGATCCCATGCCGGTCGACATCAGGTTGACGGGCATCAGCAGCAGGCGCGTCGCCGAGATGGTGGCCACTGCGGTAACGCCGAGCGTGCCGGCCACCACGTAGATGAAGCCCTGGGAAAACGACCAGTGGATGGCGGCGCCGATGAGCGCCCAGGTTCCCAGCGGCGCCATCTCGCCGACTACCTTGGGTGAGCCCTTGGGGTCCCACCCCTCGTGCCTCCAGACCATCCGTGAAAGCAGCCATCCGCCCATGGCCGCAGCGAGCGCCAATGCGCCGGCAGCGACGGCGGCGGGACTGGTGGTGAGTGTTGCCGCGAACGCGCCACTGAAGAGCACGGCGATGTAGACCATATCGCCCTTGAGCGCCTGCAGCGGCAACCGGTAGGCGATCAGCACCATGCGGAAATACTCGCGGAACAGCGTGCACAGCCCGGCCAGGATGGCCGCGATGTACAGCGGCAGCAGGGGAGTGGCCACGAGCTTGAGGAACCACAATCCGACAAGGCCGATGATCGCGACGGCGGCGAGCAGTGCCAGCCAGCGGCGCTGTTCGCGAAATGCACCGCCCACGAACGCGCGCCTGCCTTCGAGTTCCTGACCCGCAATCTGGCGGACGAGTTCGGGGCCGATGAAGGCCTGCTGCGCCTGCGTCAGCAATTGCACCCCGGCCACGATCAGGACATAGAGGCCGTACTGGGCATGAGGGGTGCGACGGATCAGCAGCAGCCCGACCGCGAAATTGCATGCGGAAATCGCAGCCTGACTTAGCATCGAGCTGCTGACCATGAAAAGGAAGTTACGGCTGGGTCTCAAAGGCATTGTGGGTTCGACGTTGCTGCGGGCGCTGGGTTCGGGAATACGGTGTAAATTGCTTGCGCTAGGCGTTTATGGCCTACAATGCGGCGCATGAGGAACATGGACAGGCGCGCAACCAGATGATCGCCGTTCTGGGCTGGCTGATCATTGTGGCGGCATTCGTTTCATTCAGCATGATGCTTCTGTGGCCTGTGTTTCGGCTAGTGCGCCGTTCTCATCCGGGTTCGAAGGGCTTCGTTCTGGCCTGGGTCGCAGCTGCAGCGGCCTGTAGCATTGGGCTCTGGTTCCTGATTCCGGTACTGGTCCACAACATCTTTGCCAAGACTGTGCATTAGCGGCGCGGCGTCCCGGACGAGGTGTCAACCCTTCAGCCGATCAGCCAGCCGCAGCGCCAGGGCTACGATCGTGAAGGTCGGGTTTGCCTGTCCGGACGTTGGGAACACCGAACTGCCCGCTACGAACAGGTTTTCCATGCCATGCACGGCACAATTGGGGTCGACGACGCCCTCCTGCGGGCTATCGGCCATGCGCGTGGTTCCGATGTGGTGGAAGGTCTCGTTGAGAGCATCGCTGATGGGAAGCTTGGTATCCAGCAGCCACGGTGCCATACGGCAGCGGCCGATCCCGAGCCTTGCGAAATCTGCGGCAATGTAACTGCAGAAGCGCTCGGCGGTGCGTCGCTCGAGCTCCCCGTGCCGCCAGTCGACTTTCACCTGTCGAAGTCCCAGGGCGTCGCGCCCGGTTCCGAGGGTGATGCGACTGTCCGGATTCGGCGCCTGTTCCAGATCGGCCAGCAGGACTGCGGACCGTGAGGGAATTCCCTGTGCACCCTCCCGGTCCAGCGAATGTCCGGAGGCGAGCCGATGCTCTAGACGTGTCAGGACATCACCCAGGTCGCTCGCGATGCGCCCGACCTTGCTGCCCATGTCCGGCGACCACTCGCCGTTCAGCAGCGAACGCCAGATATCCTGTGCCGCCGTCACTCCTGCATCCGGGTCGCCCTGGTACTGCATCGCCACGCTGCAGTTCAGGAGTCTTTCCGTTTCCTGGA
>DATJTJ010000019.1:0-18996 GCA_035503515.1 Steroidobacteraceae bacterium
TGCTGGGCGGCGTGAGAACGAAGTCGACGACGACGGCGATATTGTCCAACGCCAAACCCACGAAGCACAGGCTCGCCCACAGGAGCAAGCGCGAGCGCGTCGCCCACCAGCCCCGAATCAGCAATATGGCGCAAAGAATGCTCGTCAGTGCGCACATAATGTACACCGCCTCAGCCATCGCTTCTATCCTTCCTCAGCAGGAATGCATCCGCAAAGGCGAGCGCCACGCTGGCACGCGCACGCTGAATTGCATGCTCGCTCATGAGCCTGATGACCAGCAGCGGCTGCTCTGCATAATATTGTGCGAGGGATCGCACCGCGACATCATGAGTATCCGATGCCGGCTCGTAGAAAAAGCGCCGAGTGTCCGAGTTCCGAACTGCAATGAGTCGCCTCGAGGCCAGGGCATCCAGCGCGGCCTCGATCAGTGACGCACGAACCCTGACCACCTCGGCGAGGTCTTCGGCACTCATGCCTTTCCCGCGCGACCGTTCCAGTGCGAGAAGCAACTCCAGTTGTTCGTATGACTCTATAGCGTCATGCAGTAGCTGCCGCACGGCATCGGGTAACGTGCCCAGCGTCTGAGAATCGGTCATGGCAACGGCTACCCGGTTTCTGGGTGTGCTCCTGTTCGTCGAACGTTCCGAGCTTACAGCAAGTGGCGAAATCTGTGACCCGGGTCCGCCACGGTGACGTCCGCAAGTCGGTTGCGCTCACCAGCCGGTTTTCTGGTGATAGGGAAGCAAGTTCACGTAGGCATAGATGCCCACGATCCTACCGTCCTTGACACGGAACGACTCGATTATTTCCGTGGTATTGGGGAAGGCTCCCGTGACGCCGGTGAGTTGGACCCTTCCATGGCCCGGCACCTCAACGGAGTGCACGTTCCCTGGATGCGTGAACGTCACGATGGCCAGGACTATGCCGCGCTGTTCATCGACGATCGGGAAACGGCGATCGCCGATATGAGTGATGTAACTGAATACGTGGGTATTGAAGGTCTGCGCGATCGTCATCCCCTGGAGGATCGAGGCGGTGGTGTTCGGCGCCGGTGCCGAACCCTTCGACGGGTTGCCCATCCGGGAGGTATTCACGTTGTTCTCCCAGCGCACGCAGCTCGGATCGAAGGGCACGATGTCGCCGTTGCTCTGTTCGATGCCCTCGAAGTACTGGTTGACCAACGCGATCAGTTCCTGACGTGAGCGCCGCTGGGCCGGCGCAAGTACTTCGTTCCAATCGGCGAGGGGTCCCTGGAGATCCGCATAACTGCCGAAGTTGCCAACCATTTCGCGAACTACGGCCGATTCGATCTGCGTGATCTTGCCGGTCTGAACCTGCAGTCGCACGTACAGCAGGGACATGCGGCCGTTTTCCACGACGGCGCCGTAGTAGGCGACCTGGGCGGTCATCGGGTCCGTGATGACGATCCTGTGCGGCAGGATGCTGCTGACGGTCTGCCACGAGCCATCACCGACGGCCATCTCATTGGTGTTCTCCGTGAATCTCACGTCGCGCGCCAATGGCAGCCGCGATGGATCATGCGCGGTCAATGCGTTCAGGTACTGATCCATCAGCTTCCTGAGGCAGCCGTCATCGCAGTCGGCGCTCTTCAGCAGTGGACCGAACTGTTCCTCGTAGGAGTGCGGCTGCGCAGTCGCCGGTGACGGCACAGATGCGAGGACTGCCAGTACTGCAACGACCATCAATGGAATTCGCATGAACTTATCCTTCCGTGATTGAGCCTGTTCCGTCATCGTGCGCCCTTACGAGGTTCACTCTAGCCCGTCCGCGGCGCAGCAATCTCCTTGCCTCATGACCTGTAAGTGCCGAGGGCGTCGCCCAGAGCGCGTTTCAGGGGATGCACGTTGCGCTCCGTCTTGTGATCGAGGTGCAGGGCTCGGTAGCCAGCCTTATCGGTTTCGGCACCTTCAGTGTGGGCCTCGCCAACCCGTGCCGGGCGGGCAGGAGGCGATCTGCTCCAGCGACAGGGCCCGCGTTCGCGGGCCGAATACGCCGATGCACAGGCATACGACCGCCATGCTCGCGGCGATGAAGACGAAGATGCCGCCGCTGCCGAAGCGCGCCAGCACGAAGCCGATCATCAGGCTCGTGAAGACGGTGGACAGGCGACTCCAGGCATAGACGAAACCGACACCCCGGGCCCTGACCCGCGTGGGATACAACTCGCTCTGGTAGGCATGATAGGCGTAGGAAAGCAGGTTATTGCAGACCGTGATCACCACGCCACACAGGATCACCCCTACGGGGCCACGCTGCTCCAAGAAGATCAGTCCGGTGACGGCGGTGACGATGGCGGCAACGACGATCTGCCACTTGCGTTCGAAGCGATCGGCGATCATGAGGCACAGCAATGGGCCGGCCGGGTACGCGACGGCAATGGCCACCGAATAGTCGAGGCTCTGCACCACGCTTGCCCCACCGGCCTCGATCAGCTTCGGCACCCAGTTGCTGAAGCCATAGAAGCCCACCGTCTGGAAGAAGTTGAAGACGGACAGCATCACCGTGATGCCCAGCAGCGGCCGGCGGAAAATCTCGGCAAGCCGGCCCGTCTCCGCCACCGCGTGAGTCGCACTCTCCACGGTCGGCGCGGCTGCGGGTGAGGCAATGCCGCTGCAGCGCTCGAGTTCGCGGACTACCGTCCAGGCTTCCGCGGCACGGCCCTGCTGCAGCAGCCAGCGTGGAGACTCGGGGAGGTTGCGGCGCAGCCGCCAGATGCACAGGGCGCCGCTGGCGCCGAGCAGCACCACCCAGCGCCAGCCGGCAACGCCGAGCGGATGTCGGCCGAGCAACAGCGCGCACAGCAGTGCGACGACGGGGACCGCCGTGAACTGGATCGCCTGATTGAACGCGAAGGCACGCCCGCGCACCCGCCCCGGCAGCAACTCCGCGAGGTAGGTATCGATCGTCACCAGCTCCACGCCGATGCCGATGCCCGCCAAGAAGCGCCACAGATCGATTCCGGCCGCGGTGTCCTGCAATGCCATCAGCAGCGTGGCCGCCGAGTACCACAGGAGCGAGACGGTGAAGATCGCGCGGCGCCCATGGCGGTCGGCCAGCCGGCTGAACGCGATCGTGCCCACGAACAGGCCCGCGAAGGTGGCGGCCGCGAACGCGGCCTGGTCGGAAAGACCGCCGATGAGGCCCCTGGCGTGAAAGATTCCCGCCCGCTCCAGACCGGGCGAAAGGTAGGCGGTCAGGAACAGGTCATAGAACTCGAAGCAGCCGCCCATCGACAGCAGCACCACGAGTCGCCAGGTGGCGAGACTCCCGGTGAGCGCGTCAAGCCTCTGACCCAGACCCTGCATAGGGCTCGAAGGATGGCGAAGTCGGACTGCTGGAGCAAGGCTTGTCGGCATGTGACAATCTCCACAATTCCCTGCTGCTCTCAGTCGAGGCCACGATGACCGCCGATTCCGATCCCTTCATGCCCCAATGCGAATTTGCGCTCGAGGTGCGGCTGCGGTTCGCACCGCTGCCGAAAGTGACGAACATGCCCAGCGGCGGCAGCCGCGGCATGGTCAAACTGGAGGGCGGGGAGTTCGAGGGGCCTGCGCTGTCGGGCCTCGCCCTGCCCGGCAGCGGCGGCGACTTCTGCCTGTTCCGGGACGACGGGGTACTGGCGGCCGATGCACGCTACGTGCTGCAGGAACGGGATGGCAGCTGCTTCATGCTCAATACCCGCGGCTACATCTGGGGCCGCAGCCCCGAGGTGATGCAGAAGTTCGAGCGCATTGCGCACGGGCTGAGCAAGGAGACCGTGCTGCCCGAGGAGGTCTACTTCAGGACGCTCACCACGTTCGAAGCCCCCAGGGGCAAGCATGACTGGCTGGCCCGCCATGCCTTCGTGGGTATCGGCCGACGCACCGAAAAGGGCAACGTCATCCGCTACTACAAGGTTCTCTGACCGGCGGCCCTAGGACTTCGGCTGGGCCCGCGGCAGGACCGCCGCGGTAAAGCGCGACACGCACACGAGCTTGTCGCGTTCATCGGCGATTTCGATATGCCAGACGTGGCTGCGGCTGCCCAGATGGTAGGGGCGCGCCGTGGCGGTCACCAGGCCGGAGGCAATCGGCCGCAGGTGATTGGCGTTGATCTCCTGTCCGACGCAGACATGGGTGCGCATGTCTACGCAGAGATTGGCGCCGACACTGCCGATCGATTCGGCGAGCGCCAGCGAGGCCCCGCCGTGCAGTACCCCCGCCGGCTGGTGGGTTCGCGCATCGACCGGCATGGTCGCCCGCAGGAAATCCGGGCCGATTTCCGTATAGCGGATCCCCAAGTGCTCGGAGAGCGTATTGCGCACGCTCTCCTGCAACTGCTCCAGGGTGACCAGCGTCTGCCAGATGCTCATGGACAGGGCTCCTCCTTCATGTGGGCGCCGCTTCCAGCACCGTGAACGTCGAGGCGGTGGGTACCACCCGCCCGAGCTCGAAACCGGCCCGGCGCAGCAGTTCCCGGTATTCCCGCTCCGTCCGCGCCTGGCCACCCCAGGCCATCATCGCCATGTCCGCCTGCAGCACGGCGCGATGCGCGGGCAGATCCGCCACAGGGTCCGGCACCAGGCGTTCGAGCACGATCAGCCGCGACCCCGGCGCAGCCGCGCTGCGGACGGACCCGAGGATGGCCGCGGCCTGCGCGTCATCCCAGTCATGCAGGATGAACTTCATGAGGTAGCAGTCATAGCCTTGTGGAACGGCCGCGAAGAAATCACCGGCCAGGAACCGCGTGCGACTTCCAAGGCCGGACCCGGCCAGGAAAGCCTCCGCGCCCTGCCTCGCATGCGGCAGATCCAGGACATCACCGGTGAGATCGCCGAAGCGCTGCAACAGGCCCGCGAGCGCGCCGCCGAATCCGCCGCCGACATCCAGCACCCTTTTGAATACGCTGAAGTCGTAGACGAGGACGGCGGAACTCACCGCCTCGCGGCTGGACTCGATCATGGCCGCCTGGAAGATCGCAAGTTTCTCGGGCGAGGATTTCTCGAAATCGGCCGGCACGGCCGCCCGGCCACCGGTGCGCACCATGTCCGGCAGGCTCTCGAACGCCCGGTACAACGTACTGCCGGCAAACAGCGCGCGGGCGTGCTTGCCGCCGGCCGCGTCGGAACGCAGCAATGCTCCCAGGGCCGTCAGGGCGTAACGCCCATCCTTCAGGGCTTCGCACAGCCCGATGCTCGTGAGGGCCCGCAACAGCCGGTTGAGGCTGCCGGCATGGCATAGCGCACGCTGCGCCAGATCCACGGGCCGCAGGCTCTCCGAGCCCAGCAGATCCGGCAGTCGCAACTGGGCCGCGGCGCGGATCACCTGGGTCGTCCAGTAGCCCTCGATCAGCTCGGTCAGGCGGAGCACCGGTGCCGGGGCGGCGGAATCGCTCATTTTCAGGTCTTCTTCTGACGAGCGAAGATTTCGCGCACCTGCCCACGCAGCCAGATGTTGAAGGGGTCCGATGTCGCCCGCCGGTGCCAGAACTGGAACACCTCGACCGAGGGCAGCGCGCTGGTCAGTTTGAGGGTCTTCAGGCCGAAATCCCGGTAAGCGGTGGCCAGGTACCTCGGAACCACCGACACGAGGTCCGGTTGGCTGCGCAGCACGTGCGGCACCGACACCCAGTTTGCCGTGCGCACGACGACGTTGCGGCGGATTCCGGCCTGCGCCAGCACATCGTCCAGATACAGGTGCGGCAGTCGTCCGGGCGATGCCGCCACATGCCGCAGTCCCGACAGATCCTCGGTGTCCAGGTCGTGATTGAGCGGGTTCGACTCGCTGGTGAGAACGATGTAGTCGGTCTCATAGAGCTTCTGCTGGAAGACATCCCCGATCGGGGGCCCGCGACCGCTGATGGCGATGTCGACTTCCCCGCGTTCCAGGCCTTGCTTGAGTTCCTCACCCCACAGGTCCAGGACGAAGATCCGGCAGCGGGGTGCATTCTTGCGCAGCAGGGTCAGAAGCCCGGGCAGGACCCTGATCTCTCCCATGTCGCCCATGCAGATCCGGATGTCGCGGGCGCTGATGGCCGGATCGAAGCGCGCCCGGCCGCCAAGTGCCGACTCGGCGAACGCAATGGCCTGGCGCACGTCCTCGGCAATCGAAATGGCGAAGGTGGTGGGCGTGACGCCGGTGTTGGTCTTGATGAACAGCTCATCGTCGAAGTGCTTGCGCAACTTCGCCAACGACTGGCTCACCGCGCCCTGGGTCACGCCCAGGGACCGCGACGCGCGCAGCACACTCCCGTTCTCGATCAGTTCGTTGAAGACGACGAGGAGATTCAGATCGATCTGGCGATAACGCATCAGCCGCCTCCCAAGCGCGGCCCGATTCTAGCATCGCCACGCTCAGGCAACCGAGCCGCGACGCCCCGGTGCCTCACGGCAGGCTGTACGCAACGTAGGCGGCACCCTGCGGCGCATCATGATTGCGCGCGTTGTTCGTTTCGATGACGACGTATTGTTTGCCCCGGATGCTGTACGTCGCCGGCGTCGCCGTCCCGGCATAAGGCAATTCGGTTTCCCAGAGCAGCCGCCCCGTCGCGCTGTCGAGAGCCCGCAGCTTGTGGTCGAAGACGGTGGCGCCGATCAGGATCAGTCCCCCCGCCGTCGCCAGCGGCCCGCCGTAGTTCTCCGTGCCCGTCACCGCCAGGCCCTCGGCCGCAAGCTGCGGGTACTCCCCCAGGGGAATGCGCCACCGGTAACGGCCCGTATTCAGGTCGATGGCACTGAGCGTGCCCCAGGGAGGCGCCACCGCCGGATACCCGTCCGGATCGAGGAATTTCTTGTAGCCGGTGAACTGATAGGGTGCGGACGCGTCGGCGACCGGAAACGGGATGGCCTCCCGTTGTGCGCGGGCCGCGCCGTCGTCGGGCTCGTCCGTCCCGGTGCGCACATATGTGATCAGGGCCTCGAGCTCGGCTCCCTGCAGCTGCGCGAAAGCCGGCATCCGTCCACGGCCCGTGTGGATCACGGCGGCAACCTGGTCCGGCGACAGCCGCCGGTCGATGTCGACGAGGGAAGGAAAGGCGGGCGGGGAGCCCCTGCGGTCCGGACCATGGCAGGCGATGCACAGGGCCAGGTAGGCCTTGCCCCCGGGACCCCGGGCCTGCGGCGTCGGAGCGAGCTGCGCCGACCAGGCCAGATCGTTGGCGTTGATGTAGAGGGTCGCCGTGCGAGGATCGACCGCCGCCCCACCCCACTCCGCCCCACCATCGAAGCCCGGAAAGATCACCGTGGGCCGCGACAGTCCGGGCGGCGTGAACGGGCCCTCGCTGCGCATGGCCCTGAAATGCTCCAGCGCCCATTGATGCGCCACCGGTGTCCGGTTCGTCAGCAACTGCTCGGTCAGGTACTGTCGGGCATAGGGCGCCGGCACGTCGGATTGCGGTTGGGTCGCGGCCGCGTGCTCGCCCGGGACTTCACTTTGCGGCGTGGGCCGCTCCTCGATGGGAAAGATCGGCTCGCCCGTGGCCCGGTCGAAGACGAACAGGAACCCCTGCTTGGTGGGCTGGGCCACCACATCGCGCAGCCTGCCATCATGCCGGATCCTCAGCAGCGAAGGCGCGCTCGGCAGGTCGCGGTCCTCGATGTCGTGATGGACCAGTTGCCGGTACCACAGCAGCTTCCCGGTCGCCGCATCGAGCGCCAGGAGGCAGTTGGCGTACAGGTCATCCCCGAGACGGTCCGCACCGTAGAAGTCGTTGACCGCCGATCCGGTCGGCACGTAGACGATGCCGCGCCGCGCATCGAGCGCCATGCCCGCCCAGTTGTTCGCCGAACCCGATACCTCGCGCGCGCCGGCCGGCCAGGTCTGTGCGCCAGGCTCACCCGCGGCCGGAATGGTGTGGAACACCCACCGCAGGGCGCCGCTGTGCACGTCGAAGGCCCGGATGTCCGCCGGCGGCGCCGGCTTCACTTCCGAGGTCCGGAAGCCCGTGATGATGAGGTCGTGGTAGATCACGCCCGGAGAGGTGAGCGAGACGAAGTACCGGGAGCCATCGCCGCGCAGTCCCTGGCGCAGGTCGATATGGCCATGGTCACCGAAGTCCGCGAGCGGCAGGCCCGTGCGCGGATCCAGGGCGAACAAGAACTGCATCACGCCGGCGAACAGCCGGCTGCTGTGGCCATCGGTCCAGTAGCTGAAGCCGCGGCTTGGGCCGGAACCCACGATGCCCGGATCAAACCGCCACTTGAGGGTCCCACTGGCGGCATCCAGCGCGAAGACCTGCAGCGTCGGGGTATATCCATAGAGCGTGCCGTCGACGATGAGCGGATTGGTCTCCGGATCACCGCTGCCCGCCATGTCGAAGCGCCATGCCTGCCGCAGGTCGTGCACGGTGTGCGCGTTGATCTGCGTCAGTGCGGAGTAACGCTGCGCAGCCGGCGAACCGCCATAGGTCCACCACGGGTCGGCGCCGCCCTGGTCCACGAACGTGACACAGCTGCCGAGCAGGCAGACTGAAACGCACGCAACGAGCAACCGCAGGCTCACTCCAGGAACTCGCGTTCGGCATCCTGGAGCGCACGGATGATGCGCTGCGCCCACAGACCCTGCCCCGTCTCCTCGCCGATCATGTCCTGCCGGATCTCGATTTCGGCATGCGGCAGTCCGCGGCGCTCGCCATGAACGGGAATGGTGTAGTCCGTCGCGTCGCTGACGAAGTAAGGCTCATTGTCCCCGATGATGAGCTGCGGCTCCCGACGCAGCACCGCCAGCACCAGCCGCGCAAAGCGCGGATCGCGGTTGTAGAGCACCGCGGCATGCATCTCGCGGCGCGAATCCCGGAATACATCCGTCATGCTGTGCTGGGCGATGAGGATGGTGGCACGGCGGGCCGCCGCGCGGGCATCCAGTAGTCCCGCGATGCAGGCGTGGTAGGGATCGAAAATCGCGGCCTTGCGGGCCGCGATCTCCGCGGCGCTCAACTCCAGGTTGCCCGGAATGCGGCTCCACTCGCTAAGATGAGGAATGGAACTGTCCACCGCCGGATCGCGGTTGCAGTCGATCACCAGCCGCGAATAGTTCTGTGCAATCAGCGGTGCATCCAGCGCCGCCGCCACCCGGCTGGCGACGCCGAGGGCGCCGATGTCCCAGGCGATGTGCCGCTGCAGCTCGGAGGCCGGCAGGCCGAGGTCCCCGAGGCGCCGCGGAATGCGCCGGCTCGCGTGGTCCACGACGATGACGAAGTTCGAGCGTCCCTCGGCATTCGAGAGCGTGCAGGGCGCGGGTTCCCCGGGTTCCAGCAAGGGCTCCATTGCAGGATTCTCGCATATCCGGGCGCAGGCGAACGCGAACCCCGAACGGCGCCAGGACCCCAGAGACACCGAAGCGCCTTTGGTCGGCCATTCTCAATGATTGCACGAAAGTGCTCGCCGGAATATTCCTGCGCGGTTCGACTATCGGACGTCTGATGCGCAGGAACTTTTCTCGATGAGAAAAGTCCCTTCCTTCAAGCAGACATTGCGTGAGAGTGGATGTCGCGGACGTGCTCTATCGGATCGCGCAGTCACTAAGGGCCACCGGCGATCGGATTTCGGGCACCTTACAGCCGATGGCGCACAGCATGCCGAGGTGGGCTTGGCCCGCGGCGATAGCGACGCTTGCCCTGCTGGGGGTGTTCCGGGCGCTCACTCAGGCGGAGTTCGCTCTATCCTCCTCGGCAATCATCCCAGTGGGACTGCTGGCCTGGTTCGGGGGCATGCGCCACGGGGTTGCAGCCGCGATTCTCGCTGCCGTGATGTGGTTCGCCAGTGGCTGGTGGGCCATGCCATCGAATGACCCACGCTGGATCGTGCTCTTGAACGGGGCCACGCATTTCCTCATATACCTGCTGGTCGCATTTCTGATCGCGCGGATTAGAACGCTGCTGCTGCAGGAGGCGGAAGCAGCGCGTCGCGAGCCGCTGACGGGTCTGCTGAACAGGCGCGCATTTTACGAAGTCGGGCGCCTGGAGGTCGCCCGTGCGGCGCGCTACCAGCACCCACTTGCGATGGTCTTCATCGATCTGGACCGCTTCAAACTATTGAATGACTCTCAGGGTCATGAAAGCGGCGATCGTGCGCTGTGCGCGGTGGCCGACGCGCTTCGACGCGTGCTGCGCAGGACGGACTACGTTGCGCGGGTCGGTGGTGATGAGTTCGGCGTGATTCTCCCGGAGGCGGACCGTCATGGGGTCTCCGCCACGGGCGAGAAACTCTGTGGCGAGCTGGCGGTGGCACTCGATGGGTTTGCGCCGGTCTCCGGTAGTATCGGCATCGCGTGGTTTGAGCGTCCCGACGTGGAATTCGAGATACTGTTGCGAGAGGCCGATATGTTGATGTACAGGACCAAGAGGACTGGAGCAGGAGGATTCCAGCTCGAGTACTTCCCGGCTTCGATTGGCAAAGATACCCGCGCGGGCGGCGCGGAGTGAAAGGACCTGCCGCCGGCTACCGGATCGTCAGGAAGGCCCGGCCAGCCGCCCGCTGAGACCCCGCGGAATCGCACCGAGCAGGCGGCGCGTGTATGGGTTCTGCGGCCGCCGGTAGATGGTTTCGGCGTCGGCCATCTCGACTACCCGCCCCTGGTTCATGACCATGACCTCGTCGGCCATGTACCGCACCACGGCCAGGTCGTGCGAGATGAAGATGTAGGCCATGCCGAACTCCTCCTGCAGGTCCAGCAGCAGATTCAGGACCTGCGCCTGCACCGAAACATCCAGCGCCGAGACGGACTCGTCGCAGATGAGCACCTCCGGCCGCAGGGTCAGGCAGCGCGCGATCGCGATCCGCTGCCGCTGGCCCCCTGAGAATTCGTGCGGATAGCGGTTCAGGGCATCGCCCGGCAGCCCCACCCGCTGCAGCAGGTCCACCGCGAGATCCAGCCGGGCGGCCGTGTCGGCGCCGATACCATGCAACGCCATGGGCTCGGCGAGGATCTGTCCGACGGTGAACCGCGGATTGAGCGAGGCGTAGGGATTCTGGAACACGATCTGTATGCGCCGCCGGAACGGCATCATCGCAGCTTCGCTCAATGCAAGCAGGTCGGTCGGGCCATCGGCGCCCTTCATGATGACCCGGCCCGCGGTCGCCTGGTGCAGCCGCATCAGCGTCATGCCAACGGTGGTCTTGCCCGAACCGGACTCGCCCGCGACCCCCAGCGTCTGGCCCCGCCGCAACGCGAAGGATACATCCTCGACGGCCGGTATCTCCCGCCACCGGAACAGGCCATCCCGCAGCCGGAAGCTCTTCTTCAGGCCGCGAACCTCGAGGACGACCTCGGCATCGGTGCGCGGTGAACGGCCTGCGTCATGCTGGTCCGGCTCCCGCCCTTCCAGGAAATCGGCCACCACCGGGAGGCGGCGCGGATGGCGTTCCAGATCCGGCCGACAGGCCAGCAGCGCTCGCGTGTAGGGGTGGGCAGGAGCGGAAAAGATCTTCTCCACCGTACCCTGCTCCCGCACCTGTCCATCCTGCATCACGATCACGTCGTCGGCGATTTCGCCGACGACGCCCAGGTCGTGGCTGATGAAAAGCACACTCATCCGGTGACTGCGGCGCAGCTGCGCCAGCAGTTCCAGCACCTGTTTCTGGATGGTCACATCGAGCGCGGTGGTCGGTTCATCGGCGATCAGCAGCCGCGGTTTGCAGGCGATGGCCATGGCGATCATGACCCGCTGCTGCTGGCCGCCGGAAAGCTCGTGCGGATAGCTGTTCACACGCAGCGCGGGATCCGGCAATCCGACCTCGCCCAGGAGCTCTATGGCGCGGGCGCGTCCCGCCCGGGCGCCGATGTGCTCGTGAACTCGCAGCACCTCGGCGATCTGGTCGCCGACGCTGAATACCGGGTTGAGCGAGGACATCGGTTCCTGGAATACCACCGACATGGCACTGCCGCGCAGGTCGCGCAGCTGGGTATCGCTCAGCGCGGTCAGCTCCTGGCCCGCGAAGCGGATACTGCCCGACACTCGCGCGTTGTCGGGCAGCAGGCGCAGGACGGACATGGCGGTCACGCTCTTGCCGCTACCGGACTCGCCGACCAGGGCGACGGTGCGGTTGGCGGGGACCTCGAAGCTGATGCCGCGCACTGCGACTCGCGGCGCCTCGCGGGCGATGTGGAACTCTACCGCCAGGTCGCGGACCGAAAGAAGCGGTGACGTGGCGGAACTGTCGGTCATCTCAGCCTCGGATCCAGCGCATCGCGCAGCGAGTCGGTGAACACCGAAAAGGCCGTGACGAAGACCGCCATGAAGGCCGTGGCGGCGACCAGCTGCCACCACTTGCCGACGATGAGCTCGGTCTGCGCCTCGTTCAGCATCGTGCCCCAGGACACCGAATCCACCGACACGCCCAGGCCCAGGAACGACAGGATCACCTCCGCCTTGATGAAGGCGACCACATTCAGCGAGAGCTGCACCAGGATCACGTGCGAGACGTTCGGCAGGATGTGCACGAACATCCTCGACAGCGGCCGCGCGCCGATCGCCTGCGCGGCGCGCACGTACTCGCGGTTGGAATGCTTGATGTACTCGGCCCGCAGCAGACGGTATACCCCCGTCCAGCCGGTGAGCCCCAGAATGACGATGACGCTGGCGATGCTGCGGCCGCTCACCGCTGCGAAGGCGAACACCAGGAGGATGTAGGGGATGGAAGTGAACACGTTGTACACCCATTCGAGGGCATCCCCCACCCGGCCACCGAAGAATCCGGCGAAGCCTCCCAGCACGCTGCCGATGAAGGTCGCCACCAGCGCCGAGGCCAATCCGACGATGATCGACACCTGGGCGCCCTTGATGGCCTTCTTGAGCACATCGCGTCCGTACCGGTCGCCGCCGAACGGCAGCGTCTTCAGTCGCGGGCGCTCGGTCGTCTCGAGCGCCCGGGTGCGCCGCTCGATGTCGGCATAGCGGGGGGCGAGCGGATCCACCGCGGACAGATCCAGCATGTGCCCGGGCGCCGGCTCGATCATGGCGAGTTCATCCGGGCCCGGCCCGAGGAACGTCGGGTTGGCGAAATGCACGCCGCGTTCGTCGGACCAGTCGGCCGCCAGCAGATGCAGCGACACCAGCACGATCATGACCATGAAGGCACCGACCACCGCCAGGGCCGCCATGCCGAAGTGGTCATGCCGCAGCCGCCGCGCCGCCAGGCGCCAGACACCATGGCCCGACTTCACCGCAGCACCACCCGCGGATCGACCAGCTTGTAGAGCACGTCGGTGAACAGGTTGATGAACATGGTGAACACGGCGAGATAGACGGTGGTCGCCTGGATCACCGGGTAGTCGCTGCGGTTCACCGCGAGCAGCACCTCGCGGCCAATGCCGGGAATCGAGAAGAACACCTCGAGCAGGAAGGAGCCGATGAACAGGCCCGGCAGCTGCAGCGAGACGTCGGTGAGGATGGGGATCAGCGCATTGCGCAGCACATGCTTGAAGATCACCCTCCTTTCGGTGAGCCCCTTGGCCCGCGCCGTGCGCACGTAGTCCTGGCCGATCTCATCCAGGAAGAAGGTGCGATAGAGCCGCACCTGCGGGGCGAGGCTGACGAGCACCGCGAGCAGCACCGGCAGGGGCACGTAAAGCGACAGGTTCGTCCACAGGCTCGCCGACCAGCCCTGGATGGGGAACCAGCTGAGCTTGAACCCGAACAGCCACTGGCCGGCGATGATGTACACCAGGAAGGAGATGGAGAGCGCCACGGTGGTCAGCATCATGGTCAACCGGTCCGTCAGCGATCCGCGCAAGTACGCCACCCCCAGGGCGAGGGGTACCGACAGAACCATGGTCAGCAGGAACAGCGGGATCATGACGGTCAGGGTGGCCGGCAACCGCGTCAGGAAGATGTGGGCGACCGATTCATGGGTCGCCCAGCTGTCGCCCCAGTGGAAGGTGATGACCTCCCGGATGAAGATCCCCAACTGCACCCACCAGGGCCGGTCGAGCCCCAACTGTTGCCGCACCACCTCGACGTCCCGGGCGGTCGCGTTCTGGCCGGCGATGATCTCGGCCGGATCACCCCCGAAGAAGTGAAACAGCAGGAAAACGAGCAGGATCACCCCCAGGAGGGTCGGGATCATCTGCCAGATGCGGCGAATCAGGTAGCTGGTCACGAAGCCTGAAGCTTATCATGGGGCCGCGATGAACAGACTGCGGATAGTCCTCTGCCTGCTCTGCTGCGTGCTGCCCGCGGCGCAGGGCGCCGAACTCAAGGTGCTGCGCTACGCGCTCGAGGCGGGCGAGACGGGATTCGATCCCGCCGAGATTACCGACCTGTACTCCCGCATGATCGCGCGCAACATCTTCGATTCGCCGCTGCGCTACGCCTATCTGGCGGCGCCCGGCACCATTGAACCCGCGACCGCCGATGGCATGCCGGAGGTGTCTGCCGACTTCAGGACCTTCACTTTCCACATCAAGAAGGGCATCTATTTCACCGATGATCCCGCCTTCAACGGCCGGCGCCGGGAGCTGACCGCGCAGGACTACGTCTATTCGTACAAGCGACTTTTCGATCCACACTGGAAGAGTCCGAGCTACGAGGGCCTGGCGCCCGCCGACATACTCGGCATGCAGGCGCTGCGTGATGAGGCCATCAAGTCCGGCCACTTCGACTACGACCGGCCGGTAGAGGGTCTCAAGGCGCTGGACCGCTATACATTCCAGTTCAAACTCGGCGTGCCGCAACCGCGCTTCCTGCAGGATTTCACCGACGGCAGTGAAACCGGCGCCGTGGCACGCGAGGTCGTCGAGAAATACGGTGACCGCATCATGGAGCATCCGGTCGGGACCGGACCCTTCGAGTTGGCCGATTGGCGCCGTTCCTCCTTCATCGCCCTGAACCGCAATCCGAATTACCGCACGGACATCTTCCATGTCACGCCCGATGCGACCGATCCTGAGGCGCAGCGCATGGCGAAGGCCCTCGAGGGCAAACGCCTGCCGCTGATCGACCGCGTGGAATTGTCTGTCATCGAGGAGAGCCAGCCGCGCTGGCTGTCGTTCCTGAACGGCGAAGTGGACCTGCTCTACAACACGCCACGCGACCTGAGCGACCTGGCGCTGCCGAATGGCAAACCCGCTCCCATCCTGCTCAAGAAGCACGTCCAGATCGAGCGGGTCCCGCAGATCGATGTGACGCTGCTCATCTTCAACATGGACAGTCCCATCGTCGGTGGCTATTCAGCGACGAAGGTCGCGCTGCGGCGCGCCATCAGCCTGGGTTTCGATACCCCCGAGGCCATCCGCACCTATTGGAAATTCCAGGCCTTTCCGGCGCAGACGGTCATCATGCCCGGCGAGTTCGGCTACGATCCGGCGCTGCGGACCGAGAATGGCGTCACGTCGGTGGCACGCGCGAAGGCGCTGCTGGACGAGTACGGGTATGTGCCGCGTCATGGCACGCGCTGGCGCGACAACCCGGACGGCTCACCGCTGGTGGTCGAAATGTCGACCGAACCCGACCAACGCAGCCGTGTCATGGACGAAATATTCAAGCGCTCCATGGATGCGCTCGACATCCGCTGCAGCTTCAAGGTCGCCCTCTGGCCGGACAATCTCAAGGCAGCCCGCGCAGGGAATTTCATGATGTGGCTGATGGGGTCGAGCGCCAATGCACCCGATCCTACGGGGGGGATGATGCTGGCTTATGGACCTGCCGCCGGCGGCGAAAACCTGTCGCGGTTCAACCTCCCCGCCTATGACGCGCTGTACCTGAAGCAGGACGAAACGCCGGACGGCCCGCAACGGGCGGACGTGTTGCGTAAGATGAACGCGTTACTCACCGCCTATGATCCGATGAAGTTCGTCAGTCACCGGTACACCATCGACCTGGTCTATCCCTGGGTGAAGTACTACCGTCACTGGCCCTTCATCCAAGGGGACTTCTGGTCGTACGTCGACATCGACCTGGCGCTCAAGGATAAGTCGCAGCGGCATTGAGAGGAGCGCGATCGCCTCAGGTGATCTGCTCCTCGAACCGCACGCTCAACTTGCGGTACAGCGCCTTGGCCAGCGGGTCATACCCGAAGAACGACACGGCGGCATCCATCCAGGTCATGGGCTTGGCGCGGGCGATTTCACGGGCGCTGCGCATCAGCTGCGAGGGTACCGAGGAGGGGGCCGGATCGAACACCTCCGCTTCGTGGCTGTCTTCGTCATCCTCGAACACGCTGCGCGACACCTTGGCAAAGACGTGCTTGCCGCCGGCCGTCATGTAGATCCGGTACTCCTGCCAGCGCCCCTTCGGCGCCGTGGCGGGTGCCGCCGAGGCCATCAGGGTGCCCATGAACAGCAGGTCCGGCTTGCCGTCGCGCGTGACGATCTGCTCCTTCTCCACGCCGATGTCCGCGTCATCCACGAGCGCCGGCAGACGACCCTGCAGCTGCACCTTGGCCGCGGAGACCTTCTTGGTCTTGCCTTTGCGATCCTTGTCACCGCTTTCCTTGCGGGCCTCCGTCTCCTTGCCCGGCTCGGCCTTGCGCTGTGCATCGGCCCTCGGTTCCTGGTCGCCGCTCTTCACGTCCCCGGAAACCGCCAGGTTCACGTTCACCCGCGGGGCGGAGAATTCTTCCGTGCGTTCCTCGCTCATGGGTCGGGTCCTCACTCCAAAACCGCAGCCTGCATCTGAAGCTTGCCCCGTATCGGCAGGAGCCGAGCGCTGCCTATCGTAAGCGCGCGCTCACACGAACGGCCCCGTCCTACGGGTTCTGGTCCCCACCGGGCGACTGACCTGCATCGGGCCAGGCGGCATGCTCACCGGCCTCGATCAGCAGGAGACATCGGCATGCGCATGCGAATCATCACCCTGGCGGCGCTGCCGCTTGGCCTTCTGCTGTCCCTTGGCGCCTGGGGACAGACGGGTTCCAGCAGTGGTCCCGCCGGCGGCCATTCAAAGAGCAGCGCGCCGGCTTCCAGCGCTCCACGGCGGCGCAGGCCGGTACGCCACCACAATCCATCGGAACTCTCCCCAGGCGGCATTTCGAGTCCCAATGAAAGCGCGGATTCACACAATCCCGATCCGCAGCGAGGCAAGTCCGAAAACCAAAGCAGATGATCGCAGACGCGAATACTGCGGGTCGGCGAAGACCCCGGGCTGCTGAAAGATGACCCCACTGGACAAGACCTTGAAGCGATCCCTGGTTGTCGATGGCGTCGACTACGTCATCACCCTCTCGCCCGAGAGGCTCAAGTTGACGCGCAAAGGCAAGAAAACCGGGATCGAGCTGAACTGGGCAGACATCACCAGCGGTGACAGTGCACTCGCGTTGGCCCTGCAGGCCTCGATTGCCAGGCCCTCCGTCAGGGCTCGACGGTAACGGTGATCGTCGCGGCGGCGACGGACAGCTCGGCATCGGAAATGGTCAACTGCATGGTCTGTGCCGAGTTCACGGCGCCTGCCGGCACGGCGATGACCCAGCTGCCGCCCAGCGCAGCAGTGCTGTACTGACCGCTGGCGAGGGACGTCGACAATGAAAAGCGGGCCACCCCGCTTGGCACGAGAGCATCGATGGCCAGGGAGCCGCCGTCATGCACCACATAGGGCCCCGCCGTCAGGATCGAGATGGCATCGAGCGTGGTGAATGACCACGTCTTGCTCAGGGCCGTGGCGCCGTCCGAACCTGTGAAAGTGGCGGTGTAGGTCGCCCCGGGAGTCAGCGGCGCTTCGGGAATGATGAAGGCTGCATTGCCTGGCATGAATCCGCTGGTATCGGTCTGCGCGTCGCTGAGGTGCACGGTAACCTCGCTGCCGTCGGCTGCCGCCAGCGTGAAGGAGTTGACCGATAGAGCATGCCCGGCGGCGATCTGCACACTGATCGGTCCGCCCAGAGCCTGGGTTGCCGGTAGGCCGGGAATCGGACTGGGATCCTCGCAGCTGTTGCAGAAGTACGGAAAGGCATCCGTTGCACCGGCGGCGGGATAAGCGACGACGGTCCCCGTCGACAACGTCTGCGCGTTGTTGACCGTCCCCATGTCCGAGACGTACCAGCCGTAGTTTTCATGGCTGTTTGAGGCCGTATCGACTCCGACGCCGATGTACCGGTAAGTCTCCAGCAGCAGGTTGACCCGGTGGTACACCGTGTCCAGGAGTTGATCGGCCGCGAGCAGCCCGCTGTTGGCGTCGTTCACGAGCGTATTGCCCGCCACCTCGCCGACGCCGCCCAGGGTGTATCCGGCCATCGTAGCGCGCGCCTGCGGAGTGGCGGCATAAAAATCGGGCATCCCGGCATCCTCGGAGTGGGCGTACAGATCACCCGTCGAGGGATCGACGCCGGACATGGTCGCGGGATCGAAGTTGACCGCATCGTAAAGGGCGTGGGCCTGGGATGAGGTATCCAGATCGGCCGACTGGGCGAGCACACCCACGCCCAGGACCTGCCGCACTGTGTTGAGCCGCGCGAAGTATCCCGCCTGGAAGGACGCAGGCGCATAGGTGTTCGGCGGCGTCGAGGTGCCGGATGGAACCGAGCATGTGACCATGACATCCGTGACATTGGCGGATGCGATCGCGCCGGACCCGTCGGTGACGGAGCAGGTCTCCCCGGCCGGCGCCGTGACCACGTTGACAGCGTAGCTGGCTCCGCTCATGAGCTCGGAGGAGAATACGAAGCTGCCATCATTGTTCACCGACAGCGCCGGGGCACCGTTCAATGACAGGGAGACGGGACCATTCAGTCCGCTGACGCTTCCGCCCACCGTGTAGCCCGTCGGCGTGCCACCGCTGCCGGAGCCGGAGGACGCGTTACTGCTGCCGGATGCGCCGCCAGAGGATCCTCCTGCGCCGCAGGCCGCCAACAGCGCACCCAGGAGAATCGTGACGCCCGCGCCGAAAAGATGGCGCCTGTTCATTGCGGCAAAGTGTCACGAATCATCGAAAAGCCCCAGCCACAGCCTCAGCCGCCCCGTTGTAGGGTCTCTCCCACGTGCCGTTCACGCTGGACGCCCTGCTCCGGCCGGCACCCCGGGTATACGGTATTGACCCTCAGCCACCAGACCAGGAGCACATCCGTGGGCA